>NZ_JBFTIA010000052.1:0-350 GCF_056394525.1 Arthrobacter sp. 10N43 | reverse complement strand
CTACTTCACCCCGCTGGCCGCCAACAGCGCCGCGTGGAAACCTTACGCGATCCGCGTGCCGGAAAAAGCAGATTTCGTGGTCGGGCCGGCCGGTACGGCGGGTGTGACTCACACCACCATTCAGGCTGCGGTTGACGCTGCTATCAATAAACACGCCAGCGACCGCCAGTACATTGCGGTGATGCCGGGTGACTATGAAGGCACGGTCTATGTGCCTGCGGCTTCGGGCAGCGTGACCATTTACGGTACCGGTGAGAAAGCGGCGGATGTGAAGATCGGTCAGGCGATCGATTCTGAAATGGATCCGACCAGCTGGCGTCGCCTGGTCAACCCATCGGGCAAATATATGC
>NZ_JBFTIA010000051.1:0-362 GCF_056394525.1 Arthrobacter sp. 10N43 | reverse complement strand
CGTGGTTTCGGGGGCAGTGAGCGTAAGCCGTACAGCGGCGGCGCCGGCGGTGAGCGTAAGCCTTACGGTGATCGTGCCCCGCGTGAAGGTGGAGGCCAGCGCAGCTTCGGTGGCGATAGCCGTCCGTCTTATGGCGATCGTAAGCCGTATAGCGGTGGTGGCGATCGTGACCGTAAGCCCTATGGTGATCGCGGCCCGCGTGAGGGCGGGGATCAGCGTGGTTTCGGGGGCAGTGAGCGTAAGCCGTACAGCGGCGGCGCCGGCGGTGAGCGTAAGCCTTACGGTGATCGTGCCCCGCGTGAAGGTGGAGGCCAGCGCAGCTTCGGTGGCGATAGCCGTCCGTCTTATGGCGATCGTAAGCC
>NZ_JBFTIA010000050.1:0-391 GCF_056394525.1 Arthrobacter sp. 10N43 | reverse complement strand
GCCGGCGCGGTTTGTACAGAGTCCGGCAGTTCCGTGAGTACGGATATGACAGAGTGACAGACTTACGCGGTTCGGAAGTAGCTCGCCGGGACTGCATGGTCGGCGCCTGAAGGGGGTAATCACTGACTCTGTGACTCACGTACAGACAGGCTCCCGGAGTTCGTGACTTCCGGGGTCCGGAGTGTCAGGGTCCAGGGTGGGCCGCGGTTCCCAGCAGGACCTCTGAATTGGGCGGGCCTACAGACTCACGGACTCACAGACTCACTGTGTTGCCGGGCGGGCGTCCCTGGCGTTTGGCGGTTCAGGGTTGGCCGGCGCGGTTTGTACAGAGTCCGGCAGTTCCGTGAGTACGGATATGACAGAGTGACAGACTTACGCGGTTCGGAAGTAG
>NZ_JBFTIA010000049.1:0-401 GCF_056394525.1 Arthrobacter sp. 10N43 | reverse complement strand
TTCCCACTACCTGAACAGGAGAGCACAATGAAATCCATGAACACATCAAGGACCTATGTGCTGGTGCATGGTTCATTCGTCGGGGCCTGGTGCTGGTCGCGAGTCGTCCCTCTGCTGGAAGCTGCCGGGCATGAGGTTTACGCGCCGACGCTCACCGGTGTCGGAGAACGCGCGGGCGAAGCGACCCCGGAGGTGGGGTTGCTGTCGCACATCGATCAGATCACCAGCCTTGTCGAGGCGAACGACCTTCGGGATGTCGTCCTGGTGGGGCACAGCTACGGCGGAATGGTGGTGGCCGGTGTCGCAGGCCGTGTTCCGGAGCGGATCGCGGGGATCGTGTATGTGGATGCATTCGTCCCAAAGCCGGGGCAGTCCGCCCTGGACATCTTGCCGTCGCTCCG
>NZ_JBFTIA010000048.1:0-431 GCF_056394525.1 Arthrobacter sp. 10N43 | reverse complement strand
GAGCATAATGATGCGGCTCTGGCTCGCCTGCGGCAGCACCGAAAGCTCCAGCGCCAGCGAGATGCCATCCATCTCCGGCATTTGCGCATCAAGCAGGATCAGCGGAAAGGGTTCGCTCTCTGCCGTCAGGCGCAGTGCCTGGTGAGCGTTATCGACGCAGTGCGGCACCAGCCCCATCTGCGTCAGCATCGTCTCCAGCAGGCGCAGGTTGGTGCTGTTATCATCCACCACCAGCACCCGCTCGCCGCTAAAACGCGTCATCTGCATTGCCGCCAGTGCGGCAGGCTGGCTTATCAGCGTTAAGCTGAACGCGAACTCGCTGCCCACGCCCGGTTCACTGGTCACAGCCAGTTCGCCGCCCATCATCTTCACCAGCCGCGCGGAGATGGTCAGCCCCAGCCCGGTGCCGCCATAGCGGCGGGTGGTGGAGC
>NZ_JBFTIA010000047.1:0-490 GCF_056394525.1 Arthrobacter sp. 10N43 | reverse complement strand
TAGCGCAGCCGTGTCGAACACCTTAATCGGGCTGTGGGTTTCAGGCAGCAGCAGGCCGATTTCGGTACAGCCAAAAATCACCCCTTCTGCCCCTTCGCTCGCCAGCTGTTTAATCACATTCATAAAGTAGTAGCGCGATTCGTCGCTGAAGGTGCCAAGGCAGAGCTCATCAAAGATGATCTCATTGATACGCTGGCGATCTTCCGGACCGGGCACCGTGGTTCTGATGGCGAACTGCTTCTCCAGCCGCCCGCGATAGAAATCTTGCTCCATGGTGTAGCGTGTACCCAGCAGCGCGACATTGCGCAGCCCGGCATTCTCAATGGCGTGGCCGGTGGCGTCGGCAATGTGCAGGAAAGGGATCTGGCAGCGCTCCTCAATTTGCCCCGCCACTTTGTGCATGGTGTTAGTACAGAGCACAATCGCCTGCGCCCCCGCCTGCTCAAGACCCGCCGCCGCCTGGCCGAGGATATCTCCGGCTTTGTGCCAC
>NZ_JBFTIA010000046.1:0-502 GCF_056394525.1 Arthrobacter sp. 10N43 | reverse complement strand
CCATGAAAACCACCATCCCGCCCCAAAGGACGGAACGACAGATCCAGGTTCATATTCTTGGAAATTGCTTCTTATAAAAGATGCTCGCGTCCACTATGTAGTTCTCAAACAACAACCCCGTACCACACACCCCACACACCAGCCCCAAAGGAACCAACCGTGCATGCTCGGTGCAGCCAGGAAACCAGAAACACAAGTCCCACACCCCGCCACCGCACCCGCCCTCCCCCAAAGGAGAAGACAAACACGGCCCGCGGGCCATGGTCCTGTTGTCTCAGGACCCAACAGTGTGCCAAACACTAAACCGCTCCCTTTCCCGCCGCACCGTTCCAGGACCACCACCGAAGAGGTAGGTCCGTACTGGGTGCCGCAGAAAACGCAGCGGCCGCTATTTGCTGATATTCCACCCGTGAGCACCCGCCGCAGAACAATCGTCTGCGCAACGGGCGTTACTCCTGACAACCCCACCACACCCGCATACACGGGGCAGGGTGGTTGTAGG
>NZ_JBFTIA010000045.1:0-515 GCF_056394525.1 Arthrobacter sp. 10N43 | reverse complement strand
CCCGCTCCAAGCCCGACGGGAAACTTGAAATTCAGGCCGACCCGGCCCGCCTTGGGCAGATCGACAGCGTAGTAGTCGTAATCCTCCGAGCCTGCACTCAACGCCGAACCCGAAACCGTGGACCCCAGCGGCACCACCGTCGCCGTCGCGGTGCTGTCATTGGGCTCGAGCTCCACGGTCCCCGCGCTCAGCGTGGTGTTCAGGGTGTAAGTCYTGCCCCAGCTTGCTGCGCCGTCATAGCCGTAGATCCGGATGTAAGCCCGTCCTGCGGGCAGAAACGTGCCCTGGCCGGCCAGCCAGCTGCCGTCAGCATGAGAGCCATCCAGGTCGAAGCTGTAGAGGTTGGTGCCATTGGCACCATAAATGTTGACCCTGTAGGTGAATCCCGCTCCAAGCCCGACGGGAAACTTGAAATTCAGGCCGACCCGGCCCGCCTTGGGCAGATCGACAGCGTAGTAGTCGTAATCCTCCGAGCCTGCACTCAACGCCGAACCCGAAACCGTGGACCCCAGCGG
>NZ_JBFTIA010000044.1:0-548 GCF_056394525.1 Arthrobacter sp. 10N43 | reverse complement strand
CGTACCGGAAGGTGCGGCTGGATCACCTCCTTTCTAAGGAGCACCTACAACCACCCTGCCCCGTGTATGCGGGTGTGGTGGGGTTGTCAGGAGTAACGCCCGTTGCGCAGRCGATTGTTCTGCGGCGGGTGCTCACGGGTGGAATATCAACAAATAGGTGCCTGGCGGCACGTGCCGGCAGTTAGTACGGATGGGGTCCTCTCGGGGTCCTTGTCCTGGAACGCTTGCCGGAATGGATTGCCGGGTAGTGTTTGGCACACTGTTGGGTCCTGAGACAACAGGACCATGGCCTGCGGGCCGTGTTTGTCTTCTCCTTTGGGGGTGGGCGGGTGCGGTGGCGGGGTGTGGGACTTGTGTTTCTGGTTTCCTGGCTGCACCGAGCATGCACGGTTGGTCCCTTTTGGGGCTGGTGTGTGGGGTGTGTGGTACGGGGTTGTTGTTTGAGAACTACATAGTGGACGCGAGCATCTTTTATAAGAAGCAATTTCCAAGAATATGAACCTGGATCTGTCGTTCCGTCCTTTGGGGCGGGATGGTGGTTTTCATGG
>NZ_JBFTIA010000043.1:0-584 GCF_056394525.1 Arthrobacter sp. 10N43 | reverse complement strand
CCTACAACCACCCTGCCCCGTGTATGCGGGTGTGGTGGGGTTGTCAGGAGTAACGCCCGTTGCGCAGACGATTGTTCTGCGGCGGGTGCTCACGGGTGGAATATCAGCAAATAGCGGCCGCTGCGTTTTCTGCGGCACCCAGTACGGACTCACCTCTTCGGTGGTGGTCCTGGAACGGTGCGGCGGGGAAGGGGGCGGTTTAGTGTTTGGCACACTGTTGGGTCCTGAGACAACAGGACCGGGGAGGGCGACTTTCCCGGGACTTGTGTTTCTGGTTTCCTGGCTGCACCGAGCATGCACGGTTTGTCCCTTTAAGGGCTGGTGTGTGGGGTGTGTGGTACGGGGTTGTTGTTTGAGAACTACATAGTGGACGCGAGCATCTTTTATAAGAAGCAATTTCCAAGAATATGAACCTGGATCTGTCGTTCCGTCTTTGGGCGGGATGGTGGTTTTCATGGTTCTCTCGAAAATTACTCCTTGATCTTTTGTGGTCAAGTTTTTAAGAGCACACGGTGGATGCCTTGGCATTAGGAGCCGAAGAAGGACGTAGGAATCTGCGATAAGCCTGGGGGAGTCGATAACCG
>NZ_JBFTIA010000042.1:0-602 GCF_056394525.1 Arthrobacter sp. 10N43 | reverse complement strand
CCGGGCCCGCGTTTGGCCGCGGGTTTTGGGGGTTTTGGGGTGGTGGTGGGGGTGTGTGGGGGTGGGTTTGCGGTGGGGGCGTGGTGGGTGTATTGTTTTCTAAGTCGCCGAGAGGGAGACCAGCGGAAATGCTGGGAACCGGAGGCGGCCAATCCCCTAAATTTCAAGACCGGATCTGGTCGGCGTTTCGTGCGCTCCGGGTTCTGGTGGGGGCGGGTCGGATGGTTTGTGGGTCGCGGAAACGCTGATTTGCAAAGTGKTYCGGACTCGGGTAASTTTGAAAAGTTGCTCCGGAGCGATCCGCGACTGAATGTTGGTTGTGGTGGTGCCGGGTGTGTCTGTTGTTTGAGAACTCAATAGTGTGCCAAGTTTGTTGATACCAATTTATTGTAAYGGATTGGTTGAATTGACCAGGTTRYGCCACCCCGTGGTGTGGTCTGGTTTTTACAGCTGGTTTCAAATTTTGTGCAGCGTGTTTCTTCCGTTTTCCCGGGGGTGCGTGCTGTGTCTGTTTTACTTCAACGGAGAGTTTGATCCTGGCTCAGGATGAACGCTGGCGGCGTGCTTAACACATGCAAGTCGAACGATGATCCGGTGCTTGC
>NZ_JBFTIA010000041.1:0-729 GCF_056394525.1 Arthrobacter sp. 10N43 | reverse complement strand
ATCCTCAGCGGGTTGACAAACCAGCTGCCTGATCGTGATCCGGAAGAGACCGCCGAGTGGCTGGAGTCCCTGGATGCGCTGATTCAGGAACAGGGCACCGAGCGTGCCCAGTACATCATGCGCAGCCTGCTCCAGCGGGCCGGGGCGCAAAGCGTGGGTGTTCCGATGGTCACCACCACGGACTACGTCAACACCATCCCGGTGGACCAGGAGGCCCCGTTCCCCGGCGACGAGGAGATCGAGCGTAAGTACCGGGCCTGGCTGCGCTGGAACGCCGCGGTGATGGTGCACCGGGCGCAGCGGGCCGATATCGGCGTGGGCGGGCACATCTCGACCTATGCCGGGGCCGCGACCCTGTACGAGGTCGGGTTCAACCACTTCTTCCGCGGCAAGGACCACCCCGGCGGCGGGGACCAGGTCTTCTTCCAGGGCCACGCCTCCCCCGGCATGTACGCCCGGGCCTTCATGGAGGGCCGTTTGTCCGAGGAGGACATGGACGGTTTCCGGCAGGAGAAGTCCAAGGAGGGCCACGCCCTCTCCTCCTACCCGCACCCGCGGCTGATGCCGGAGTTCTGGGAGTTCCCCACGGTCTCGATGGGCATCGGGCCGATGAACGCGATCTACCAGGCCCAGTCCAACCGGTACCTGCACAACCGCGGCATCAAGGACACCTCCGACCAGCAGGTCTGGGCGTTCCTGGGCGACGGGGAAATGGACGAGCCCGAGTCC
>NZ_JBFTIA010000040.1:0-1055 GCF_056394525.1 Arthrobacter sp. 10N43 | reverse complement strand
TCGCCGAAGCCGCGGGTGGCCAGCGCGGGGGTGCCGATCCGCAGCCCCGAGGTGACCATCGGCGGGCGCGGATCGAAGGGGACGGCGTTGCGGTTGACCGTGATGTCGATCTCCGCGAGGCGGTCCTCGGCTTCCTGCCCATTGAGCTCGCACTCGCGCAGGTCCACCAGGACCAGGTGCACATCGGTGCCGCCGGAGATCACGTTGATCCCCTTCGCGGTCACGTCCGGCCGGACCAGACGGTCCGCGAGGATCCGGGCGCCGGCCAGGACACGCTCCTGGCGCTCCTTGAACTCCGGGGACGCGGCGATCTTGAACGCCACGGCCTTGCCCGCGATCACGTGCTCCAGCGGCCCGCCCTGCTGTCCCGGGAACACCGCCGAGTTGATCTTCTTGGCGATCTCGGCGTCGTTGGAAAGGATGATCCCACCGCGCGGACCGGCGAGGGTCTTGTGCGTGGTGGACGTGGTGACGTGGGCGTGCGGGACCGGGCTCGGGTGCAGCCCGGCGGCCACGAGGCCGGCGAAGTGGGCCATGTCCACCATCAGGTAGGCGCCCACGGAGTCGGCGATCCGGCGGAACTCCGCGAAGTCCAGCTGCCGGGCGTACGCGGACCAGCCGGCCACGATCAGCGCCGGCTTGTGCTCCTGGGCCAGGGCCTCGACCTCGGCCATGTCGATCCGCTGGTCCTGTTCGCGGACCTGGTACGGGATGACGTTATAGAGCCGCCCGGAGAAGTTGATCTTCATCCCGTGCGTGAGGTGTCCGCCGTGGGCCAGGTTCAGGCCCATGATCGTGTCCCCCGGACGGATCAGGGCGTGCATCACGGAGGCGTTCGCCTGCGCACCGGAGTGCGGCTGCACGTTCGCGTACCCGGCGCCGAACAGGGCCTTGACCCGGTCGATCGCCAGCTGCTCGATCACATCGACGTGCTCGCAGCCGCCGTAGTAGCGCTTGCCCGGGTAGCCCTCGGCGTACTTGTTGGTCAGCACCGAACCCTGCGCCTGCATCACAGCCACCGCGGTGTGGTTCTCCGAGGCGATCATTTCCAGGCC
>NZ_JBFTIA010000039.1:0-1186 GCF_056394525.1 Arthrobacter sp. 10N43 | reverse complement strand
GGCTTACGATCGCCATAAGACGGACGGCTATCGCCACCGAAGCTGCGCTGGCCTCCACCTTCACGCGGGGCACGATCACCGTAAGGCTTACGCTCACCGCCGGCGCCGCCGCTGTACGGCTTACGCTCACTGCCCCCGAAACCACGCTGGTCTCCACCCTCACGCGGAGCACGATCACCATAGGGCTTACGCTCACCACCGGCGTACGGCTTACGATCCCCGCCACTGTAAGGCTTGCGGTCACGGTCCCCGCTGCCGTAGCTGCGCTGGCCGCCGCCCTCACGCGGAGCACGATCACTGTAGGGCTTGCCTTCACGGTCTTCCCTGGCACGGAATCCGCGAGGATCGCCGCCCGAGTTGCTCGTGCCGCGGAAAGGGGCTCCGCCGGAGTTGTCTCGGGCTTTGCCGCCGCGGTTGCCATCGTTGTGATCAGCCATGCTGGGATCCTCCTGTTGCGAGCTGACCACTGGCGCAATCGCAGCCGCTCTGTTCCGTGTTTCGTTTCCTACGCAACCCGAAATCAAGCGCTTCGAAGTCCGTACATCTCCATCAATTCTAGGCGAGCAACCCGCCACCGGCTAACAGCAGCAGGTCTACCGGACCCGCGGTGGCAAGTCTCACAACCTCAGCCGCAAATCTCTCCGGGCCGGCGGCCTGCGGGCAGCGCTCGTGGCCGAGACCCTGTTTTTGGGCCTGGGCGGGAGACGCCGGCGACCTGGTTGGAGGTCCTGGATCTCCATGATGTTCTGGCGGAGGCTTGCAGCTGAGCCATTTGCGCGGTGATGCCCCCGGGCGCAGCGGAGGCCCATTTCAATCACCGCCGCTCGCCCACCGGGGCGACACGATTCCGGCCCCTGGGTCCGGTAACCGCGGCGTGTCCATGTCAAAGTGCCCCGGGACGGCATCCGGCGGACGAGACCACGGGCGCTCGTGCCAAGTACCTCAGAGGCCAGGCAGCTCAGATTCCCGGCACGACGCTCGTGACACACCGGTATGTACTCACGTTTTGTCCTATAACCCGGATTCTTTTGTTTTGTGGGTTAAATGCGGGAGGACCCCCAACATGTGTTGGGGGTCCTCGACCGTTAATGGTGTTCCGGCGGTGACCTACTCTCCCACACCCTCCCGGGTGCAGTACCATCGGCGCTGTGGGTCTTAGCTTCCGGGTTCGGGATGGGACCGGGCG
>NZ_JBFTIA010000038.1:0-1267 GCF_056394525.1 Arthrobacter sp. 10N43 | reverse complement strand
CGGCAAAGTCAACTGGTGGGAGCAACGCCGGGGTTTAGGCTGCGTGCAGCAGCTGGTTCAGCCGGCTGGCTGGGGTTTCGAGGTTGAGGGTGGGCCGGGGCCGGCGGTTGAGTTTCGCGGCGACCAGCCGGAGGTCCTCGGGGGTGTGGACGGAGAGGTCTGAGCCTTTCTCGAACCAGAACCTGAGGAGGCGGTTGGTGTTCTCGTTGGACCCGCGTTGCCAAGGTGAGTGCGGGTCGCAGAAGTAGAGCGTGGTGTCCAGTGCGGTCTGGATCCGGGCATACTCCGCGAGTTCCGAGCCCCGGTCCCAGGTGATCGACCGTCGCAGGTGATCCGGGAGCTGGCCCATCTCCCGGATCATCGCGGCCGCAACGGTGTCGGCGGTGTGGTTCCCGGGGAGGTGGAGGAGGATCGTGAACCGGGTCGAGCGTTCAACAAGGGTGCCGATCGCTGTCCCGTCGGAGCCGATGATGAGATCACCTTCCCAGTGCCCGGGGACCGCCCGGTCCTGGGCCTCGGCGGGCCGCTCACTGATCTTGAACGCTTCCTTGTAGGGGCTGTTCTTATGCCGGTCCGCGGTGTGGGGGATGCGTTTCTTCCGTTTCAGGCTGAGCTTTTCCGCCAGGTCCGCCCGCAGACTTCCGCGGGTTTGAACGTATAGCGCCTGGTAGATCGTCTCGTGGCTCACCTGCATAGTCTGATCATCGCCGAAGTGAAACGCCAACATCGAGGAGATTAGTTTCGGGCTCCACCCGTCATCCATCCACACCCCGATCAGCCCGCAGAGCGGCTCGTTCAGGAGGAGTTTCAACGGCTTGGGCCGGCGCCTGGCTTGGTGGGCCCGCGCATGGGCCACGGAGGCGTAATACTCCCTGTCCGGGCCCGTGTTACGGTTCACCTCACGCCAGACCACGGACTTGTTGCGGCCGATCGCCTTGGCAATCCCGGCATAACTGAGCCCACTTCTCCGGCCCATCTGGATCATGCCCCGCTCCTCCGCGCTCAAGGCCCGCCCTCCCGGCCCTTCCGGGGCGGGAACCGGATCCGCGAGACCGCCGCCGGGACCCATAACTATGGTCATCTGACCAGACTCGGCCCACCAATTCGTCCCGGTGCCGCCCGACGCACCGACACGCCGGGCGGCACCCAGGATCGACATCCCTGCGCATACCAAATCGAAGAATTCAGTGCGCGCATCCAGGGAAAACACTCTGGCCATCTAACGCTCCATCAATCAGAGCGTTGCTGCGACCATATGACTCTGCCG
>NZ_JBFTIA010000037.1:0-1367 GCF_056394525.1 Arthrobacter sp. 10N43 | reverse complement strand
ATCCTCAGCGGGTTGACAAACCAGCTGCCTGATCGTGATCCGGAAGAGACCGCCGAGTGGCTGGAGTCCCTGGATGCGCTGATTCAGGAACAGGGCACCGAGCGTGCCCAGTACATCATGCGCAGCCTGCTCCAGCGGGCCGGGGCGCAGAGCGTGGGTGTTCCGATGGTCACCACCACGGACTACGTCAACACCATCCCGGTGGACCAGGAGGCCCCGTTCCCCGGCGATGAGGAGATCGAGCGCAAGTACCGGGCCTGGCTGCGCTGGAACGCCGCGGTGATGGTGCACCGGGCGCAGCGGGCCGATATCGGCGTGGGCGGGCACATCTCGACCTATGCCGGGGCCGCGACGCTGTACGAGGTCGGCTTCAACCACTTCTTCCGCGGCAAGGACCACCCCGGCGGCGGGGACCAGGTCTTCTTCCAGGGCCACGCCTCCCCCGGCATGTACGCCCGGGCCTTCATGGAAGGCCGGCTCTCCGAGGAGGATATGGACGGCTTCCGGCAGGAGAAGTCCAAGGAGGGCCACGCCCTCTCCTCCTACCCGCACCCGCGCCTCATGCCGGAGTTCTGGGAGTTCCCCACGGTCTCCATGGGCATCGGGCCGATGAACGCGATCTACCAGGCCCAGTCCAACCGGTACCTGCACAACCGCGGCATCAAGGACACCTCCGACCAGCAGGTCTGGGCGTTCCTGGGCGACGGGGAAATGGACGAGCCCGAGTCCCGCGGSCTGCTCCAGCTCGCCGCGAACGACAAGCTGGACAACCTGAACTTCGTGATCAACTGCAACCTCCAGCGCCTGGACGGACCGGTCCGCGGCAACGGCAAGATCATGCAGGAACTCGAGGCGTTCTTCCGCGGCGCGGGCTGGAACGTGATCAAGGTCGTCTGGGGCCGGGAGTGGGATGACCTGCTGGCCAAGGACGAGGACGGCTCGCTGGTGAAGATCATGAACGAGACCGTCGACGGGGACTACCAGACCTACAAGGCCGAGTCCGGCGCGTTCGTCCGCGAGCACTTCTTCGGCAAGACCCCGCAGACCAAGGAAATGGTCCAGGACCTCACCGATGACCAGATCTGGAACCTCAAGCGCGGCGGCCACGACTACAACAAGGTCTACGCCGCGTACAAGGCCGCGACCGAGTTCAAGGGCAAACCCACCGTCATCCTGGCCCACACGGTCAAGGGCTACGGCCTGGGCACCCACTTCGAGGGCCGCAACGCGACCCACCAGATGAAGAAGCTCACCCTCGCGGACCTCAAGGCCTTCCGCGACCACCTGCGCATCCCGATCACGGACGACCAGCTCGAAGCGGACCTCTACCGGCCCCCGTACTACCACCCCGGCATGGACTCCCCGGA
>NZ_JBFTIA010000036.1:0-1421 GCF_056394525.1 Arthrobacter sp. 10N43 | reverse complement strand
GCCTGGGCGTCGACTTCGCCGCGGCGGGCGAGCATCTGCAGGGAACGGACCACCACGGAGTGGATGTCGTTCTTGAAGAAGCGGCGTGCCGCGGCGCGGGTGTCGGAGAAGCCGAAGCCGTCGGCGCCGAGCGAGGCGAACTCGTTCGGCAGGAACTGCCGGATCTGGTCCGGCACGGCCTTCATGTAGTCGGTGACCGCGACGATCGGCCCGGCGGCGCCGGCGAGCTGCTGGGTGACGAACGGGACGCGGGCGGGCTGGCCGGGGTTGAGGAAGGCTTCTTCCTCGGCGGCCATGGCGTCGCGGCGCAGTTCACTCCAGGAGGTCACGGACCAGACATCGGCGGAGACGCCCCAGTCCTCGGCGAGGATCCGCTGGGCCTCGAGGGCCCAGGGAACGGACACGCCGGAGGCAAGGATCTGGCTCTTGGGCCCTTCAACGTCCGACGCCGACACCCGGTAGATGCCTTTCAGCACACCGTTGACATCGAGGTTCTCGGGTTCGGCCGGCTGGAAGATCGGCTCGTTGTAGACCGTGAGGTAGTACATCAGGTTCCGGTCTGCGTCGTTGTCGGGGCCGTACATCCGCTCCAGCCCGTCCCGGATGATGTGGCCCATTTCGTACCCAAAGGCGGGGTCGTAGGTGAGCACTGCCGGGTTGGTGGCGGCGAGGATGGGGGAGTGCCCGTCGGCGTGCTGCAGGCCTTCGCCGGTGAGGGTGGTGCGCCCTGCGGTGGCGCCGATGATGAACCCGCGGGTCATCTGGTCCGCTGCAGCCCAGAAGGAATCGCCGGTGCGCTGGAAGCCGAACATCGAGTAGAACACGTAGATCGGCACGAGCGGCTCGCCGTGCGTGGCGTAGGAGGTGCCCGCGGCCGTGAACGCGGCCACCGCCCCGGCCTCGTTGATGCCCGGGTGGATCAGCTGGCCCTGGGCCGATTCCTTGTAGGCGAGGACCAGTTCCCGGTCAACGGACAGATAACCCTGGCCGTCCGGGTTGTAGATCTTCGCCGTCGGGAAGAACGCGTCCATGCCGAACGTGCGGGATTCATCCGGCACGATCGGGACAATGCGATGGCCGAACTTCTTGTCCCGGAGCAGGTCCTTGAGCAGCCTGACAAACGCCATGGTGGTGGCGGCCTGTTGCTTGCCGGAACCCCGTTTGGCGACCTCATATGTTGCGGGGTCGGGCAACTCCACGGGCGCATGGTCCGGCCGGCGTTCGGGGACGAAGCCGCCGAGTTCCTTGCGGCGGCCCATGAGGTACTGGATTTCCGGGGAGTCCATGCCGGGGTGGTAGTACGGGGGCCGGTAGAGGTCCGCTTCGAGCTGGTCGTCCGTGATCGGGATGCGCAGGTGGTCGCGGAAGGCCTTGAGGTCCGCGAGGGTGAGCTTCTTCATCTGGTGGGTCGCGTTGCGGCC
>NZ_JBFTIA010000035.1:0-1445 GCF_056394525.1 Arthrobacter sp. 10N43 | reverse complement strand
GCCTGGGCGTCGACTTCGCCGCGGCGGGCGAGCATCTGCAGGGAACGGACCACCACGGAGTGGATGTCGTTCTTGAAGAAGCGGCGTGCCGCGGCGCGGGTGTCGGAGAAGCCGAAGCCGTCGGCGCCGAGCGAGGCGAACTCGTTCGGGAGGAACTGGCGGATCTGGTCCGGCACGGCCTTCATGTAGTCGGTGACCGCGACGATCGGACCGGTGGCGCCGGCGAGCTGCTGGGTCACGAACGGGACACGGGCGGGCTCACCGGGGTTGAGGAAGGCTTCTTCCTCGGCTGCCATGGCGTCGCGGCGCAGTTCGGTCCAGGAGGTCACGGACCAGACATCGGCGGAGACGCCCCAGTCCTCGGCGAGGATCCGCTGGGCCTCGAGGGCCCAGGGGACGGACACACCGGAGGCAAGGATCTGCGTGCGCGGGCCGTCGATCTTGGCCGGCGCCAGCAGGTAGATACCCTTGATGATGCCTTCGACATCGAGTTCCGCCGGTGCCGGCGGCTGCACGATCGGCTCGTTGTAGACCGTGATGTAGTACATCACGTTCCGCGAGGGGTCGTTGTCGGCAATTTCTTTTCCGGCTTCGCCGGGACCATACATCCGGTTGAGGCCGTCGCGGACGATGACGCCCATCTCGTAGCCGTATGCCGGGTCGTAGGTGACGACTGCCGGGTTGGTGGCGGCGAGGATGGGGGAGTGCCCGTCGGCGTGCTGCAGGCCTTCGCCGGTGAGGGTGGTGCGGCCTGCGGTGGCGCCGATGATGAACCCGCGGGTCATCTGGTCCGCGGCGGCCCAGAAGGAATCGCCGGTGCGCTGGAACCCGAACATCGAGTAGAACACGTAGACCGGGATCAGTGGTTCGCCGTGGGTGGCGTAGGAGGTGCCCGCGGCGGTGAAGGCTGCCACGGAACCGGCCTCGTTGATACCGGCGTGCACGATCTGGCCGGAGATGGACTCCTTGTACGCCAGGACGAGCTCGCGGTCCACGGAAAGATAGTTCTGGCCGTTCGGGTTGTAGATCTTGGCCGTCGGGAAGAACGCGTCCATGCCGAAGGTCCGTGCCTCATCCGGAATGATCGGCACAATCCGCTTGCCGAACTCCTTGTCCCGCATGAGGTCCTTGAGCAGGCGGACAAACGCCATGGTGGTGGCGGCATGCTGCTTGCCGGAGCCGCGGTTGGCGACTTCGTAGACCTTCTCATCCGGGAGGGTGACGTCGACGTGCTTGGAGCGGCGTTCGGGGACGAAGCCGCCGAGTTCCTTGCGGCGGCCCATGAGGTACTGGATCTCCGGGGAGTCCATGCCGGGGTGGTAGTACGGGGGCCGGTAGAGGTCCGCTTCGAGCTGGTCGTCCGTGATCGGGATGCGCAGGTGGTCGCGGAAGGCCTTGAGGTCCGCGAGGGTGAGCTTCTTCATCTGGTGGGTCGCGTTGCGGCC
>NZ_JBFTIA010000034.1:0-1658 GCF_056394525.1 Arthrobacter sp. 10N43 | reverse complement strand
TGTGTCTGTTTTACTTCAACGGAGAGTTTGATCCTGGCTCAGGATGAACGCTGGCGGCGTGCTTAACACATGCAAGTCGAACGATGATCCGGTGCTTGCACCGGGGATTAGTGGCGAACGGGTGAGTAACACGTGAGTAACCTGCCCTTAACTCTGGGATAAGCCTGGGAAACTGGGTCTAATACCGGATATGACTCCTCATCGCATGGTGGGGGGTGGAAAGCTTTTTTGTGGTTTTGGATGGACTCGCGGCCTATCAGCTTGTTGGTGAGGTAATGGCTCACCAAGGCGACGACGGGTAGCCGGCCTGAGAGGGTGACCGGCCACACTGGGACTGAGACACGGCCCAGACTCCTACGGGAGGCAGCAGTGGGGAATATTGCACAATGGGCGCAAGCCTGATGCAGCGACGCCGCGTGAGGGATGACGGCCTTCGGGTTGTAAACCTCTTTCAGTAGGGAAGAAGCGAAAGTGACGGTACCTGCAGAAGAAGCGCCGGCTAACTACGTGCCAGCAGCCGCGGTAATACGTAGGGCGCAAGCGTTATCCGGAATTATTGGGCGTAAAGAGCTCGTAGGCGGTTTGTCGCGTCTGCCGTGAAAGTCCGGGGCTCAACTCCGGATCTGCGGTGGGTACGGGCAGACTAGAGTGATGTAGGGGAGACTGGAATTCCTGGTGTAGCGGTGAAATGCGCAGATATCAGGAGGAACACCGATGGCGAAGGCAGGTCTCTGGGCATTAACTGACGCTGAGGAGCGAAAGCATGGGGAGCGAACAGGATTAGATACCCTGGTAGTCCATGCCGTAAACGTTGGGCACTAGGTGTGGGGGACATTCCACGTTTTCCGCGCCGTAGCTAACGCATTAAGTGCCCCGCCTGGGGAGTACGGCCGCAAGGCTAAAACTCAAAGGAATTGACGGGGGCCCGCACAAGCGGCGGAGCATGCGGATTAATTCGATGCAACGCGAAGAACCTTACCAAGGCTTGACATGGGCCGGACCGGGCTGGAAACAGTCCTTCCCCTTTGGGGCCGGTTCACAGGTGGTGCATGGTTGTCGTCAGCTCGTGTCGTGAGATGTTGGGTTAAGTCCCGCAACGAGCGCAACCCTCGTTCCATGTTGCCAGCGCGTAATGGCGGGGACTCATGGGAGACTGCCGGGGTCAACTCGGAGGAAGGTGGGGACGACGTCAAATCATCATGCCCCTTATGTCTTGGGCTTCACGCATGCTACAATGGCCGGTACAAAGGGTTGCGATACTGTGAGGTGGAGCTAATCCCAAAAAGCCGGTCTCAGTTCGGATTGGGGTCTGCAACTCGACCCCATGAAGTCGGAGTCGCTAGTAATCGCAGATCAGCAACGCTGCGGTGAATACGTTCCCGGGCCTTGTACACACCGCCCGTCAAGTCACGAAAGTTGGTAACACCCGAAGCCGGTGGCCTAACCCCTTGTGGGAGGGAGCTGTCGAAGGTGGGACTGGCGATTGGGACTAAGTCGTAACAAGGTAGCCGTACCGGAAGGTGCGGCTGGATCACCTCCTTTCTAAGGAGCACCTACAACCACCCTGCCCCGTGTATGCGGGTGTGGTGGGGTTGTCAGGAGTAACGCCCGTTGCGCAGRCGATTGTTCTGCGGCGGGTGCTCACGGGTGGAATATCA
>NZ_JBFTIA010000033.1:0-1900 GCF_056394525.1 Arthrobacter sp. 10N43 | reverse complement strand
AGGGTGGTCGCGTCGCCTGGGTCGCGGCCTTCGGCGACGTCTTTGAGGAGGCGGCGCATGATTTTTCCGGACCGGGTTTTGGGCAGTTCGGGGACGATGAGGATGGTTTTGGGTTTGGCGATCGGGCCGATTTCCTTGCCGACGTGGTTGCGGAGTTCGGTGACGGTGTCCTCGCCGGWGTCSRYGGCGTCCCCGCGGAGGATGACGAAGGCGACGACGGCCTGGCCGGTGGTCTCGTCCGCGGCGCCGACGACGGCGGCTTCGGCGACSGCGGGGTGGGAGACGAGGGCGGATTCGATTTCGGCGGTGGAGAGCCGGTGCCCGGAAATGTTCATCACGTCATCGACCCGGCCCAGGAGCCAGATATCGCCGTCCTGGTCCTTCTTGGCGCCGTCGCCGGCGAAGTACATGGTCTCGAAGCGGGACCAGTAGGTCTCCTTGAACCGTTCCGGGTCCCCCCAGATCCCGCGGAGCATGGCCGGCCAGGGTTCGCGGATCACCAGGAAGCCGCCGTGCCCGTTGGGCACGGACGCGCCGGTCTCGTCCACGACGTCCRCGGCGATGCCSGGCAGCGGGACCTGCGCSGARCCGGGCTTGGTCGCGGTGACCCCGGGCAGCGGGGCGATCATCTGCGCCCCGGTCTCGGTCTGCCACCAGGTGTCCACGATCGGGGCGGGGTGCTCTTTCTTTTCRCCGTTCTTGCCGGCATTGGCCCCGATGGTCTCGCGGTACCACATCCAGGCCTCGGGGTTGATGGGTTCGCCCACSGAGCCCAGGACCCGGATCGAGGACAGGTCGTATTTCGCGGGGATGTCSGTGCCCCACTTCATGAACGTCCGGATCGCGGTCGGGGCGGTGTAGAGGATGGAGACCCGGTATTTTTCGATGATTTCCCACCAGCGGCCCTGGTGCGGGGAGTCCGGGGTGCCCTCRTACATGACCTGGGTGGCGCCGTTGATCAGCGGGGCGTAGGCGACGTAGGAGTGCCCGGTGACCCAGCCGACGTCCGCGGTGCACCAGTACACGTCGGTCTCCGGRTGCAGGTCGAAGACCGCCCGGTGSGTRTAGGCGGTCTGGGTGAGGTAGCCGCCGGTGGTGTGCAGGATGCCCTTGGGCTTGCCGGTCGTCCCGGAGGTGTACAGGATGAACAAAGGGTGCTCGGCGTCGTGCCCGRCGGCSGTGTGCTCGGSKGAGGCGGCGCCGACGGTGTCGGCCCACCAGTGGTCCCGGCCCTCGTGCCAGTCCACCTCCTGTCCGTTGCGTTTGACCACCACGACGTTCCGCACCGTGTGCCCGGCACCGGCGAGGGCSTCGTCGACGGCGGGTTTGAGCGGGCTGGGCTTGCCGCGGCGGTAGGTGCCGTCGGCGGTGACGACGAGTTTGGCCTCGGCGTCATCGATCCGGGACCGCAGCGCATCGGCGGAGAAGCCGCCGAAGACCACCGAGTGGACCGCGCCGATCCGGGCGCAGGCGAGCATGGTGATGACGGCCTCGGGGATCATGGGCAGGTAGACCGCGACCCGGTCGCCCTTGGCCACGCCGAGGGACTCGAASGCGTTCGCGGCCCTCTTCACCTCCGCGGTCAGCTGSGCGTAGGTGTAGGTGCGGGTGTCCCCGGGCTCGCCCTCGAARTGGATCGCSACCCGGTCCCCGTTCCCGGCCYTCACRTGCCGGTCCAGGGCGTTGTACGCGGCGTTGACCTCCCCGCCGACGAACCACTTCGCGAACGGCGGCTCGGACCAGTCCAAAGCCTGGTCAAAGTCCCGGGACCAGTCCAGCAGTTCCCGGGCCTGCCTCGCCCAGAACGCGGGCCGGTCCGCGTCGGCCTCGGCATACTCACCCGCGGTCACCACCGCATTCGCCGCGAACTCCGCCGAAGGCGCGAACCGCCGGTCCTCCT
>NZ_JBFTIA010000032.1:0-2045 GCF_056394525.1 Arthrobacter sp. 10N43 | reverse complement strand
GAGCTCAATGGGCAGGAAGCCGAGGACCGCCTCGCGGAGATCGACATCACGGTCAACCGCAACGCCGTCCCCTTCGATCCGCGCCCGCCGATGGTCACCTCGGGGCTGCGGATCGGCACCCCCGCGCTGGCCACCCGCGGCTTCGGCGAGGCAGCCTTCGCCGAGGTCGCGGACATCATCGCCGAGGCGCTGACCGCCGACGCCGGCGCGGACCTGTCCGGCCTG
Source organism: Arthrobacter sp. 10N43 (assembly GCF_056394525.1). Classification (NCBI taxonomy): domain Bacteria; kingdom Bacillati; phylum Actinomycetota; class Actinomycetes; order Micrococcales; family Micrococcaceae; genus Arthrobacter; species Arthrobacter sp. 10N43. Next base: position 1,820 of record NZ_JBFTIA010000032.1, on the reverse strand, counting down.
CGCGCACGGGTGGAGGCCCTCGCCGCCGCCCACCCGCTCTACCCCTCGGTCAGCAACCTCTCCTGACCGTTTCCGGAGCCAGCCCGTCCGCGGGCTGGCCCCGGGACCGGCGGACCGGACTTTTCACGCGTGCTGCTCCTTCGTCGCTTTGACGCACGCTTTCGAAAAGCCCGGCTCCGCCGGCCCCTCGTGGACAGCTCACCCACCGCTCCGTTACCACATTTACCCAGTTAGGAACCCGGCCATGGCTGTTGGTGTCTTCGACCTCTTTTCCATCGGAATAGGGCCGTCCAGCTCGCACACCGTGGGCCCCATGCGGGCCGCCGCCGTGTTTGCCGAAGAACTCAAATCCCAAGGCAAGCTGGCAGACGCGGCGTCGCTGCGTGTGGACCTCTATGGCTCCCTTGCCGCCACGGGCCACGGCCACGGCACCATGACGGCCATCTTGCTCGGGCTCGAGGGCTTCCACCCTGAGCTGATCCTGCCCGAGGAAGTGGAGGAGCGGCTGGCCACGATCGCCGGGACCGGCATCCTGCAGCTGGCCGGTGCTGTGTCCCTGCCCTACGGTGTGAAGGACATCATCCTGCGCCCGCTCACCATCCTGCCCCGGCACACCAACGGCATGACGTTCACGGTCTCCGACGCCGCGGGCGCGGTTCTCCATACCGCCACGTTTTTCTCGGTCGGCGGCGGCTTCATTGTCCGCGAAGGCGAGGAAGACGCGGCCCAGCAGGAGCTCGAGGAGTCCAAAAAGGAACTCCCCCTGCCCTTCCGCACCGCCGCGGAACTGCTGGGACGCTGCCGGAAAACGTCCCTGGGCATCAGCGAAGTGATGCGGATCAACGAAGAGGACAGCCGGACGGCAGAGGAAATCCGGGAGGGCCTGCTGCACATCTATTCGGTGATGGAGGGCTGCGTCGAGGTCAGCCTCAAGCGCGAGGGGCTGCTGCCCGGCGGGCTGAAGGTCCGCCGCCGCGCCCCCGACTGGCACGAGCGGCTGCTGAAGGAAACCCGGGACCATGATCCTGACTTCCGGGACCCGAAGTACTGGCAGGAATGGGTGAACCTGATCGCCCTGGCCGTCAACGAGGAAAACGCCTCCGGCGGCCGCGTGGTCACCGCGCCCACGAACGGCGCGGCGGGCATCATCCCGGCGGTGCTCTACTACGCGCTGCACTTTGCCCCCGGCATGGACAAGGCAACCCAGGCCGACCGCGACGACGTCGTGGTCAAGTTCCTGCTGACCGCCGGCGCCATCGGGGTGCTGTACAAGGAGCAGGCCTCGATCTCCGGCGCGGAGGTCGGCTGCCAGGGCGAGGTGGGTTCGGCGTCCTCGATGGCGGCCGCCGGACTGGCCGAAGTCATGGGCGGCACGCCGGCGCAGGTGGAGAACGCCGCGGAAATCGCGATGGAGCACAACCTGGGCCTGACCTGCGATCCGATCGGCGGGCTCGTCCAGGTCCCCTGCATCGAACGGAACGCGATCGCGGCCGCGAAGGCCATCAACGCCGCCAAGATGGCCCTCTGGGGCGACGGCTCGCACCGGGTGTCCCTGGACGAGGTCATCGTCACCATGCGGGAAACCGGCCGCGACATGAGCTCCAAATACAAGGAAACCGCGATGGGCGGCCTCGCCGTCAACGTCGTCGAATGCTGAAGGAAAGAGAACTATGACACTGGCACCAGAAGGCCGGAAGATGCTGCGCATTGAGCAGCGAAACGCGGCCACACCGGTGGAACGTAAGCCGGAATGGATCAAGGCCAAGGTCCAGATGGGCCCCGAGTTCGTCCAGCTCAAGAACCTCGTCAAGAAGGAAGGC
>NZ_JBFTIA010000031.1:0-2067 GCF_056394525.1 Arthrobacter sp. 10N43 | reverse complement strand
GCCGCCTCCGGTTCCCAGCATTTCCGCTGGTCTCCCTCTCGGCGACTTAGAAAACAATACACCCACCACGCCCCCACCGCAAACCCACCCCCACACACCCCCACCACCACCCCAAAACCCCCAAAACCCGCGGCCAAACGCGGGCCCGGATGCGGCAAACACGCCCCGGTTGCCATCCGGTGGCCTTGTATCCTCCATCACACGTCTGCCCCACGGTCGGCACCACCGAATGGGCGGGATACTGCCGGCACCGAGAGACGGGCGTCGCTGCACCGAGATGCGTTCCAGCGCCAGGGCGTCGCATGGCGTGAAGCTGCTGCCCTGAAGGAAGTCGGGCTTACCAACCGTCCCCGGGAGACCAGGAGCAGCAGCTTGTCGCTGCTCCTCCGGCCATCGTCCTCACGCTCCTCGACGCTGTCATGGGCCTGTGCCGTCTGATTTCGGGAGTGGCGGGACGGACGGCTCGGACTCGCCGACGCCGGCAGCTGCCGACGCCCCGCCCCGTGGTGCGGGATGGTGAAAGCCAAAAGAGTGCGCCAGCCGCGGATATCGACGACTCCATCCGGTTGTTCCGGACCAGGAACCGTGGCCCGTGGTCTCTTTCGTCCTCAAGCCGTCCGGTTTCGAGCCGGGCGCCGCAGGTCACTGGAGAATAGGACCCCGGGCGTATGAACCGAACCGGACGTGCTTTCGGCATCGCTTGCTGTGGCCGGCCCCGCCAAGGCGAAGTGATCCACGGAGAGCTAGCGGCGGAATCGATCACAACCCGGCCCCCGGAAAATGCACATCGCATACCGCTGCTGGAACCCGGGAACAGTAGCGGCCTCACCGCATACCGTGCTGCGTCGAGTGATACTTGGCCATAGACAGCCGTCTCCTCCGACTTCTTCTAGGGTGTTCAATTGACGCAGAGTTTCAAGGGTGGGCTGGAGAGGCCTGGAAAGCTCATGAGAGTATCCGGCCCCTGGGTCGTGGTAATTCCTAAAAGTTCGCACATCGAATTCCAGGTGAGGTTTCGTTGGTTGGGGCGCTTCTTCGGCCCATGGCGGGTGGAGCGCCCCACCATTCGAGAGGTAACGTAAACCCCCGAAAGCCCTGGCGACGTGGATCACGGTGAATCTCCTGGCGGATGAACATATGCCGTTGTCATTCTTGACCGAACGCCCCTCTGATGGCTTGGAGTGCCTCGAGCGCATGGGCTACCCGTTCGAGCCGAAAAGTAGTGCCCGCTGCGCCGACCGGCGCGACAACAGCAGATCCGCGCGCTGCAGGGCGGCTAAGCCGAAATCCTAGGATCGGCCCTGCAGTGATTCGTCTTGGCCGGAGTCAGCCAGCGTGATCCCTGCGACAGACCAGTTCTCCCTGGGCAATTCCTGGAGGGTGACTCTGATGGTGTCCGGCCGCATTTCCATGACGCGCGCATACGTTGCCGTCAGTTCCGAGAGCAGCTCGCGTTTCTTGGCAGTTGTAGAAGGGCTGGCGTTGAGAATCTGGATAAGTGGCATGGTTCAGTCTTGCATTGGCCGTTTCGCTTCCAGGAGTAGCTGCCCCAGGCCGGCGAAGTCGGTGTGTGAACTTGGCGACGTTCCTCTGAGCGTGCAGTATCCGACGGCGGCGATTCAGTTCTTCCTCTCCCGGTGGCCGGGAGGGGCCTGCGGGCCTCCCGGTAGGGTGTGGGGCCGGTTGGCGTGGTCCCGGGGCACTGGTGTCGGCTTCCGGCGGCGGGAGGGCCGGGGCCGTTTGGCGGGGGTCCTGGCCGGCGGCAGCGGGCCGGGGTCCGGCGGCGGCGGCGTCCGGGGTTTGCTGGCCGGCGGCGGCCGCGGGGTCGGTTCCTCGCGGCAGCGCGGTTCTGGCGGCAGCGGGGTCGTGGCCGGCGTCCTGGCCATCCGGCCCCGGCTGGACGCTCAAAAACGAAGTGGGGGGTTAAATGCGGGAGGACCCCCAACATGTGTTGGGGGTCCTCGACCGTTAATGGTGTTCCGGCGGTGACCTACTCTCCCACACCCTCCCGGGTGCAGTACCATCGGCGCTGTGGGTCTTAGCTTCCGGGTTCGGGATGGGACCGGG
>NZ_JBFTIA010000030.1:0-2314 GCF_056394525.1 Arthrobacter sp. 10N43 | reverse complement strand
CATCGACGTGCTCGCAGCCGCCGTAGTAGCGCTTGCCCGGGTAGCCCTCGGCGTACTTGTTGGTCAGCACCGAACCCTGCGCCTGCATCACAGCCACCGCGGTGTGGTTCTCCGAGGCGATCATTTCCAGGCCGTCGCGCTGGCGGGACAGCTCGGCGTCGATCCTCGCGGCGATCTCCGGATCCAGCGCGGACAAATCCGCGTCCAGGCTCGGGGAGACAACCTGCTCAAAGGTTGTGGTGGACATCGCGGCGCTCACAGTTCGCCACCGTTCTTGGACGCGTACTCCTGCGCCGACATCAGCGGACCCTCTTCGGTCACGGCGACCTTGAACAGCCAGCCCGCGCCGTAGGGATCGCTGTTGATCAGCGCCGGATCATCGACGACGGCGGGGTTGATTTCGGTGACCTCGCCGGTGACGGGGGCGTACAGGTCCGAGACGGACTTGGTCGACTCCACCTCGCCGCAGGTCTCCCCCGCCGTCACCGTCGAACCGACCTCGGGCAGGTCCACGTACACAATGTCACCCAGGGCATCGGCAGCCACGGCCGAAATGCCAATCCCCGCAGGGCCCGATCCGTCGGCGGCAACCCACTCGTGTTCCGCGGAGTACTTCAGTTCGGCTACAACTTTGCTCATTTCAATTCCTTAAATCTCGTCTGACTAAAAATCTGTGGTGGGCGTCGGTCCCGACGGGACTTATTTGTCCCGCTTGTAGAACGGCAGTGCGACAACTTCGAACGGCTCGGCCTTGCCGCGCAGGTCGATGTCCAGTGCGGTGCCGGGCTCGGTGAACTCGACGTCGACGTAGGCCATGGCGACCGGGTAACCGAGCGTGGGGCTGGGCTGGCCGGAGGTGACTTCGCCGACGACGTTGCCGTCTTTGAGGACCGGGTAGTGCCCGCGGCCCGCGCGGCGGCCCAGGCCCTTGAGGCCCACCAGCTTGCGGCCGGTGGTGGAGCCGGCGCCGGCTGCCTTGAGTTCGCTCAGGGCAGCTTTTCCGATGAAGTCCGATTCCTTGGCGAGCGAGACAACCGGACCCAGGCCCGCCGCGTAGGGGTTGCCTTCGCGGGAGAGCTCGTTGCCGTAGAGCGGCATGCCGGCTTCCAGGCGCAGCGAGTCCCGGCAGGCCAGTCCGGCGGGGATGAGCCCGTGGCCTGCACCGGCTTCCAGCAACGCCTCCCACAGGGCCGCTGCGTCCTCGTTCGGCACGTAGATCTCGAAGCCGTCCTCGCCGGTGTACCCGGTACGTGCCAGCAGCAGCTCCTTGACAGCGCCGTTGACCGTGAAACCTACCTCGACGGCGGCGTAGTACTTGAGCTCCGTGACCAGCGAGTGTTGCTCGGCCGGGACCAGCGTCAGCAGGATGGCTTCCGCGTTCGGTCCCTGGACGGCGATCAGGGACGTCTCGGCGGAAACGTCCTCCACCTTGACGTCGAACCCGCCTTCTTGGGCAGAACCAGCCCGTTCGGCCAGTGCCGCGGCGACCACCACGGCGTTGCCGGCGTTGGGGACCACGAGGTACTTCTGCTCGCCACGGCGGTAGGAGATCAGGTCATCGATGATGCCGCCGTCTTCCTGGCAGATCAGCGAGTACTTGGCCTTGCCGACGGCGACTGCCGACAGCTTCCCGGCGAGGGCGTAGTCCAGGAACGCTGCGGCGTCCGGACCGGTGACCCAGACTTCGCCCATGTGGGAGAGGTCGAACAGGCCGGCGGCGTTGCGCACGGCGTGGTGCTCGGCCAGCTCGGAGGAGTACTTCAGCGGCATCTGCCAGCCGCCGAAGTCGGTGAAGGAGGCGCCGGCCTTCTTGTGCTCTTCGTAAAGTGCTGTGTAGTTCTCAGTCATCGGGAATCCTTAGTTTTCGAATTCGGAAAGCGGAGGGCAGGAGCAGACCAGGTTGCGGTCCCCGGCAGCGCCGTCGATGCGCCCGACCGGCGGGAAGTACTTGTCCTGCCTGAGCGTGTGGACGGGGAACGCAGCCTGCTCGCGCGGGTACTTGCGGGCCCAGTCCGAGGAGACCACTGCGGCAGCCGTGTGCGGTGCGTTGCGCAGCGGGGAATCCTCCACGGTGAAGTCCCCGGCGGCGACCTGCTCGATCTCGGCGTGGATGGTGATCATCGCGTCGATGAACCGGTCGATCTCCGCAAGGTCCTCGGACTCGGTGGGCTCCACCATGAGAGTGCCCGCAACGGGGAAGGACAGCGTGGGGGCGTGGAAGCCGAAGTCGATCAGGCGCTTGGCCACGTCCTCGGCGGTCACTCCGGTCCTGGCCGTCAGTTCGCGCAGGTCCAGGATCGCGCAGGTCCAGGAT
>NZ_JBFTIA010000029.1:0-2582 GCF_056394525.1 Arthrobacter sp. 10N43 | reverse complement strand
TGAGTATTTGAAGGTTTGGAAGCCACTCGATATTGCCTTCCGGGGCCAGTGATATTGCCGGTGGGGGCCAGCGGGCGGGGTTGTGGGGGCCACTGGCCCCCACCGACGTTTTCTTACTGCTTCATGGTGGCGTGTTGGCGCATGTTGTGGTTGCCGGTATCGACCCAGATGGTGTTGTGCACGATGCGGTCCATGATCGCATCGGCGTGGACCCCGGAGCCGAGCCGCTGGTGCCAGTCTTTCTTGGCGTACTGGGTGCAGAACACGGTTGATGCTGTGTCGTACCGGCGTTCCAGCAGTTCCAGCAGCATGCTGCGCATGCCCTCGTCGGGGTGGTCGAGAAGCCATTCGTCGATCACGAGCAGGGTGAAGGCCGCGTACTTGTTCAGGAATTTGGTTTGTCCCTGTGGTTTGTCCTTTGCCAGCGCCCAGGATTCCTCAAGGTCGGGCATGCGGACGTAGTGGGCCCGGATCCGGTGCTGGCAGGCTTGCTTGGCCAGGGCGCACCCCAGGTAGGACTTCCCGGATCCGGTGAATCCCTGAAACACGACGTTCTGCTGCCGTTCGATGAACGAACAGGTGCCGAGTTGGGCGATCACGTTCCGGTCCAGACCACGCTCGTCCACGAGGTCGAGCCGGCGCAGATCCGCGCCCGGGTAGCGTAGCCCGGCGCGCCGGATCAGTCCCTCGACCTTGGCGTGGTTGAACCCGGAGTGGGCCTCGTCGACGACCAGCCGGAGCCGTTCCTCGAAGGCCATGCCGAGCACGAGCGTCTCGTCCTGGGCCTCGAGCGCCTCCAGCATCGGGGCGGCACCCATCTCGCGGAGCTTGCGTTTGGTTTCGATATCGATCCCGCTCACTTGGCACCACCTGCGTAGTATTCGGCGCCACGCACGTATCCGCCGTGTTCGACCGGTTCATCCCGTGGTGGCCTGAGCCCGGCGGCTTTGTCCTGCTCTGTGGCCAGGATCGGCTGCAGATGCGCATACCGCGGGGACCGCACCCGGCCTGCCAACGCAAGCCGGCAGGCTGCCTCGACCCGTTCGGCCGAGTAGCGCCGGGAGAGCCGCAACACGGAAAGTGCTGCGTCCAGGCCCTGCTCGTCGACCGGGACGGACTCGAAGATCCGGTTGACCACGGTCACCGCTGCCGGGCCGATCCGTCCGGCCCACTCCCGCACCCGAGGCGCATCCCACTGCCGGTATCTCTCGCCGGCGGGCAGGTCGGCATCGTTGGTGCGGTACTCGTTGGCCGCGCCCTCGGGCAGCAGCAGGTGGCTGGTCAGCCGTTCGGTGCCCCGGTAGGCCTGAATCACCCGATCGGTGATCCGCAGGTCCACCGTGGTGCCGATATTGGCAAAGGGCACCGAGTAGTAGTTCCTCTCCCAGACCACGTGCCCGTTCCGGCCCACCCGGCGCCCGTAGACCCATCTGCTGATTTCGTAGGCCGCCGCCGGCAACCCCGTCAGCAGCGGCTGCTCCTCGGCTGCGAACACGCTGACCCGGGAGCCGGGCCGCTTCTGGAACGGCTCCGCGTTGTAGGCCGCCACCCGCTCGAGGATGGCGGCCCGCAGCTCCGGCAACGAGGTGAACTGCCGCTGGCGCAGCCCGGCGATGATCCAGGTAGCGACGTGCGCGACCGTGTTTTCCACGCTCGCCTTATCCTTCGGTGCTCTGACACGTCCGGGCAGCACCGCCGCTGAATAGTGCGCCGCCATCTCGCGGTAAGCGTCATTGAGCACGACCTCGCCCTCGCGGGGATGCTTAATGACACCGGTCTTCAGATTGTCCGGCACGATCCGCGGCACCGAACCGGTGAAGGCCTCAAACATCGCCACGTGGGCCCGCAACCAGGTGTCCTGCTTCATGTCCAGGGCAGGTTCAACGAACGCGTACCGGCTGAAAGGCAGGCATGCCACGAACAGATACACGGTCCTGGCCTTGCCCGTGACCGGATCGGCCAACTGCATCGTCGGCCCCGACCAGTCGACTTCCACCGTCTGCCCGGCCTTGTGCCCGACGCGGGATGCCGCCCCCGTTACCAACAGATGCCGCTGGTAGGTCCTGCAGAACCGGTCATAACCCATCACCGGCTCACCGGCGGCGGCGCATGAATCGGCGTACTCGCCATGGAGCAGCTTCAGCGTCACCCCGACCCGGGCCATCTCCCGGTGGACCTGGTCCCAGTCCGGCTGCGCGAAAACGCTTTGATGCTCACCGCGCCCCGGGAACAACCGGGCATACACCTCGCGGTCCGAGCTGTCTGCGACATCGTCCCAAACCACACCGGCCGCATCGGCAGCCTCCAGCACCGCCGTGATGCTCTTCCGCGACATTCCCTGCGATGCCGCGATCGCCCGCCCGGACAGGCCCTCGGCGCGCAACTGCAACACGAGCTTCGCTCTGATCTTCCGTACCATTGATGATTACTCCTTCCGCCGTGCGCCCTATACACACGACGGAAGGAGCCTAAGCCGGGTGGCCCCCAAGCACGCCACTACCGGCACCCAAGACCGCTAATGCGGGCTCTGCCCACCGGCCCCCAAACACACGACAGATGGACCCCAAAAAGGCGAATATTCA
>NZ_JBFTIA010000028.1:0-2903 GCF_056394525.1 Arthrobacter sp. 10N43 | reverse complement strand
GCCAGCTGCTCGATCACATCGACGTGCTCGCAGCCGCCGTAGTAGCGCTTGCCCGGGTAGCCCTCGGCGTACTTGTTGGTCAGCACCGAACCCTGCGCCTGCATCACAGCCACCGCGGTGTGGTTCTCCGAGGCGATCATTTCCAGGCCATCGCGCTGGCGGGACAGCTCGGCGTCGATCCTCGCGGCGATCTCCGGATCCAGCGCGGACAAATCCGCGTCCAGGGACGCGGAGACAACCTGCTCAAAGGTTGTGCTGGACATCGCGGCGCTCACAGTTCGCCACCGTTCTTGGACGCGTACTCCTGCGCCGAGAGCAGCGGGCCCTCGGATTCGGCGGCCACCTTGAACAGCCAGCCTGCGCCGTAGGGATCGCTGTTGATCAGCGCGGGGTCATCGACGACGGCGGGGTTGATTTCGGTGACCTCGCCGGTGACGGGGGCGTACAGGTCCGAGACGGACTTGGTCGACTCGACCTCGCCGCAGGTCTCCCCCGCGGTCACCGCGGAGCCGACCTCGGGCAGGTCCACGTACACGATGTCGCCGAGGGCGTCCGTGGCCACAGCGGAGATGCCGATGGACACAACGTTCCCGGCTTCCCGCGCAACCCACTCGTGCTCGTCGGAGTACTGCAGTTCAGGGGCAACTTTTGCCATGTGTTTTTCCTTTACGTTTGAAAAGTCGTGGGCTAAATCAATTGTCGCTGGGTAACTTAATGACCGTGGCCGCGTTACGCGGCCGGAAACCGAATTCCTCCGCGTGCTCGGTCGCGAAGGCGCCCGCTGGGCGGACGCGACGCTCCCTTAGACGCACGCTTCCGGAATCCGCTCCCCTGCCGCTATCAGAAAATTCAGTTTTCGGGGCCATGGGTTCTCCGGGAAGAAACCGTGGCCTTTCGATATCTTCCAGGGCCGGGCTACTTCTTGGCTTTAAGGGTGTCATCAAGCTCAACCCCCAATGATCGAGCTTGAGACAAACCGGAGCCGCGGTAGGCAGTTAATCCCCAGCACCTTTGGCTTTCGAAGGCGTCAGTTCCCACTGGTCCCGGCGTGGCGTCGTCTCAAAGGTGACATGTCCTCGAGGGGCTGGCTGGCCGCGGTTTTCGAAAGCGTGCGTCTAAGCGAGTGACCGCCGTCGGGGTTCCCTGGCCGAGCTTGCGAGGCTAGGGGGACGGCGGGTCAAACGAGCGAGCACGCGTGAAAACTGGGGCAAGCCAGCCCCGGAACTGGGAACCGCTGAAGCGGCTGGTCCGCTGAGGTACTTGTCGGGCTACTTGACGCGCTTGTAGAAAGGCAGTGCCACTACTTCGAACGGCTCCGCCTTGCCGCGGAGGTCGATGTCCAGGGCGGTGCCGGGCTCAGTGAGCTCGACGTCGACGTAGGCCATCGCGACCGGGTAGCCGAGGCTGGGGCTGGGCTGGCCGGAGGTGACTTCGCCGACGACGTTGCCATCCTTGAGGACCGGGTAGTGGCCACGGCCTGCCCGGCGTCCGAGGCCCTTGAGCCCGACGAGCTTGCGGCCCGTCGTGGTGCCGGCACCGGCTTCCTTCTTGGCGGCCAGTGCGGCCTTGCCGATGAAGTCGCCTTCCTTGGCGAGGGCGACGACCGGGCCAAGCCCGGCGGCGAACGGATCGCCTTCGAGGGAGAGCTCGTTGCCGTAGAGCGGCATGCCCGCCTCGAGGCGGAGCGAATCGCGGGATGCCAGCCCGGCGGGGGTCAGCTCGCCGTCTTCGGCGATGGCGACGAGCGCCTGCCAGAGGGCGGCGGCGTCGTCGTTCGCGACGAAGATCTCGAAGCCGTCTTCACCGGTGTAGCCGGTGCGGGCCAGCAGGAGGTCCTGGCTGGCGCCGCCGAACATGAAGGGGACGTCGACAGCGGCGTAGTACTTCAGGCCCGTGACGAGTTCGTGCTGCGCGGCGGGAACCAGGCGCAGCAGGATCTCCTGGGCTTTGGGACCCTGGACGGCGATCAGCGAGGTCTCGGCGGAGGCGTCTTGGACCGTGACGTCAAAGCCTGCAGCGCGCTCAGCCAGGGCAGCGGCCACGACCTTGGCATTGCCCGCGTTGGGGACCACAAGGAACTTCTGCTCCCCACGCCGGTAGGTGATGAGGTCGTCGATGATGCCGCCGTCCTCGTTGCAGATCAGCGAGTACTTGGCTTTGCCAATGGCCATCGCGGAGATCTTGCCCACCAGGGCGTAGTCCAGGAAGGCGGCGGCGTCCGGGCCTGTGACCCAGACTTCGCCCATGTGGGAGAGGTCGAACAGGCCCGCGGACGTGCGGACGGCGTGGTGCTCGGCGAGTTCGGAGCTGTACTTCAGCGGCATCTGCCAGCCGCCGAAGTCGGTGAAGGAGGCGCCGAGCTTCTTGTGCTCTTCGTAAAGTGCCGTGTAATTCTCAGTCATCGTTGGCTGTCCTTACTTGTTTGAACCGGAGTTGGCGGAGTCGTCGGAGTGGCCTGCTGTGTCTTCCTCGAAGGCTTCGAGGGGAGGGCAGGAGCAGATCAGGTTGCGGTCCCCGGCAGCGCCGTCGATCCGGCCGACCGGCGGGAAGTACTTGTCCTGCTTGAGCGTGTGGACCGGGAAGACGGCCTGCTCGCGCGGGTACTCGCGCGTCCAGTCGGTGCTGATGACGGCGGCGGCGGTGTGCGGGGCGTTGCGCAGCGGGCTGTGCTCCACGGTGAAGTCGCCGTGGGCCACCTGGTCGATTTCGGCGCGGATGGCGACCATGGCCGTGATGAAGCGGTCGATCTCGCCGAGGTCCTCGGACTCGGTGGGCTCCACCATGAGAGTGCCCGCAACGGGGAAGGACAGCGTGGGGGCGTGGAAGCCGAAGTCGATCAGGCGCTTGGCCACGTCCTCGGCGGTCACTCCGGTCCTGGCCGTCAGTTCGCGCAGGTCCAGGAT
>NZ_JBFTIA010000027.1:0-3584 GCF_056394525.1 Arthrobacter sp. 10N43 | reverse complement strand
GGGCGGGATGGTGGTTTTCATGGTTCTCTCGAAAATTACTCCTTGATCTTTTGTGGTCAAGTTTTTAAGAGCACACGGTGGATGCCTTGGCATTAGGAGCCGAAGAAGGACGTAGGAATCTGCGATAAGCCTGGGGGAGTCGATAACCGGACTGTGATCCCAGGGTGTCCGAATGGGGAAACCCCGCCAGGGGCGCGAGCTGCCTGGTGACCCGCATCTGAACACATAGGGTGCGTGGAGGGAACGCGGGGAAGTGAAACATCTCAGTACCCGCAGGAAGAGAAAACAATAGTGATTCCGTCAGTAGTGGCGAGCGAACGCGGATCAGGCTAAACCGTTCCATGTGTGATAGCCGGCGGGCGTTGCATGGTCGGGGTTGTGGGACTTTCCGTTCTGTCTCTGCCGGGACAGTRRGGTGAGAGTGCTGGCATAGGTGAACGGTCTTGAAAGGCCGGCCGTAGAGGGTGTGAGCCCCGTAACCGAAATGTTGTGCACCGCCTGGGAAGTATCCCAAGTAGCACGGGGCCCGAGAAATCCCGTGCGAATCTGTCAGGACCACCTGATAAGCCTAAATACTCCCTAATGACCGATAGCGGACCAGTACCGTGAGGGAAAGGTGAAAAGTACCCCGGGAGGGGAGTGAAACAGTACCTGAAACCGTGTGCTTACAATCCGTCGGAGCAGCCTTGTAGYTGTGACGGCGTGCCTTTTGAAGAATGAGCCTGCGAGTTAGTGTTACGTCGCGAGGTTAACCCGTGTGGGGAAGCCGTAGCGAAAGCGAGTCTGAATAGGGCGTTGCAGTGGCGTGATCTAGACCCGAAGCGAAGTGATCTACCCATGGCCAGGTTGAAGCGACGGTAAGACGTCGTGGAGGACCGAACCCACTTCAGTTGAAAATGGAGGGGATGAGCTGTGGGTAGGGGTGAAAGGCCAATCAAACTTCGTGATAGCTGGTTCTCCCCGAAATGCATTTAGGTGCAGCGTTGCGTGTTTCTTACCGGAGGTAGAGCTACTGGATGGCTAATGGGCCCTACAAGGTTACTGACGTCAGCCAAACTCCGAATGCCGGTAAGTGAGAGCGCAGCAGTGAGACTGTGGGGGATAAGCTTCATAGTCGAGAGGGAAACAGCCCAGACCACCAACTAAGGCCCCTAAGCGTGTGCTAAGTGGGAAAGGATGTGGAGTTGCGAAGACAACCAGGAGGTTGGCTTAGAAGCAGCCATCCTTAAAAGAGTGCGTAATAGCTCACTGGTCAAGTGATTCCGCGCCGACAATGTAGCGGGGCTCAAGTACACCGCCGAAGTTGTGGATTTCAGATATTAGCCAAGCTGCTTCCTTGTGAAGTTAGTTCAGGCGTCTGGAGTGGTAGGGGAGCGTCGTGTGGGCAGTGAAGTCGCGGTGGAAACCAGCGGTGGAGCCTACACGAGTGAGAATGCAGGCATGAGTAGCGAAAGACGGGTGAGAAACCCGTCCGCCGGATGATCAAGGGTTCCAGGGTCAAGCTAATCTGCCCTGGGTAAGTCGGGACCTAAGGCGAGGCCGACAGGCGTAGTCGATGGACAACGGGTTGATATTCCCGTACCGGCGAAAAACCGCCCATGCTGAACAGGGGATACTAACCGCCCGAAACCTGCCCGATCGCCCTTGTGGTGTGAGGGTTTTGGTGGAGCGCGGGACCTGATCCTGGGAGGCAAGCGTATTAACAGGTGTGACGCAGGAAGGTAGCCGAGCCGGGCGATGGTTGTCCCGGTCTAAGGATGTAGGGCGAACGGTAGGCAAATCCGCCGTTCATGATGCCTGAGATCTGACGGGACCCCCGTATGGGGGGATTCGGTGATCCTATGCTGCCGAGAAAAGCATCGACGCGAGGTTTTAGCCGCCCGTACCCCAAACCGACACAGGTGATCAGGTAGAGAATACTAAGGCGATCGAGAGAATTATGGTTAAGGAACTCGGCAAAATGCCCCCGTAACTTCGGGAGAAGGGGGGCCCCAACCTTGAACACCACTTGCTGGTGGGAGGGGATCGGGGCCGCAGAGACCAGGGGGAAGCGACTGTTTACTAAAAACACAGGTCCGTGCGAAGTCGCAAGACGATGTATACGGACTGACTCCTGCCCGGTGCTGGAAGGTTAAGAGGACCGGTTAGCCGCAAGGCGAAGCTGAGAATTTAAGCCCCAGTAAACGGCGGTGGTAACTATAACCATCCTAAGGTAGCGAAATTCCTTGTCGGGTAAGTTCCGACCTGCACGAATGGAGTAACGACTTCCCCGCTGTCTCAACCATAAACTCGGCGAAATTGCAGTACGAGTAAAGATGCTCGTTACGCGCAGCAGGACGGAAAGACCCCGAGACCTTTACTATAGTTTGGTATTGGTGTTCGGAGTGGCTTGTGTAGGATAGGTGGGAGACGTTGAAGCCCGGACGCCAGTTCGGGTGGAGTCATCGTTGAAATACCACTCTGGTCACTTTGGACATCTAACTTCGGCCCGTAATCCGGGTCAGGGACAGTGCCTGATGGGTAGTTTAACTGGGGCGGTTGCCTCCTAAAAAGTAACGGAGGCGCCCAAAGGTTCCCTCAGCCTGGTTGGCAATCAGGTGTCGAGTGTAAGTGCACAAGGGAGCTTGACTGTGAGAGAGACATCTCGAGCAGGGACGAAAGTCGGGACTAGTGATCCGGCGGTACATTGTGGAATGGCCGTCGCTCAACGGATAAAAGGTACCTCGGGGATAACAGGCTGATCTTGCCCAAGAGTCCATATCGACGGCATGGTTTGGCACCTCGATGTCGGCTCGTCGCATCCTGGGGCTGGAGTAGGTCCCAAGGGTTGGGCTGTTCGCCCATTAAAGCGGTACGCGAGCTGGGTTTAGAACGTCGTGAGACAGTTCGGTCCCTATCCGCTGCGCGCGCAGGAAATTTGAGAAGGGCTGTCCTTAGTACGAGAGGACCGGGACGGACGAACCTCTGGTGTGTCAGTTGTACTGCCAAGTGCACCGCTGATTAGCTACGTTCGGATGGGATAACCGCTGAAAGCATCTAAGCGGGAAGCTCGCTTCGAGATGAGATTTCCATACACCTTGTGTGTGAGAGGCCCCCAGCCAGACCACTGGGTTGATAGGCCGGATGTGGAAGCGAGGACTAACGACTCGTGAAGCTGACCGGTACTAATAGGCCGATAACTTACACCACACACCATCCCGCGAACCCGTTTCAAAAGGGGTTCGCACCAAGGGATGGTACAAAGAAACAAGACTGCTTGCGTCCACTATGTGGTTCCCAACCAACAAACCCGTTGCTTGAGAACCSWCAACTGAATAACAACACCACACCTGCGGTGAAAACCGCAGAGCACATGTTGTAACCACAAAGATTTCCCCACCCCCGGCAACRGGCGGTGGCGGAGCAAGGGTTACGGCGGTCATAGCGTGGGGGAAACGCCCGGTCCCATCCCGAACCCGGAAGCTAAGACCCACAGCGCCGATGGTACTGCACCCGGGAGGGTGTGGGAGAGTAGGTCACCGCCGGAACAYCATTAACGGTCGAGGACCCCCAACACATGTTGGGGGTCCTCCCGCATTTAACCC
>NZ_JBFTIA010000026.1:0-12085 GCF_056394525.1 Arthrobacter sp. 10N43 | reverse complement strand
TCGGCGATGGCGTGGATGAGGTCGACGGCCTGGTGGGTGAAGAGGTGTTCGTAGCCCAGGCCGTGGCCGGTGGGCCACCAGTTCCCGGTGTAGGGGTGTTCGGGTTCGGTGACGAGGATCTTGCGGAACCCGGCGTCGGGGCCGTCGGCGGCGTCGTAGACGGACAGGGCGTTCATGTCCTCGAAGTCAAAGGCCAGGGAGCCCAAAGTGCCGTTCAGTTCCAGGCGCATGGCGTTCTTCCGGCCCAGGGCAAAGCGGGTGGCTTCAAAGATGCCGATCGGGCCGGCCCCGTTGCCGGTTCCATCCCCGCCGGCGAAGCGGGCGGTGAAGAGGGCGGCGTCGTCCACGGTGACCGGCCCGCGCTCCGCGTCGGCGGCGCCGTGCCCGCCCAGGCCCACCAGGTCCCCGGCCAGGGGGCGTTCGGTGACGAAGGTTTCCATCAGCGCCGAGACTCCGGTGATGTTCCGTCCGGTGATCCACTGGGCGGCGTCGATGCTGTGCGCCCCGATGTCCCCGAGCGCGCCGGACCCGGACTTGGTTTTGTCCAGCCGCCAGGTCAGCGGCGCATCCGGGTCGCTGAGCCAGTCCTGCAGGTACTGGGCCCGCACGTGCCGGATCTGCCCGAGCCGGCCTTCGTCGACCATCCTCTTGCCCGCCAGTCGGTTTCCACGGAGTCCCAGCCGTACTTGGCCGCCGCGGCCCGCACGCCCTCCGGATTCCGGCCGGCGACGGCCGCCAGTTCGGGAGCGAGCGGGAGGTCGAAGAACCGCGGCGCGGTCCGCCAGGCGTGGGAGTGCGCGGCGCCCATGAAGGCGTAGCCCACCATCCCCACCCGCAAGGGTTTCGGTTCAAACACAACAAGTCCTCTCTATTTGCTGAAACCGGCCGTGAGGCCGCTGGACTTCGAGGAAAGGGCAGTCGTGACAGACGGCCACGCCTTCAGCACGTCCAGCACCTCGGGGTTGCGCTCGGAGGCAAGGCATTCCTGATACGAGGCCTCCAGCAGCCCGCCCACGGAAACACGGGTTCCGCTCGACGCGCTGGCCATGGCGGCCTCCACCATGGCCAGGCTCATGATGTTCTCGTGCACCTGGCCCATCGGGGCGCTTCCGGTCCGCAAGGCCTGGACAAAGTCCCGCAGCGAACCGGCGATCTCCTGGCCGGGATCCGCGACGTCGTCGAGATCCGGTCCTGCGGCCGGTTCCACCGTTGGCGCGTTGTCGCCGTCCCAGAGAACGGTGCCGTTTTCGCCGCTGATCCGCCAGTTGGCGTTCCAGGACGTTTCCGAGCCCGGGCTGCACCAGCTTCCGGTGAAGACGAAGCGTTCCCCGCCGGACATTTCAAAGATGGCGGTGGCCCCGGCATCTCCGCGATACCAGCTCCACCGCGGGTTGTATTCCTCGCAGAGCACCGAGACGGGGTCCGCGTCCAGCAGGAAACGGGCCATGTCGAATTGGTGGATGGCCATGTCCAGCAGCAGCGGGTGGTCCATGGCGTCCCTGAATCCGCCGAAGTGCGGCGCCTTGAAGAACTCGGCCGAGACGATCCCGACCGTCCCGAGGGAGGACGCGAGCTCCTTGGCCGCGAACAAGTGGCGGTTGTACCGGCGGGACTGGCTCACCATGAACAGCTGGCCGGTCAGTTCGGCCGCCGCGGCGAGGGAGAGTCCCTGCGCCACGGTGGAGGCCACCGGCTTTTCGCCCAGCACCGGCAGGCCGGCGGCTAGCGCCTCAGTGGTGACGGGGTGGTGGGCCGCGGGGACGGTGACGTTGATGACGGCCTGGGCGCCGACGTCGGACGCCAGCTGCGCCGTACCGGCACCGACCGGGAGGCCGGGGCGCCCCAGGGCGGCCGCCGCCGCCTGGGCGGCGTCCAGGTCCAGGTCAACGATGCCGGCCAATTCGACAAGGTGCGACTGCTCCACGGTGTTCAGCCAGGCGCGGCCCATGCCGCCGGCGCCGACTACGACGACGCGTAGGGGAGTGCCGTCGTCGGGAATGGTGGCAAAGGGGGTGCTCATGCGTTGGCCCCCTGGTAGCTCTTGCCGTTGAAGAAGTCGTTGGTCTCGTATCGCAGCAGCTCGGGGTAGGCGCGCTTCGGGCGGTCGGTGACGGCCCATTCGACGGCGTTGGCGATGACGCGCCGGACGTCCTTGTGGTGGTAGACGGGGTAGTCCTGGTCGCCGGGGCTGAAGAAGAAGATCTTGCCGTGGCCGCGCCGGAACGTGCAGCCGGAGCGGAACACCTCGCCGCCGCTGAAGGAACTGATGAACACGAGTTCCTCGGGGGTGGGGATGTCGAAGAATTCGCCGTACATTTCCTGCTGCTCGATCACAATCGGGTGCGGCACGCCCTTGGCGATGGGGTGGGTGGGGTCCACCGTCCAGACGAGCTCACGGTCCTGCTCCGAGCGCCAGCGCAGGGTGCACGAGGTGCCCATGAGCTTGGTGAAGATCTTGGACCAGTGCCCGGAGTGGAGCACGATCAGGCCCATACCGGCGAGGACGTGGCGGTGCACGCGTTCCACGATCTCGTCATCGACGTCGCCGTGGGACATGTGCCCCCACCAGGTCAGGACGTCGGTGTTGGCGAGGACTTCCTCGGTGAGGCCGTGCTCGGGTTCGTCCAGGGTGGCAGTGCGGACGCTGGCCTTGGCGCCGAGGTTCTCCTCGATGCCGGCCTTGACGGCACCGTGCATGCCCTCGGGGTAGAGGCGGGCGACGAGCTCGTCGCGCTTTTCGTGCCGGTTCTCGCTCCAGACGGTGACGCGGACAGTGCCGTCCTGCGCGGTGGCGGTGTCATTCATGGTTTCTCCTTGAAAGTGTTGAAAGGTCTTTGTGGTGCGTGCGCGGCGTGGTGGGTGCGCCATTTGGCTGCGTTTGTTTGACTGCGCTTGTTTGACTGCGGGCCTGTTTGCGGGCCTATTTGACCGCGCCGCCGGTGGTGCCGGCAGCAATGTATTTCTGCGCGGCGACGAGCAGGATGATGGCCGGTATGGAGGCCAGGACCGCCGTCGCCATCACCGAACTCCAGTCGTTCACGTAGGCGCCGATGTACTGGAAGATTCCCAGGGTGACCGGGCGCACGGCCTCGGTGGTGGTCAGTGTCAGGGCGAAGAGGAAGTCGCTCCACGCGAACAGGAAGGTGAACAGCCCCGCCGTGATGAGCGAGTTGCGGCTCAGCGGCAGCACGATGGACCAGAACGCCCGGACGTGTCCGGCGCCGTCCACCCTGGCTGCCTCGATGACGGAGGCCGGCATGCCGTTCATGAACGCCCGGATGATCAGGATCGCGAACGGGATGCCGTGCGCTGAATCCGCCAGAATCAGCCCCGGAATGGAGTTGAGCAGGCCGAGGTCGTTGTACGCGGTGTACAGCGCGTTGGCCACCACGATCCCGGGGATCATCTGGCTGATCAGGATGGCGAACAGCACCACCCCGGCACCCCGGACCTTGAAGTAGGCCAGGGCGTACGCCGCCGGTGCCGCGATCGCCAGGCTCAGCACGACGCTGCCGAGCGAGATCACCAGGCTGGTGCCCAGGTTTCCGCCCTGCTCGCTGATGGCTGTGACGTAGCCGGTGAAATCGGGTTTGAGCGGCAGCCACGAGGTCTCCAGGGTGGTGCCGTTGGGCTGCAGCGACGCGTTGACCATCCAGTAGACAGGGAAGAGCATCACGGCGAGGAAGAACAGGGCCAAGGCCGTGGATCCCCAGTTCTTCCGATCCGCCGGCCGGGCCTTGCCCCGTCCGATGCCGGAGGCGTTGAGCCGGCCGGTGCGTTCGGTGATTTGCGGTGTTATGGTTTCCTCACTCATCAACGGCTCGCCGGCTGGCCCGGAGGTACAGGACCGCGAAGACCAGGGAAATGACCACCAGGACGTTGCCCAGTGCGGCGCCCTCGCCGAACTTGAACTCCTGGAAGGAGAGCGCGTAGGACTGTGTTGCGATGGTCTGGGTCGAGTTGGCGGGTCCGCCGTTGGTCAGGCCCAGGATGATGTCCAGCACCTTGAGTGTGTAGACGACGCCGAGGACCAGGACAACGCTCACCACGGGGCGGAGCATGGGCCAGGTGATGTGCCGGAAGGCCTTCCAGCCGGTGGCCCCGTCCAGCGAGCCGGCCTCGTACAGCTCATCCGGGATTTCCTGCAGGCCGCCGTAGAGGATGGTCAGGTTGAACGGGATGCCGATCCAGATGTTGACCCCGACGACGGCGATCAGCGCCAGGGAGGTGCTGGTCAGCCACGGCACACCGGTGTCCACGATGTGCAGCTCGCCCAGGAACCGGTTCAGCGCGCCGCTGTCCTTGTCGAGGATCCAACGCCACACGGCGCTGGAGACGATCAGCGGCAGCAGCCAGGGGAGCAACAGCAAGGACCGGAGGATCCCGTTCAGGGGGAACTTCCGCTGGAAGAAGATTGCCAGCGCCAGGCCGATCACGAACTGCCCCAGGATGGACCCGACCGTGAACAGTGCGGTGTTCAGCAGGGAGGTGGAGAACAACGACGACGACAACACAGTCGCGTAGTTCGCCAGCCCCACCCACGGGGCTTCGCCGGTGAAGAAGGTGGCGGTGGTGTAGTCCTGGAAACTCATGACGACGTTCTTGACCACGGGGTAGCCGAAGAACAGGGCCATGTAGATCACGGCCGGAACCAGGAACAGCCATTGGAAAATGCGCTCGCGGCGCTGGCGGCTGCGCCGTCGGGGTGCCGGCGCGGGGTGCCCGCCCTTGGTATGGCCGGGCGCAGACAGGGACTGTGCCTGCTCCACATCGGTGGTCAGTGACATGGCGGCCTTCTTACTGGCCCTGGGCTTGCTTCAGGGCGTCCGCCGGGGAGGCCTTGCCTGTCAGCGCAGTCTGGATGGCGGTGTAGATCTTGGTGGCCTGGGCCGGCCATCCCTCGCCGAGCTGGCCGGTGCGGGCGCGCGCCGTCTTGACGAGTTCGGTGAACGTGGCGAGCTTCGGGTTTTCGGCGGCGAATTTTTCAGCCAACGTGGTCTTGGACGGGATGGTGTTGCGGACCTTGGCCATGGCCAGCTGGTTTTCGTCGCTGTTCAGGCATCCGACCACCTCGGCCGCCTTCGCCTGGCGGGCCTTGTTCCCGGTCTGCGGGACAGTCCAGACCTCGCCGCCCAGCGGGGCCACGGCCGTCTGGCTTGCCTCCCGGACCGGGATCTTGACCACGCCGTACTGCAGCGACGTCTGCTTGTCCAGGGACGGGATCTGCCACGGACCGTTGACCATCATGGCGGCTTTGCCGGCCAGGAACTGGTCTTTGACATCCGCCTGCGTCCAGTTGAGCGCGGAGGAGGAGACCGAGCCGTCCTTCACGAGGTCCGTCCAGAGCTGGAGCGATTCCGCCGTCTCAGGGGTGTCGATGTTCTTCTCGTTGCCGCCGTTGGACCACATGACGGGAAGGAACTGCCACGTGCCCTCGTAGGTGGGGTTGGCGTTGAAGGCCAGGCCGTACTGGTCTCCGGCGGTCAGCTTGGCGGCCGCGGCTTTCAGCTCGGTCCAGGTGGTGGGGGGAGTGACGCCGGCCTTGGCCAGGATGTCCTTGTTGAAGAAGAGGGCGATCGTATTCACGGTGGGGGCCAGGCCGTAAACCTTGTCCTTGTAGGTGCCGGCGCTCAGCACGCCCGGGGCGAAATCGGCGGTGCTGATCTTGAAGTCAGCCAGGGGGGCCAGGGCTCCAGTGGCCGCGATCTGCTGGAGGTCCGGATTGTCCAGCATGAGCACGTCAGGCAGCGTCTTGGATGACGACTGCTGCAGCACCTTGGAGATCAGGGACTTGCCCGGCACGGTTTCGCGCTTGATGGTGACGCCGGCCTTGACGCCGCAGGCTTTGAGCGCATCTCCGATGAACGTCTTGTCCGGCTCGTTGTTGTAGTAGTCCATGACGGAGATCTCCGTGACGCTCTCCCCGGCGCCGGAGGCCGCAGTGCCGGTGCCGCAACCGGAGAGCACCACCGGCAGGCCAACGAGCGCGGTGACGGCAAGGGCCAGGGCCCGGTTCTTGGTCTTTACTGACTTCATTGTCTGTTCCTTCATTTGTGGAGGGTGTGGTTCGATACGCATCGATGACGATTAGCGAATCGCATCATCGATGCGTATCGACGATGCTGAAACGGATTGGTAGAACGAGTGTTGAAACGGATTACTGGTAGGTGAAACCGAACGGCGGCACTGCAGCCCGGCGGGGCGGTCTCACGATCCGCGGGGTGGGCGGATGGTGCTGGACCGGTGGATGATCCCCGTGGGTACCAGCTCCAGGGATTCGTGTGGTCCCTGGGAGCCGGCGTCGAGGAGCTGGCAGATGATCTTTACTGCGCGGCGGGAAACCTCCGCCGGCTTCTGATCAATGGTGGAGAGCGGTACGGGCTGAAGCTCCGCAAGGGTGGGGGATGCGCTGCCGATGACTGAGACATCGACGCCCGGGGTCAGGCCGCGATCGGACAGGACACGGCGCAGGATGTCCTGCACCGTGCGATCCGGGACGATAAATGCGGGGAAGCCGGTGGTCGATGCCAAGGCTTCGTCCACGGATTTGGAAATGGTGGCGAGGTCGGCCCCGCCGGGAAGGTGTAACGCGGTCACGCCCAATGCCGCGGCGGCAACATCCGTCCCTCGCATGAACCTGTCTACGTAGTTCACGTGCCGGTCCACCACCGCGGGCTGCCAGTCAATGACGGCGATCACGGAGTGACCTGCGGCCGCAAGATCGTGGACGCATTGCTCGCCGGCCATTTCAAAGTCGGCGTCGATGCAGACCAGTCCGGACGGATCGCGGGGAATGCCGATCAGCACCACGGGGACGTTGAGGGTCCGCACTACCGGCAGCCGCTCGTCCTCGCCTTCGACCTGCATGAGGATGAGGCCGTCGCAGATCTGCTGCCCCACCACGCGGCGGAGCCCGGCTGCACCCTCATCCTCGGTGACCAGCAGGATGTCGTGGTCGTATTGCCGGGCGGTGTTGGCAATGACGGAGACAAATTCCATGATCGAGCCCATCTCGAGCTCAGGGATGAAAGGGATGACCAGGCCGATGACGCGGGTCTTTCGGCTCGCCAGCGCACGGGCTCCAGCGTTCGGCTGGTAAGTGAGCTCCTCAATCGCGGCCTCGACCTTTTTCCTGGTCTTCTCCGAGATGGGGCGCTTGCCGCTGAGGACATAGGAGACCGTGCTTTGGGCGACACCGGCCGCCTCTGCCACATCTTTGCTGGTCGGCACGTTCCTGCCCTCCCTTCCCTCACTATGGGTTGTCGCTGGACGTTGTCGATACGCATCGTCGATGCGTATCGAAGACGAGTATGGCATGCATCACAACCCGGGCGCAAGGGTCGGCCCGCGGGGGACCAGCTTCGGGGGGCTACTTTGCGGAGTCTAGTCGCCCGCCGTGCCCGGCTCCGGGTTCCCGGCGGCGGGAGCTGCCGTCGACTCCCGGACCACCAGGTGGGTGGCGAGTTCGACCCGCCGCGAGTCGAGCTCCTCGTGGTTGGCCAGACGGAGGACGGCGCGCAGTGCGGCGCGGCCCATCTCCTGCAGGGGCTGCGTCACGGTAGTCAGGGCGGGGATGGACTGCTCCGCCTGGTACGTGCCGTCGAAGCCCACCACGCTCAGGTCTTCGGGGATCCGCAGCCCGTGCCGCCGGGCTTCGGCCAGGACGCCGAGGCCAATGCTGTCACTCCCCGCGAAGATGGCGGTGGGGGGCTCGGGGAGGGCCAAGAGCGCCTTGAGCGAGCGGATTCCGTGTTCGGGACGGAATTTGTCCAGCATGACGTAGTCGGGCCGGACCTGGACTCCGTCGGCCATGAGCGCCGCCATGTAGCCATGGAGGCGGGCCTGGTTGCATTCGGCCGATTCCGGTCCGCCAACGTAGGCGATCCGCCGGTGGCCGAGGCCGAGCAAGTGCTCAGTAGCTTCCTTGCCGCCCGCCCAGTTGGTGGCACCTACGCTGACAACCTCCGGCGGCGGCGGGTTGAGCGGATCGATCACCACCACCGGGATGTGCCGCCGGCGGAAGGCGCTTAGCTGGGCCGTGCTAAAGCCGGAAGTCACCACAATCAAACCGAGCCGGCCTTCATCCAGGATGCGTTGGGCCCGCCGCTCCGGACTGAGCGTCATGGCCGCCGGGTGCCCGGTTACATCGACCAGGACTTGGACGTCAATGGAAGCGGCTTGCTCCAGCACTCCGTTCAAGACCTCGACAGAGTACGCCGAGTACAGCGAGTCGAACACCACCTCCACGATCCCGGTCCGGCTCTCGGCGTGTTTGCGCTGGTGCGTGGACTGGTAGCCCAGCTGCTCAAGTGCCGCCAGGACCTTGGTGCGCGTGCTCTCGGCAACGTCCTCCCGGCCGTTGATGACCTTGGAGACCGTAGGTGAGGAGACGCCGGCCTCCCGGGCGACGGCGGCAAGCGTGGGCCTGCCGGAACCCTGGACTAGTGACACGATGACTCCTGTAGTTTCGAAATATTTCGATACGAAGAAGTCTCACTGTGTTTGCCCAGCGCGTCAAGTACATTTGCCATTAATGTCCTGTGAGTTCGGATTTCGCTCTTGACTGTGACTGTTGTCACCACTACTTTAGTTTCAGAAGTTGCAAACTTTTACGAAACTTTTCGAAGCTTAGCTTCACACCATCAGCAGCGGCAGCGCCGCCTTCCTCAGGAGGGCAGAGCTGCCACTCCCACAACCGGGCCATCAGCGCAGACCCCGGAGGACGAATGGAATCCCAGATGAAAAATCGCACGTTTCGCAGTGCCGCAATGGCCCTCTCGGCCGCCGCAGTTTCGATCAGCCTGGCCGCCTGCGGCTCCAGCGGACCGGCGGGAACTGCCGCCAGCGCCGACTCGGCCACCATGTGGGGGCTGACGGGCGGCAACCAGCCCGTCCTGCAGCAGTCCGTCACTGACTGGAACTCCGCCCACCCGGACTCGTCCATCAAGCTGGATTTCTTCGCGAACGACGCCTACAAGACGAAGGTGCGCACCGCCGTCGGCGCCGGCCAGGGCCCCACCTTCATCTACGGCTGGGGCGGCGGCGTGCTCAAATCCTACGTGGACGCCGGACAAGTCGATGATCTATCCGCGTTCCTGAAGGACAACCCCGACGTTCAGGACCGCTACCTTCCGGCGGTGCTCAAGAACGGCGTCATCGACGGCAAGACCTACGCCTTGCCCAACAACAACGTGCAGCCCGTGGTGCTGTACTTCAATAAGGAAGTCTTCGACAAGGTGGGCGCCGAGGCTCCCAAGACCTGGGATGAGCTGATGGCGCTGGTGCCGAAGTTCAAGGAAGCAGGCATTGCCCCGTTCTCGCTCGGCGGCCAGTCCCGGTGGCCGGACCTGATGTGGCTTGAGTACCTCGTGGAACGCATCGGCGGGCCGGAGGTCTTCGCCAACATCGCAGCCAACAAGCCGGACGCCTGGTCCGACCCCGCGGTCACCGAGGCGCTGACCAAGATCCAGCAGCTCGTGGACGCCGGCGGCTTCGCCAACGGCTTCTCGTCCATCGCAGCGGACAGCAACGCCGACCAGGCACTGCTGTACACCGGCAAAGCGGCCATGATCCTGCAGGGCGGCTGGATCTACCAGGGCATGAAGAAGGACGCCGCCGACTTCGTCAAGAGCGGCAAGCTCGGTTACACCACGTTCCCCACGGTCTCCGGCGGCAAGGGAGATCCCACCAACGTGGTGGGCAACCCCTCCAACTTCTGGTCCGTCTCCTCCAAGGCCACTGACGGCCAGAAGAAGGCCGCGCTCGACTACGTGAAGTCCGGCATGTTCTCTGACAGCAACATCCAGGCCCTCATCGACTCCGGCGCCGTGCCCGTGGTCAAGGGCATCGAAAGCAAGCTCGCCGCATCCCCGGACAAGGACTTCCTGACCTACGTCTACGGCATGGCCAAGAACGCCCCGAGCTTCACGCTCTCCTGGGACCAGGCTCTGAGCCCGGCGCAGGGTGATGCCATGCTGGCCAACCTGGACCAGATCTTCCTGAAGAAGATCACCCCTGAGCAGTTCGTCGCCACGATGAACGCGACGATCGGAAAGTAATCCAGTGTCCACCACATCCGGTTCCTCCCGGCGGGCCCTTCAAGCGGGCCCGTCGGGGTGGCTGGCCGCGCCAGCCCTTGCCTTCTTCCTGCTCTTCGCCATCATTCCGCTGCTCGGCGTCTTGTTCCTGAGCTTCACTTCGTGGGACGGCCTGGGCGAGATCAAGCTGGAGGGGCTCTCCAGCTGGACAACCGTCCTGACCGACCCCGTCACCGGCAACGCGCTGCTGGTGACGGCTAAGATCATGTTCTTCTCCTTCATCATCCAGGCGCCCATCAGCCTGCTCCTGGGCGTCTTCACCGCCGCTGGCCAGAAGTACCGGGCCGCGTTGGCCGTCCTGTACTTTGTGCCGCTGCTGTTGTCCTCGGCCGCCGTCGCCATCGCGTTCAAGGCCCTGCTGGACCCCAACTTCGGCCTGGGCGCCGGGCTCGGGCTGCCGATCCTGGCCCAGGACTGGCTGGGTAATTCGGACCTGGTGCTGTTCGTCGTCGTCTTCGTCATCGCCTGGCAGTTCGTCCCGTTCCACACGCTGATCTACCAAGGCGGCGTGCGCCAGATCCCCGCGTCGCTGTATGAGGCCGCGCAGATCGACGGCGCCGGACGGGTCCAGCAGTTCTTCAACATCACGCTGCCCCAGCTGAAATACACCATCATCACCTCCTCCACGCTCATGGTGGTCGGCTCCCTGGCGTACTTTGACCTCGTCTTCGTCCTCACCGGCGGCGGTCCCGGCTACGCCACGCGGCTGCTCCCGCTGCACATGTACCTCACCGGGTTCAAAGCCAATGACATGGGCGCCGCCAGTGCCCTCGGCGTCATCCTCGTCGCGATCGGCCTGGCCCTCGCCCTGCTGCTGCAGCGGCTGGGCGGCAAGAACCGCAACGCAAGCCAATTGGAAGGTGCCTGATGGCTTCCATTACCCAGATCCCCGTCCCGCCCTCGGCCCCCGCCCGCCCCGCCGCCAGGCCCCGCCCGCGGACCAAGGGACCGGGACGGACCCGCCCGAACTTCCTTGGCGGCCTCGGCGGCTGGCTCTGGCTGGCCATCATCATCGTCCCCGTCTACTACGTGGTGGTGACGAGCCTGAAAAACCAGGCCGGATTCTTCACGACCAACCCGATGATGCCGCCGTCTGAGCCCACCCTGGACAACTACAAACTGGTGGTGGAGAACGACTTCGCCAGGTACTTTGCCAACAGCCTCATCGTCACGGTGGGCAGCGTGGTGCCGGCACTCCTGGTTTCCTTCATGGCCGCCTACGCGATTGTCCGCGGCAAGAGCAGGTTCCTCAGCTGGACCAACAACCTGTTCCTGCTGGGCCTGGCCATCCCGCTGCACGCGACCATCATCCCCATCTACTGGATGATCACTCGCGCCCATATGTACGACACCCTGCTGGCCCTGATCCTGCCCTCCATTGCCTTCGCCATCCCGATCTCCGTGCTGATCCTGTCCAACTTCATGCGGGACGTGCCCAACGAACTCTTCGAATCAATGCGGCTGGATGGCTGCTCCGACTGGGCCATGATGTGGCGCCTGGCGCTGCCCATGACCCGGCCCGCCGTGGTGACCGTAGGGATCTACAACGCGCTCGGAGTCTGGAACGGCTTCCTGTTCCCGCTGATCCTGACCCAAAGCCCCGAAACCCGTGTGCTGCCGCTGTCACTGTGGACGTTCCAGGGGGAGTTCAGCGTCAACATCCCGGCGGTGCTGGCCGCCGTCGTGCTCGCTACCCTGCCGCTGCTGGTGGTCTACGTGATCGCCCGGCGTCAGCTGCTCAGCGGCCTCACGGCCGGTTTCAGCAAATAGAGAGGACTTGTTGTGTTTGAACCGAAACCCTTGCGGGTGGGGATGGTGGGCTACGCCTTCATGGGCGCGGCGCACTCCCACGCCTGGCGGACCGCGCCGCGGTTCTTCGACCTCCCGCTCGCTCCCGAACTGGCGGCCGTCGCCGGCCGGAATCCGGAGGGCGTGCGGGCCGCGGCGGCCAAGTACGGCTGGGACTCCGTGGAAACCGACTGGCGGGC
>NZ_JBFTIA010000025.1:0-11876 GCF_056394525.1 Arthrobacter sp. 10N43 | reverse complement strand
GATGTACTGGGCACGCTCGGTGCCCTGTTCCTGAATCAGCGCATCCAGGGACTCCAGCCACTCGGCGGTCTCTTCCGGATCACGATCAGGCAGCTGGTTTGTCAACCCGCTGAGGATATGGGAGGTATCTTCTCCTGCAGCCACGTCCAACCTCTCTTTGAGCGCATCCATCGGCACCCTCAGCTCCGGGCAGGGTGACTGCCTGGGTTGAACGCGACGTGTGCGACATATCGGTTACAACAGCCCGGTCGTATGCGCCGGGCAAGGTCCAATCACGGTACGCCTGCCTGTAATCAGTCGGGCGGTTGCCCGCGCAGGCGTAGTCGTCATCAGCCACTCTAGCCGTGCGGGCAGACCGATGCGTAGCCGCCGCATGGACCCGTCGTCGTATTTCACGGGCATACTGGTTGTGTGACGAAGGGCTGCCCTGCAGCCTTCGGATCGGCCTGTGTGACGCAGAATATGGCGGATCGCGGGGTCAACAGCTTGAAGCGAGAGCTCAAAGGGTGTTGGCTTGGAGTAATGGAAATCACTAGTGCCATTGAAAACATGAAGCAATTCACAAAACATAGGAGCAACACGTGAGCGAGGCCGACGCCGCCACTTCGGTAAATGTGGCGGAGAAACTGGGTTTCAAAGACGGGGACCTGATTCAGGAATTCGGTTATGACGACGACGTCGACTTCGACTTGCGTGACGATATCGAAGATCTCACGGGCTCTGAACTGCTCGACGAGGACGATCACGAAGTGGTCGACGCCGCCATTCTGTGGTGGCGGGCAGGTGACGGAGACCTTGTGGACACCTTGGTCGATTCGCTGACCACCCTCACCGAGGGCGGCGTCGTATGGGTCCTGACTCCCAAGTCGGGCCGCGACGGCTACGTGTCGCCGGCAGACATCCAGGATGCTGCCCCCACCGCGGGACTTCACTACACCACCTCCGCCGGCGTCTCGAAGGACTGGAGCGCCACCCGTCTGGTCACGCGGAAGAACAAGTGACCCAAGCGGTCCAGCATGAGGCCGCTGCGGTGTCTCCCGCGGCGCTGCCCGCCGTGACTCCAGTTCCCGGCGTCGGGGATTCCGCACCGGAATTCGAACTTGTTAATCAATATGGCGAACCGGTGCGCCTCTCGGATTTCCGCGGACGCAATGTCGTGGTTGTCTTTTATCCCTTCGCTTTCTCCGGCATCTGCACCGGCGAGCTGTGCGAAATCCGTGACAACCTGGCTCTGTTCGAGGACGCCAACGCCGCGGTGCTGGCAGTCTCGGTGGACAGCAAGTTCGCCCAGCGGGCCTACGCCGAAAAGGAAGGCTACGGTTTCGACCTGCTCGCCGACTTTTGGCCGCACGGCGCGGTGGCATCGGCCTACGGGGTGTTCGACGCCGACAGCGGCATGGCACTGCGCGGCACCTTCATCATCGACGCGGCGGGAATCGTCCGCTACGTCGTGGTGAATCCCCGCGGCCGGGCCCGGGACCTCGGCGAATACCGGGCCGCCCTCGCAGGGCTCAGCGGGAATTGATCCGGTGAGGCAGCGGCGGCCAGGAATCGGCATGACAGGATTTGCCAGCCTCCCGCCCGTCACGGCCGCCGAAGCCGGCGATACACCAGCACAACTCCTGCAGGGCGAGCTCGAGGTCCTGCAGGACATCCGCGGCGTCCTGTCCGGGGGACAGTTCACCGTGCTGACTGGCGCTGGCCTGAGCACGGATTCGGGCATTCCGGATTACCGCGGGCCCGGCGCCGCGCCGCGGATGCCCATGACCTACCAGGAGTTCATCGGCGAACCGGGGAACCGGCAGCGCTACTGGGCCCGCAACCACATCGGCTGGTCGCACCTGCGCCGGGCCGATCCAAATGACGGCCACACCGCTGTAGCCCGGCTGGAGCACCGGGGGCTGCTTACCGGACTCATCACGCAGAACGTGGACCGCCTCCACGAGGACGCCGGCAGCATCAACGTCGTGGACCTGCATGGCCGGTTCGACCAGGTTGTCTGCCTTGACTGCCACCGGAGGTTCAGCCGCCGGATGCTGGCCGGGATCCTGGAGGAACTCAACCCCGGGTTCCTGGAACGGGCGGAGGCGGCCGGCGCCATTGAAATGGCCCCGGATGCCGATGCCACGGTCGAGGACTCCGAACTGATCGAATCCTTCGTCGTCGCCCGCTGTCCCGCCTGCGGGGGCACCCTGAAACCAGACTTCGTGTACTTCGGCGAAAACGTGCCCAAGGACCGTGTCGAGCGCGCGTATGCCATGGTCGACGCGGCCCGGGCGCTCCTGGTGGCTGGCTCGTCGCTCACGGTAATGAGTGGCCTGCGTTTTGTCCGCCACGCGGCGAAGCAGGGAAAGGCCGTGGTCATCATCAACAGGGGACCGACCCGCGGCGACGACCTCGCCACCATCAAGCTTGACTCCGGCGTCAGCGGCGCCCTGACCTGGCTGGCCGCCGAGCTGCCGCCACTGTAGTCCGCCGCGGCGGTCCGCCCGCTGCAGGAGGGAGCAGGCCGATTGGCGCTTGGCCCGTGGCATCCGGTACAGTAGCTGTTCGTTGGTTGAAGCGCTTGGGCGCGGATACCGCGGTTTTGGGTCTTTAGCTCAGCTGGTAGAGCGCCACGTTTACACCGTGGATGTCATCGGTTCGATCCCGGTAGGACCCACCACAAGAAAACCCCGAGAAACCCCGTCATTTCCGGACCGCTTGGTCCGCCGAGGACGGGGTTTCTTGCTTTCTAAAGACGCTTAGGCGCTTTTCGGCGACGGCTCGTTTGGGCCGCTGATGGGCTCGACTGTTCCTTCAAGGAGGGCGTAGGCGTTGGCGAGGCGCTGCACGGCCTGCGACTGGTTGGTCGAAACGCCAACCTTCACGATTGAATCCAGCACAATTGCTTTCGCCTTCTCCAGTTTCTGAGCGTTTGATTCAGCCATCTTGGATTCCCCTTGTCATCCGTCCAGGGCGCCCTGTACGCCCCGGCACGCGTCGAACGTACCATCTGACCTGAAATGTCTGACATTAGTGACGGGACGTGAAGTGCGGTTCCCTCGTCCTAAGTCCGGGCCGCGCAGAGTACAGTTAGGTGATTTGTTCAGCTTCGAATGACCATTGGGGACAACTATGTTCTACGGCGTCACCCGCTACAGCCTCTTCTCACCCGGATCGCACTCTTGGAAAACGTCCCGCAGCGGCGTTTTCAAGACCCCGGAGGACTACATGCAGTATCTGTTCTCCGAAAAGCGCCTCAATCTTCGGGCTGAGATGTTCTTCGAGAAGGCCGTGCCTGCCCTTTCCGCCATGGCGGAGAACCATGACTACAAGCACTTCGTGATGTACTCCAAGCTGCTGCCAAAGCGCCACCAGGAAATCCTTTTCGCGGCCGCCTCCAAGTACCCGTTCCTGGTCCCCGTGGAATGGAACGACGTAGTCCGGGGAACGGGCATCGAAGAAGTGAAGCCCCTGATCGAACAGGATCTCGCCGGTAAGTTCGCCGCCGACGCCGGAGTGCAGCCCGTCGCGTGGTTCCGCCTCGACGACGACGACCTGCTCGCCGCTGACTACCTGACGCACCTTGAGGAGTACCGCACCCTGAACCACGTGGGGATGGCAATTTCATTCGGGCTCGGTCTGACCGCCTACAAGGGCGAACGCGAGCTGGTGAACTTGCGGGAGTTCTATCACCCGAAGTCCGCCCAAGGCATGGCGTTCGTATCCGCTTTCGACCCGAGCGAGCGGAGCCTCTCCATCGTTACGCCCGGTCCGCACCACGGTGTCGATCAAGTGATGCCAACCATTCTGGACTCTCGGGAGCACATGTTCTTCCAAGTCCGTCACAGCGATCAGGACTCGACCCTGAATGAGACGCCGCACGAGCGCGTCGCGGCCTCCTTGGCGCGGCTAGACAAGCTTCCGGCCGTGCGGGCGGCGGATATTTCTGCGGGGAAATGGCCGAGCCTTATTGAGGACATCGTCCGCGGCGAACCCGCGCCGCACGAGCTGTCCGCGCCCGGTGCGGAACCCCTGTGCCTGACCGAGGAGACGGAGCTGACGTTTGCGTTGGACACGGGAATCGAGGCGGGGCTGGTCGAGTTCGAGTTTGAGTTCGAGTCGAAAAGCAGGCTTCAGGGAGGTTTTGCCATGGTTTCTTACGATCTGCACGGCGCGGAGGGCATGGATCCTGCGGAGCTCGGGTTGCGGAAGAGCTCCACGTTTGGGTGGAGCCGACAGGTGTGGTCGAAGAGTGCGCGCGGCGTTGTGCGTCAGAGCCTTCTCCTGCCGGAAGGTGTCAGCATCTCCGGCATCACGCTGCGGGGCAAGAACCGTCAGCCGGCAGACGTTTTCATCCGCTTGCGCCAGCCCCGGGTCGTGGCGGTACACGCCGCCGGCTAAAGGTTAAGGCCCGAAGCCGGCCCTTGGGACGCTGATCGGGCCCGGCCCGGGACTGCGGCGTCGGTCCGGGACCCAACTTGCCAGTACCCAGAAATTGTCGGTGCTCCACCCTAGCGTGACAGGCATGGAGCACGTGATGGTGAAGACCGGCCCGGATGGGCGGCCCCTGGCGGTAGTACGCGGGGGCAGGGAGTGGATGATCGGGGCCGAGCCGGTGCGCTGGTTCGAGCGCGTCAGCTGGTGGGAGGCCGAGCGCCGGATGCCCAAGGGCCTGAGCCGGGTTGACGTCGAGGTCTGGCAGGTCCAGGCAAGGCTAGGGCGCAACCACGGGTCGGCCCTGACCACCATGGAATTGATCCGGGACGGCCTCGGCGGCGGATGGCGGCTTCGGGGGGCTGTCGCGGACGCCGCATAGGCTGCAGCGGGCGGGAACGAGCCGGGCGATCACGAACGGTCAAACGGTCCGCCAGCTTGAATGCTGGACACGACACGGACACTGGCCGGGCCCGAAAACCGGGCATTGGAAAAGCCTTCCACCGCGACTATTGGGGGATGCCGCGGTGGAAGGCTTGTAATGAATATACCGTGAACTTTTGGAAATGTGAAACACCGCCAGGGTTTCAGCGCGGCATAATTACGCCAGTCGCTGGCCTAACCAGGGCCGACGGACCCCTCCCGCCTAGGATGATTGCATGACCGCCACGCATGCCCGCCGAATCGCCAGAGTCCGCCCCGTTTCCCGCGCCACCGAGGACGAACACTTCTTCGTTTCCAACGACGAACCGGACTTTGAGAGCGCGGCCGGCAGGGCGTGGACGGTAACCACCTCCCCCTTCCCCGGGTCTCCGGCCAACGCCGGCAGCCTGCACCGTAGTGGCTGGGAACTCGGCGCAACCGTGGATGAGGCATCGTTCACGTTCCTCTCACCCAGCGTCCCGGCCAACGTCCTGGGCATGGCCCACAACACCGGCCGCCCGGGCCGCGACCTGCCGCCGCAGGCCTTCCACAAGGCGACCACCAGTGTGGTGGGCCCGGGGGACGCAATCGAACTGCGGCCGGGCGTGGGCCGCGTCGAGCCGGAGGCCGAACTGACTATCGTCGTCGGGAGCAAGGCCCGCGGCCTGACGCCCGGCAATGCCATGAGCGCCATTCTGGGCTACACCATTGGAAACGACGTATCCGCCAGGGACCTGCAGGCATCCGATGAACTGTGGATCAGCGCCAAGAGCCAGGACACGTTCACACCTGTGGGCCCATGGATCGTCACGGACCTGGCGGGTGAAGACCTGGCAATAGGCATCGAGCACAACGGAGCCCAGCTGAAGGCGGCCAGTTCTGCCGACCTTGGCTGGAAGGTGGAGGAGATCCTCACCTACCTGACCTCGTTCATGACGCTGCACGCCGGCGACCTGGTGCTGACAGGGTTCCCGGCCGAGTGCGCGCCCCTCGCTGCCGGCGACACCGTCACCTGCCACATTGCAGGCATTGGCGAACTGACCAATCCCGTGGTGGCCGCCGGCTGACGGGCCGGCGGTCTCCAGCGAAGGGCGCCGAAGTGCGGGCAGCGGCCAACGGGGCCGGGCGGGCCCGGCCACCGACACATGCGGTGCATTATGATGGTTAGTGTTCAGCTGACTGGACGGCATTTGAATGAGTGGCGCGGCGACTTGCGCGCGATACCTGAAGGAGAATCATGGCCGATTCCCGAGTTCCCCGAACCTCCGACGGATTGGGGAGCGCGTCACCCGCACCGGCCGTCACCCGAGCCGCCGCTGTGCTCGAGGCCCTGGCCGCATCGGCGACCGGACGCCTGACGCTCAGTGATCTGGCCAGGGAGCTGGGAATCCCGAAGTCCTCAACGTCCAACCTGCTCCTCGCCCTCGAGGAGGCCCGCCTGATCAACCGCCAGGGCGCGGACTTCACCCTCGGGCGCAAGTTGGTTGAGCTGGGTGCGGCGTACCTGAGCCGCCTCGACGAGGTCCAGGAGTTCTACCGCTTTTGTGAGCAGGCTCCGACACTGTCTGGCGAGACTGTCCGCATCGCCATGCTGGACGGAACAAATGTCATCTATCTGGCCCGCTACGAAGGGCACCCGGCGGTACGCCTGACGTCCAACATCGGCGACAAAATGCCGGTGTCCCTCTGCGCCGTGGGCAAGGCCCTGATAGCGCGACTGCATGACCATGACGTCGAGGACATGTTTCCGGACGACGCCGAACTGCCGGTCCTGACGCCGAAGTCGCTGCGCACCGGAGCAGAACTCAAGGCCCAGCTCGAAGTCATCCGGTCGCAGGGCTACGCCTTCGAGGACGAGGAATCCACCACTGGCGTCGTGTGCCTGGCCGTGGCCGTCCCCACGCGCGGCGCACATGGTCCCAGCCTTGGCCTCTCGGTCACGGCGCTCAAGGCGACCTACTCGGATGAACAGGGCGCCATGATGGTCAAGGAACTCAGGGACCTCGCCCGGTCTCTTGGCAACCCCATGGGCTAGGGCCCATAACGCCGGTCGTCCTGAGTCGCCACGAATAAGTCTGATTATTCATTGGCTAGCCGATCACTATGCTGTACTCTGTTCAACATAGTGATCGACTCCTTGAGGGGTTGCTCACATCCCACCAGGCCAACGGGGTTCTGGAGTGTTCTTGAGGGAGTGCTTGTGACAACTCGTACTAATACACCGCTGGCTGACACGGACGGCGCCGTCGTCGATCCGGAACAGCTGCGACGGGCAACGCTTGCCAGCTCTGTAGGCTCCGCTCTGGAGTACTACGACTTTTATATATATGGCCTGGCCTCGGCCCTCATCTTCGGCCCGCTATTCTTCGCGCCGCTCGGTGAGGACGGAGCCCTGATCGCCTCCTTCGCCACATATGGCGTCGGATTCGCGGCCCGACCCTTCGGCGGCATGGTCTTCGGCTACATCGGCGACCGGTTCGGCCGCAAAATGGTCCTCATCCTCACCATCGGCCTGATGGGCACCGCCAGCTTTGCCATCGGCCTGCTGCCGACGTACGAACAGGCGGGCATGCTGGGCGCCGTCCTCCTGGTGATCCTGCGCATCTTCCAGGGCCTGGGTGCCGGCGCGGAACAGGCCGGCGCCACCACGCTGATCTCGGAGGTCGCACCGCGCCGTCGTCGTGGATTCTTCGCCGCTCTCCCGTTCGTCGGCATCCAGCTGGGCACCCTGCTCGGCGCGGGAACGTTTGCCCTGATTGCCATGGCCGACAAGGCCGTTCTGCAGGGCTGGTTGTGGCGGGTGCCCTTCCTGGCCAGCGTGTTCCTGATTCTGGTGGCCCTCTTCATACGGCTCCGCCTGAAGGAAACGCCGGTGTTCCAGGAGTTGGAGAAGCACAAGAATGTGGCCAAGAACCCCATCGGCCAGCTGTGGAAGCACTCAAAGAAGAACGTGCTGATCGGCATCGGCCTCCGGATGGGCGAGAACGGCAATTCATCGATCTATTCCGCCCTGCTGGTCGCCTTCCTGGCGGCAAAGGATGGAGTCTTCCCCGGCGACAAGTTCATTGGCCCGGTCGGCCTGCTCATTGCCGCAGGGTTCGCAGCCGTCATGGTCATCACGTTCGGCGCGCTGTCCGACAGGATCGGCCGCGTGCCTGTCTACCGCTACGGTGCGCTCTTCCAGGCGCTCATCGCGCTGCCGGCGTTCTACCTGGTGACACTGGGCAACGTCACGCTCGTCTGGGTTGTCATGGTGGTGGGCATCGCCCTCGGTGTTCAGTCCATGCTCGGCCCCCAGTGCCCGCTGCTGCCCGAGCTCTTCGGCTCGCAGTACCGCTTCACCGGAGTGGCCATGAGCCGGGAGTTCTCGGCGGTCCTGGCCGGCGGACTGGTCCCGCTGGTAGGCGCCGCGCTGCTGGCCGCCACGGACCATTCCTGGCTGGTGCTCGCCATCTACTCGCTGGTGCTCGCGCTGATCTCGTTCGTCACCACGTTCTTCACGCCGGAGACGGTGGGACGCGACCTCGTCCTCATCGAGGACGCGAGCTAGGCGTACCCGAACAACAGATCCGCAAGCCGCGGCCCCTTCCTGCCAGGAAGGGGCCGCGGCCTTTTGTACGACACGGGAAGCGCCTGGCGACGCGCAGAATACCGGGCGCTACCGAAATACCGGCGTCGACAGTCAGGATGCGCGTCGCCAGGCGGGAGTTGCGTCGCCGGCCAGGACTCGCGTCGCCAACCGGGAGTGCCCGACCCCGGAGCCCCCAGACGCAAAGAGCGGCCCCTCCGTTTCCGGAAGGGCCGCCCTGGGTGGTGATGCGGTGGCGCTGCGGGGCAACGGCCTAGTAGAAGTGCACCGTGTCCACGAGGTGGGGCAGTTCGCCGCCGTCGAGGTAGGTCCGCAGGTTGCTGGCGAAGCGCTCGGCGATCAGCCGGTTTTCGGCCGCGCTGAGGGCAGAGGTGTGCGGGGAGACCATGACCCTGGGGTGGGACCACAACGGGCTGTCCTGCGGCAGCGGCTCCACGGCAAACACATCCAGGCAGGCGTAGGAGACCTGGCCGTTCTCGAGCGCTTCCAGGAGCGCCTCTTCATCCACCACGGTGCCGCGGCCCACGTTCACGAAGACGGTACCGGGCTTCATGGCAGCGAAGGCCGCGCGGCCGAAGAGCTTCTCGGTGTATGGCGTGCCGGGAAGGGTATTGACGACGGCGTCTGCCGTGGCCAGCAGGCCCGGCAGGCCGTTGTTGTCCGTGACCTCCTCGATCCCGGCGATGGCCTCCACGGTCCGCTTGGTGCCGCTGACGCTCATGCCCAGGGCGCGGGCGATCCGTGCGGTCTCGAGCCCGATCTCGCCCAGCCCGGTGACCACCAGGCGGGAGCCGTTCACCAGGCGGGTAGGGGTGCGGAGCTCGGGCCAGACCTTGGCCGCCTGGTCCTGGGTCAGTTCGGCGCTGCGCTTGAAGCCGTTGAGGATGCCGAAGACGGCGAACTCGGCGAGCGGCAGGGCATGCACGCCGGCCGAGGTGGTGACCTTGAACTTCTGCAGCGTCTCGGCGTCCAGCCCGGATGCCTTCACGGCACCGCCGGCGCCGGCCGCCATGGCGTGGATCCACTCAAGCCGGGGATTGCTGCCTGCGATCCGGGCAAGGCCCGCCGGGCTTTCGTTGGGGAGCCCGTACAGCACCTGGGCCTTGTTGAGCATGTCCCAGTAGCGCTCCTCCTGCTCCGGCGTCCTGCGGAAGTCCGGATCTCCCGAGTGGTCTGCGGGAAAGCGTTCCGGCGGCAGGAGGTCGGGCTCGTAGAGGACGGTCACGGACGGGTCTACGGCGCGGATGCGTTCCACAAGCTCTGCTTCGAGCGGGACGGCGATCGCGACGGTGGTTTTGGTCGTCATAGTGTTCATCATACTGAATGGAGGCTAGAATGCTGAACAGATTTCAAAGATTGACCACGACGGATTGACCACGACGAAGTGAGGCAGCATGGAGATGGACCGTAAAGAAGCCGGCTTTGTCGGCCTGGGACTGATGGGCGCCCCGATGGCCGCCAACCTCCTCGCGGCAGGGTGGGCCGTCACGGCCTGGAACCGCTCTTCACCAGCCCTGGACGCCTTCGAGGCCCTCGGTGGCTCCCGCGTGGCGGCCGTCGAGGCGCTCCGGGACCAGCCGGTGATTGTCTTCATGCTCCCGGATCTGTCCGACATTGAGGATGCGACCCTCGCCCTCCTGACGGAGTGGGCCGCCAGGCCGCCCGCCCCCGGCACCGCCGTGGTGGTCATGAGCAGCGTCTCGCCCTCTGTGGTCAAGGAGTTCGGCAAACGGGTCGCGACGGCGAGCGGAGGCAACGCCGTCGTCGTCGATGCGCCGGTCAGCGGCGGGACGAAAGGTGCGGTGGAGGGAACCCTCGCCATCATGGCCGGCGCCAGCGAAACCGACTTCCGGCGGCTCCTGCCGCTCTTTAACGCAATGGGCGGCACCGTGCGGCGGCTGGGTCCGCTGGGCACGGGGTCGCTCGCCAAGGCATGCAACCAGCTGATCGTGGGAAGCACGACGGCGGCGCTCGCCGAGGCCGCCGAGCTCGCCGAACGCTCCGGCATGGACGTGGCGGCCCTCTACGACGTGCTCGCCGGCGGCCTGGCCGGCAGCCGGGTCCTCGAGGTCGTGGGTCCCAGGCTCGCCGCGAAGGACTACGAACCCACCGGCCCCGCCAAGTTCATGCACAAGGACCTGTCCTTCGTGCTCGAAAGCGCCGACGCCGTCGGTGCCGCGGTGCCGATGGCCTCCGCCGGCGTCGAGCTCTACGCGGAGCTCAAACGCCAGGGGCTGGGGGACCGGGACCTCGCCGTCGTACGGCAAACCATCTCCAATCTCAGCGACAACATCAGATGCAACACAACAGACAGCACACCAGTCAAGACCAATTGAGGATCAGCAAACCATGAGTGGACTTTTTGACCTGACGGGGCGGGTAGCCCTGGTGACCGGTTCGAGCCGGGGGATCGGCAACGCGCTGGCGCGGGCGCTGGCGGATGCCGGGGCCACGGTGGTGCTTAACGGCATCAACGGCGAGCGGCTCAAGGCCGCGGAAGCGGCGATGGCCGCGGACTACCCGCCGGGGCGGGTGCACGGCTGCGCGTTCGATGTCACCAGCGACACCGAGGCCGCCCGGGGCATCGCGTGGGTGGAGGAGCATGTGGGGCCGCTGGAGATCCTGGTGAACAACGCCGGCATCCAGCACCGGGTCCCGATGCTGGAGCTGGATGTGGCGGACTGGGAGCGGGTGATCTCCACGGACCTGACCAGCGCGTTCCTGGTCGGGCGGGAGGCGGCCCGGCACATGATCCCGCGCGGCCGGGGCAAGATCATCAACATCTGCTCGGTCCAGACCGACCTGGCCCGGCCCACGATCGCCCCGTATGTGGCCGCCAAGGGCGGGCTGCGGAACCTGACCCGGGCGATGACCGCGGAGTGGGCGGGGTCCGGGCTGCAGATCAACGGGATCGCGCCGGGCTACATCCACACCGAGATGACCCAGAACCTGGTCGATGACGAGGGCTTCAATGCCTGGATCCTGGGCCGGACCCCGGCGCACCGGTGGGGGACCGTGCAGGACCTGGCCGGGCCCGCGGTGTGGCTGGCCTCGGACGGTTCGGACTTCGTCAACGGCCAGACCATCTTCATCGACGGCGGAATGACGGTGGTGGTCTGATGGGCGGCAACACAGCACTTCCCGAGGCAGCGACCGAGTCTGACATCTCCGAATCTGACACCTCCGGGTCGGCCCTGCCCGGGTCTGCACTGCCTGTTTCGGGCCTGGCGGTGGTGGCCCACGCCGCCGGTGACCTGCGGATCGAGGACGTGGCGCTGGCGGCGCCGGCCCCGGAGGAGGCCGTCGTCGAAGTCCGCTACGGCGGGATCTGCGGTTCGGACCTGCATTACTGGCTGCACGGCGCGGCGGGGGAGTCCATCCTGAGGGCGCCCCTGGTGCTCGGGCACGAGGTCTCCGGCACGGTGGTCCGGGCCGCGGCGGACGG
>NZ_JBFTIA010000024.1:0-15414 GCF_056394525.1 Arthrobacter sp. 10N43 | reverse complement strand
ATGTCCGGGCCGCTGGTGCGCTCCTCCTACCGCGCCGGCCGGCTCTGGGCCACCGCGATGCGCAAGAAGGGCTGGGAAATCCCCGCCGAACTCGCGCACATCGAAAGCTCCGGCAGCACCCGCCAGGAAGCCAGCTCCCTGCTCGCCGCTACGGCCTGACCAGACCAACCCTGATGCCCAAAAACCTGATGCCCAAAAAATCTGATGTTCAGAGAGGACCAATGATGTTCCCCATCAGAATTGAAATCATTCCTTCGGAGGGAATCGTTGAGCGGGTCACGGACCTGGTGCCGTTGACCACCACGCTCACAGTGACGTGCCTGCCCCATCACGGCATCGAGCGGACCATGCGCACTGCCGTACAGCTTGGTGTGCTGGGCTACACCGTCATCCCGCACCTCGCCGCGCGGAGCCTGCGTGACCGGGCCGAGCTGACCGGAATCCTCCGTGACTGCGATGCCGCCGGCATTCGCGAGGTGTTTGTCATCGGCGGGGACCGGAAGCGGCCGGCCGGCCAGTATGAGTCCGCCCTTCCGCTGCTGGAGGACATCGCGCAGTACACCGGCGGGTTGATGCGGGCAGGCATTGCCGGCTACCCGGAGGGCCACCCCTCCGCCGGCCCCGTGGACATGCTGGACGCGCTTCTGGCAAAGCAGCACCTGGCCTCGCACGTTGTGACCCAGATGTGCTTCGCCCCGGAGAAAATCCTTGATTTTGCGGCGCTCCTGCGCCGCGAAGGCGTTGAGCTGCCCGTCTGGGCAGGGGTGGCGGGGTCCGTGCCCCGGACCAAACTGGTCTCCCTGGCGACGCAGATCGGCGTCGGAAGTTCCCTG
This sequence comes from Arthrobacter sp. 10N43, assembly GCF_056394525.1. Classification (NCBI taxonomy): domain Bacteria; kingdom Bacillati; phylum Actinomycetota; class Actinomycetes; order Micrococcales; family Micrococcaceae; genus Arthrobacter; species Arthrobacter sp. 10N43. The sequence goes on along the minus strand of NZ_JBFTIA010000024.1, from coordinate 14,581 downwards.
AAGTTCCTGAGCCGGAAGGGCCCGCTGGCCCGCAAACTCCTGAGCGGTGACCTCTACTCACCACAAAGCCTGGTGTCCGGGCTGGAAAGCCAACCGGGCAACCTCGCGGGCATCCATCTCTACAGCTTCAACAGCCTTGACTCTGTTCCCGGCGGGCCGGGTCAGGCGTCCACCTCAGCAGCACTCCAGACAGCATTGATTCGAGGAGCAGCACGTGACAACTGAAACCGTAACTTCCCACCAGGAACCGCATCTTGAGCGGCAGCTCAGCAACCGGCACATCCAGCTGATCGCCATTGGCGGCGCCATCGGCACCGGCCTCTTCATGGGGTCGGGCAAAACTATCTCAGCGGCCGGACCCTCCGTCATCTTCGTCTACATGATCATCGGCTTCATGCTGTTCTTCGTGATGCGGGCCATGGGCGAGCTCCTGCTGAGCAACCTGAACTACAAATCCTTCAGCGACTTCGCAGCGGACCTCCTCGGGCCCTGGGCCGGTTTCTTCACCGGATGGACGTACTGGTTCTGCTGGGTGATCACGGGAATCGCGGACGTCATCGCCATTGCCGGCTACTCCAAGGAACTCTGGCCGGGGCTGCCGCTGTGGATCCCGGGGCTGGCCACTGTGGCCATCCTCCTGCTCCTGAACCTCACCACGGTGAAGGCGTTCGGCGAGACCGAATTCTGGTTCGCGCTGATCAAGATCATCGCTATCGTGGCGCTGATCGTGGTGGGCCTGTTCATGATCTTCAGCGGTTTCCAGTCCGACGCCGGCCCTGCCACCTTCTCGAATTTGTGGAGCCACGGCGGATTCTTCCCGAACGAGTTCATGGGGTTTGTGGCCGGCTTCCAGATCGCCGTGTTCGCCTTTGTGGGCATTGAGCTGGTGGGCACCACCGCCGCGGAGGCCAAGGACCCGGAGAAGAACCTGCCCAAGGCCATCAACTCGATTCCCATCCGCGTGCTGCTCTTCTACGTGGGCGCCCTGATCATCCTGATGTCCGTCACCCCTTGGACCCAGTTCCAGGCCGGCCACAGCCCCTTCATCGCCATGTTTTCCCTGGCAGGGCTCGGAGCTGCGGCAACGATCGTGAACCTGGTGGTGCTCACCTCGGCCATGTCCTCGGCCAACTCCGGCATCTACTCCACATCACGCATGGTGTACGGGCTGGCACAGGAGGGCGACGCTCCGTCCGCCTTCGGCGCCTTGTCACGCCGCAAGGTTCCCCAGAACGCCCTGTTCCTGTCCTGCGTCCTCCTGCTCTCCGGCGTGGTGCTGATGTACGCCGGCCAGGACATCGGCAAGGCCTTCGACATGGTGACCACTGTGTCCGCCGTCTGCTTCGTGTTCGTTTGGTCCATCATCCTGGCCAGCTACGTTGCCTTTCGCAGGCGCCGGCCGTACCTGCATGATGCGTCCAAGTACCGGATGCCGGGCGGCATCCCCATGGTCTCTGTGGTCTTCGCGTTCTTCGCCTTCGTTCTCTGGGCCCTGACCACGCAGCCGGACACGCTCCTGGCGCTCCTTGTCACGCCGGTCTGGTTCATCCTGCTCGGAGCCGCGTGGTTCGTGCTGCGCCGGCGCCCCGCGCACCTGGCCCGCTATGCGCGGTTCCAGGCCGAGCTCGCGCAGGAAGAGGCATCAGCTGTTGCGCGAGAGTTTGAGAAGGTGAAGAAATGACCGCACAGACCCCCGGCCTGGCACCTGTGGAACCCGGTGCCACCGTGGAGCACGTCCTGACCGTCGACTGTGTGGAGTCGCCGGGCATCGTCCATTCGGTCTCGGGATTCCTGCTCAACCACGGCTGCGACATCCTGGACATCAAGCAGTACGGGGACAAGGGGCAACGGCATTTCTTTATGCGCGTCCACTTTTCCTCGGGTTCCTCCGCCGACTCATCCCCAGACTCCTCCTCAGAGCAGGAGTCCTTCAGTACCGAGGACCTGCGCCGCGACTTCACACCTGTGGCCGAGAAGTGGCAGATGAATTGGCAGCTGGAACCGCATGGCCGCAAACGCCGGGTCCTGGTGATGGTGTCCAAAATGGGCCACTGCCTCAACGACCTGCTCTTCCGGGCACGCACCGGCGACATCCCGGTGGAGATCGTGGCCGTGGTGTCCAACCACCGCGACCAGGAGGGCCTGGTCCAGTGGCACGGCATCCCGTTCTTCCACGTGCCGGTCACCAAAGACACCAAGCCCGAGGCAGAGGCCCGGCTCCTAGAGCTGGTGGACGCCCTCGACGTGGAACTCGTGGTCCTGGCCCGCTACATGCAGGTTCTGAGCGATGAGCTCTCGGCCCAGCTGGCGGGACGGACCATCAACATCCACCACTCGTTCCTGCCCAGCTTCAAAGGCGCGAAGCCGTACCACCAGGCCTACGATCGCGGCGTCAAGACCGTGGGCGCCACGGCCCACTACGTCAACGCCGAACTCGACGAGGGCCCGATCATTGCCCAGCAGGTCATCGAGGTGGACCACACGTACACCGCCGATGACCTGGTGGCCGTGGGCCGGGACGCCGAATGCGCGGCCCTCCGCAACGCCGTGCGCTGGCATTGCGAGGGCCGGATCCTGCTGCTGGGCAACCGCACCGTCATCTTGCGGTAGGCCATGAAACGGACAAAGCAATCGCTCCGGCGGTTGCGCTTGGAAACCTGGGCTGTCGTTCTCACGGCCGGTGCCCTGTTGGCAGTCATCCTCTCGCAGGCACTGTCCTATGGAAACTGACTAAACACCAGCGGACGACGGCGGGAGGTCCCGCCGTCGTCCGCTTGCGTGCCGTCGGCCGCTGTTCAGAAGCCGCGGCCTAGCCAACCGACGTCGGCTGCAGACCCCACGTCATCTTCCGGATGGCCTCGCACTGGAGACCGCTCAGCGCCGCGAGCTCGTAGTCGTCCATGACGCCCAGCCGGCGGGCCGCAGCCAGGAGTTTCACGCGCCGTCGCTCGAGAGCGGCCTTTGATTCCGCGAGCTCGGCAAGCTCCGCCTTCAGCTCGCCGATGACCGCCAGGTGCTGCTCCGCCGGCAGCCCGGACGGGAACAGGTCCTGAGAGGACAAGCCGATGGTCCGGACCGCCCAGCGGGACAGGTCCGCGGCGCCGGCGACGAGGGTGGCCTTCATGCCGTCGCAGAGTGCCTGGGCCACCTGCTCGTTCAGCCGGACGGACAGGGCGCGGACGCTGCTGGCGTTGAAGGAAATCCGCTGCCGCTCTTCCCGGAGCTTCCTCCGGATCTTTTCCGCCTGGACGGCAGCCGGGTCCGGCCTTTGCCGTCCCCGGTACCGGTAGCCGCCGACGTCGGCCGTCCGGGGGCGCGCGTCCGACGCCGGAGGGGCCTCCCGGCGGTCCCGACGGTGCAGAACGGTCAAGAGCACTCCTTGTTTCGGGTTCGGGCTCGGATTCAGGTCCGGGTCGGTTGGTGCCGCGGGGCCAACCGAACGGCCGCGCAGACGCGGCGGGCTTACGTAGAACGCTAGAGAGAATGGGGCGGCCGCGGAAATACCAATACTGCGTGGAGCCATAACCGGAACGTGTGGCCCATGGGCAGCTCAGCACGGCAACGGGCGTCCACCGGCCCTGAGACCCGGATCAGCGGCGGGAGAAAGGCCAGAAAGCCCGCACCACCCCGCCCCTCAGCCATAAGAGACGCTTATCCGTCCACGCACTTTAGGTCTTATCCATACCCGCCAGAATTCCCTAGGGTCGAAGGAAATGAGTACCGCTCCCTGCTGAATCCCTAGGACGAGACCATGTCTGAATTTGAACCTGCAACGCGGGTGTCCCGCATCAAGTCCTCCGCCAGCGTGGCCGCCGCGGCCCGTGTGCGTGAGCTGAAGGCAGAAGGGCGCCGGATCCTGGACCTGACGGTCGGCGAGCCGGATTTCGACACCCCGGACCACATCAAGGCCGCAGCCGTTGAGGCAATCAGCCGCGGCGAGACCAAGTACACCTCCGTCACCGGAACCCCCGCCCTGCAGCAGGCCATCCTGCAGACCCTCGAGCTGCGCACCGGCCTGCACTACACCCCGGCCGAGATCACCATTGGCGGCGGCGCTAAGCAGGTAATTTTCACGGCGTTCATGGCCTCCCTGGACGCCGGCGACGAAGTGGTGGTCCCCGCCCCCTACTGGGTTTCCTACCCGGACATGGTGCTCGCGAACGAGGGCACCCCCGTGGTGGTCCCCTGCGGCGAGGAGACGGGATTCAAGCTCACGCCGGAGGCCCTGGCCGGGGCCCTCAACGTGCGGACCAAATGGGTCATCCTCAACTCGCCGTCCAACCCCACGGGCGCCGTCTACTCCCGGGCCGAACTGCGCGCGCTCGCGGACGTCCTGGCCGGATTCCCGCACGTTTACGTCCTCACGGACGAGATCTACGACCAGATCTACTTCGGCGACGGCCGGCTCTCGAGCCTGGCCGAAGTGGCGCCCGAACTGAAGGACCGCATCCTGGCCGTCAACGGCGTGTCCAAGGCCTACGCCATGACCGGCTGGCGGCTGGGCTACGCGGCCGGGCCCGCCCCGCTGATCGCCGCGATCAACAAACTCCAGTCGCAGATCTCCTCCTGCCCCTCCTCGGTCAGCCAGGCCGCCGGCGCCGCCGCCCTCACCGGCGACCAGGGCTTCGTGCGGGACAGCGTCGAGATCTATCGCGGCCGGCGCGACACCGCGGTCGCGGCCCTGAACGCCGTCGACGGCCTGTCATGCACGACGCCGGACGGCGCCTTCTACGCCTACGTCAACTGCGCGGGCGTGATCGGGAAGAGCACACCCGAGGGGCAGGTCATCGGCAACGACGAGGACTTCACCCTCTACCTCCTCGAGGCAGCCTCCGTGGCGGTCATCCAGGGGTCGGCCTACGGGCTGGGCCCGTACTTCCGCATCTCCTATGCCACCAGCCTCGACGTCATCGAAGAATCCATCGCCGCCATCGACAAGGCCGTCCAGGCCCTCAACTGACCCGCACCCACCGAAGGAAAACGCCGTGATCCACGTAAAAACCAGCATCGACCGCCCCGACGCCGACGCCGTCAGCCGCCTGGCGAAATTCTCCTCAGCCACCATCCACGAGGCTCAGGGCCGCAAGGGCGCCCTCAGCTCCCGGATCAAGCCGATCGACCGGGCCATGTCCTTCTGCGGCCCCGCCGTCACCGTCCGCTGCGCCCCCAGGGACAACCTCATGCTGCAGGTCGCCATCCACTATGCGGAGGCCGGGGATGTCATCCTCGCCGCGGCAGGGGAGTTCGAGGAAGCCGGAACCTTCGGCGACGTCCTCGGCAACGCGATGAAGGCCAAGGGCCTGGCCGCCCTGGTGACCGACTCCGGCGTCCGCGACACCCAGGACCTCATCGAACTGGGACTCCCCGTCTTCTCCGGCAGCGTCTCCATCAAGGGCACCGTGAAAGAAACCATCGGCCCGATCAACCACCCCGTGGTCTTCGGCGACGAAATCATCTACCCCGGCGACGTCCTCCGCGGCGACGCGGACGGCGTTGTGGTGGTCAGGAAAGACGAGATCGAGGACGTCATCCGCCTCTCACAGGAACGTGACGACGCCGAGCGCGAACTGATCAGCCTCTACAAGGCCGGCGGAACCACCATCGACCTGTGCAAGCTCACCGACGTCCTGAAGGCCAAGGGCCTGCTGGTCGAGCAGGCTTAGTCCGAGCCGGCCGGGCAGCGCCTGCACCACCGCCGCCACCTACAGCGCCGACAGCGCCGCCGCACGGGAGTTCCCGTGCGGCGGCTTTGGCATGTGCGCAGCGGCACGCGCGGAGGGCATGCGAAAAGGGAGGGCCCGATGTCCGTGCAGGACAATCGGACCCTCCCTTTGGCAACAGCCCGGCCAGGCCGCCAAGGCTTACCGGGCGGGAAGCTGATGGGTAGGGGGACCGACGACGGCGTCCTCCAGGTACCAGACGGTCGAGCTTCCGCCGGTGGCGGGCATGATGCTGCCTTCGAAAATAAAGACGGGTTCCACGGGGCGATCCGCCGGACGCCAAAAACCGTTGGCCGGGCAGTGGCAGCCGGTTTTCGCCATCAGTCCCAGACTTCCGTCGGAAATTCTTCGCAAAGTGCTGATCTTTTTCACCGAATGCTCCCAATTAGGTCTTCATGAAAGTAGCTGCCGCAATTTCCCGGCTTGTCTCTAATTTTAGAATCCCGTTCGCCCAATTACTAAGACGAATGATGAATGACCTAATAAGCGGATGATATGAGAGGCTACCGCGCGTATTTGTCGCTGAGCATTTCCTGGAGCATTTCCTTCAGCACCAGCAGGACCGCGGACGCCGCCTCGGAGAGCGGGTCATGGTCCGGGGTGCACAGGGCGATCTTGCACTGCAGTGCGGGATCCACGATTCGCAGGACATGGAAGTCTTCCTCGTGGAACAGGGCATCCGCGGCGGACTTGGGCATGATCGTGGCGCCCAGATCGGCCCGCAGGAGCCGGGCCAGGGACGGCACCGACTCCACCTCGCCGACCAGCTGGAGGGCGAGACCCTTGCTGTCAAAACCGGACTCGACAACCTGGCGCAGGGTGTGGATTTTCTCGGGCAGGAAAAGACCGAACCGGGCGACTTCCTCCAGCGTGATTTCACCATTGCCGGGCGCCACATCGAACCTGCCGGCATTGACCACAAAGTGCAGGTCCTCGACGATCATCGTGGTGAACTGGACGCCACGGATCGGTCCCGGCTCGTAAATGAGGGCCATGTCCAGCCGGCCGTTCTTGATCGCTTCGCTGAGCACGCCGCCGTAGATTTCCGTGACGTGCAGGACGATGTCCGGGTACCGGCGGCCCACTTCACCGATGATCCTCGGCGTCAGGCTCGACGCCATGCTGTACGGCGCAATGGCAATGGAGACGCGCCCGGAGGGGGCCGCCCCGGACTTGGCGACGTCCTGCCGGGCCTGCTCCACCAGCCGCAGGATGGACTGCGCGTGCCGGTACAGGGTGTGCCCGGCGGCCGTGGGCTTGACGCCCTGCTTGCTGCGGATCAGCAGGCGCTGCTTGAGATCAGTTTCCAGCGCCGAAACCTGCTGGCTCAGGGCCGGCTGGGCCACGTGCAGCGCCGCCGCGGCCTTGGTGATGCTGCCCGAATCCACGATCTGGACGAAGTACGCAAGCTTCCGCGTGTCCATAGCCGCCTTCTCTCTTCGCGGCGTCCCGGACCCGGAAAGGTCATAGGCGGATGCAGTGGAGGGATACGCAATAGGTCTTTGTGTGATCCACATCGCCGACACTAGGTTGAACCCGGAACGCTATTTCACTAATCGTACATTCTATCCCCCCGGAACCATGCAATTTCGTGATGACGCAAGACGAATTTCGCATGGGTGGGGTGTTTACAGGAATGGATGCGTTCTTTTACATTTTCGAAATATGCGGTCCATAGCTTGAATGCAATCGCAATCCCGCGGCGGCAAGCCGGAATCTGATGTGAGACGAGGTGGCACATGAAGCGAGACCCAGGGACCGTCATAACCGGCGCCTATCCCGTGACATGGATTACGTCTTTGTGTGAGCCAAGTCGCGATGCCAGACTTTTTGACAGCAGCCCGACATCCCGGGCCGCCGGACCTCAGGCCTCACACCGGGCCGCTAACCGGCACCCACTTCACTACCGGAAGCTGAGCGTTGCCCCTCGCGGCGCAACGTTCCAGCCAACACCCCAGGAGGGCTCACATGGGACCCACAGTTGATCTCGTTGCAGATCTCGGCGAAGGCTTTGGCGCCTACTCGATGGGCGACGACGCGGCCCTGCTCGAAGTGGTCTCCAGTGCCAACATCGCCTGCGGATTCCATGCCGGAGACCCGGACATCATGAACGCCACCGTCGCCGAATGCGTGCGGCGCGGCGTCAGCATCGGGGCGCACCCGAGCTTCCCCGACCTCCGGGGCTTCGGCCGGCGCGCCATGGACCTCACCGCGGATGAAGTCCGCAACGACGTCCTCTACCAGTTCGGCGCACTGAGCGCCTTCGCCGCCTACCACGGCACCGGCGTCGCGCACATCGCACCCCACGGACGCCTCGGCAACCTCGTCGCCACCCGGGCCGACTACGCCGAGGCCGTGGCCGACGCCGCCTCCCGGATCAACCCGGACCTGATCGTCCTGGCCCAGGACGGTGCGCTGGCTGACGCCGCCGCCGGTCGGCAGCTCCCGGTCGCCATTGTGGGCATCGCGGACCGCGCCTACGAGGCAGACGGCACCCTGGTGCCACGCAGCCGCCCCGGCGCCGTCATCCATGACCCCTCGGCGATCGTGGACCGCACCATCCGCATGGTGTGCGAAGGGCTCATCGAAACCGTCGCCGGAACAGACCTGCCGATCACCGCCGACACCATCCTGCTGCACGGGGACACCCCCGGCGCCGTGCACCTGGCCCGTCAGGTCCGCGCCGAACTTGAAAAAGCCGGCGTGAGAATCGCCCCGCTCGCCCAGGTGCTGGCCGCAAAAGTGAAGGCTGCCTGAGATGACCGCCACGTCAACGCCAACACCGGTGGAGGTCTTCGAATCCGGGGACTCCGCCCTGCGCGTCGTCGCTTCTTCCCCGGACCAGGAAGCCAACTGGACCACGGTGCATGCCCTCGCCGCCTGGCTTGAGGCCGCAGGCGCCGACGGCGTCCACGGCGCCGTCCCGACGTACGATTCCCTGCTGGTGGAATTCGATCCCGGCGTCACCTCCGCACGGCAGGTCCGCGCCTTTGTCCTCCTGGGCATGCGCCAGCTCGACTTCATTGGCGCGCCGGCCCGGGCTCCTCGGGAGTTCAACGTCCCCGTCGTTTACGGCGGGGAGTATGGCCCGGACCTGGAACGCGTCGCCGAGCATGAACAGCTCTCCGTCCAGGACATCATCGCGCTGCACACGGCCAAGTCCTATGTCATCCGCTGCCTCGGCGCCCCCGCCGGATCACCCATGATGGACGGCCCCGAATTTCCGCTCCCGGTCCCGCGGCTGAAGGACCCCCGCCTGTCCGTTCCCGCCGGTGCAGTCGCCGTCGCGGGCCGGCAGGCCGTCATTGCCCCCGCTGCGGCACCCGGCGGATGGTGCGTCATCGGCCAGACTCCGCTGGCAGTCCTTGACGCCACGAGCGAACCGCTCGTTCCCTACGTCCCCGGCGACCTGCTGAGGTTCCACCAGATCCAGCCCGAAGAGTTCGCGGACTACGCCGGCCGGAAACTGGAGGCGGCACGATGAGCGGCTCCCTGATCATCCAGCAGCCCGGCCACTCCGTGGTCACCGACCTGGGGCGCTTCCGGGGACCCCGGTTCGGACTGCCCGTAAACGGTGCCCTGGACCAGTTCTCCGCACGCGCCGCGAACATCCTCACCGCCAACGAGGACAACGCCCCGCTGCTGGAGATCACCGCACTGGATTTCCGCATGCGGGCCACCACGGACATCCTCATCGCCGTCACCGGTGCGCCCCTGCGGCTCACGGTGGGCGGGCGCGAATGCCCGCAGTGGGAACCGGTCTCCGTCCGCGCCGGCGAAACGGTGGCGCTGCGCCAAATCACCGGCGGCCTCCGGTCCTACCTGGCCGTCCATGGCTCGGTGGAGGCGCCCGTCCTGCTTGGCAGCTGCGCCCCGGACACCGTGGTCGGATTCGGCCTGCGGCTGACGGAAGGCACCGAACTCAAGACCTCGCGAAGCGTCGCGCCGATCCGGCAACCGTACTTCGACCTGCCGCTGTTCCGGCTGGGACTTACCCGGCCGCAATTCAGCAGCCACGCGGTAGTGGAGGTCACGGACGGGCCCGACGTCGACGAATTCGGCGACACCGCCGACCTTCTCTTCACCACCGAATACACCGTCAGCGCCCGGAGCAACCATATTGGCCTGCGCCTGGGCGGAGCCCTCCCCGAACGCCAGTCGAGCGCGGAAGTGCTCTCGCGCGGCGTCCCGGTCGGGGCGATCGAGGTGCCGTCCCGGGAGGAACTCCTGGTACTGCACCGCGGCCGCGGAGTCACCGCCGGCTACCCCGTCCTGGCAGTGGTCACCACCCGCTCGCTGGATGTGCTGGCCCAGGCCCGGCCTGGCCACACCATAACCTTCCGCAAGACCACCGTCCCCGACGCTACGGCGAAACACCGGGCGGCCTTGCGGGAACTGGAGAACCTCCGTTCGACAGTCAGTACCGTCTTTTCCCTCCTCGGCATCGGCAGCCAGCCCGGCTGGCCACAGCTCGCGCCAGCCTCCGGAAGCTAACAACCCTCGCATCAGTTCCAAAGCCTTGTTACCATCCCCCTTAGTAAGGAAAGCCATGTCAATTTCTACGCACGCGGCCCAGCCGCACAAAGAGCGGCTCAGCAGTAAGCAGACCCGCAAAGTTGTTTTGGCCGGCTGCGTCGGCATTTTCGTGGAACTCTATGACAACGGCATCTTCGCTTTCATGGCCGGAACGCTCGCCCTGGTGTTCCTGGCGCCCGGCAACCCGGACAACGCCCTGCTGTTCGTCTTCGCAGGCTACGCCGTGTCCTTCTTCGTGCGCCCCCTCGGCGCCGTGGTCTGCGGCTACCTGGGGGACCGCATCGGCCGGCAAAAGCTGCTTGTCTTCGTCATCCTGCTGATCAGCGTGGCGACGGCCGGCATCGGCCTGCTGCCGAGCTACGCCGCAATCGGCATCGCGGCACCGGTGCTCCTGGTGTTGCTGCGCATGCTGCAGGGCTTCTCCGTTGGCGGCGAAGCCGCCGGCGCCATGACCTTCCTCGCCGAGCACGCCCCCGAAGGCAAGCGCGGCATCATCACCTCCTACGCCCAGATCGCCTCCTTCGCCGCTCTCCTCACCGGTACGCTCGTGGCCTTCTCCATGTCCCCGTGGCTCACCCAGGCAGCGATCGACGGCGGCGGCTTCGGTGCCTTCGCCTGGCGCATCCCGTTCCTGGTCGCCATTCCCATGGGCATCATCGGCTGGTACATCCGCAAGGCCATCAGCGACACCCCCAACTTTGAGAAGCTGAAGGAAGAGGGCGGCCTGTCCAAGAACCCGCTCAAGGAAGCCTTCAAGTCCGCCGAACACCGCCGCGCCATGCTCCTGGCCCTGTTCATCCCGCTCATGAACGGCTCCGGCTACTACGTCCTGTTCTCCTACATGCCCACGTTCCTGAAGGGCAAGCAGATCAACTTCACCATCGGTGAGGCCCTGATCGTCACCGCCTGCAGCCTGGTGGCCATCTGCATCGCCATCCCGTTCATGGGTGCCCTGTCCGACCGTGTTGGCCGCAAGAAGGTCATCGCCGGCTCCGCAATCGCCATGGCGATCGTCGGCATCCCCGCCTACGCCCTGATCGCCACCGGCAACATGGGCCTGGCCATCCTCGGCGCCTGCATCATGGCAGTCGTCTTCGCCGGCCACACCGCGGTGATCCACATCCTGATCGTGGAACTGTTCCCCACCCGCGTCCGCTACTCCGCCTACGGACTGGGCTACAACGTCTCCTCGGCACTCTTCGGCGGCACGGCGCCGCTGCTGATGACCTGGCTCATCTCGTCCACCGGCAACATCTACATGCCGGCCTTCTACGCCGTCATCACCGCGCTGGGCACCCTCGTTGCCGTCAGCACAGTCAAGGACCGGGCGCACCTGCCGCTCCGCGACGCCTAACTACCCACCCCCGAGCTGCTGCACTGAAACAACTGCAGGCTCACCACCAGGAGACTTACATGCCTTTTTCTGACTACTCAACTGCCCTCGTCACCGGTGCATCCACCGGAATGGGCGCCGCGATCGCCGACCGCCTGGCCAAGCGGGGGCTCACGGTCCACGCCGTGGCCCGCGACGAGGAACGCCTGAAAGAACTGGCCGACAAGACCGGGGCCATCCCGCACGTCGTGGACCTGACCGACACCGCGGCGCTGGCCGCCGCCGTCGGCGATCTTGAGGTCGATGTCCTGGTGAACTGCGCCGGAGTGTCACGGCCGGGGAACATCCTGGATTCCAGCGAGAGCGACATTGACGAACTCGTGGACGTCAACCTGCGTGGGCTGCTCCAGCTGACCCGGCTGGTGCTGCCGGGCATGGTGGAGCGGGACCGCGGGCACGTGCTCAACATCAGTTCAATCGCCGGGGTCTACAACTTCTACGGCCACACCGTCTATCACGCCACCAAGGCGGCCGTGCATCAGGTCTCCCGGCAGCTGCGCAACGACACCGTGGGCAAGCGCATCCGGGTCACGGAGATCTGCCCCGGTCGCGTCGAAACGGAAATCTTCGGCCGCAACATGGGCGGCACACCCGAGGCCATGGAGGAGGCATGGAAGACGTACTACGAGGGCTACGAGTCGCTGACCACGGACGACATCGTCAACGCCCTGGACTACGCAATCGAGACGCCCCGGCACGTGAACGTGGGCATGCTCGAACTCATGCCCACGTTCCAGGTCCCCGGCGGACTCACCTTCGACAGGCGCTAGCCACTTCAACCGGCGCTCACCGCGCAGCCCCCGCTGGCCCGCCCGCCCGCCCACTTCACCGTTCAGATCGATAGGTTCTCCGATGCAAACAGTCCGCACCGTCAGCTTCCCCGACTCCCAACTCCTCGCCGATCTCTCACCCCTGCCCGAAGGGCTGAGAGGGGTGGTTTGGGACCTGAAATCGGAGCCCGACGGCGGGACGGTCAGCGAGATCGACGGCGTCATCCTCCCGTACATCGATGCTTCCGCCGTGCTGGGTTCCCTGGCACAGGTCGAGGGGCTGAAGTATGTGCAGACCCAGTCCACCGGCTACGACGGGGTCATCGAGGCCGCCGGACCGGCGGCGGGGGTGGCCAGCGCCTCCGGTGTCCACGCAGCCGCCACCGCGGAACTGGCCGTGGGGCTGATCCTGGCGAAGCTGCGCGGCATCGACCAGGCCGTCCGCGACCAGCAGTACGGCCTCTGGCGGCCGGAGCGGCGCCAGTCCCTGGCCGACCGGCGCGTGCTGCTGGTGGGCGTCGGCGGGATCGGACACGAAATCGCCCGCGGCCTGGAGCCCTTCGAGGTCACCATCACGCGGGTGGGGAGTTCGGCCCGCACCGACGAAAACGGTGAGGTGCACGCGTCCGCGGAGCTGCCCGTCCTCGCCGCCACGCACGACATCCTGGTTTCGGTGCTGCCCCTGAACGAGCAGACCCACCAGCTGATCGGCGAAGAGGTCCTTGCTGCTTTGCCGGACGGCGCCCTGGTGGTCAACGTGGGCCGCGGCTCCGTGGTGGACACGGCTGCACTGACCAAGGAGGTCCTGTCCGGGCGCCTGCAGTGCGCGCTCGACGTCGTGGATCCGGAGCCGCTGCCGCAGGACCACCCGCTGTGGTCCACGCCCAACGCCCTGATCACCCCGCACACCGGCGGCAACGCCTCGGCCTTCCAGCCGAGGATCCTGAAGCTTCTCCGGAAGCAGCTCGAAGCCCTGGCCGCCGGGCAGGCCCCGGCCAACCTGGTGCAGAGCGGCCCCTTCTAGGCAACGCCTTCGAGGGAGCCACGACAAAACAACGACCCATTCCGCGCGATACCGCGCAGACCGCGGCAAAGGAGCTGCTCTTTAATGACTTCACTTTTTGACCTGACGGGGCGGGTGGCCCTGGTGACCGGTTCGAGCCGGGGGATCGGCAATGCGCTGGCGCGGGCGCTGGCGGATGCCGGGGCCACGGTGGTGCTTAACGGCATCAACGGTGAGCGGCTCAAGGCCGCGGAGGCGGCGATGGCCGCGGACTACCCGCCGGGGCGGGTGCACGGCTGCGCGTTCGATGTCACCAGCGATACCGAGGCGGCCCGGGGCATCGCGTGGGTGGAGGAGCATGTGGGGCCGCTGGAGATCCTGGTGAACAACGCCGGGATCCAGCACCGGGTCCCGATGCTGGAGCTGGATGTGGCGGATTGGGAGCGGGTGATCTCCACGGACCTGACCAGCGCGTTCCTGGTCGGGCGGGCGGCGGCCCGGCACATGATCCCCCGGGGCCGGGGCAAGATCATCAACATCTGTTCGGTCCAGACCGACCTGGCCCGGCCCACGATCGCCCCGTATGTGGCGGCCAAGGGCGGGCTGCGGAACCTGACCCGGGCGATGACCGCGGAGTGGGCGGGGTCCGGGCTGCAGATCAACGGGATCGCGCCGGGCTACATCCACACCGAGATGACGCAGAACCTGGTCGATGACGAGGGCTTCAATGCCTGGATCCTGGGCCGGACCCCGGCGCACCGGTGGGGGACCGTGCAGGACCTGGCCGGGCCCGCGGTGTGGCTGGCCTCGGGCGGTTCGGACTTCGTCAACGGCCAGACCATCTTCATCGACGGCGGAATGACGGTGGTGGTCTGATGCGCGGCACCACAGCACCGGCTGGTCCGGCCCTGCCCGGGACGGTACTGCCCGTTTCGGGCCTGGCGGTGGTGGCCCACGCGGCCGGTGACCTGCGGATCGAGGACGTGGCGCTGGCCGCCCCGGCCCCGGATGAGGCCGTCGTCGAAGTCCGCTACGGCGGGATCTGCGGTTCGGACCTGCATTACTGGCTGCACGGCGCGGCGGGGGAGTCCATCCTGAGGGCGCCCCTGGTGCTCGGGCACGAGGTCTCCGGCACGGTGGTCCGGGCCGCGGCGGACGG
>NZ_JBFTIA010000023.1:0-31678 GCF_056394525.1 Arthrobacter sp. 10N43 | reverse complement strand
ACACCCCAATCCGGGCAGAGGCTTGCGTGACCGCCATCCCCTGCCGCAGAAGTGAAAAGAACTCATCCTTCAGCGCATCGGGCGCCCGATAACCACTCGGCATGGCAACCTCCAAAAATCAGATGTTGCAACGACCGTATGATTCTGCGAGGGGATTATTGGCGCTTGGTGACCCCGCGTTGTTTGGTTTAGAGCCCGACGCGTTTAGAGCCCGACTTCGGCGGACTGCAGGAGCGCGACGGCGTCCGGCTGGCCTTCGAAGGTGACGAGCGCGTGGCGGGTGCGGCCGTGGGCGTGCATGAGGAGTTCGCCCGGCTCGCCGACGATGGCCACCGACACGGGGGCCCGTTTGGCCACGTGCCTGGGGCCGGACGGGCTGACCAGCACGATGCCCAGATCCACGCCGCGGTACAGGATGGCTGCCCGCTTGACCAGCTCATCCCACAGGGCGTCCGAGTACTCCTGGTCGAGGGCGCGCGGGGCCCAGCGGTCCACGGCGCGGCGGACGTCCTCGGTGTGCACGAAATACTCGATCAGGTTGGAGCTCTCGTCCAGGGCCTTGATCCGCAGCGGCGACAACGCCGGGGGACCGGCGCGGAAGTCGTTGACCAGCTTGGCGTAGTCCTCGGGGGTCTTCAGCGTGCCCGCGAGTTGGGCCGTCGCCTGGTCCGAGGCCTTGGACAGGCGTTTGAACATGAGGCCCAGTCCGACGGCGATTTTTCGCTCGCGGAGGTACAGGTGCGCGGCAAGATCGCGGGTGCGCCAACCCGCACAGAGCGTGGCAGCATCGGGACCGGCCGCCAGCAGGGTTTCGGCCAGGACTTCTCGGGACGGTTCGACGAAATGCATCACTTGTGAAACTAGCACGAGACTGCCGTGCGTGGGCACAGGAATCGCCGCCATGACCGTGCCCGGCACCGTCATCGGGCGGGTGGATACGGCAATCAGCCCCATTGGCGCGCCAGTGTTAAGCGGCGGGCGGACCCGCAGGCCGGCAGCCTGCCCGGAGGCACTAGACTTGATCTGATGTCTGAGCAGCCCGCCCCCGCCAACACGCCCGCCAACAGCGTTTCGACGCAGCCTGAGCCGGCAGCGTCGGCGAGCCCCCTTCCGGCCGGACTTGCCGACGCCCTCAAACGCGACAGCGCCGGCCTGGTGGCCGCGATCGTCCAGCAGTTCGACACCCATGAGGTGCTGATGCTGGGCTGGATGGATGACGAGGCACTGCACCGCACCATGACGACCGGACGCGTGACCTTCTACTCGCGCTCCCGCCAGGAGTACTGGCGCAAGGGCGACACCTCCGGGCACGTGCAGTGGGTCAAGTCGCTCGCCATGGACTGCGACGGCGACGCCCTGCTGGTCCGGGTTGACCAGGTGGGCGCGGCCTGCCACACCGGATCCCGGACCTGCTTCGACGGCCGCGAGCTCGACGCCGTCGTCGGCCACGCAGGCTAGGCGCCCCCGGCGCTTCCACAAGCTTCACGAACCGGACCCAGGCAGGATCCCATCACCGGATCCGGTGACAGGTCCCCCTAAAGAACAGGCGGAAAGCACAGCCATGCAGGACCTTGGAATCATCAGCCCCAGCCTCGAAGAGTTCCGTGAACTCGCGGGCCACAGCCGCGTCATCCCCGTCCGGCTCAAGGTGCTGGCTGACGCCGAAACCCCGATCGGGCTCTACCGCAAGCTCGCCCAGGGCCAGCCCGGGACGTTCCTGATGGAGTCTGCGGCCGTCGGCGGATCCTGGTCGCGCTACTCCTTCATCGGGTCCCGCTCCCGTGCCACCCTGACCACCAAGGACGGCAACGCGCACTGGCTGGGCCAGCCCCCAGTCGGCGTGCCGCTGGACGGCAACCCGGTGGACGCCATCCGTGACACCGTCGCGGCCCTCCGCACCGAACGCTTCGACGGGCTCCCGCCGTTCACCTCCGGCCTGGTCGGCTTCCTGGGCTGGGAAACCGTCCGGCACTGGGAGAAACTGACCAGCCCGCCGGAGGATGACCTCAACCTGCCGGAAATGGCCCTCAACCTGGTCACGGACATGGCGGTCCACGACAACATGGACGGCACCGTCCTGCTGATCGCCAACGCCATCAACTTTGATAACAGCACCGAACGCGTCGACGAGGCCTGGCATGACGCCGTCGCCCGCGTGAAAGCCCTGCTGGAGAAGATCAGCCGCCCCGTGGAGCAGCCGGTCTCCGTGCTCGAAACGGCCGCCCTGGATTTCGCGTCGAGCGTGCAGGAACGCTGGGACGAATCCGAGTACCTCGCCGCCCTGGACCGCGGCAAGGAAGCGATCGTGGACGGCGAGGTCTTCCAGGTGGTCATTTCCCGCCGCTTCGAAATGGAATGCGGCGCCGACCCCCTCGACGTCTACCGGGTCCTGCGGAACACCAATCCCAGCCCCTACATGTACCTCTTCAGCTTCGAGGACGCCGCGGGCCGCGAGTACACGATCGTCGGCTCCTCGCCGGAGGCGCTCGTGACCGTGACCGGGGACGAGGTCATCACCCACCCCATCGCCGGCTCACGGCCGCGCGGCAAGACGGTGGAGGCGGACAAGGCCCTGGCCGAGGAACTGCTGGCGGACCAGAAGGAACGCGCCGAGCACCTGATGCTGGTCGACCTGTCCCGCAACGACCTCTCCAAGGTCTGCGTCGCAGGTTCTGTCGACGTCACCCAGTTCATGGAGGTGGAACGCTTCAGCCACATCATGCACCTCGTCTCGACCGTGGTCGGCGAGCTGGCCCCGGCCGCCAAGGCCTACGACGTTCTCAAGGCAACCTTCCCGGCCGGCACCCTCTCCGGTGCCCCGAAGCCGCGGGCCCTGCGCCTCCTGGACGAGCTGGAACCGCACCGGCGCGGCATCTACGGCGGCGTGGTCGGGTACCTGGACTTCGCCGGGGACATGGACATGGCGATCGCGATCCGTTCGGCCCTGCTCCGGGAAGGGCGCGCCTACGTGCAGGCCGGCGGCGGGATCGTGGCCGATTCGGTCAACCCCACCGAGGCCCAGGAAACCGTCAACAAGGCCGCCGCCCCGCTCCGCGCCGTGCACACCGCCGGTTCGCTGCACAACATCACCGCTGACGCCGTCATCGACTCAGCGCCCGACGCCGGAGCGGAGGACTGATGGAGCAGCCGGAAGCCACCGCTAAAAACACCGTTAAGACCACCACGCGACCCGCAGTCCCAGGCTGGGCCCGCAAGTCCACCCTGGTCCTGGTGATCGCCGCCCTGGCGCTGGCCGTGTTCGGGACCACCACCCAGACCTGGCTTACGGTGCACTTGGACCCCACCCAGCTCGGCGCGGCCGTGGCCAGCCAGGACGGCCTGCAGGTCCAGGGCAGCAAGGCCGCGACCACCGTCACGGCCCTGGCCCTCGTTGCCCTCGCCGGCGGCCTCGCTGCCTCCATCGCCGGCCGGGTGTCCCGCTGGGTCATCACGGCGATCATCCTGCTCGCGGCCGTGGGCATCGTCGCCGCGGCAGCCGTCGTGCTGGCGGACCCGCTGTCCGCTGCGCAGGGATCGATCGCGGCCGCCACCGGGATCAGCGGCAGCAGCGTCCAGGTGGACGTGACGGTGTTCCCCGTGATCGCCGTCGTCGCCGGCGCACTGCTGGGGCTCAGTGCCCTGGCGATCGTGCCGGCCGGCCGCTACTGGAAGAGCCGCACCAAATATGACGCGGCCGCCGCCGGCGGAACCGCAGCTGGTGGCACAGCCCCGGCCGCCCCCGCGGACGAGATCGAGAGCTGGGACCGCCTGTCCCGCGGTGACGACCCCACCTAAGCCGATGCCGAGGCCAATAACGCCCGCCAAAAAATGGCAGAATGTAAGCAGTATTCATCCTGAGGAGATTTCAATGAGCAAAGCCACTGTTTCCGCATCCACGTCCGCTGCGCCGAAGGGCGTCTACGACGACGTCGATCACAGCGAAGCGCCGGGTCACGGCAACAGCCCGGCCGCGTGGACCTGCGTGATCGTGATGCTGGTAGGCGCCCTCATTGCGTCCATCGCGTTCGTGATCGCCAACACCCCGATCTTCGTCGCGGGCGCCGCCATCATGGTGATCGGCCTGCTTGCCGGCTGGGCCATGCGCAAGGCCGGCTACGGCGTCGGCGGCAGCAAGCTGAAGAACTCCGGCCACTGAGCGTGAGCGTTCTCGACGACATCAATGCCGGTGTCAGGGAGGATATGCAGGCGCGCCAGCGTCTGGTCACACTTGCGGAACTGAAGGAGCGCGCTGCCGCTGCGAAGCCGGCCCGTGACGCCTGGGCCGCCCTGGGCGGAACCTCCGGCACCCGGGACCAACTCAAGGTGATTGCCGAGGTCAAGCGCCGCAGCCCGTCCAAGGGCCGCCTCGCGGACATCGCCGATCCCGCGTCCCTCGCCGCGCAGTACGCCGACGGCGGGGCCGCCGTGATCAGTGTCCTGACCGAGGAGCGCCGTTTCGGCGGCTCGCTGGCCGACCTCGACGCCGTCCGGGCCGCAGTGGATATCCCGCTGCTGCGCAAGGACTTCATGATTGACGAGTACCAGATCTGGGAGGCCCGCGCCCACGGTGCCGACCTGATCCTGCTGATCGTGGCCTCGCTCTCGGACGCCCAACTGCGGGACTTTACGGCCCTCAGCCGCGAGCTCGGCATGAACGTGCTCGTGGAGACCCACACGGCCGAGGAGATCGAGCGCGCAGTCGCCGCGGAGGCCCGGATCATCGGCGTCAACGTGCGCAACCTCAAGACGCTCGACGTCGACCGTTCTGTTTTCGCGGAGCTGGCCGGCGGCATTCCCGCCGGCGCGCTCGTGGTTGCCGAGTCCGGTGTGCGCGACGTCGAGGACGTCAGGCACTATGCGGCCCGCGGCGCCAACGCAGTCCTGGTCGGCGAGGCGCTGGTCAGCGACGCGACGCCCCGCGAGCGGATCGCAGAATTCATGGCTGCCGGCGCAACGGCAATCGCCGCCCGCGCCTGAGCCTGCCGGTCCGGGCGCCCGCGTCCGGACCGAAAGCGGTACCGGGCCCGCAACTGCCCGGACAATGAGCGGATCTCGTCTGCAGATCCCCAAAGCTAGCAGTGGAACAGGATGGTGAGACTGATGGTCGATGCGCCAGCAGCCGGCTCTGACGAAAGTGCCGTGGACGCGTTCCTGCAGGGCGGTCGCCCCCAGGAGCACCCCGCACAGGGTGAACAGTCCCTGCGGCACGCCCCGGGGCCCTACTTCGGGAACTATGGCGGCCGGTGGATGCCCGAGTCGCTCATCGCGGCACTGGACGAGCTCGAGGACACCTTCGAGAAGGCCAAGGCCGATCCCGAGTTCATCGCCCAGATCGCCGACCTGAACAAGAACTACTCCGGCCGGCCGTCGCTGCTGACCGAGGCCAAGCGCTTCGCCGAACACGCCGGCGGGGTGCGAATCTTCCTCAAGCGCGAAGACCTCAACCACACCGGCTCGCACAAGATCAACAACGTCCTGGGACAGGCGCTGCTCGCCAAGCGGATGGGCAAAACCCGGGTCATCGCCGAAACCGGCGCCGGACAGCACGGCGTGGCCAGCGCCACCGCAGCTGCCCTGCTGGGCCTGGAGTGCGTGGTCTACATGGGCGCGGAGGACTGCCGCCGGCAGGCACTCAACGTGGCCCGGATGGAGCTCCTCGGCGCCACGGTCATCCCCGTGACCAACGGATCCCAGACGCTCAAGGACGCCATCAACGAGGCCCTGCGCGACTGGGTCGCAAACGTGGGCAACACGCACTACCTGCTGGGCACCGCCGCCGGAGCCCACCCGTTCCCGGCATTGGTCCGCTACTTCCACGAAGTGATCGGCGAGGAGGCCCGGGCCCAGATCCTGGACCAGGCCGGCCGGCTTCCGGATGCCGTTTGCGCCTGCATCGGCGGCGGCTCCAACGCGATCGGCATCTTCCACGGCTTCCTCGATGACCCCTCGGTCAAGATCTACGGCTTCGAGGCCGGCGGCGACGGCGTCGAAACCGGGCGCCACGCGGCCACCATCACCCTCGGCAAGCCCGGCGTGCTGCATGGCGCCCGCTCCTACCTCATGCAGGACGACGACGGCCAGACCATCGAGTCGCACTCGATCTCGGCCGGCCTGGACTACCCGGGCGTCGGCCCCGAGCACTCCTACCTCGCCGACATCGGCCGGGTCAGCTACGAGCCGATCACGGACAGCGAAGCCATGGAGGCCTTCCGCCTCCTGTGCCGCACCGAGGGCATCATCCCGGCCATCGAGTCTGCCCACGCCCTCGCCGGCGCCATCAAGGTGGGGCAGCGGCTCGCCGCAGAAGCCGCCGCAGGCAAAGCGTCAGACAAGATCGTGCTCGTGAACCTCTCCGGCCGCGGCGACAAGGACGTGGCCACGGCCGCCGAATGGTTCGACCTGCTGGCCGAGGATTCACCGGAAGCGGAAATCGCCAAAGAGGGGGAACAGCTGTGAGTACCGCAAACGATGCCAACCGGGCAGCCGACCAGTCCAGCAGCAAGTCGGCCGCGGCCATTGACCGTGCCCTTGCCCAGGGCCGGGCAGCCCTGATCGGCTACCTGCCGGCCGGCTACCCGAGCGTTGAAGCCACCATTGCCGCCGGCATCGCCCTTGCAGAGAACGGCGCCGACCTCATCGAGATCGGCATCCCCTACTCCGACCCCGTCATGGACGGCCAGGTCATCCAGGCGGCCACCACGGAGGCCCTCGCGAAGGGCTTCCACGTGCGGGAGGTCTTCGACGTCGTCCGCGGCATCACGAGCAAGACCGACGCCGCGGTGCTGGTCATGACGTACTGGAACCCGGTGATGCGGATGGGCGTGGACGAGTTCTCCCGCCGCCTGGCCGAGGCCGGGGGAGCCGGGCTGATTACGCCCGACCTCATCCCCGACGAGGCTGCCGAGTGGTTCGCGGCCTCGGACAAGTACGGACTGGACCGGGTGTTCCTGGTGGCTCCCTCGTCCTCTCCGGAACGCATGAAGCGCACTGTCGACGCGAGCCGCGGCTTCGTGTACGCCGTCTCCATCATGGGCGTCACCGGCGCCCGTAGCTCGGTCAGTTCCGCCGCCAAGGATGTCGTCGCCGCCGCACACGCCGCGGGCGCCGAACGCGTCTGCGTGGGCCTCGGCGTCTCCAACGCCGGTCAAGTCCGCGAGATCGCCGAATATGCGGAAGGCGTGATTGTGGGCACCGCCCTCGTCGCGGCCATCCGGGACGGCGGCGTGGATGCTGTAGCCTCCTTGACGAAAGACCTCAGTACCGGCCTCACCAAGGAAGAAGCGTAAGCAATGCAGTCAGTCCTCCACGCGGCGGCGATGATTCCCGCGAGCATTCCGAGCCCCAGCTGGTCCGGATTCGACATCCCGCTGCCGTGGGGGGCCCTGCGCATCCACGCCTACGCCCTGTGCATCCTCGCCGGCATCATCGCCGGCCTGTGGCTGACCTCGGTCCGCTGGGCGCGCCGCGGTGCCCCTGAGGGCAGCGTCTGGGACATCGCCATCTGGGCCATCCCGTTCGGCATTATCGGTGGACGGCTCTACCACGTGTTCTCCTCGCCCGATGCCTACTTCGGCCCTGGCTTTGACGGCACGGGGGACCTGTCCCTGATTCCGCAGATCCAGCGCGGCGGCCTCGGCATCTGGGGCGCCGTCGTGCTGGGCGCCGTCGGTGCCTGGATCGGCTGCCGGCGTGCCGGGGTGAAGCTGAGCGCGTTCCTGGACGCCGCGGCCCCCGGGCTGCTGCTCGCCCAGGCGATCGGCCGGTGGGGCAACTACTTCAACCAGGAGCTCTTCGGCGGCCCCACCACGCTGCCTTGGGGGCTGCAGATCGATCCCAACAGCCCCAATTTCCCGGCCGGCATGCCCGCGGACACGCTCTTCCACCCGACGTTCCTCTACGAGTCGCTGTGGAACCTGGCCGGTGTCCTGATCCTGCTGGCCCTGGACCGGCGATTCAGCTTCCGCCGCGGCCGCCTGTTCTGCCTCTACGCCATGTACTACACGCTGGGCCGCGTCTGGATCGAGGCCATGCGGATCGACGACGCCGAGCAGATCAGCCTCTTCGGGATCACCACCAGGCTCAACGTCTGGACCAGCATCTTTGTCTTTGCCGGAGCCCTGATCGCCTTCATCATCCTGGGGCTGCGGAAGCGCTCGGAGCCGGACACCCCGTTCCTTCCGGGACGCGAACCGGCCGAAGAAAATGCTGTCGAAGAAAAGACGGCGGAAGCAGAGACTGCGGACGCAAAGACAGCGGAAGCAAAGACTGCTGACGCAAAGTCAGCTGCAGCAATGACCGCGGAGACCAAGGCTGTGGAGCCAGGGACTGCGGAGGAAAAGTCCGCGGAGACCAAGGCCGCGAAGAAGCCTGCCGAGCCCAAAACGGCTACTGAAGCGGCTGACGCCGGAGCGCATGAACCCGCGGCGACTGACGCAGAAGAAGGGGAGCGCGCCACCGTCCCCGCGGACGCGGCATCCATCCACCATTCGGACGCTGCTGTCTCAGATAGTGAATCCCGTGATAATCTCCGGAATAACCAAAGCGGGCCAGTCCCCGCATCCTCGGATGCGGTCAAGGACTCCACCGGCGGCACCATGCCCGCCACCGGAGTTCCGGCAGCCGGAGTATCCGGCCGCCAGGGAACTGGAACCGCCCCGGAGGCTGAGGGCACCAAGTAGCTCAGCGCCGGACATCGGGTTGCGGAGCCACCGCTCGCAGGGCCCGACTCCACAGCGTCGTGGCAAGAGGGATTGCAGTGGGCAGCAGATAGGCGCTGTCCAAGCAAGCCCGGGTCAGCACCTGCGTAACTGTTAGTACAGGAGGCCGGGCTGGCCTACAATTCCAGTTAGAAAAACACTCTGTAGCGCCCGTCACACCGGCGTGCTGAGTGGGGCCAATGTTGTCCCTCCCATACGCACGATCAGGAGGAAGGACGTCTCCAATGACCCAAACTCGTCACAGCCCCAGCTGGTCCGTTCCGGACCAGCCCACGGCCGCCACGTCACCCTTCAGCAGGTTCGCCGCGATTCCGGCCGCTGCCGGACTTTACAACCCGGAGAATGAGAAGGACGCCTGCGGCCTGGCCATCATCGCCACGCTCCGCGGCGAGCCTGGCTATGACATCGTCGACGCCGCCCTGACCGCCCTGCGCAACCTCGAGCACCGCGGTGCCGTCGGAGCCGATGAAGGTACCGGCGACGGCGCCGGCCTCCTCATGCAGGTCCCGGACGAATTCTTCCGCGCAGTCACCGACTTCGAACTTCCGGCCCCCGGCCAGTACGTCGTGGGAACCGCGTTCCTGCCCGCCGAGCAGCGCGAATCCGACGCCGCCCGCGCCGGCATCGAAGGCCTCGCCGCGGACGAGGGACTGACCGTTCTCGGCTGGCGCGAAGTCCCCATCGTCGCCGACCTCGTCGGCGCCATGGCCCGGGCCTGCATGCCGCACTTCTCGCAGCCCTTCTTCGCCTCCAGCACCGGCGAAACCCTCGAGCGCAACGAGCTCGATTCCCGCGCCTGGCGGATCCGCAAGCGCGCCCAGAACAAGTTCGGCGTGTACTTCCCGTCGCTGTCCTCCCGGACCATCGTCTACAAGGGCATGCTCACCACCGCCCAGCTGGAGCCGTTCTACCCGGACCTCTCGGACAAGCGCTTCAAGACCAAGCTCGCGATCGTCCACTCGCGCTTCTCCACCAACACCTTCCCGTCCTGGCCCCTGGCGCAGCCCTTCCGCACCATCGCACACAACGGCGAAATCAACACCGTCAAGGGCAACCGCAACTGGATGCGGGCACGGCAGTCGCAGCTCTCCAGCCCGTTGCTGGGGGACTCGCCGGAAGAGCTGTTCCCCATCTGCACCCCGGGCGCCTCCGACTCGGCGTCCTTCGATGAGGTGGCGGAGCTGCTCTGGCTCTCCGGCCGGCCCATCACGCACTCGATCATGATGATGATCCCGGAGGCCTGGGAAAACCACGCCACCATGGATCCGGCACGCCGCGCCTTCTACGAATACCACTCCATGCTCATGGAGCCGTGGGACGGCCCCGCGGCCGTTTCGTTCACGGACGGCAACCTGGTCGGTGCCACCCTGGACCGCAACGGCCTGCGCCCGGGACGGTACTGGATCACCGAAGACGGGCTCGTCGTCTTCGCCTCCGAAGTCGGCGTGATCGACGTCGAACCTTCCAAAGTGGTCAAGAAGGGGCGCGTCTCCCCGGGCAAGATGTTCCTGGTGGACACCGGGTCCGGCCGGATCATCGACGACGCCGAGGTCAAGGCCGAGGTCGCCGCCGCGAACCCGTGGGCCGAGTGGCTCAAGGACAACCTGATCGACCTCAAGGACCTCCCCGAGCGCGAGCACGTGGTCCACACCGCCGCCTCGGTCAACATCCGCCAGCGGACCTTCGGCTACACCACCGAGGAACTGAAGATCCTGCTCGGCCCCATGGCCCGCACCGGCGCCGAGCCGCTCGGCGCCATGGGCTCGGACACGCCCGTGGCCGTGCTGTCCAAGCGGCCCCGGCTGCTCTTCGACTACTTCGTGCAGTCCTTCGCCCAGGTCACCAACCCGCCGCTGGACGCCATCCGCGAAGAGCTCGTCACGTCCCTGATGTGCGCGATCGGCCCGAACGGGAACCTGCTTGACACCAAGCAGGTCCGCCAGCCGCAGGTCGCGCTGCCGTTCCCAGTGATCAACAACGACCAGCTCGCCAAGATCGCGAACATCGAGAGCGCCGACGGCGACAGGGTCGCCATGAAGGTCCGCGGACTGTACCGCCCCGAAGGCGGCGAGCACGCCCTCCGCGCCCGGCTGACCGAGATCTGCGAGCAGGTCTCCGGCGCCATCAACCGCGGCGTCCAGTACGTCGTGCTCTCGGACCGCGACTCGAACGCCCAGTGGGCGCCGATCCCGTCCCTGCTGCTGGTCAGCGCCGTGCACCACCACCTGCTGCGCAGCGCCAACCGCACCAAGACCGCGCTCGTGGTGGAGGCCGGCGACGTCCGCGAGACGCATCACGTCGCCGTGCTGATCGGCTACGGCGCCTCCGCCGTGAACCCGTACCTGGCCATGGAATCCGTGGAACAGCTCATCGCCACAGGCGACGTCGTGGGGGTCACCCCGCATGATGGCGTCTACAACCTGATCAAGGGCCTCGGCAAGGGCGTCCTGAAGATCATGTCCAAGATGGGCATCTCCACCGTGGCCTCCTACACCGGTGCCCAGACCTTCGAAGCCCTCGGCCTCGGCCAGGAACTCGTGGACGAGTACTTCTCCGGCACGCACTCCCAGCTCGGCGGCGTCGGCCTCGATGTCATTGCCGCCGAGGTCCTGGCCCGGCACCGCATGGCCTACCCCGAGAACGGCATCGAACTGCCGCACCAGCCCCTGCTGGGCGGCGGCGAGTACCAGTGGCGCCGCGACGGAGAACCCCACCTGTTCAACCCCGAGACCGTCTTCCGGCTGCAGCACGCCACACGTGAACGCCGCTATGACATCTTCAAGGCCTACACCCGGGGCGTGGACGACCAGTCCGAGAACCTCATGACCCTGCGCGGGCTCCTGAAGTTCAAGGCCGGCCTGCGTCCCGCCGTGCCGCTGGAGGAAGTGGAGCCTGTCTCCAGCATCGTCAAGCGGTTCTCTACCGGCGCCATGAGCTACGGCTCCATCTCGCAGGAGGCCCACGAGACCCTCGCGATCGCCATGAACCGGCTGGGCGGCAAGTCCAACACCGGTGAAGGCGGCGAGGACGTGGACCGCCTGCTCGATCCCACCCGCCGGTCCGCGGTCAAGCAGATCGCCTCGGGCCGATTCGGCGTCACGAGCCTGTACCTATCCAACGCCGATGACATCCAGATCAAGATGGCGCAGGGTGCCAAGCCCGGCGAGGGCGGCCAGCTGATGGCGCAGAAGGTCTACCCCTGGGTGGCCCGCACGCGGCACTCCACACCCGGCGTCGGCCTCATCTCGCCGCCCCCGCACCACGACATCTACTCCATCGAGGACCTCGCGCAGCTGATCTATGACGCCAAGCGCGCCAACCCCTCGGCCCGCGTGCACGTCAAGCTTGTCTCCGAGGTCGGAATCGGCACCGTGGCGGCCGGCGTGACCAAGGCGAAGGCCGACGTCGTCCTGGTTTCCGGGCACGACGGCGGTACCGGCGCCTCTCCGCTGAACTCGCTCAAGCACGCCGGTGTCCCCTGGGAGCTCGGCCTCGCCGAGACCCAGCAGACGCTCATGCTCAACGGCCTGCGCGACCGTGTAGTGGTACAGGTGGATGGCCAGCTCAAAACCGGCCGCGACGTTGTGATCGCCGCGCTGCTTGGCGGCGAGGAGTTTGGTTTCGCCACCGCTCCGCTGGTGGTCTCCGGCTGCATCATGATGCGCGTCTGCCACCTGGACACCTGCCCGGTGGGCGTCGCGACCCAGAACCCCGAGCTGCGCTCCCGGTTCAACGGCAAGCCGGAATTCGTGGTCAACTTCTTCGAATTCCTCGCCGAGGAGGTCCGCGAAATCCTCGCGGAACTGGGTTTCCGCAGCATCGAGGAGGCGATCGGCCATGCCGAAATGCTCGACTCCCGTGAAGCGATCAGCCACTGGAAGGCCGAAGGGCTGGACCTGGATCCGATCCTGCACGGCCTTGAGTTCGACGACGACGCGCCGCTGCGCAACCTCACCGGCCAGAACCACGAGCTGGACAAGCACTTCGACCAGCGCCTGATCGCCATGGCAGCCGAAGCCCTCAGCGACCGCACCCCGGTGAAGATCTCGGTGAACGTCATCAACACGGACCGCTCCGTCGGCACCATGCTGGGCCACGTCGTCACCAAGACCTTCAGCACCGACGTGCTGGCCACGGACACCATTGACATCACGCTCACTGGCACCGCGGGCCAGTCCCTCGGCGCGTTCCTGCCCGCCGGTATCACGCTGCGCATGTTCGGCGACTCCAACGACTACGTCGGCAAGGGACTTTCCGGCGGCCGCATCATTGTCCGGCCGGACCGCACCAACGTTTTCCCGGCCGAGCGCAACGTCATTGCCGGCAACGTGATCGGCTACGGCGCCACGAGCGGCGAGATGTTCCTGCGCGGCCAGGTGGGCGAACGCTTCCTGGTCCGCAACTCCGGCGCCACCGCGGTGGCCGAGGGCATCGGGGACCACGGCTGCGAGTACATGACTGGCGGCCAGACGCTCATCATCGGCCGCACCGGCCGAAACTTCGGCGCCGGCATGTCCGGGGGCACAGCCTATGTGCTGGACCTCCAGACCGAACGCGTCAACAAGCAGGCCCTCGAGTCCGGCGAGCTGCAGCTGCGCGAGCTCGACGCCGAGGACCGCGACATCGTCCACGGGCTGCTCGTCAAGCACGTCGAGGAAACCGAGTCACTGCTCGGGGCACGCCTTCTCGAAAACTTCGATGACACCGCAGCCCGCATAACCAAGGTGCTGCCGCGCGACTACGCGGCCGTCCTGCAAACCCGTCTTGACGCCATCGAAGAGGGCCTGGACCCCGACGGCGAAGAAGTTTGGTCTCGAATCCTGGAGGTGACCGGTGGCTGATCCACGCGGATTTCTGAAAGTACGTCAGCGTGAAACCCAGCCGCGCCGTCCCGTTCCCGTCCGCATCATGGACTGGAAAGAGGTCTACGAAGCCCAGGAGAAGGGTGTCCTGAAGAGCCAGGCCGGCCGCTGCATGGACTGCGGCGTGCCGTTCTGCCACCAGGGCTGCCCGCTGGGCAACCTCATCCCGGAATGGAACGACCTCATCTGGCGGGACAAGGGCGAGGAAGCGATGGAGCGGCTGCACGCCACCAACAACTTCCCCGAGTGGACCGGCCGGCTGTGCCCGGCCCCCTGCGAGGCCTCCTGCGTGCTGGGCATCAACCAGCCCGCAGTGACCATCAAGCAGGTCGAGGTCTCGATCGTGGACCAGGCCTTCGAGAACGGCTGGGTCAACCCGCTGCCCCCGGCGCGACTGACCGGCAAGACGGTCGCCGTCGTCGGCTCCGGCCCCGCCGGGCTCGCCGTCGCCCAGCAGCTGACCCGCGTGGGCCACACCGTGGCCGTCTACGAGCGCGACGACAAGATCGGCGGGCTCCTGCGCTACGGGATCCCCGACTTCAAGATGGAAAAAGAGCAGGTGGACCGCCGGCTGGAGCAGATGAAGGCCGAAGGCACCCGCTTCCGCACCGGCGTGGCAGTCGGCACCGACGTGACGTGGGAGCAGCTGCGCCGCCGGTACGACGCCGTCGTGATCGCCACCGGCGCCACCGTCCCGCGTGATCTGCCGATCCCGGGCCGGGAGCTCGAGGGCGTCCACTTCGCCATGGACTACCTCGTGCCGGCCAACCGCGTTGTGGCGGGGGAGACCGTGGAGAACCAGATCAACGCCGCGGGCAAGCACGTCGTCATCCTCGGCGGCGGGGATACCGGCGCGGACTGCCTCGGCACCGCGCACCGGCACCAGGCCGCCTCCGTGACCACCCTGGCGATCGGCAAGCAGCCGCCGCTCGAACGTGCCGGGCACCAGCCATGGCCGACGTTCCCCACTCTGTTCGAGGTCGCCAGCGCCCATGAGGAAGGCGGCGAACGCACGTACCTCGCCTCCACCGTGGAGTTCGTCGGGGAAAACGGCAAGCTCACGGGCGTCAAGGTGGCCGAGACGGAATTCGTGGACGGCAAGCGCCTCCCGAAGGCCGGCACCGAGCGGATCATTCCGGCGGACCTCGTCTTCCTGTCCCTGGGCTTCACCGGCGCCGAGCCGGCCGGGATCACCGACCAGGTCCAGGCCGACTTCGACGGCCGCGGCAACGTGGCCCGCGACGGCTACTACATGACCAACACCGAGGGCATCTTCGTGGCCGGCGACGCCGGCCGCGGCCAGTCACTCATCGTCTGGGCCATCGCCGAAGGGCGCGCCTGCGCCGCGGCGGTGGACAAGTTCCTGATGGGCAGCACCATCCTGCCGGCACCCGTAGCGCCGACCGACCGGGCGATGGCTGTTTTGTAGTCCGGCAGGACACTGGTTCTGCAGGTCATCCGGGATTCATCCTCGCTTCAACTTCATCCATGCAACAGACCACTAGGGTAGGTATATGAGACGCGCTAAAATCGTGGCCACGTTCGGACCGGCAATCGCAAGCTTCGAGAACACGCTTGCCGTGCTGGAAGCCGGCGTCGACGTGGCACGCATGAACATGAGCCACGGCGATTACTCCGTGCACGACAACACCTACGAGAACGTCCGCAAGGCAGCGGCACAGCTCGGCAAGGCCGTGGCCATCATGGCCGACCTGCAGGGCCCCAAGATCCGCCTGGGCCGCTTCGTTGATGGACCGCACCTGCTGGAGGTCGGTGACACGTTCACCATCACCACGGAGGACGTTCCCGGCACCAAGGACATCTGCTCCACGACGCTCAAGAGCCTCACCGAGGACGTCAACCCCGGTGACGCCCTGCTGATCGACGACGGCAAGGTCGCCCTCCGCGCGATCGACGTCGACGCCGTCAAAGTTGTTGCCCAGGTGATTGTTGGCGGCTGGGTCTCCAACAACAAGGGCATCAACCTGCCCGGCGTTGCGGTCAACGTCCCGGCGCTGAGCGAAAAGGACGAGGACGATCTGCGCTGGGCCATGCGCCGCGGCGTGGACATGGTTGCCCTGTCCTTCGTCCGGGACGCCTCGGACATCACCCGCGTCCACGAGATCATGGACGAAGAAGGCCGCCGCGTGCCGGTGATCGCCAAGATCGAGAAGCCGCAGGCCGTCGAGCAGCTGCACGAGATCATCGACGCCTTCGACGCCATCATGGTGGCCCGTGGCGACCTCGGTGTGGAACTTCCCCTCGAGGAAGTGCCGATCGTGCAGAAGCGCGCCATCGAACTGGCACGCCGCTGGGCCAAGCCGGTCATCGTGGCAACCCAGGTCCTCGAGTCCATGATTGAGAACCCGCGCCCGACCCGCGCCGAGGCCTCCGACTGCGCCAACGCGGTGCTCGACGGCGCCGACGCGGTCATGCTCTCGGGCGAGACCAGCGTGGGCAAGTACCCGATCGAGACCGTTAAGACCATGGCCCGGATCATCGAGTCCACCGAAGAGCACGGCCTGGAGCGCGTTCCCCCGCTGGGCACCAAGCCCAAGACCCGCGGCGGTGCCATCACCCGGGCCGCCGTCGAGATCGCCGACCAGCTGGAAGCAAAGTACATCTGTACCTTCACCCAGTCCGGTGACTCGGCACGCCGCCTCTCGCGACTGCGCCCCATCAAGCCGGTCTTCGCCTTCACCCCGGTGGAGCACGTCTGGAACCAGCTCGCACTGACCTGGGGCATCCAGCCGGTCCTGGTCCCGATGGTGGGCCACACCGACGAGATGACGGCGCAGGTTGACCGCAGCCTGCTGGAGCTGGACGTCGTCGAGGACGGCGACCTGGTGGTCATCGCCGCCGGTTCGCCTCCCGGAAAGGCCGGTTCGACGAACCTGCTGAAGGTCCACAAGGTGGGCGACCTCGCCGACATCGGCGCCCAGGGCGAAGCAGCCGTGGCCAAGGACAAGGTCGGCCCGTGGCCGGAAAAGAAGAAGAAGAACCGGGCCCAGGCCTAGTTCTGAAAGCTTGAACGCAAAAGGGAGGATCCCCGCCGGTTGGCGGGGATCCTCCCTTTTGCTCTTGTTGCTTCGGAGCTGGCGCGCTATCGTGCTTGCGCCCTTTGGTGCCGGGTGGTGGCTAGTTGACCTGGTTGATGATGGTCTCGGCGACCTCGCGCATGCTCAGGCGGCGGTCCATCGAGGTCTTCTGGATCCAGCGGAAGGCTTCCGGCTCCGTCAGGCCCATCTTGGTGGTCAGGAGGCTCTTGGCGCGCTCCACGAGCTTGCGGGTGGCGAACTGCTCCTGCAGGTCGGTGACCTCGCTCTCGAGGGCCTTGATCTCCTCGTGGCGGGACAGCGCGATCTCCAGCGCCGGGATGAGGTCCGCCGGGGTGAAGGGCTTGACCACGTACGCCATGGCGCCGGCGTCGCGGGCCCGCTCCACCAGTTCCTTCTGGCTGAAGGCGGTGAGCAGGACCACGGGGGCGATCCGGGCCTTGACGATCTTTTCTGCGGCCGAGATGCCGTCCATGACGGGCATCTTGACGTCCATCAGGACCAGGTCGGGCTTGAGCTCCTCGGCAAGCTGCACGGCCTTCTCGCCGTTGTCCGCCTCGCCGACGACGTCGTAGCCTTCGCCGCGCAGGATCTCGATGATGTCCAGGCGGATGAGGGTCTCATCCTCGGCGACAACAACGCGGCGCGCCGGCTGGGAATTGGGGGATGACTCCGTCTGTTCTGACACGGGAACTCCTTGGAAAGGTACGGCGGGAACTCCACCATCATAGGTTTTGTCCGCCAATGTACTTGGACCGGTTTGGTTCGATGCGGCGTCACTGGCGCGATTCTGGAATTCAGCCTATCTGCATGTAGAGTAATTTCGCGCACTGGAAGCGATCGCGTTGCTCACAGCACAGTGGTTGAGTGATTGTTACACCGGTGTACTCCGCGCCCGAGTGGCGGAATTGGCAGACGCGCCGCACTCAAAATGCGGTATCGAAAGGTGTGTGGGTTCGAGTCCCACCTCGGGCACTGTGTTTCCGCAGGTCAGCGGCCTGTTTTATCTTTGGGTGTTGACAAAACCGCCCAAAGTGTTGACAGCGGCGTACCGTTTTTAGTGTGGCCAGCATTCGAAAGCGCATCAAAAAGGACGGAACAGCGTCCTACATGGTGTTGTGGCGGGACCCGAAGAGCCGCGAGCAGCAGGGCCTGACCGTCGCCACTCTCGTCGAAGCTGAAACCCTGAAGAGGCTTCTGGACGCCAACGGACAATCCTTCGAGATTGCGCAGCACGCCATCCTCTCCAACGAGAAGCGCACACCGACCGTTGCTGAGGTCATCCAGGAGCACATCGACCTCCTGATCCGTCCGTCGAGCGGAACCATTAAGACGTACCAAACCATGCTGGACCTCCACATTCGGAACGTCATCGGCCAAGTCCCGGTGGACAAACTCGATTACCGGCTGATCGCCCATTGGGTGAAGTCGATGATGGCCAAGGGCAAGGCGCCGAAGACCATCCACAACGTCCACGGTCTGATTTCGGCGGCGATGAACACCGCGGAGATGCTTGGGTATATCTCCCGCAATCCCTGCCGCGGTGTGCAGCTGCCTGGTATTGAGAAGGCCGAGGATGAAGCGATGTTCCTGACCCATGCCGAGTTCAGCCTCATCATGGAGGGGATGGGGGAGCGGTACAAAGCTTTCACC
The DNA here is from genome assembly GCF_056394525.1 of Arthrobacter sp. 10N43. Classification (NCBI taxonomy): domain Bacteria; kingdom Bacillati; phylum Actinomycetota; class Actinomycetes; order Micrococcales; family Micrococcaceae; genus Arthrobacter; species Arthrobacter sp. 10N43. The sequence goes on along the minus strand of NZ_JBFTIA010000023.1, from coordinate 13,390 downwards.
AACTTTCTGGTCATGACGGGCACTCGATTCGGAGAAGCCACTGCGTTGACTGTGGCGGACGTCGACCTGCTCTCCAAACCGCCCACCGCCCGGATCAACAAGGCATGGAAACGGGACGGGCAGAACCAGTTCTACATTGGTGCGACAAAAACCGGTGCCGGTAAGCGCACCATCGGGCTCAATCCGGCGCTCGTGGAGCTGCTGATCCCGCTGGTCGCCAGCAGGCCGGGAAAAGAACTTGTGTTCACGACTCCCAAGGGTGGGCGAATCATTCACAAGCTCTATTGGGACGACTACTGGGTCCCTGCCGTTCGCACGGCCCAAGCAATCGGTTTAACTAAGAACCCACGAATTCACGACCTCCGCCATACTCACGCCTCCTGGCTGATCCAAGACGGCGTGCCCTTGTTCACCATCTCGCGCCGGCTGGGGCACGCCTCTACAAGGACTACTGAGCAGGTCTACGGGCACTTGATGCCCGAGGCGCTGCAGGCCGGTGCTGACGCCACTGAGCGCTCTGTGACAGCCTTTCTACGGTGATTGTGAGTGCTCTACGTGGGGCGTGGCGGATGTCCGTCCCGTGGAACATTTACTGGCATTTCCGGTCATGTCGATTGGCCTCCACGAGGCCATGAAAGTGGAAAGTAACGCCTTCCATTTGGAGATCCCGTGGAGATCGAATTTTTTGAGCCCGCCGAAGCAGCCGCGCTGATGCGCTGCACAGAGTCATGGCTCCGCGACGGCGCCACCAGCGGACGCTTCCCCCACGCATGCTGGGGAAAGGGAAAGATCATTTTCACTTCCGAACACATCCTGGAAATCGCGAAGTTGAGTGAGATCCTCCCCGGCAGCAGTGGGTCCCCGATCTCTGTCAGTCGGCCGGCGGCAAAGGAGCGGCTCATCGGTACCCGTTCGAAAGTGAGACTGGCCGCCGCGAATTGAACAAGGGTGACGTATCCCTTCCGGGCCACGGTTTGAACGGTTGAGCCAGGGAGTGGCACCCGAAGCAGACTTCCCCAGATTACTGAGGGCGAGGACGCGTGGCGGGCACCACGGACACCGTTACCTCGGCAGACGGTGGCCGAAGCTAGCATGGATCGAGAGGCGGCATAGAGCCTAGACCGTGGCGATCCACCACATCCGGACGTAGTCACTCGGCAATCTGGGCCTTGTGCTTAGGCTGTGGCGCAGGCCGCTACAAGGGAGATCTCTTGGATCTAAGGGTGATTTCGCAATCACCGGCGATGATCTGAGGAAGCTCGTGATCAAGAAAACCCTGCTGACGGATTGGCTTCAGACCGCCGGGCTATTCGTGTGCGCTGGGCAATTGAGTAGTGCATATGAAGGGGTGCGGCCAGAAGGCGGATATGAAGAGCGAGCCCACGGTTATTTCTTCTGCGGCAGCCATGGATGCAGCGATCGGATGGCTGCCAAGCTTACAGGTTGAGCCAAGTGCTACTGTTCGAACCAATGAATAGGGGGCTGAGTTGGGGAAAAGGGTAGCTAAACCTGGGCTAAAGGTTCTGGATCTGGTCACGTCTGACCAGGGCTCAAAGGACCTATGGCAGGGCCGTGCCCAAGTGTTCGTGAAATCGCCGCGCAAGGCCGGGCATGCTTTGATCTTGCATGAATTCCTAGCGGCTCGGCTCGCCAACTCCCTTGGCATACCAGTCCCTTTTGGCGAAGTGTCCGACATTATGAATGGTCGTGAGGCGTGGACAACCGCCGTTGCAGGGCGGACGGGGAAGTTCTACGGACCCCCCGACCTCAGGGAGGTCTACTCCAGAGAGCCCCACATCATGGCGGGCGTAGCCGTGTTCGACGTCTGGATATACAACCCTGACAGGGTGTCGGAGAATCTCGTCTGGCACCCCAGCGTCGGTCTTTGGGCAATTGACCACGAGGGGGCATTCCTCGGCGAGCATCGGAGTGACCCGGCCGAACTCAAAGAACTTGCGGAGCAGGGCTTCCTGTACCCGGGCCGCAAGACGATCGATTTCAAGCCGGAAGACTGTGCTGCCTGGACGAAGCTCATTTCAAGGCAGGGCACAGCCATCGCTGCTCACGCACTGGACATCTGCCACACTCGAGCGTTGTTGACGCTCGACGCTAAAGCTCACTACTTAGATTTCCTCGAGCGGCGGGCCAAAAACATAGCGAAGCTAGTGGAGTACAGCCTGGAGCTAACGGCTCACCCGGAATCTTTCCCCCTTCCAGGGGGCGCGTACACAGAGCCTATGCATTAGAATGTATGTTCGATTACGCTGTGTCACTAACAAATAGTTGGAGGTGTTTCCCCTGCACGCAGAATGGTTCCTCATTCAATACACGCACGACCTGCGGCGTCACGAGCCCCGGAATGTCGGAGTAGCCGTGAACTCTCCGGCGGGGTGGCATCTCCAGTTCATCGGTGAACGTCCGGACGGGCGCTTTGACGGTCATAAGTTGAAGAGCTTTAAGCTGGAGCGAGAGTACTTTGAATCTTGGGTGAAGTACTACCGGCGTCAGGCGGAATCAGACGCCTGGGAGGACGCGCTGACTCTCCAACAACGGCGACCGCATAACTTCGCCATATCGTCCGGCGGCGTGCAGTTCGAGACTGAGACGAATTGGCAAGCTTTCACAGCCCGCCTATTCGGAGAACTTGTAGGCGACCCTGCCCCCAAGCCCGGCGACGACTTCGATAGCCGGGTAAGGAGGCTCTTTCGTTCTGCGAATATTACGCCGCAGGAGAACGTGGAGATGGAGGGACTTTGGACACCCGGCGGCCCGGTCCATCGGATCAGGTTTGACTTCGGCGTTCAGCAAGGGCGGGGCGGTATCATCGAGAAGGTTCCCCTTAGGGACAACCCCGTATTCAGCTTCAAAGGCAGGCGAGATGCCGTCCAGTTGCGAGATCCGAGAACCAAATTCATAGCCATAAGCGAATGGACGGGTAGTGAAAGCGAAGACAAGATGGATGCGCTGCTACACCCGCTGGAAGAAATCGCCCAAACGATAAACCTTGAGGACAGCACTGCTGCAGATCAACTCCTAGAGGCGCTGGCTCTGTGACCGAGGCTTGCGGCGTCGCTGCTGGTCCAGGGTTTCGTTAGGTGTTTCATGCATCCGGCATTCCGCGAAGGCTTGCCCCCACCAGCCCTTCGCAGGTGCCCGATGACGTTCCCGACGGACCATCGATGTTGGCAGTATTTTGAACAGGCAACTTCGACGGGAACCCTGCAACGAGAACCAATCGTCGTCTCGGGCAACCGAGAGGTGCTGCTCCTAAACGCATCACTCATGATGGCGTCATAATGCACGTTTCTTCTCTTGGGCCGTTGAATAGCAAATTGTTAATCTCATCTGTCTGCCTTGGCTCTGGACATGTCCAGAGCCGAGGCGTTCAATTGAAGCTGTGGCGTCTGACGCGCCGCGGTAGTTGCCGTAAAGGCAGCCACGCTTGCTGTCCGCTGCAAGGAGGGAGCGGTATGGACCGGCAAACATCGCAAGAACCGGCGCCAGCGCAGATTGCTACGGATGCCTTTCTATCGCTGCGGCTACCAAGCCGGCTGACTCTGGCTGGACTCATCGGGATCGTGGCAGCCCTACGCCGGCGTCGTATCGAGATCGAAGCCACGACGATCCTCAACGGCACGTCCGTCTGCGGACTGTGGCTGTCGACGGATACTAGGGAAATCATTCTGCACGCCGTTTCGGACTCAGCGCTCCACAGGCAGCAATTCATCCTTCATGAGCTTGGACATATGATCCTGCGCCACGATGAGTTGGGCATTTCCTCGGAGTATGCCGACAGCCTCTTCCCAAATCTTGACGGCGAGATGGTGTCACGGGCTTTGGCCCGAAGTAGCTTCGTTGACGAACTGGAGGCCGCCGCTGAGAGTCTCGCCGATCTTCTTGCCGGCGCTATCCGCGACAGCACCATGGAGCCAAGATCATTTGAACAGGTTTTCGGGTGATCCAGACAGTCGCCGCTGCGGTCATCTGGGGCCTCGTTCTATGCCTCCTGCCGGGCGCCCGCACCAGAAAAGACCACAGCATTCTCGTGGCCGCGGTAGCGATCGGAACCGCGCTTTCCTTGAATGTCGACCCGATATATATCGCGGGTGATCGAGCCCTCGGTGGCCATAACCTCCTGGATCTTTTCGCGAACATCTTGATGGTCGTGGGAATCTACTTCCTTTCCCAGGCGATCCTCCGGGCCGCAGAGCTAAACGATGTACCTGTGCGCAGTGACCGTCCTGGCCTCCTGATTCTGGGTCTAGTCTCCGGGGCGCTGGTCTTTGCCTTCCTCTGCATCGAAGCACCGGCCTCCTCAACGAAATTCATGTTGGACTACGGTGACCAGCCTGCTGCCGCTCTCTATTCCGCCATCCAGTTTGTCTACATCGGGGTGGTCGTCGGCGTGACCGGATACGTGTGCATTAGATTCCGACGGCGGATGGCCACGTCTCACTTTCGAGTCGCCTTCACCCTCATTGGCGTTGGGTGCTCCCTGGCTCTCGTCGTCGTGTTTGCGGTCTTGGGAATGGACGTCGCCCATCTTCTGGGACAGCAGTCAACGATGGAGCAGTTGGCCGCCGTTTACGACATGAGTTTTGTCGGGGCGATGGTGTTCCTCTGTGCTGGGCTGGCCCTGCCACCGGTCGCCCGTCGGATCGTGCGACGAGCACAACTGAGGACACAAGCTGGCTTACTGGAAAACCTCACGTATATCTGGGAAATAACGACGGCGACCCGCAAGGATGGACGCCTGGCGGCACCCGCTGCAGCCATCGAGCGGGGTGATCCTGAGACGCGAAGACTTCATCGGATGCTTGTCGAAATTGAAGATGCTCTCCTGATGGATCCGGCCGCTGCTAAGTTTCTGGATGAAGCTGATTTCCAAACGTTGGCTCGAACAGAGGATTACCTCGCATCCAGTCAAGGCGTACAGGATGGTCGAGTAGGTCTGGGACGACGGGGGAGGAAGAAGGATCCTAGTGACAGATGATGCCGCGGCACCCTCTGAATTGCCGCAGGCGAGGCTCGCCCGCAAGATAAATCTGTTGCTGGATCTGTATGAGATCCGAGGGGGAGGGCCTTTGTCTTACAAGGAAATCAGTCGAGACATGGTTGAACGGGGCACCCCGTTGTCACGGTCAAGGTGGGCCTACATGCGAAGCGGTGATAGCTCCCTGGCTATGGAAAAGGAGCTGCTCCAGAATCTCGCGACATTCTTCGGCGTGGATCGCCGGTACCTTCTTGATGACTCAACAGAGGTACCCGAGCTGGTGGAAGCTCAGCTCAGCCTCCTGAAATCGATGCGCGAGGCGCGGGTTAGGAACTTTGCGGCCAGGCAATTGCAGGATTTATCACCTGAAACGCTCGCGCGACTTCGGGATGTCATCGACGAGCATGTCAGGAGCAGGGATGAGGAGTCCTAGAGTGCTGGGCCCCCTAACCATTGGAGCGGTAAGTGCGGCCGCAATAACGTTCCTGGGTGCTGCTTACTTTGCGCGCCGGGTGGTGGTGCCGACGACTACGCGCCGGGAGGATCTTCCCATAAGGCAAGTCTTCGTAGGACAAGACGGATCCCTGAGGATCGAACTGCCGGCGACGCCATTGACGAGAGCGCCCGGCCGATACAGCTTTTGGTTTGGCAATGGCAGGGGCCATGCCTGCATCGGGGCCGTCGTAGACGAAGAGACGAACGACGGGACAGTGACGCGGCTCGTCGAGCGCGTTGACTCCGGCGACCTACACGCTGCCAGAGCCGGCATCTGGAGCGGATACGCCTACTCCAAACCAGAGCAACTCGGCCTGCCGTTTGAGGAAGTGAAGATAAAGGTCGATAACGGCATGGCACCCGCATGGAAATTCACGCCCACGACGGGTGGTCCGGCGGCTTCGACATGGGCTATCCACGCCCACGGAATGGGCGGGAAACGCGCTGGTGCCCTGCGCGGCGTTCCTGTTGCCAGCAGGCTCGGTCTGACGTCGCTGGTCGTATCATTCCGCAACGACGGCGAAGCGCCGCCGTCGAACGATTCCCGGTACTCTTTGGGCCAGAACGAGTGGTTGGATCTCGAAGCGGCCATCCAGTTCGCCGTGGACCACGGCGCTCTACGGCTCGTTTTGTTCGGATGGTCGCTTGGCGGTTCCATGGCGCTGCGTGCCGCGAATCTTTCTGCCCATTCAGATCGGATCATTGGCTTGGTGCTGGTGGCTCCCGTCCTGGATTGGGCTGAGACGTTGACGTTCAACGGGAGCGCCAGTGGGCTGCCGGAAACTGTGGCCAGGGTCGGGCTGAAAATGTTGGGCGCGAAAGCAGGACGCTGGGTCACGGGCCTCGAACAACCTCTTGACCTTCTCACGCTGGATTGGGTAGCCCGCGCCGATGACCTCAAGACGCCAACGCTCATACTGCATGGGATCGAGGACAAATCGACGCCGGTGGAAGTCTCGGAGCGTTTGGCAGAGCTGCGGCCCGACCTCGTCCAATTGGTTCGATTCGAAGTTCCAGGTCATTCACTTGAGTGGAACGCCGATACAGAGAGGTGGGAGTCCTCGGTAACGCGGTTCCTGAAGTCGCTGCCCGCTGACTGAAACGTGGCCGCAAAGTCCGCAAGCTGTCTCTCGATCTGATCCGTCCGTGCCCTGTACGTTCCCGACCCCACGCTGATCATGCCCGCCTCGCACAGAAGAGTGAGCTGTTTGCGGACAGAGGAATCAGACAAGTTTAGGGCTGCAGCGACCTCAGAGCAGGTGGCCTGGCCATGTGTGATCAAATAGCGAATGAGGCGGCTTCGCGTCCGGTTCATCAAGATGTTCGCCATGGAGACCACAATCAGGTGACGAGGAAACCTCTTTAACCCGCTGTAGACGGGTCTACAGCAAGACGATACGCTCATCTACATACCGATGGAAGAACGGAGCCCCACATATTGCGTGGGGAGTTATCCGTAGCAATACTGGGCAACAATCAGTAGCTCACTGGCGATAGCCAGGTCAGGTCTGGGGGTGAAACGTGTCCGGAGATGGGGAAGGTCTCAACGGCGCGGAAAGCTCGCCACAGGCCGACCTTGCACGCCGTTTGAACCTACTGCTCGACGTCGTCGTTGCCGAGCGAGGACAACCCGTCACGTTCCGCGAAGTCCAGGAAAAACTGGCGGAGAAGGGGATCAAGCTTTCCAGAGCGCGCTGGTTCTACATGAAGGACGGCACGGGCAGGCTGGTGAGCGACCCGGTACTACTAGCCGCCTTATGCGAAATCTTCAACGTGGATCCCGCTTATCTTGTGGGTAGCGAGGCCTCAGATCTGCCCCAACGCATTGATTCGCAGCTTGAGTTTGTGAAATCTCTCCGTGCTGCGAAGGTGAAGACGTTTGCGGCCCGCACCCTTGGTGACGTGTCGCCGGAGACGCTTCGGGCGATCACGGAGTACCTGAACAAGGACATCAGCCGCCGTCCGGAAGGGGAGAGGGCCGCGGCCAGTCCACCGTCGGATGCAGATGAGGCGCCGGAGCGGGCAGACTAAACGTCTGGCACATCTTTCCAAGGCACTGCGACTACTGTTCCAGCAGGTACTTAAGGTGAGCGTCCAGCAGTTCCTTGATTCGGACAGGGTTCGCGGAATATCGGGGTGACCGTCCGTGCCTACGTCCAGGCTCGACGTCGACGATCACCACTCCTGCCTCTTCGAGCGCGGCCAGGTGCTTTGCCACGCTGGGATCGCCCGCGCTGACAGCGGCGACGATATCCCCCCGAGTTGCAGGCCCACTAGAAGTGAGGAACCGAAGAATTTCGTTTCGCGCTCGGTTGCCGAAGGTTGCGACGGCAGCTTCGACGTCGGCCGACCAGGCGGCGTCGTGAGGCTGCGTAATTCTCGGCATAAGGTCATTCTTCCCGAAGGTGGCGCAAAAAGTAAGAACAGCACTCTTGACGATACTTTAATTATCTTCGACAATAATTCCTGTAGCTTCTTCTGATCGTTGTTGGATCTCCGCATCCACTAACTGGGTTGGCATTATGTGCGACTCTGCGAACTACTCGATCTGAACAGTCAGAGCGGTGAAGCCATGGAAATTGAAGCCAAGGCGTATCAATCTACTAAGGGCTCAGACACGGTCGTTGATGTCGATGTCTCTTTGCACAGCTCACCTCCGCCTGGAGAACCCGGCATCCCCATCGATCGGATCCTGGTCGCGGTTGATGGTGTGCATCGTTACGTCGTTTCCCGCCTCGCGCGAATCGGGCGATCCTGCGATGTGGATGACGTCATGCAGGACATCCGAGTCGCCGTGTGGGACGGGGTCGCGAGGGGTCGCTACCGGGAGTTGCCCGGCATCCCCTTTGAAGCGTGGGTTCAGGGTGTTTGTAGCAAAATCTGCGCTGCCCATATCCGGCGCGAGCTCAGCCATCAAACGTTGCCGTTGCTGGTTGACTTCACGACGACGGAAAGCTCACCCGAGCTCCTCGCTGTCATAGGTGCTGGAGCGGTGGCAGACGGCGTTGAAAACTATGTTGATCAGGCCTGGGCGCAAGCCATGCTGGGCATGGTCCAGCGCAGCGTCAGCGAGGAAACCTGGAAGCTTGCAGTTTCCAGTCTCACTGGGCCGAGGCATTACGGACCTCCGTCGCCCCAGGACCGGCGTCGATGGCACGCCGTAACTGTCGTTCGCCACACGGCCAAAACAATCAACACAGCATTGAACTGTCACCCCGAACCCGGATTGGGCGTCGATGATCTCTGCCGATGCGCTGCGAACTGCCTTCCCACAAACGTTCTCCGGAGCGTCGCGGAGACGATAGTTCGTCCAGGACTGCGAGGACCGGATAGGTCCGTGCAGATGGCAGCTCTGGCCAGTGAACTCGGCGTCACTGAGAGGTACATCGCGGTAAATATCGGCTTTGCCCGGCAGTTGTACCGGGCAGCTTGGCGGGTGCTTCAGCACGAAGTGAACAGACCGGCTCTGTAGGTCATGGCTTCAGACATTGGGGTTGGGCGATGAATTGGTTCCGTAGAGCTGGCCGCCGGCAGTGGTTCGCTGGGGGACTGATGGTCCTGCTCATGTTTGGCGGAATCTTCATACTTTGGCCTGCCGATGGACCCAGCGGGAAGGTCGCGCCAGCGATGTCCGCAACCGCGCCGCCAACGGCGAACCCTTCTGGCACTTCCTCGGCACGTGGGGAGCCCTCCGCAGTTCCTGGTGAGGCCGCCATAACGGCGGAGGCAACGCGTGATGATTTGCCGCGTACCCGCGATTACCGGGCGCTCGCTGTAGCCGCAGCCCAGGGACTCTTCTCCTGGGACAGTCGATCGTCGTCGTACTCGGACGTATACGCCAAGGTGCGGTCTTGGTGGGAGCTGCTGCCTGATGGATCCAATCCTTTATCTGTACTGGTTAGGGAGTTTGAGGGAACTGGCGTGACAGCGGGTACGTTCACGACCCTGGCAGGTCAGTCTGCTCGCCGAAGCGGCACCGCAGAGTCCCTGCGTTGCGATCTCGAGTTGGCCAAAGTCCAGGAATATCCGGCCCCGTGGGAAGGCCTTCACGTTTGCACGGTGACGGTGCAAGTTGTGGACGAGTCAAGTACCGGGAGAAATGCCTATTCCGCACCAGTCACAGTGATGGTCAACTGTCCTCCCGCCGTCACCGCTCCATCTGAGCGCTGCGCCATGGTTGGCTTCTACGCGACCGCAGAGAGAATCGTCTACTAATGGTTGCTCTGGCAGCCGTAGCGGGGCTTACGCGGCGACGGGCACTGCTGAAGGTCGTATCGGCGGCCGCTTCCATCGCTTTGTTTGTTGGCGCTGTGGCATTTGCCGGAGGCGTGGCCGCGATAACTGGTATGGCGCGTCAACCCGCAGTTGCTTGTACACCAGAGGGCACCGACATGACCACTGCGTCTAACGTGACTGGCGCTGGCTTGGAAGTTCGGAACGCTGGGCGCTTGCTCTACGAGCTGACGCCGCGGCAGGAGAGCGTTGCACGGACATACATTACGGTCGGCAAGCAGCTTGGAATACCGCGCTCCGGGCAGATCGTCGCCATCATGATGGCGCTGCAGGAGTCAAGTCTGCGCATGCTCGCGAACCCCAGCGTGCCCACTTCCCTGAACTTCCCGAATGACGGCGTTGGACGTGACCATGACTCGGTCGGTTCAGCCCAGCAGCGTCCGGCGGCGGGCTGGGGGACAGTGGAGCAGCTGATGGATGCCTCCTATAACGCGCGTGCCTTCTACGGCGGTCCATCGGGACCGAATCGCGGCAGCCCTCGGGGACTGCTGGACATTCCCGGTTGGCAGGCCCTAGACAAAGGTCTGGCTGCTCAAGCCGTTCAGGTGTCTGCTTTCCCTGAACTGTATGCGCGTTGGGAGCCGGCGGCCACGGCAATCGTTGCTGCACTGGAGGCTGGTACTTCTCCGGCCTCCTGTTCCACGTCTCCGCCAGGGCCGCCGTCTGCTGGATCTTCACGCAACTTGAGCCAGCTGCGTCAGGACATACTGAGGTTCACGCAGGATGGCCTGGGCGGGCGATACGTATGGGGCGGTACTGCCTTCAAAGCCTGGGATTGCTCCGGGTATGTGCAGTGGATCTACAGGCAAGCCGGAATCGAGCTGCCGCGAGTTGAACAATGGCGCATTGGCGTCCGAACAGAGGATCCTCAACCAGGAGACCTCGTGGTTCAAAATCCGCAGGGACCCGACAACTGGGGCCATGTCGGCATTTACGCCGGCGACGGCATGATGTGGAGTGCTCTGAACCCGGCGGTAGGGACACTGCTGCATCCCGTGGGGTGGAATCCCGGCTCGGCCTATTTTGACCTGTTAGGGCGCTGAGGGCGCACGTCGGGTTCGATGGTCAAACGGAGCGCCCGGGCCAGAGGCGTGCTCAGCGAACAAGGAATATCCCGGTTAGAAACCCACCTCCCTACGGTTCCGGCGAAAGATATGGGGTGGGTATCGCAGCCCTGCCGGGTCGCATGCCGGAGCAAAGCGGCTGTTCAAGGGACTTTTGGTACCCATCCCGGAGTAAAGAGTTGGTGCGGACTGTCACGATCTTCCGCCCGTGCCTATGCAGCGCGGGGGAGAGGGGTTCGCGACTCCATACGAACCTGGTGGTCAACGCGAATGCACGTGGCTAAGTTCCTAGCTGGGAGCCGCTCAATGCCAGTTCTGGCCGTCCCAGCAGCGGCAATCCTCGTGCTCCTAGAGTGCATTTCCTACTGGTTTTCTAACCGTGCTGCACCGCAATCGACAATGACTGGCGGAAGTTGGGGATGGGCGTCCAGTTCTAATGCGCCGTGTGCCTAAGCCGAGCGGCCGCTGTCCTGGCCCAAAACCGTGTCTTTGTCTTCATTGCACAGTCCCTTCGAAGATTTTCGGACCGCCGATGGCATCAAGGGCCTGACGCATGCGGGTTTGGCTCTCTATCAGCCAATCGACCATTTCGGGCCAGCGTGCGGTGTCGGTGACGTCGTATTCCGCAGGCCCATCGACGATCTTGGCTGCTTTCCGACCGTCCCTCCGGTCCCATTCCACGGTGCGGCCGAGGGCGCCTTCAAATATGTCCCGTTGCGCCAGCGCTGCTTCGAAGCGCTGGGAGTTGATGGTCGCATCTGGGTCTTCGAAGTAGAACTGCGTGATCAAACCTGCACGCGTAAATGCCATCGAGAGCACTACACCGCGTGCTCCGGTGGAAGTGTTGGCCCAGCTTTGCGTGCTCCGGCGACCGCGGGTCCATGTCGGGTGCTGGTTACGGATTCGCTCGAGTGCGAGCGCCCAGAACTCTGCGTAGATGGCTGCTTTGCCGCCTGCCTCAGACGACGCCGATGTCGCGCGGCGCACCTGCTTCTCCCAGTCGTTCGGCTGTGCGGCCAACTCAAAGCTCGGGGCTGGCTCCGAACCACCGATCCGCACCACTTTGATGACCACGCCGAAGAATCGAGTGTTCTCATCAGTCCGCTCGTTCAGCCAGTCGATTGCCGCTCGATGCTCCGGCCGGAATCCGGTTGTGAGCCAAATGATCGTTGTTGGGTCGGTTCCGGCGGCATAGGTAAGGATCTGGCCCAAGTGGGTATGGTCTGAGAATTCCAACTGGTTCTCGACGATGACAACGTCGCCGGTTGCTTCGTCATACCCCTTCAGATCGAGACTGAAGTCGCCGACTGGATGTTCGGCCGCTTCCAAGATGAGCTCCATCCCCAGCAGTTCATTCAGAACGTCAACATTCTGAAGCAGCCATGGCGTGAAGTGATGTGCCTCGTGCGGCCACACTTCACGCGGCTGGACGTGAACAATGCGCCCAAGCTGCGCCAAAGAGTTCACCATCACGCAACCTCTTCCATAGAGGCGATGGATTTCTTCATGGATTCCCCCATTGGAAAAGTTGAATGATGCATCGAGAATCATATGCCCGTGCAAGTGCCTGCCCAGCACATGACGTTCTGCTGCCACCCGAGTACCTGATGGCCGGGAGCAGACCCGGCCCAGACGCGAGAGATTTGGCGCCGGCTCCAGGGCGTTGGGCGCCTTGTTATGGCCCAGCTCCGACAAAAAAACCAGTCCTTTCCAGAGCTGCCCAATCAGCTTGCTTCGTAGTCTCGGCCGCCGCCGCACACAGAACTCCTGGGTTTCCCGGTGCCCGTCATGGCCGCGCTTAGGATGGTGGGGTGAGCGACGAATCCGCGCAGTATCGCTTCCTGGCCGTCGAGCAGGCCGCCGAAGAGCTCAACGTGAAGTTGAGCCTGATTCGGGGCCTGATCAAAGCCGGGCAGCTGCGCGCCAACCAGATCGGCGGAAGGGGCTTGTGGCGCATCGGCCGCCCAAGAGATCGCCGACCAGATGCCGGACCTAGAAGACCACACCTGGGATGTTGCGCCAATTCAGCTTTCTCCTTATGCAGTCGGACGGTACGTCGCTCGCCATATATATCTTGACGAAGGCGGAGTAGCTAAGGGCAGTCTCAATTTCCACGGCGACACCATGGCCGAAGCCCTCGCCCTGCTCTGGCTGAAATTGCAGGAGGGGAAGTAGTGCCTCTCTGCGGTTGCTGTCCAAATGGCATTCACGTGGGAGACCCGGACTACCCCCTATATCGGGGGCGGAGTCTTAGTCGAAAGTACTACCGGACAATGGCGCGAATGAAGTCTCGGGGAACGTGGGAGGCACGGCGAACAGGCCAAGCGCCGGTACCTAGCGGCGAATTACCCCCAACACCAGGCCAATCAGCCACAACCAGCACCGCCGACATTACGTGAGTATTTGAAGGTTTGGAAGCCACTCGATATTGCCTTCCGGGGCCAGTGATATTGCCGGTGGGGGCCAGCGGGCGGGGTTGTGGGGGCCACTGGCCCCCACCGACGTTTTCTTACTGCTTCATGGTGGCGTGTTGGCGCATGTTGTG
>NZ_JBFTIA010000022.1:0-59891 GCF_056394525.1 Arthrobacter sp. 10N43 | reverse complement strand
GCCGACGGCCCCGACGCCGGGTTCCGCAAGATCCTCGTCACCGAACCCGAACACCCCTACACCGGGAACTGGTGGCCCACCGGCCACGGCCTGGGCTACGAACACCTCTTCACCCACCAGGCCGTCGACCTCATCCACGCCATCGCCGAAAACCGGCCGCCCTCACCCTCCTTCGCCGACGCCCTCCAGGTCCAAAAAGTCCTCGCCGCCATCGAAACCAGCGCCGGCAACAACAGCCACTGGCACACCCTCTGAGAGGAAAGACCATGACACGACCCATCACCCTCTTCACCGGCCAGTGGGCCGACCTGCCCTTCGAAGAGGTGGCGCGGCTCGCCGGCGAGTGGGGCTTCGACGGCCTGGAGATCGCCTGCTGGGGCGACCACCTGGACCCGCAGCGCGCCGTCGAGGACGACGCCTACCTCCAGGGCCGGCTGGACATCCTGGACAAGCATCAGCTCAAGGTCCACGCGATCGCCAACCACCTCACCGGACAGGCCGTCTGCGACGACCCGATCGACGAGCGCCACGAGGGCATTCTTCCCGCCGATGTGTGGGGCGACGGCGACCCCGAAGGGGTCCGTGCCCGCGCCGCCGAGGCCATGAAGACCACGGCCCGCGCGGCCGCCAGGCTGGGCGTGCAGACGGTCACCGGGTTCACCGGATCCTCGATCTGGAAATGCGTTGCCATGTTCCCACCCGCCTCGGACGCCATGATCGAACGCGGCTACCAGGACTTCGCCGACCGCTGGAACCCGATCCTCGACGTCTTCGAGGACGAAGGGGTCCGTTTCGCCCTCGAGGTCCACCCGTCCGAAATTGCCTACGACTACTGGACCGCCAAGCGCACCCTGGAAGCCATCGGCCACCGGGAGAGCTTCGGCCTGAACTTCGACCCGTCCCACTTCGTGTGGCAGGACCTGGACCCCGTGATGTTCCTGCAGGACTTCGCCGAGAAGATCTTCCACGTCCACATCAAGGAATCCGTCCGCCAGCTCAACGGCCGCAACGGCCGGCTCGGCTCCCACCTGCCGTGGGCCGACCCCCGCCGCGGATGGGACTTCGTCACTGCCGGCCATGGCGACGTCAACTGGGAACCGATATTCCGGACTCTGAACGCGATCGGATATCAGGGACCCACAAGCGTCGAATGGGAGGACGCCGGCATGGACCGCCTGCTAGGCGCACCGCAGGCCCTCGCCCTGGTCAAGGAACTTGCCACCATCACACCGCCCGCGGCCGCCTTCGATGCAGCCTTCGCCGCCCGCTGAGCCGGCCACGGCCACAACAAACCAACAACAGAGGATCCCCATGACAAACCATCAGAAAACCGCGCTCGTGGTGCGCGGCGGCTGGGACGGGCACCAGCCCGTTGAGGCCACCGAGGAGTTCATCCCGTACCTGAAAGCCAACGGCTACGAGGTCCGGGTGGAGGAATCGCCCAAGATCTACGCCGATGCCGACTACATGGCCGGCGTGGACCTGATCATGCAGTGCATGACCATGTCCACCATCGAAAAGGACGAATTCGAGGGCCTCCGCACCGCCGTCGAGAACGGCACGGGCCTGGCCGGCTGGCACGGCGGCATCGCGGATTCCTACCGCAACACCTCGGACTACCTGCACCTGATCGGCGGCCAGTTTGCCTGCCACCCGGGCAAACACCCGGATGAGCGAACGGGCGGGCAACCTGACAACTACGTCCCGTACGCGGTCAACATGCTCCCTGCGGCCGCGGAGCATCCAATCACTGCCGGCCTCGGCGACTTCGACCTCGTCACCGAACAGTACTGGGTCCTCGCCGACGACTACATCGACGTCCTGGCCACCACCACCCAGAAGGTCCGCGAATGGGACCCCTGGCACCGGGAAGTCACCTCGCCCGCCATCTGGACCCGGCAGTGGGGCAAGGGCAGGATTTTCGTCTGCACCCCGGGACACCGCGTCGAAGTCCTCCAGGACAGCAATGTCCGCACCATCATCGAAAGGGGCCTGCTGTGGGCAAGCCGATAGACCTGAACCAGCCAATCAACACAGACCAGCCATTCAACACAGACCAGCCAATATACACAGACCAGCCAATAGACACAGGCCGGCCAACAAACGTTGGAATCATCGGCTGTGGAGCGATCATCGCCCAGTACCTGGTCAACTTCCGCCGACTTCAGGACAATGACCTCATCAACCTCGTCGCCGTCGCGGACCTTGACCCGGCCCGGGCGCAGGCAGTTGCCGACTCGTACGACGGCGTTCGGGCGCTCACGGTCGACGCGCTCCTGGCCGCCGACGACGTCGATCTCGTCCTGAACCTGACCATCCCCGCGGCGCACGCCGAGATCGCCCTTCGTGCGATTGCCGCCGGCAAATCCGTCTACGGCGAGAAGCCGCTGGCGGCAACCACCACGGAGGCCCGCCAGGTGCTCGACGCTGCGCGGGCAGCCGGCGTCGTGGTCGGCTGCGCCCCGGACACCGTGCTCGGCACCGGGATCCAGACCGCCCGGAAGGCGATCGACGACGGACTGATCGGCCGGCCCATCTCCGCGACCGCCACCATGGTTACGCCCGGGCATGAGCGCTGGCACCCGAACCCGGACTTCTATTACCAGCCCGGCGGCGGCCCGCTGCTGGACATGGGACCGTACTACGTCTCGGCCCTGGTCACCCTGCTCGGACCCGTGGTCTCGGTGATCGGTGCCGCCAGCCACACCCGCGACGAGCGGACCATCGGCTCGGGCGCACGCGTTGGCCAGAGCGTGCCCGTGGCAATCGACACCCACGTCACCGGCGTCCTGGTCCACGCCTCGGGCGCCTTGTCCACGCTGGTGATGAGCTTCGATGCCGTGAAGACCAAGAGCCCCAACATCGAAATCCACGGCGAGCACGGCTCCCTCGTGGTCCCGGATCCCAACCACTTCGACGGCGACGTGCAGCTCTTCGCCCTCGGCGCCGAGGACTGGCAGAGCCTTCCGGTCTCCGCCGGCTACGAAGACTCGGGGCGCGGCTTCGGCGTCGCGGACCTCATCCGCACGCCGGCCGGCCAGGAGCCACGGGCAGGGGGTGTCCTGGCTTTCCACGCCCTGGAAGTGATGGAGTCCGTGCTGGAGTCGGCACACACGGGTGCGCCGGTCCGGATCGCCAGCACGGCACCGCGGCCCGCTCCGGTCGAACTGGCCGCCATCGCGCAGTCACCCGTGGCGGCCGGTTCCTAGGGACCGCCCAGCCCTACCGCCTTCCCTTCAACCCACTGCCCTCTAACCCACTGCCCGGCCGAAGTCGCCGGAAACCTGCGGACTCGCCGGAACTTTCCGGCGAGTCCGCAGGTTTCGGGCGATTTCGCGTGTTGGGGGGCGTTTGGGGGGCGTTGGGAGGAACCCGGGGCGCGGCGTCAGGAGGTGTCAGTCGGCGGAGCCCTGGTCGGCGTCGAACCCGGCAAGGAGGCGCCGGGAGGCCGTGTCCATGTGGGAGCGCATGGCTCCCGTCACGGCGGCCTCGTCCCGCGATTCGAGCGCGCGGAAGATTTCCCGGTGCTCGGCCAGGGCCGCCGCTGCGTGCCCCTCATCCGTCAAGGCGCGGTCCACCCAGATGCGCAGCAGCGAACGGATGCTCTGCAGCAGTTCCTGCAGCACCTGGTTGCCGGACGCGGCGGCTATTTCGCGGTGGAAGGCGGCGTCGGCCTCCACGAACGTTGCCAGGTCCCCGAGGTTGAGCTCCATGGTGGCCAGATTTTCGCGCATCCGGTCCAGGGCGTCGTCGGTGATGCGCTGGGCGGCGAGCTGGCAGGCCTGAACCTCGAGTCCGCTGCGCAGCTCCACGAGTTCGCGGGTGCGCGGGGCGCCCAGCATGAGGCCCCAGCTCAGCGTGCGGGGGAGGAGCTCGGAGATGCCGTCGCGAAGGTAGGTTCCGGAACCCGGCCGGACAATGACAATCCCCAGGATCTCCAACGCCGCGAGGGCTTCACGGACCGCCGAGCGTCCGACCCCCAGCGAGGCGGCGAGCTGGCGCTCGGCCGGCAGGCGGGTCCCGACGGCGATCTCGCCGCTCGTGAAGTACCCAAGCAGGCGTTCCGCGACCTCGGAGACAACCGAGCCTTGCTCCATGGAACCGAGTGCGGCACTTATTTTGGCCGTTGAAGCGGCGGAATTTACGGACACCTTCAAAGCGTAACAACCCGGACCAGCCGCGCCATGCAGACTTCCGTCTGTGAAATAAACATGTCAACCGGTTGACCAATTTAGGATGGACGCCGTATGGTTTTTATCACACGCTTAGTTGGGCCTGGCCAGCTCTCCAGAACTACGCGATGAGACCAATCCCCATGCTTCCAGCGCAGGAGGCGGCCGGGACATCAACATCTAGGAGTCAATGTGGACACCACGCAATCAGTGGTCGAAAGATCTGCAATCAAGAAGGTGGCAGTGCGGCTGGTGCCGTTTGTCGCCCTCATGTTCTTCATCAACTATCTGGACCGCACGGCCATCTCCTTCGCCGGCCCCAACGGCATGAATACCGACCTCGCCCTCTCAGCGGCCCAGTTCGGCTTCGCCTCCGGCGTCTTCTTCATTGGCTACATCCTGCTGGAAGTCCCCAGCAACCTCGCCCTGCACAAGTTCGGCGCCCGCCGCTGGCTGGCCCGCATCATGGTCAGCTGGGGCATTGTCTCGCTGCTCTTCACCTGGGTGGGCAACGTGGAGCAGCTCTACGTCCTGCGCTTCATCCTGGGCGTAGCCGAGGCCGGATTCTTCCCCGGCGCCATCCTCTTCCTCAGCCTGTGGGTCCCGTCGCGGCACCGCAGCAAGATCCTTGCCCTGTTCTACCTGGCCCAGCCGCTGACCACTGTCATCGGAGCCCCGCTGGCCGCCCTCCTGATCCAGCAGCATGGCCTCTTCGGCCTCGAAGGCTGGCGCGTCATGTACTTCGGTGTCGCCATCCCCGCCATCCTGATCGGCGTCGCCGCCTGGTTCTACCTCGCGGATTCCCCGGCCAAGGCCAAGTGGCTGACCGCCGAAGAGAAGACCTGGTTGACCGGAGCGCTGGAGCAGGAAAAGAACGCAACCGCCGCGGGCAACAAGCACGTCAGTGTCCGCACGGTCTTCGGCAACGGCCGCGTCTGGATGCTCGCCCTGATCTACTTCGGCTTCATCTACGGCCTGTATGCGCTCGGATTCTTCCTGCCGACCATCATCTCCGGCTTCGAGGGTCTGTACGGCGCCAAGTTCGACATCTTCCAGAAGGGCCTGATCACGGCCATCCCGTACCTGCCGGCAGCCTTTGCCCTGTACTTCTGGTCCAAGGACGCCACCAAGCGCGGTGTGAAGACCTGGCACATCGCCGTCCCGGCCCTCATCGGCGGCCTGAGCATTCCGCTGGCCCTCTTCGCGGGATCGCCGGCAGCGACGATCGCGGTCATCACCCTCACGGCGATGTCCATCTTCGCCGCCCTGCCGAACTTCTGGACGGTCCCCACCCAGTTCCTCACCGGAGCCGCGGCCGCCGCCGGGATCGCCCTGATCAACACCGTGGGCAACCTCGCAGGATTCAGCGCCGGCTACGTCACCGGCTGGCTCAAGGACTGGACCGGCAGCTACAACGTGCCCATGTTCGTGGTGGGTGGCTTCATGATCCTTTCGGCCATCCTCATGGTGGTGCTTGCCCGCAGGGGCACTGCCAACGTGACGGCCACGGACCTCTCAGCCACAGCAGGGGAGCCCGAGGCCGCGGAGTCAGCCGCCGCCCGCTAGCGGACGCAGCCCCGCTCCCACCAAACCGGTGCCCGCCGCGTGCCACACGGCCGCGGCGGGCACCCACCAAGCAGCTTTCCCTCTTCCAGGAGTACCCCCATGACCCGCCTGTTCAATGACCCCGCAGCCTTCGCTGACGAAATGATCGAAGGCTTCGTCGCCTCCCACAGCCGCTGGGTCAGGCGCGTCTCCGGCGGCGTAGCCCGCAACACGCGCAGCACCCCCAGCACCGTGGCGCTCGTGATCGGCGGCGGCTCCGGCCACTACCCCGCCTTCGCCGGACTCGTCGGCCAGGGCCTCGCCCACGGCGCCGCAATGGGCAACCTCTTTGCCTCCCCGTCCGCGCAGCAGATCTACGACGTGGCGAAGGCCGCCGACAACGGCGCCGGCGTCCTCCTGGGCTACGGCAACTACGCCGGCGATGTCCTGCACTTCAACCAGGCCCAGGCCCGGCTCCGCGCCGAAGGCATCGACTGCCGCAGCATCGCCGTCACCGACGACGTCTCCTCCGCCCCGCTCACCGAGCGGGCCAAGCGCCGCGGGATCGCCGGCGACCTCACCGTCTTCAAGGTGGCCGCCGCCGCTGCCGAGGCCGGCTACAGCCTGGACCAGACCCTCGAGATCGCCGAGCGCGCCAACCACCGCACCCGTTCCTTCGGCGTCGCCTTCACCGGCTGCACCCTGCCCGGTGCCGACCACCCGCTGTTCTCCGTCCCCGAGGGCCGGATGGCCGTCGGCATGGGCATCCACGGCGAGCCCGGCATCGGCGAGACGGGCATCCCGACGGCGGACGAACTCGCCGAGCTGCTGGTCAGCAGCCTCCTGGCGGAGGTTCCAGACGGCGTCGAGGTGAAGGGTGCGCGCGTGGTTCCCATCCTCAACGGCCTGGGCAGTGTCAAATACGAGGAACTCTTCGTCGTCTACCGCCGCGTCGCCCAGCTCCTCGCCGAGGCCGGCCTGGACGCCGTGGACCCGCAGGTGGGCGAACTCGTCACGAGCTTCGACATGGCCGGCACCTCCCTCACGCTGTTCTGGCTCGACGAGGAACTCGAGACCCTCTGGCACGCGCCCGCCGACGCCCCGGCCTTCCGCCGCGGCGCCGTCACCGCGGCCGCCCTCGAGGCCGCCGACTTCACCGACCCGTCCGAGATCGAAGCGTCCATCCCGGAGGCTACCGACGAATCCCGTGCCAGCGCCGTACGGGTCCTGGCCGCTCTCGGCGCCGCGAAGAACGTGGTGGACGCCAACGCCGAGGAGCTCGGCCGGATCGATGCGGTGGCCGGCGACGGTGACCACGGCATCGGCATGGAACGCGGCGTCCGCGCCGCCGTCGACGCCGCGGCAGCCGCCGTCGCCCGCGGAGCCGGGGCAGCCACGACCCTCCACCTCGCCGGCGACGCCTGGGCAGACAAAGCCGGCGGCACCTCCGGCGCCCTCTGGGGCATGGCCTTGCGGGCCGTCGGGGATGCGCTCGGAAACACCAACGCCCCCGACGCCGGCGCTGTCGCCGCCGGAGTCGCCGGCGCCGCGGCCGCCATCATGGACTTCGGCAAGGCCGCGCCGGGCGACAAGACCCTCGTGGACGTCCTGGTCCCGTTCCGCGACACCCTCGCCGGCCGCGTGGACGCCGGGCAGTCCCTCACACAGGCCTGGGGCGCCGCCGCCACCGTTGCGCAGCAGGCCGCGGAAGATACCGCGCAGCTCCTGCCCCTCATGGGCCGGGCCCGCCCGCACGCCGAGAAGAGCCTCGGCACCCCGGACGCGGGCGCGGTGTCCATGGCACTGATCGTCCGGGCAATCCACAACACTCTCCTCGAAAAAACAGTCGAGGGAAAAACAGTCAAGGAGAACGCATGAGCGCCAAACTGCGCCTGGTTATCGGATGCGATGACGCCGGATTCGAATACAAGGAAGCCCTGAAGGCGGACCTTGAAGCCAACGGGCTGGTCGAGTCCGTCCGCGATGTCGGCGTCGACGCCACCAGCCACACCCCCTACCCCTCCGTGGCCATCGCTGCCGCCGAACTCATCGCCGCCGGCGAGGCGGACCGCGCCCTGCTGGTCTGCGGCACCGGCCTCGGCGTGGCCATCGCCGCCAACAAGGTCCCCGGGGTCCGCGCCGTCACCGCGCACGACAGCTTCTCGGTCGAACGCTCCGTCCTGAGCAACAACGCCCAGGTCCTCACGTTCGGCCAGCGCGTCGTCGGCCTGGAACTGGCCCGCCGGCTGGCCCGCGAGTGGCTGACCTACACGTTCGACGAAACCTCGGCCTCGGCCGAGAAAGTCACACTGATTAAGGACTACGAGGGTGTCACTTCCTGCTAACACCGCCGCAGGCGGAACGGCCACAGCCGCTGGCCGCGCCGCTGGCCGCGCCGCTGGCCGCGCCGCTGGTACAGCGCAGCCCGGTGCCATCATCGGCGTCAGCCTGAAAATGTACTTCGGCTACCAGCGCACGCTGGACTACTGCCGCGAGGTCGCCGCGATCGCCCTGACACACCCCGCCGTGCAGAGCGGCGAGATTGAACTGTTTGTCCTGCCCGCGCTGCCGGCGCTGCCGGAGGCAGCCCGGATCCTCGGCGTGGCCGGGGCGGGCGCCGGCGCGCAGGACATCTTCTGGGAGGACGAGGGCGCCTACACCGGCGAGGTTTCGGGCCGGACCGTGTCCGAGCTCGGCGGACGCTACGCCGAAGTGGGCCACGCCGAGCGGCGCCGGATCTTCGGCGAGGATGACCGGACCATCGGGCTCAAGACCGCCGCCGCCTACCGCAACCGGCTCACCCCGGTGCTCTGCGTCGGGGAGCTGCAGCCCGGCTCGGTGGAGGAAGCCATCCGGCACTGCACCGCGGACATCGACGCCGCGCTCAACCGGGCACGGTCCCTCGGACCGGCTGCCCGAACCATCGTGGCCTACGAACCGCAATGGGCCATCGGGGCCCCGGAACCCGCCACCCCGGAGTACATCAGCGCCGTCATCGCCGGACTGGACGCGCACTTGCGCTCACTGCCCGGCCAGGCCGGCAGCCGGGTCATTTACGGCGGAAGCGCCGGCCCGGGCCTGATCAGCCGGCTCGATCCCGCCGTCGCCGGGCTGTTCCTGGGCCGCTTCGCCCACGACCCGCAGGCGCTCAGGACCATCCTGGACGAAACCGCCGCACGCCTGGGACTCCTGTCCGGAACGGCGGCAGCATGAGCGCCACGACCGGCCAGGGTTCAAAAATCGGCCTGAGCAGTTACGCCTTCTTCTGGCAGCTCTCGGACCGTGTCTCCGCGCCGCTTGACCTCGACGAAGCACTGGCCGAGACCGCGGCCCTGGGCGTGGACCTCTTTCAGATCTGCGACTACGCCCCGCTGGAGGCCATGACCGACGCCGACCTGGTGTCCGTCCGGGCCACGGCCGACTCGCTGGGCATCGCCCTGGAGCTCGGCACCAAGGGCATCCGGCCGGACCATCTCCGGAAGTTCCTGCACATCGCCGGGGTCCTGGGTGCACCGCTGCTGCGGACCATGTTCAACGTCCCGGGCCACACCCCGGACGCGGACCAGGCCGTGGCCGCCTTCACCGAGGTCCTGCCCGAGTTCGAGGCCGCCGGCGTGAAGATCGCCGTGGAAACCTACGAACAAGTCCCCACCTCCCGCGTCCTGGACGTCATCGCCCGCGTGGGCAGCCCGTACCTGGGCATCTGCAGCGACCCCGCGAACACCGTGGCGGCGCTGGAATCCCCGCGCGAGGTGATTGACGCCGTCGCGCCGTATGTCCTGAACATGCACATCAAAGACTTTGCGTTCAGCCGCAAGGAGGGGTGGGTCGGGTTCACGTACTCCGGCGCTCCCCTCGGCGACGGCCTCCTGGATTATGCCTACATGGCCGGGAAGCTGCAGCCCAAAGAAAGAAATATCAACCAGATCATCGAGCACTGGCTGCCGTGGCAGGCCTCCGAAGAAGAGACCATCCGCCTCGAAAAGCAGTGGACCCAGCAAAGCCTCGATTTCCTAAGGAGTAACTGAAATGTCAGCAGAACAATTGACCGTCGCCGTCATCGGAGCCGGAGGCAAAATGGGGCTGCGTGTTTCAGCCAACCTCCAGAAGAGCGCCCACACCGTCTACCACAGCGAAAACTCACCGGCAGGCCAGGAACGCGTCCGCGCCGAGGGCCGGGCGATCAGCACCACCGAGGACGCCATCAAGGACGCCGACGTCGTGATCCTCGCCGTCCCGGACACCGTCCTGGGCGTCGTGTCCCACGGCGTGGTCCCGCAGATGAAGTCCGGCGCCATCCTGCTCACCCTCGACCCGGCCGCGGCCTACGCCGGCCTGCTGGCCAAGCGCGAGGACGTCGTCCAGGCCGTGGCGCACCCCTGCCACCCCTCGGTCTTCCTCGAGCGCACCACCAAGGAAGAATGGGCCGACACCTTCGGCGGCCAGGGCGCCCCGCAGAACGTGGTTGCCGCGATCGACGAGGACGCCACCGAGGCCGCCCGCGCCGCCGCCGAGGCCACCATCAAAGTCATCTACGCCCCCGTGATCGACGTCCACTGGGTCACCGTGAAGCAGCTCGCCATCCTCGAGCCCACCCTCGTGGAAACCGTCGCCTGCATGATCGGCACCTTGCTCAAGGAAGCCCTGCACGAGACCGTGCACACCGCCGGTGTCCCGGAAGAGGCCGCCAAGGCCATGCTGTTCGGCCACGTCCAGATCGCCCTGACCAACGCCCTGCGCGGCTCCAACCCGTTCTCGGAGGCCTGCGAAATCGCCATCCAGTACGGCAAGGACACCATCATCAAGGACGACTGGAAGAAGATCTTCGACGACTCCGAGCTCGACTACGTCATCGCCAAGATGCTCAAGCTCGAGCCCGCCGTCCAGGCCTGACCCGACGCACTACTCCGGGGCCCGTGCCCTGTAGTCCCGTGCCCTGCGCGAATTCGCCGGAAAGCTGCGAGGTCGCTGGAAATTTCCGGCGACCTCGCAGGCTTCCGGCGAATTCGCGCGCCAGGCCGGAGGAACCGTCAGATGGTCCGCGGGGCCTTGGCCACGTTCTCGGCCAGCTCGGCCGCGTTCTGCCGGATCACGTAGGCCGGGCGGTCCCGCTCCGTGCGCCAGCTTTCGGACAGCGGGCCCATGTTGACGGTGTCGAATCCGAATTCGTCATAGAGCCGCGTGACAAGCTCCGCCGCTTCCGGGAAGTCGCTTGCCGTGGCCAGGGCCCGGCGGTTGGGTGTGCCGCCCGGGGCGCCGTCGGTGGTGATCTGGGAGAACAAGATGTGGTTGAAGGCCTTGGCCACCTTGGACTGGGGAAGGTGCTCCTGCAGCAAGCCGGAGGTAGTGGCCTCGCCGGCATCCAGGGCCGGGAAATGCCCGTCGCGTTCCCAGTAGTAATTGTTGGTGTCGAGGACGATCTTGCCCGCCAGCGGCTCCACGGGCACGTCCGCGAGGCTTCTGAGCGGCACGGTCACGACGGCGAAGTCGCCGGCCGCCGCGGCCTCGGCCGGCGTTGCCGCCCGGGCTTTGGGCCCCAGCTCCGCAACGAGCCCCGCCAGGGATTCCGGCCCCCGGGAGTTGCTGATCACGACGTCGTAGCCGAGTTCCACGGCCTTGCGGGCGATCTGGCCGCCAATGTGTCCTGCACCGATGATTCCGATTGTTGTCATGTCCGGACCAACACCCGGACGCCCACGGATATTTCGCCAGCTACCGGGTGTGCGCCCGGGGCCGTCAGCCCACTGGCCTGCCTAGTAGCCGGAAACCTGCGAGTTCCGGCGAACTCGCAGGTTTCCAGCGAACTCGGGCGTGGGCGAAGCTTTAGGCCGTGGTCCCCGGTTCGTCGTCGATATCCGGGCCTTCTGCCGCATCCTGGGAATGGGCCCGGTCGTCAAAGGGTTCAGCCGTTGCGTCGCCCTCGGCGGGGGTCTCGCTGTGGGCGCGTTCCGGCGCCTGTGAGTCCTGGCTCATGTCCGCTCCTCTGCTGCGAATCCTGCGGTGGATTGTCGACTATTGATCATCTAGCTCCCGCAGTCACAGGGCTGTCAAGGCCTTCCGGATCCGTGCGGTGTCAGAGCGGTGCCCGGCCGGCCGGGCGGCTGGAATCCCTTTTGGGTTCCTTGCGGGGGCGCAGGGCATAGTCGCGCGCCCGTTTGCTGGAGAGTGCCAGAAGCAGCAGGATGTCCAGCGTCAGGCCGGGCAGATTGGACACCAGCGTGATGTCGGGACCGCCGTGGAGGACGTCGAAGGCCTGGATGCAGATGGCGCCCGTGCTGAGCGCCATGGCCAGTGTCCGGGCCCAGTTCCGGCCGAGGAACACAAACCAGGCCAGCAGGACGTAGGCCAGGGCAAAGACCAGGACCAGCACCGTTGCGATGCTGACGGCCACTTCAGCCTGGGCCTCCGTGATTCCCGGGCCGGTTGCGGGCCGCACCAGGGATCCCACGTGCGCGTCCCGGAAGGCCACCGTCGAGATGGCGAGCAGGACTGCCGCCGCCGCGCGGGCGGCGACGAAGATTGCCCCGATGATGGTGGGCGCCGGGCGCCTGTTCCGGCTGTCGCCCGGAAGCCTGCCGCCCGGAGAAGTTTCAGTTGGAGAAGTTTCAGTTGGAGAAGTGTCGCTTGGAGAAGTGTCCGTTGGAGGTAAGGCCGCCGGAGCCGCGGCGGTCTGCCTGAGATCCACGATCGGGAGGTCGCCGTCGGTGGTGATGGTGTCGCCTCCGCCGTTGCGTGCGTGATAGCCGGTCGAAAAGTCACGGATCACGCGGAGTTCGGCCGTGGGGTCTGCCTGGGTGATGGCTTCGACCACGTGGTCGCGTTCGGCGTCGGTGTTCTGAGCGATCTTGTGGGTGATCTGCAGGGTAAAAAGGGACAGCCCGACGCTGCGGTCATACGTGCCGGCAGCCAACCAGTCCACGGCCAGACCGCCGGGGAGCAGCCAGCCGGGCGGACAGCGCCAGAAACGGACGTGGTGCCGCTTGCCCGGGGTGCCATCAACTTCCTGCTGATAGGCAAAATCCTGTTGGCGGCCGAACAGGAACAGGGGACTCACCGGGGCCTCGAGGTAGCTGCGGTGCAGCAGCGTGGAGGAGACGATCCTCCGGCTGCTGGCCAGTGTCACGTCATCGGCCAGCGTCCAGCCCGCGGCCTGCATGACGCCGTGCACCTGCGGCCCGGATCCCAGCAGGGCCACGTTCACGGGATCGCCGAGAAGCCCGTCGCTGGTGCGCGCCCGGCCGATGAAGTAGTCGGGTACGTAGAGCCGGGTCAGGATTCTGTGCAGCCGGGGGAGCACCAGATAGGCGAGCAGGGCCCAGAAGACGAAGATGAACCAGACCTGTCCCCAGCCCCATTGGAAGCTCAGTTCTAACAGCAGCGAGGTCAGCCACACGGCCGCGACGCCACCCACTACGAAGAAGATGGTGTCCAGCAGGGAGTACGGCACCGCGTCGGCGGGGGCGGTGACCTCAACCGCGGCCTTGGTCATGGCCGTCATGTTACGCGCACCGGCGGCAGTTGGCTCGAAAGATGAAGCCCCAAAGGTTGACCCGGCCGCAGGTCTCTCGCGGCCGGGTCGTCCTTGCTGGTCCTCAGAAGCTGGTTGTCTGGGTCAGGTAGCCGTAGTACTTCGAGCTGATGGGGTGGACGGGATCGCCTTCGAATCCGTAGTCGTGGTGGCGCTTGGTGTATCCCTTCGTCAGGGACAAGTACTGTTCCATGACGTGCTCGGCTGATCCCGTGCAGGCCTTCTGGCTGATGCACAGGGCCACGGACCCTGCCACGGCCGGGCTGGCGAAGCTGGTGCCGTGGTTGATGCCGTACCCGCCCCCGGGAACGGTGGAGAGGATGCACTCGCCGGGGCCGGAGACCGTGTGGGCCTTGTCGTCGCTCGTGGTGGCGAAGTTAGAGAAGAATGCCGGATCGTCATCCTTTTGTCCGTACTTCGAAAAATCCGTGGTGCCGCAGGTTGGGGCGGCGAGGCCGCCGGGCTTCCCGTCGAAGTCGCCCATGGCGGTGGCGGTCAGCACCTGGTCGTAGGTGGCGGGCACTGTGTTCGCGAAGTCCTCACCGGCGTTGCCGGCCGCGACAGCGTAGGTGACACCGGCGCGGACTGAGCGGCAGATGGCGTAGTGCATCGGGTCCGTGCCCTTGCCGCAGTTAGGCGTGTCCGCGGCGCCGCCCGCGATGCTGATGTTGGCCACCGCGATGTCGTTGTTCGGGTCATCGTCCTTCTGTGTGGACGTCACCCAGTCGATGGCGCAGATCAGGCTCTGCTCGGAGATCAGGCCGTTGTCGTCAACCACCCGTACGGACCACAGCGGGGTTCCGGGGGCTGTCCCGATGACGCCCAGACGGTTGTTCTTGGCGCCGATGACACCCGCGACAAATGTTCCGTGCCCCAGTACGTCAATGGGTGTCACGTCCACCGGTGAGCCGGACTGGCAGTCAACGCCGCCCTTGACGTTCAGGTCCGGGTGGGTGGCATCGATGCCGCTATCGATCACGGCGACGTTGACGTTGATCCGCGAAGGCCCCTTGTCGAGCGCCTTCCGGACGTCTGAGTCCGTTCCGGCGATCCGCTCCCGCCAGAACGGCGTCTCCTGGCTGGCCGCGGATCCCAGATCCCGCGGCTGCTGGAAGGTCCGGCCCGCAGTGACGAAATCGACGTTGGGGTCGGCCTGAAGGCGTTTCGCCTGCGCCGCCGTCAGGGTGGCAGAGTAGCCGTTCACGGCGTTGCGGTAGACCTTGGATGCCGTGAATCCATAGGCGCTTTGCTGGGCGGCCGCCGCCGCCCCGGCGTCCACGACGCCGTCCTTGAGCACCACAATGTAGCTTTGCCCCGTTTCAGCCGCCGACGAGGGGGCGGCCGCCACCAGGGAAAAGCCGGAAACCAGCGCAAGGACACTCAGCGAGGCCAGCGCACGCCGAAGGGGGAGCCTGCCCCGTCTGGGAAGGGTGCTTCGCCGGTGTCTGCGCGGGACCCGCGCCACCGATGTTAGCTGCGGGTTTGACGCCTTGCGGCTGGCTTGGCTGAACATCGTGGCCTCCCATTAAGCGAGTTCGCTAATTCGAGTGCCCCCCGCCCATATCTTAAGCCTCCGGCCGTGTCTTATACCCGGGCCCTTTGAAAAAACTTGTGCAGCCCCCGGTCCGAGCCGGCCGCGGTCACGGCGGCCCGTAAGCCCTCAGGACTGCGGCTCCTGCCCAACTGACTCGCAGCAGGGGCCGTTATGAGCGCTCAAAGCGGCCCCTGCTGCGAGCCAGTTGGGAAACCCGCGGCCTCAGACCAGGCTGTCTTCCTTCACGCGTGCCGGGGTCGGCGCGCTCGTCGGTCCCCGGCCAGCCGCGTGGGCCGACGCCGCGGCGCGCACGGGGTGTCCGGCGTGTGACGTGTTGACGTGGTGGCCGAATGGGTTGAACCGGCTGAAACCGAGTTCAGCAAAGGCATAGGCGGTCTCGGCGTGCTCGGACCGGTCCACTCCGGCGAGTTCGTCCTCGCGGCTGACCCGGAACCCGAGCGTCTTGTGGATGGCGAGACCGATCACGGCGGTCCCGAGGCCGGACACCGCCACCGTGATGAGCACGGCCACGGTCTGCGCAATGACCTGGTGGAGCCCGCCGCCGTAGAGCAGGCCGCCGCCCGCGCCGTCCACCGGCAGGGCGATGAAGCCCAGCGCCAGGGTTCCGATCAGGCCGCCGCCAAGGTGGACGCCGACGACGTCGAGCGAGTCATCGAAGCCGAACTTGAACTTCAGGTCCACGAACACCGCACAGGCCGCACCGGCCACGAAGCCCAGGCCCAGCGCGGCGAGGGGGCTGATGTTGGCGCACGACGGCGTGATCGCCACCAGGCCGGCAACGGCGCCGGACGCCGCACCCAGGGAGGTGGGGTGGCCGTGGCGGACCTTTTCCACCACGAGCCAGCTGATCATGGCCGCGGCGGGAGCGGCCAGGGTGTTCACCCAGATCAGGCCGGCCTGTTCCACGGTGGTGGCGGCGCCGGCGTTGAAGCCGAACCAGCCGAACCACAGGATGCCCGCACCGAGCATGATGAAGGGGATGTTGTGCGGACGGTGGCCGGGGTCCTTGCCGAAGCCGTGCCGGTTGCCCAGGATCAGGACCAGTACCAGCGCCGCAGTGCCGGAGGCGATTTCCACGACGGTGCCGCCGGCGAAGTCGATGACCTGGCCGAAGACGGCACTCACGGCACCGCCGGCGCTCATGAGGCCGCCGCCCCAGACCATGAAGGCCAGCGGGCAGTAGACGAGGGTGATCCAGATGGGAACGAACAGGGCCCAGGAAGTGAATTTCGCGCGGTCCGCGATGGCGCCGCTGATGAGGGCCACGGTGAGGATGGCAAAGGTGGCGCTGTAGCCGGCCTTGATCAGGTCGGGCGAGCCGATGACGTTGCTCAGGCCGAAACTGGCGAACGGGTTGCCGAAGACGCCCAGGACGCCCTGCCCGGTAGTCATCGAGTAACCCCAGAGGACCCACACCACGCCGACGATCCCGACGGAGACGAAGCTCATCATCATCATGTTCAGTGAGGCCTTGGCCCGGGTCATGCCGCCGTAAAAGAGGCCAAGAGCCGGGGTCATCAGCAGAACGAGCGCCGCCGAAATGATCATCCAGACGCTTCCAGCAGTGAGTTCCACCGGGGGTCCCTTCTCGTCAGTCTTCCTTTGCCGGGACACGTCGCCACCGGCCCCCCGATCCGGATTTAATCCTCGCGGAGCCATGTTTCCGGCAGTGGGGCGGAAAGTTGCAGGCACGTTACAGGAATCGCGGCGGCGTGAAGTTCGCGTGACCGGCATGTTTCAGGCATGTAAACGGTGTCTCTTGCGGACGCCTTGTCCCGTACTGGGCGCTGGCGCCGCGAAGGGCGGAACGGCGGGGGCTGCAGGAGAATGCTGTGCCGGACGGCAGTGAGGCGCCGCCGCGAAGGAATATTGGCGTCACTGTGCGCTAGCGGAGGGTCCTCCCGCTGGCGCGAGAGTGCACCCACTGGCGGGCAGGGGCCGCGGTCAGCCCGGTCCGCTGGCCCGCTCGAGCGGAATCTCCAGGCAGCGGCCGGCCGCGTTCCAGCCAGTGGGCGTGCCGAGGTGCCGGCTCAGCCGCTGCATCCGGGCGGCAATATCGGGCCCCGCCCCGCGCGCCAGCCGGGCCTGGAACCCGGTGATGACCGTGGGATGCAGCCGCAGCATTCGGGGTTCGCCGCCGTCGGTATCGAGCACGAACACGAAGGACTGGTCATTGCGCTCTGCCGGGTCCACGGCGTAGTCGTCTATGAAGTCCCCGGCGCTGAAGATGATGGGCCGGTTCCGGTGGATCCCGACGCCGCGGAAGACATGCGGGGAGTGGCCGAAGACGACGTCGGCGCCGGCGTCGATCAGGTCCCGGGCGAGATCCCGGTGCCGGGCCGGGACGTCGTAACCCCAATTGCCTCCCCAATGGGCCGAGACGATCAGCAGTTGGACCCGGGACTTGGTCCGCCGGACCAGGTCCAGCAGATCGTCCAATCGGGCGGCACCGCCCCGGCCACCGCCGTCGTTCGCGGGAAAGCCCTTCAGTGGAACATACTCCACGGGAACGTAGTGGACTCCCGGGGCCGTGGGGCCGGCCTCCCAGTCGGGCTCGTTGTCAGTGAAGGCAATGACGCCGACGGCGGTGGTGCCCACGCGCCGCACGGCCGGCCTTCGGGCCGCGTCCAAGTCAAGGCCGGCTCCGGCATGCAGGATGCCGCGGCCATCCAGTACCGGGAGCATTTCCCGGAACGCATCCTGGCCGTAATCCAGGACGTGATTGTTGGCGAGCGAGACGACGTCGATCCCAGCCGCGAGGAGGCTGGCGACATTCTTCGGGTCGGAGCGGAAAGTGAAGACCTTGCCGGGCTCGGGCTCGCCGCCGGACGCCAGGACGCATTCGAGGTTGGCGATGCGGAGGTCCGCCTGCCGGAGGACCTCCAGCGTATCTCCCCACGGGTAGGTCGGCCCGGCCGTTGCCAGGTGCATGTTCACCAGGCGGCCCAGCATGACGTCTCCCAGCAGCGCAATCCGCATGGCCAGCCGGTCCGTCAGGTCATGGCCGGGGCTAGCTTTGGTAGCCCTCGACCTCGCTGACCGGCCGCACCTCCGCCTCGTCGGGGTTCTCTCCGTAGTCCTTTTTGGCGCGCCGCTGGCGGAGCAGGTCCCAGCACTGATCCAGCTGTTCCTCCACCTGCTGCAGCCTCAGGACATTGGGGGCTCCCGTCCCGGCCGGGGCGGAGCCTTCGCGGAGGTTGTGCTCTTCCGCCACGAGTTCCTTGATGCGCTCCAGGATGTCCTGGTTGTCCACGGTGTCCTCTTTTCGTCCGACGGCGGCGGTCCCCCTCCGCAGGTCCCTTCCCAGCCTACGGAGGGGGAGGGGCCCTGAACAGGGGTTCCCGCGGCACACCCGCCTGCGGCACACCTTGGCCTAGGGTCTTGGCCTAGCCAAGGAGTTCGTCCGGGTAACACCAGCGCCAGTCCTCGTCCGGCTCGATGCTGCGCATGACGGGGTGGCCGCTGGCTTTGAAGTGTTTGTAGGCATGGGTTCCGGACGAGGAATCGCAGCAGGCCACGTTGCCGCACTGCGCGCACATCCGCAGGTGAACCGTCGTCGTCCCTTCCCGCACGCACGCGGCGCAGAAGGGATCGGCCGGAACGGCCGGGGCCGGGGCCGATTCCAGGTGCGGGCACACGCCGCGGGGGCGGGCGATCCCCTCGCCGCCGCTGCCGCCGTCAGCGTCTGGTTCTTCCAGTGTGGCGTCCAGCATGGACTCTTCGACATCGAGGCGGTCAAGGACGTTAAGCAGGACCTCGTGCGCGTATCCGCCGCCGCGCCGCAGCTCGAGGACCTTGGCGCGCTCGGCGTCCAGCATCGCCAGCCGCAGCTGGGCGTAGCGCTGGCTGGGGGTGACCGATTCCGCGATGGGCCGTCCCAGCCGCTCCCACGCGGCAAGCCCGCGCTCCTGAGTGCGCCGCTTCAGCATCGCCACAACCTCCGGGGGGTCGGCGTCCGAGCGCAGTTCCTGGAGCCGCTGCACGCCCGCCGCCGTCGCCATCTGCATGAGCGACGCCTCGTTGAGCGCGTCCTCGCGCGCGTCCGGTCCCTTCAGGCGCAGCAGCCGGACCAGGGCCGGGAGTGTCAGGCCCTGCAGAATCAGCGTGCCGGCCACCACCACGAGGGCCATGAGGATCAGGACGGACCGGTGCTCCAACGCTGCCGGCAGGACCAGGACGGCGGCAAGGGTCACCACGCCGCGCATGCCGGCCCAGGAGACAATCACCGGAACTTTCCAGGACGGCCGGGGATCCTTGCGCCCGACCGCGGGAATGAGCCTCGGCAGGTACGTTGCGGGGAAGACCCAGACCGGGCGCAGGACCAGCACGGCCAGCAGCACCGCGGCGCAGCCGAGCCAGATCCGTTCCGGGCCCAGCGAGTCGTCCCGGACGCCCTCGATGATGGTGCGGACCTGCAGCCCGATCAGGAGGAACACAGAATTTTCCAGCAGGAACTGGACCGTGTGCCAGTTGCTGCGCTGGCTCAGCCGTGCGGCCCCGTTCGGCATGGACGGCGCCTTGGTCCCCATGATCAGCCCGGTGACGACGACGGCCAGTACGCCTGAAGCGTGGATCGCTTCCGCCGGAAGGTAGGCCACGAGCGGGGCGATCAGGGATATGGAGGTGTTGATGGAGACGTTGCGGATCCGTTTGCGGAGCGCGGTGAGCACGAAGGCCGCTGCAATGCCCACCACCAGGCCGCCGCCGGCAGCCAGGACGAAGCCGCCGGCGATCTCCGCGGCGGACACCGTTCCGGCGATGGCCGCGATGGCAGCGCGCAGGCAGACCAGCGCCGTGGCGTCGTTGACCAGCGACTCGCCTTCCAGGATGGTGACAATCCGCCGGGGCATGCCCACCTTTCGCGCGATGGCGGTCGCAGCCACGGCATCCGGCGGTGCGACGACGGCGCCCAGGGCCATGGCCGCCGCCAGCGGGATCTCGGGGAACAGCCAGGCGACCACCAACCCGATGCAGACGGTGCCGAAGATGACATAGCCCACCGACAGCAGGCCGATGGCGCGGCGGTTGGAACCGAAATCGAACAGCGAGGTCTGCAGGGCCGCCGCGTAGAGCAGCGGCGGCAGCAGCCCGACCAGCACGAGCTCGGGGTTCAGCTCGATGGTCGGGACGAAGGGGAGGAAGGAACATCCGACGCCGGCCAGCACCAGCAGGAGTGGGACTGACACGTTGATTTTGTGCCCGAGCGCGCTGCAGGCGCACACAACGGCGACCAGGGCCAGCAGCCCGAAAGCGACTTCCATTGGCCTATTCTGACAGCTTCGGGTCCGTCGCCGGAGACCCCCGCGTCGCCGGCGCGATCTGGACCGACCAGCAAGTGGTGGTGGACCAGGGCCTGGTGACCAGCCGCAGCCCGCGCGACCTCCCCGCCTTCAACGCCAAACTCGTGGCGGAAATCGCCGGAGGCGATCACGCGGGACAGACCGCGTAGCCGCGTCCCCACGCAAGCATCCGACGGCGGTACCGGCCGCCGTCGGATGCCTCCGGCTGGTTCATTTGTTGCTTTGTCTTCTTTTGTTTTGAACTTCCGCCGGGCACCTACCCACGCTGCCGGTTATGCGGCAGGATATGCCGTGTACGTGCACCGTCGTCGTTGCCGCCCGGCCGGCGCCCCCAAGCAGCAAGGAGATTTCGGACATGACCACCCTCAATCCCTACCTCGGGTTCCGCGACACCGCGAAAGATGCCATGACCTTCTACCAGACCGTATTCGGCGGGGAACTGACCATGAGTACCTTCGCCGAGTACCACGCCAGCGAAGACCCGGCCGAGCAGGAAAAGATCATGCACGCCCAGCTCAGGACGGACGGCGGCATGGTGCTCATGGGAGCGGACACACCCAACAGCATGGACTACACCCCAGGCAACAACTTCTCCGTGTCCCTCAGCGGGGCCGACGAAGCCGAACTCCGCGGCTACTTCGACAAGCTGGCCGACGGCGGCACCGTCGCGATGCCGCTCGAGAAGGCACCCTGGGGCGACATCTTCGGCATGTGCAAGGACAAGTTCGGCGTGGACTGGCTGGTGAACGTCGGTTCCGAGCCCGCCTAGGAAAGGCCGACGCCGGAGGCCCGACCCGCGCCGGTTAGAGCTATCCTGAATCCAGCCAGGACAGTGCAGGCTCGAGTCCGTCCGCCTGGCCCAGAGAGGCATGTAATGACCGAGAAGCTGCACCTCACTCCGGACGATGAATTCCCCGAGGACCTCACCAAGGTTGCGGACAAGGATCTTCAGGTCCTCGACAGCCAAGTCCAGCGCCAGCTGGATTATGAGTACGTATCGGAGGGGGAGCCGAATCCGGAGACGGAATTCCGGCACTATGACCTCGATGAGGAGTTCGAAGAGCGGGACAAGCGGGACACCTGAACACCTGAACACCCGATCCTGGCCGGGAAGGTCCCGTGCGGATCGGGTGTCTAGCCCGGTCCTGGCCGCACTGGCTGGTCCGGGACCGGGCTAGACCTCGAAGTGGGTCCGGGTAGGGCCCTGGCCGAGCGACTCGACCACTCCGGCCGCGACGGCGTGGAGCTTGATGTTCCGGGCGCTTGACGCCGACTTCAGGAGCTCAAACGCCTCCACCTGGCTGCAGCGGTTCTGCGCCATGATGATGCCGACGGCAACGTCGATCGCGGTTCGGGTTTCCAGGCTGGCCTTGAGGTTGGCGGCCGTCTCGCTGCTGTGCGCGAACCGGACCGCGAGCCGCAGGGCCATGGTTGTCTGGTGGACAAACTCACGGGCCAGTTCCGTGGCACGGTCATCGAATCGGCCCGGCCGGTGCGAATACAGGTTCAAGGCGGCGCGGGTTTCGCCTTCGAGCAGGAACGGCAGCGCCAGGATGGACCGGAAGCCGTGTCCACGCACCGTCGCGGCGTACTGCGGCCAGCGACCATCGAGCTCCAGGTCCTCAACGTAGACCGTTTCCTGTTCCCGGGACGCCGTCATGCATGGGCCGTCGCCGAAGGTGTACTGGATTTCGTCCATTGCCTGCGCGGCGGGGCTGCTGCTGGCGACGGTGGCCGCCTTACGCTGCCGCAGGAGCGTGATGCCGCAGAGGATCTCGTCTCCCGGCTCGGAGAGGCTGCGCGCGGACACCCGCGCGAGCCCGCCGAGGAAGTCCTCGACGTCGGAGCTGCTGAGCACCAGTTCATGCAGCTGCTGGTTTATTGAATTTGCGGTTGACTCGCTGACCACTTGTCTGTTGTGCCGTTTCACTCAGGTCAAGACGACCCGGCGGCGCTTCCCACCGCGGCAAGGGGCGGATACGGCAGCGGCCGGATCGAAGAACAATCCAACGGCTCGCTGCAAAACCGTACCGAGAGAGTATATACATCCCGAAAATGCGGTTCCACATACCGGGCCCGGATCCAGAGGCTGCTGACCCGTTCGTCCCGGGCATAGGCTGTGCCTTAGGCGAAATGTCGTGAACGGATTCCGCATGCCAGACCTCGATGTCAAGGACTCTCACTCCGCCCCACTGGCGATCTCCCGCGCCGCGGGCCGGCCAGTTGCCACCGTACTGGGAGAGCTGGGCTCGGGCGAGAACGGACTGACCGGTGCCGAAGCGTCCAAGCGCCTCACGGAACTGGGGCCGAATGCGGTGCGGACCCACATGGCCAGCGGGTGGTCGGTGCTGGGCCGGCAGTTGGCCAGCCCCATCCTGATCCTTCTGCTCATCACCGCGGGGCTATCCCTGTTCCTCGGGGACGCCACGAATGCGATCGTCATCGGCGTGATCCTGCTGGTCAGCGTGGGGCTGGGGTTCAGCAACGAATTTCGGGCCGAACGCGCAGCGGAGGCCTTGCATTCGCGCGTCACGCACCGCGCCGTCGTCGTCCGCGACGGAAGACCAGGTGAAATCAACGTCACCGCGCTGGTGCCCGGCGACGTCGTCCGCCTCGGGATCGGCGCGATCATTCCGGCCGACATGCGGGTGCTGACGGCGAAGGATCTCGTGTGCGATGAAAGTATTCTGACCGGGGAATCGCTGGCAGTCGCCAAGGACGCGGCGCCGGTACCGCAGGATGCGCCGCTGGCGGAGCTGAGCAGCTGCCTCTTCATGGGGACCGTGATCCAGTCCGGCAGCTGCACCGCGGTGGTGGTCGCCACCGGAGGCCGGGCGGAATTCGGCCGGATCGCACTGGGCCTGGGTGAGCGCCAGCCGCAGACCGAGTTCCAGCTGGGGTTGAAACGCTTCTCCTTTCTGCTGTTGCAGGTGGCCATCGGGCTGACGTCGCTGATCTTCGTCGCGAACCTGCTGCTGCACCGGCCCCCGATCGAATCGCTGCTGTTCTCCCTGGCGATCGCGGTCGGCATCACCCCGCAACTGCTGCCCGCGGTGGTCAGCACCAGCCTGGCCACTGGCACCCGGCAGCTGGCGCGGCGCAAGGTCCTCGTGAAGCGCCTGGTCTGCATCGAGGACTTGGGCGACATGGACATCCTGGTCACGGACAAGACGGGGACGCTGACCGAGGGCCGGATCAGTTTCAGCGGCGCGCTGCCCGCCGGCCCCGGCGTCCCGCCCGCCGAACTGCTCACGCTCGGGCTGCTGGCCACGGAGGCGGACTACGCCGAGGCGAGGCTCTCCACCGTGGGCCTGAACCCGCTGGATGCGGCCCTGTGGGAGTCCTCCGGCGCCGCGGCCTTCCGGCCGGAACGGTACGAACGCCTGGACGTCCTTGACTTCGACCACCAGCGGCGCCGGACCAGCGTGTTGGTGCGCGAAGCCGGCGGCCCTGCCCGCATCATCACGAAAGGCTCGCCGGAGGATGTCCTGGCCCTCTGCGTGGGCACGCCGGCGGACGTGCAGGCGATGCTGGACAAGCAATTCGACGCCGGATCCCGGGTGGTGGCCGTCGGAACCCGGCCCGCGGACGGGCTGGAGGACCTGACGCCGTCAGAGGAGAAGGACCTGGTCCTGGCCGGATTCCTCATCTTCCTGGACCGGCCCAAAGTCAGCGCGCGGGCCTCCCTGGACCAGCTTGAGGCGCTCGGCATCATGGTCAAGATCGCCACCGGAGACAACGCCAGGGTCGCCGAAAAGGTCTGCGACGAACTCGGTGTCCTCTCCGGCGGTACGCTCAGCGGCGCCGCGGTGGAGGCCATGTCCGATCCCGAGCTGGCCGCGGCGGCCCGGGAGGCCAGCATCTTTGCACGCGTTTCGCCCGAGCAGAAGGCCCGGGTCATCAGGCTGCTGCGGCAAAGCGGCGGTGCCGTCGGGTTCATGGGCGACGGCGTCAACGACGCCCTGGCCCTGCACGCCGCAGACATTGGCATCTCGGTCGACAGCGCCACCGACGTCGCCAAGGACGCCGCCGACGTCGTGCTGCTCGACAAGGACCTGGGGGTCCTGGCCGAGGGCGTCATGGAAGGCCGGCGGATCTTCGCCAACACCATCAAATACGTTCTGATGGGCACGTCCAGCAACTTCGGCAACATGTTCAGCGCGGCCACGGCCTCCGTGCTGTTGAGTTTCCTGCCCATGCTGCCGGGCCAGATCCTGCTCAACAACCTGCTCTACGATGCCGGCCAGCTGGCCATTCCGGGCGACCGGGTGGACAAGGAACAGTTGGTGGCGCCGTCGCACTGGGACATCGGCTTCATCCGCCGTTTCATGTTCCTGTTCGGCCCCATCAGCTCCATCTTCGACTTCGCGACCTTCGCACTCATGCTCTTCGTCTTCGACGCGGTTCCCGGCGAATTCCGGGCCGGCTGGTTCATCGAGTCGATCGTCACGCAGACGCTGATCATCTTCGTCATCAGGACCCGGCGCGTACCCTTTTTCCGGAGCAGGCCGTCGGCGGGCCTCGTATGTGCCTCCGTGGGCGTGGTGGCAATCGGGGTGTACCTGCCGTTCTCGCCCCTGGCCGGCGTGCTGGGCTTCGACCCGCTGCCGGTCCCGTTCTTCCTCGCGTTGCTCGGGATGGCAGTGGTGTACCTGGTGCTGGTGGAACTGGCGAAAGTCTGGTTCTACACGCGCGCCGCACAGCAGCCGCGCCCACCCCGGCCGGCCGCGCTCAGGCACCGCGGCCGGACCCACCGCATTGCCCGGCGGGCCGCCCGCTTCAGCATCCCCGCGGCCACGCCGCTGCTCGTCAACCGGGGCCCGGGAAGGCGCCGCTGGCGCCTCAACCGCGGCCCGGGAAGGCGCCGCTGGCGCAAAATCGGGCATTAAGGCCCTCACTGCGCTTCGGCGGCAGGCGGATAGTTGGAGGGAGCGGCCATCTGGTCCATTCCGGGCGTGGGGAGCCTGCAGGAGCGCGCCAGTTCAGCACCCGACTGATGGCCGATGGCCGACGCCTCGACTGGAAAGCCATAACCCATGAGCATCTTTGAAGACAGGGTCGACGCCGGCAGGCAGCTCGGCCGGCGTCTTGCGGAACTGCGTGGCCAGGACATCGTGGTCCTCGGCCTGCCGCGCGGCGGGGTGCCGGTCGCCTTTGAGGTCGCCGCCGCCCTGGATGCTCCCCTGGATGTGATCGTGGTGCGGAAACTTGGGCTTCCCTACCAGCCCGAGCTCGCCATGGGGGCGATCGGTGAGGGCGGCGCGAAAGTCTTGGACGAGCAGGTCCTGGCCCATTCGCGGGTCACCGCACAGGAACTGCAGGCCGTCGAGGAGCACGAACGAGCCACGCTGGAAAACCGGGTGGTCCTGTTCCGGAAGGGCCGGACGCGGCACGACCTGACCGGACGCGTGGCGGTGATCGTCGACGACGGGATCGCCACCGGGTCCACCGCCCGGGCTGCCTGCCGGGTCGCCCGCAAACAGGGGGCGGCACGGGTGATCCTGGCCGTTCCGGTTGCCCCGGCGGAGACCCTCGCCAACCTGAGCGAGCCGGATGAAGTCGTGTGCCTGGCCACGCCGCGCCAGTTCACCGCCGTCGGCTACCACTACCGGGATTTCTCGCCGACGGATGACGACGAAGTGATCCGCCTGCTCGACCTGGCGGCCAAACGCCTCGAGACCGCGCCGTCGCCATTCCGGACCGCGGCGGGTGCCCGCGCCGACGCCGCTGCCGACGTCGACGAGGAAGTGGAGATCCCGTCCCGCGCGATGCGGCTCCAGGCCCAGCTGCACCTTCCCGTGCCGGCCCGGGCCGTGGTGCTGTTCGCCCACGGCAGCGGAAGCAGCCGCCACAGCCCCCGGAACCGGTATGTGGCCGGTGTCCTGCAGCAGGCCGGGCTCGGCACGCTGCTGCTGGACTTGCTGACCACCGCGGAGGAGCGCAACCGCGCCAACGTCTTCGACATCGAGCTCCTGGCCCGCAGGCTGTCCTCGGCAACGGACTGGCTGTCCACCCGGGCAGACACTGCCGCGTGCGCCGTGGGCTACTTCGGCGCGAGCACGGGCGCCGGGGCCGCGTTGTGGGCGGCGTCGGAGCCGTCAGCGCGGATCTCGGCTGTTGTGTCGCGCGGCGGACGCCCCGACCTCGCCGGCCCGCGTTTGTCCGCCGTGAGTGCGCCAACGCTCCTGATCGTGGGCAGCCTGGATCACGAGGTCCTGGAGCTCAACCGGCGGGCGAAGGCCATGATGCGCTGCCCCAGCCAGCTCGCGGTCGTGCAGGGGGCCACGCACCTGTTTGAAGAACCTGGCACGCTCGCGGCGGCGGCCATCCTGGCCCGGGACTGGTTTGTCGACTACCTGCTGCCCCTGGGCACTCCCAGCCCGCGGGCCGCGGGTGTCTGAGGGCAACCGGGGAGGGCAACCGCTGAGGGCAGCCGGGGAGGGCAACCCCAGGCGCCTACGAGCCCAGCGCCCTAACGCCGGCGGCCCTCTGCCCTGGAGCGGATACCCAGGAGCATCCGCCGCTCCATCAGGAACTGCGCCGGTTCCAGCAGCGTGCGCAGGGCCACTCCCTCGGCCACGGGCGAATAGTCGTACCGCGTGCGGGACAAGAGCCTGGTGGCCCGGGGCCCTGCGGGCCGCAGCACCAACGTCCAGCCGACGTCCAGCCGGGGCCCGGTTGGACGCATTCCGGCCGGCGACATCTTCCCCGTGCGCAAATCGAAGGATCCGCCCAGCCCCAGCACAACCTCGGCCTCGAGGAGCCTGACCGGCAGGCCGCCGTCGGGGGACAACGGAATGATGTCGCCTACCACCAGGTGCTGCAGCTCGGGGCGAATCCTGTCGGCACTCCGGATGCCCAGGCCCGCGGCGTTTTCCAGCCAGTCGTAGGAGTAGAAGCCGCCGCGCCCGGCGCCCAACTGGACCAGCCAGGGCCACACTTCTGAAGCCGGCGCCGCAATGGTCACCGCGCGGGTGGTCTGCATGCGCGGGCCCGGAACCATCTCGTCCCCGGCGAGCGGCCCGGCGGCCTCCTGGGTGGTGGCACCCCAGCGCAGGAGCCGTGGACGCAGCGCCAGGACGTAAGCGGCCCCGGCAGCTGCGGCAACAAGCGCCGCGAGCGGTCCGCGCATCTGGCCGGGGGCGTGCTTGGCCGGCCGGGTTGCCGGCGGAGTTCCGGGGTGGTTCATTCGGCGGTCCGGTGGACCTGGTGGCAGGGATGATGCCGGTCCGCGCCGGCAACATCGCGCTGGTCACCGTTCATGGCCCCCAGCCTCCCGCCTGGTCCGGGAACTGCCTAGGGCCGAAAGTCACGCGGGCCCCCGACGGCGGCACGGCGTCCGGCCGCTGTCGACCGCCGTCGACCGCCGGGCGGATCCGGGCTGGCCGGAAGATGGAACGCGAGGGGCTGGGCACCGCGCCCGCCTCCCCATAGGGTGGAACGGTGACTGCCGGCACCGGACCAGGTGCCGGACCATTTGCCGGACCATGACGGTCAGCAGAGCCTGCCACCCGAGGAGTACCTGATGAAAGTTGCTGTTACCGGAGGAAGCGGA
Source organism: Arthrobacter sp. 10N43 (assembly GCF_056394525.1). Classification (NCBI taxonomy): domain Bacteria; kingdom Bacillati; phylum Actinomycetota; class Actinomycetes; order Micrococcales; family Micrococcaceae; genus Arthrobacter; species Arthrobacter sp. 10N43. Next base: position 32,236 of record NZ_JBFTIA010000022.1, on the reverse strand, counting down.
AAGCTGGGACGAAGCGTCGTGCGGCGCCTCAGCGACGACGGGCACGACGTGACCAACCTGGACCGGACGGGCGCGCGTGGCCGCGCGTTCACGCAGGTGGACCTGCGCATCTATGGCCAAGTGGTGGATGTGATCCTTGGCCTGGACGACCGCCACGCCGGCTTTGACGCCGTGGTGCATCTGGCCGCGATTCCGGCGCCGGGGATTGCCCCGGACGCCGCCACGTTCGAGAACAACATGCTCTCCACTTACAACGTGTTCCAGGCCGCCCGTCGGGCCGGGATCAAGAAGATCGTCTACGCCTCCAGTGAGACTGTGCTGGGGCTGCCGTTCGACGTCGACCCGCCTTACATCCCGGTGGACGAGGACTACCCGGCACGGCCGGAAAGCACTTACTCCCTGGTCAAGCACCTGGAGGAGCAGATGGCCATCCAGCTGACGCGCTGGGACCCGGAGCTGAGCATCACCGGCCTGAGGTTCTCCAATGTGATGGACCCGGAGGACTATGAGGAGTTCCCGTCCTTCGACCACGACGCCACAATGCGCAAGTGGAACCTCTGGGGCTACATTGATGGCCGGGACGGCGCGCAGGCCGTGGCCCGGGCCCTGGAGCACGCCAAGCCGGGCTTCGAGGCGTTCATCATCGCCAACGAGGACACCGTGATGAGCCGCTCCAGCGCCAGCCTCGCCGCCGAGGTGTTCCCCAACGTCACGGTGGTCAAGGACCTTGGCGAGCACGAGACCATGCTGTCGATCGACAAGGCCAAGCGGCTGCTGGGCTACGCGCCCGAGCACAGCTGGCGGACCTACCACTCGTTGCGCACCACGCCCACGGAAGACTGACCCCAACCTGAGGAGTCCCATGCAATACCGCACCCTGGGCAACAGCGGCGCCGTCGTCTCCAGCTTTGCGCTGGGCACCATGACCTTCGGCGCCGAGGCCACCGAGGAGCAGTCCCGGGCCATCCTGGATGACTACTTCGCGGCGGGAGGCAACTTCATTGACACAGCCGACGTCTACAGCTCCGGGGTGTCGGAGGAAATCATCGGCCGGTGGCTGGCCGACCGGGCAGAGGTCCGGGACCGGGCTGTGGTGGCCACGAAGGGCCGCTTCCCGATGGGCCAGGCCCCCAACGACGTCGGGACCTCCCGCCGGCACCTTGTCCGGGCGCTGGATGACTCGCTGCGCCGGCTCGGCGTCGAGCAGATCGATCTCTACCAGCTGCACGCATGGGATCCCGTAACTCCCCTCGAAGAGACCCTCCGGTTCCTGCACGACGCCGTCACTGGCGGAAAGATCGCCTACTACGGCTTCTCCAACTTCCTGGGCTGGCAGTTGACCAAGGCTGTCCATGTGGCCAAGGCCCATGGCTGGAGCGCCCCGGTGACCCTGCAGCCGCAGTACAGCCTGCTGGTCCGCGACATCGAATCGGAAGTGGTTCCGGCCTCGCTCGACGCCGGAATCGGACTGCTGCCCTGGTCCCCGCTGGGCGGAGGGTGGCTCTCCGGCAAGTACAAGCGCGACGAACCGCCCGCCGGGGCCACCCGCCTTGGCGAAAATCCGAAGCGCGGGATGGAAGCCTGGGAGGCCCGGAACGCCGATCCGCGCACCTGGGAGGTGATTGCCGAGGTGGAGGAAACCGCCGGGCGGCACGGCGTAAGCCCGGCCCAGGTGGCGCTGGCCTGGCTCGCGGACCGGCCCGCCGTCACCTCGGTGATCCTGGGCGCCCGCAGCACAGGTCAGCTGGCGGACAATCTCGCGGCAGCGGATCTCACGCTCACCGCGGGCGAGACGGAGCGCCTGACCGAGGTCAGCCGTCCGCGCGTCGGCGTCTATCCGTACGGGCCCATGGCCCAGGAGCAGCGCAGCCGGAAACTCGAGGGCGGCCGTTAACCGGACAATGCGCTAGCCAGACAATGCGTTAGCAAGACAACGCGTTAGCAAGACAACGCGTTAGCAAGACAACGCGTTAGCAAGACAACGCGTTAGCAAGACAACGCGGGGCCAATCGCGCCGGTCCAGGTGGTGTGGACGGGCGGGAAGTGACCCCGCATTGTGGTGTTGCGGAAGATCCGGCTCAGTGAACGAGCTCGCGGGTCATGCCGAAGGGAACCTGCTCGGAGAGGGCCGCCGTGTAGTGGCCCGGCTTGTGCCGTGTGAGCAGGATGCCGTGGGTTCCAGTGGCCATGGCGATCTGCTGGAGGCCGCGGACGGCGTCGTTAAGCCGTTCGTCGAGGACGTTCCGGCTGTCGACCTGGATCTCAATGGACTCGGTAATGGTGGTCATCGCTCTGTCTTTCTTGGAGTACTTCTAGTCGGCCCCAATGGATTCAGGAACAGTAACGTCATATTTATTCATGCGTCAAATCGTTAAAGGATCAACTTTCGATGGGGAAATTCGGTTCCGCCGGCATGTGGGCTGCTGACCTGCGCTTCCTGTCGATCCGGGACCTTCGGCCCTAAACTTCCGTCGGGCAGGCGGAGAGGTGCTCATGGACACTGAGGATGCGGCCGTCCGGAGTCCGGGCGAAGACGATGGTTTCGCGTTCGTCGCTGGCCGCCCGGGCACCGCACCGGTCCGTTCGGACGGTCGTGGCCACCCGGTGGGAAAACACGGCCGAACTGCCCTCCGCCTGATGCCCGGACTCCATTCACGCTCGGATGCTTTCGGCGGCGCCCCTGCCTGCTTCCGCGGCGAATAGAGGGGATAATCGTCAGCGGAGACCATCCACAACACGGAGCAAAGGCGGCACGGCGACATGGCACAGGCTCAAACAGGAAAACCACAAGGCCGCTGGCGGGCCTTCCACGAAAAGTTCGTCGTGGAGGAGCGGTTCATGAGCCCGGCGGCACGCCGCAATCTCTACCGCACCGCCGTCGCCCTGATGATCACGGGCGCTGTGCTGTTCGCGGTCATCCTGGCCGGCGTGCTCCAGCACGGCGGCCTCTCGGCGGCGGACGAGCCCACGCGGTCCTGGCTCCTGACCCTGCGCGGGGAACCTGCCACCACCATCATGATCATCCTGGCGATCATCTTCGGCCCCATCGGCCTGCCGATCATAGTTCTCGTAGTGACCGTGGCCTGGGGCCTGCTTGCCAAGCATGCCTGGCGGCCGATGCTCCTGGCCGGCGCCATGCTGACCGGGGTGATCCTGGCGCAGGTCATCGGCCACATCGTCGAACGCCAACGTCCGCCCATAGAGCTGATGCTCTTTGGGGCCGACACCACCTTCTCCTTTCCCTCCGGCCACGTCCTGGGCGCCTGCGATTTCCTGCTGGTCACCACGTACCTGGTCTTTTCGCGCCGGAAGAACCCCATGGCCGCCGTCGTCGCTTTCATCGTGGCGGGGATCGGCATGTTCTTCGCCGCCGTCAGCCGCCTCTACCTGGGCTACCACTGGCTGACCGATGCCCTGGGCGCCTTCTCGATCTCCCTCGTGGTCCTTGGCGGTGTCATTGCGCTGGATACGTGGCGGACAGCCCGGATCCCGGGCGAACAGGTCACCGGGACGCTGTCAGCCGCCGACGCCGGCCAGGACTAAGCGCCGACGGGGGCTGGCCGGCTCGGGCCCGGCCCGGTCAGTTGCTGGCGGCGGCGTAGACGTTCAGGCTGCACGAGAACACAACCCACGACACGTACGGCATCATGAGCAGGCCCGCTGCCCGGCTGATGATGCCAAAGCGGACAGCGGCGGCGCCAGCCGCCACGGCGTGGGCGGCGATAACCACCAGGGCCAGCCAGAGGGCCGCCGAGCCGATCATGGGGTACATGCCGAAGAACAGGGGCGCCCACGCCAGGTTCACGAGCAGCACGATGCCGTAGAGGGCCATTGCGCCCCGGCTGGACGCGGAGAGAAGTCCCGTTCCCCGGCGCCAGACGAGCCACGCCGCCACGGCCATGGTTGTATAAAGCACCGTCCAGACCGTTCCGAACGCCCAGCCCGGCGGGGTCCAGGGGGCCGTGTCCGCCGCCGCGTACCAGCCGCCGGCGTTGCCGATGATGGCCCGCGAGGCCATGTAGGACACGCCATGGGAAACCGCCAGGAAGCAGATCAGGACCAGCGCCTGGCGGGCCGCGCCGGGCGCTCCTGCCCGCAGCGGCCGGCGGCTGACACTTTGTTGAGTTTTCAGGTGCACCGCTCAACAGTGGCTAACGGCGTCGCGTCCGTCAAACTGCCCGGGTCGTGGCGCCCGCCCCGGGGGAAGCCTAAGATCAGTCCACCACTGCTGAAACTACATAGAGGTCCCGTCGATGAACGCTTCCGCCAAGGATCTGGCTTCCCTCCTTCCGCCCGGCTTCACCCTTGGTGTGGCAACGTCGGCCTTCCAGATCGAAGGCGCGCTCGACGAAGACGGCCGTGGCCCCTCCGGGTGGGACGTGTTTGCCGCGAAACCGGGTTCGATCGTGGAGGACCAGAGCCCGGCCGTCTCCTGCGACCACTATCACCGGATGCCAGCGGATGTGGCGCTGATGAAGGAACTGGGGATCGATTCCTACCGGTTTTCGCTGTCCTGGCCGAGGATCCAGCCCGGCGGCAGCGGGCCCGTGAACCGTGCCGGACTGGACTTCTACGACAGGCTGATCGACCTGTTGCTCGCCAGCGGCATTTCCCCCATGGCCACCCTCTACCACTGGGACACCCCACTGCCCCTGGAGCAGGCCGGCGGCTGGATGAACCGGGACACGGCTTACCGGCTGGGGGAGTTCGCCGCCATCGCCGCGGCTGCCTTCGGGGACCGCGTTAGCCGCTGGGTGACCGTCAACGAGCCCGCCACGGTCACCACCAACGGTTACGTCCTGGGCATGCACGCGCCCGGCGAAGCACTCATGCTCAAGGCGCTCCCCAGTGTGCACCACCAGCTGCTGGGCCACGGCCTGGCGCTCCAGGCGCTGCGTGCCGCCAACGTACGCGGGGAAATCGGCCTCACCAACGTCTACTCGCCAATGGTTCCGGCCACCGCCAACCCCCTGGACAAGGTCAGCGCCGGACTCATGGACGTGGCGCAGAACCGGCTCTACGCGGATCCCGTGCTGCTCGGCAAGTATCCGGACATCATCAGGGCCGCCACGTTCTTTTCATCCTCCTTCGGCCCCTCCGACGAGGACATGGAGCTGATCTCGCAGCCCTTGGATTTCTACGGCCTGAACTATTACATGCCCACCCGCGTCGGGGCCGGTAGGGGTGAGGGAGCCGTGCCGCCGGGCATGGCCGAGGCCATGGGGGACGACCTTAGCGGGACCCCGGGCGCTCCGTTGCACATCGAGTCGTTCCCGGATACCGAGACCACGGCCTACGGCTGGCCCGTCAAGCCCGAGTACATGTCCGTCGCGCTGGCCGAGATGGCCGAGCGCTATCCGGACCTGCCGCCGGTCTACATCACCGAGGGCGGGGCCAGTTTCGAGGACGTCGTGGTCCAGGGGTCCGGGGCTGACGGTCGGATGGTTCCGGATGAGCGGCGCCTGCGCTACCTCGCGGACCACATCGGCACGGCCGTGGAAGCGACACAACCCGGCGGTGCCGCCGAGTCCGTGGACCTTCGCGGCTACTACGTGTGGTCCCTGATGGACAACTTCGAGTGGTCCGCCGGCTACAAGCAACCGTTCGGTCTGGTGCACGTCGATTTCGACACCCAGGTCCGCACTCCGAAGGCCTCCTACTACTGGCTCCAGGAAGTGATCGCGGCCCGGAGCGCGGCGGCGGGCGCCGCCGCCGGGCAGAAGGACGGCGACGACGTCGGACAGTCCCGCCCGGCGCCGCCGTCGGAACTGCCGTAGTTCCGGCCTAGAGCAGGTCCAGGTCCTGCAGGCCCTTGGCGAGTCCGGCGCCGTCGGGCGAATAGATCCACGGGACCGAGGATTCCGAGTGGTCTCCGGTGTCCGAATGGCCGCCGGCGAAGACGGCCTCGCTGGCCGAAAGCTGGCGGATGCCGATCGCGGCAACCCGGTCAGGGTGCTCCTGCGCGAAGCCGGAGTAAATCTCTTCATCATGCTGGCCGTTGTCTCCAAACAGCAGCCAGCGCATGTTCGGGAACTCCTGTGCCAGCAGCTCAAGGTTCCGCCGTTTGTGTTCCTGGCCGCTGCGGAACCACCGGTCGTGGGTCAGTCCCCAGTCCGTGAGCAGCAGCGCGCCCGAGGGATAGAGGTTCCGGGCGATGAAGCGGCCCAGGGTGGGCGCCGCGTTCCACGGCCCGGTGGACAGGTAGATCACGGGAGCCTCGGGGTGCTCCACCTTGAGCCGGTCCATCAGGACTGCCATGCCCGGAGTCGCCATCCTGGCGCGTTCGTTTAGGACGAAGGTATTCCACAGCGCCAGGAAAGGCCGGGGGAGGGCCGTGACCATGATCGTGTCGTCAATGTCCGAGACAATGCCCAGCGTGGTGTCCCGGGAGATCACGAAAATCTTGGCCTCCACCGGTTCCGTGCCTTCAGCCCGCAGCACGGCCGTGTGCCAGCCCGGAGTCAGGGCCACGTGGACCAGCGTGTCCACCAGGCCGCCGCGGTCCGCGCGCACGCGGGTAGTGATGCCGCCGATCTGGATTTCCACCTCGGTGAACTGGACCGGGACGCTGGTGAAGGCGCGCCAGCCGCGGAAGTTCTGGTTGCCGTTCCGGGCAACACGCTCGGCCTTGCTGCCGGGCACGGGCCTGCTGGTGAGGACCACGCGGCCCAGTACCCTGACCCACTCCGTGGAGCCGTACCCCTGGTAAGCGACCGTCTGCGGGATGAACTTCCAGCGCCGGGCCGTCCTGAGGCGAACCCCGTTGACGGTGTCCGACACGAAGTGGGCGAGCCTGAGGGCCCTGTTGCCGGACACGGGCAGGTGCTGCGCTGGTTGTGACGCCAATTCCATGCCTCCACTCTCCCACAGCGCTACCCTCCCACAGCGCCGGGCTCCGGCTGCGCCCGCGGCGTTGCGGGAGGGGCCGCCCGTGACACCGGATTACCGGCGTGTCGGCTCGCCCGGCCGCCCGCGCAGTGTGGCGGCGTTGCGGAGGCGTCGCCGCCGCCGTCGGAGTCCGCGGTCCGGTTCTCGTCTGCCGCGGCCCGGTGTGGCACTGTAAGTCCCATGGCACGCATCGAGGATTATGCAATGGTCGGGGATCTGCACACGGCGGCCCTGATCAGCACCGAAGGCTCCATCGACTGGCTGTGCCTGCCGCGATTCGACTCGCCTGCGTGTTTCAGCGCCCTCCTGGACACCCCCGCAGCCGGCCGGTGGCTGCTGGCCCCCGAAGGCGGCGGCGAATGCACGCGGCGACGCTACCGCGAGGGCACACTTATCCTGGAAACCGAGTGGGACCTGCCCGAGGGCAAGGTCAGGATCATTGACTTCATGCCACCGCGCGACGAAGTGGCGGACATCGTGCGGATCGTCGTCGGAGTCCGTGGCACGGTGCGGATGCGCGGCGAACTGGCGCTCCGGTTCGACTATGGCCACATTGTGCCGTGGGTCCGCCACGACGATCGCGGGATCCACGCCGTCGCCGGGCCCGACGCCGTCTATCTGGTGACCCGGGCACCGCTGCGCGGCGAGCGGATGCACACAGTCAGCGACTTCACGGTCTCGGCGGGTGAGCGCGTGCCCTTCGTGCTGACTTGGAGCCCCAGCCACCTCCGCCGGCCACGGACCGTGAACCCCGAAGCGGTCCTTGCCTCCACCGAGCAGTTCTGGCAGGACTGGTCTGCGAAGTGCAAGATCACCGGGCCGCACCGCGACGCGGTCCAGCGCTCGCTGATCACCCTCAAAGCCTTGACCTTCGCGCCCACGGGGGGCATCGTCGCCGCCGTGACGACATCCCTGCCGGAGGAGATCGGCGGCACGCGGAACTGGGACTACCGCTTCTGTTGGCTGCGCGACGCCACCCTCACCCTGCAAGCGCTGCTGGCGGCGGGCTACACGGAGGAGGCCGGCGCGTGGCGGGACTGGCTGCTGCGCGCCGTCGCCGGTGATCCCGCGGATCTGCAGATCATGTACGGCCTCCATGGCGAACGCCGGCTGCCGGAGCTCGAACTGCCGTGGCTGAAAGGCTACGAGAATTCCGCTCCGGTCCGCACCGGAAACGGCGCCGCCGGCCAGCTGCAGCTCGACGTCTGGGGAGAGGTGCTGGACTGCCTGTCCCTGACCCGGAACTCGCTCCTCAAGCACACCGACGACGCCTGGGATGTCCAGGTGGCACTCATGGAACATCTCGAGACTGCATGGACCCAGCCGGATAACGGGCTGTGGGAAATGCGCGGTCCGCAGCGCCACTTCACCCACTCCAAGGTGATGGCGTGGGTGGCGGCGGACCGCATGGTCAAGGGTGTCCGGGACTTCGGCCTGACCGGACCGGCGGACAGGTGGGAGGAGTTGCGTGACAGGATCCACGACGAGGTCATGGCCAACGGCTTCGACGCCGAACGCAACACCTTCGTGCAGTCCTACGGGCGGCCCGAGCTGGATGCGAGCCTGCTGCTGCTGCCCCGGGTGGGGTTCCTCCCGCCGGACGATCCGCGCATCATCGGAACCATCGACGCTGTCCAGCGCGAGCTGACGCACGACGGTTTCCTGCGCCGCTACCTTCCGGCGCAGAGCGACGACGGGCTGCCGGGCGAGGAAGGGGTGTTCCTGGCGTGCTCGTTCTGGCTGGTGGAGGCCCTGATCGGCGCGGGCCGCCGCCACGAGGCCCGGGAGCTGTTCGAACGCCTGCTGGCGCTGCGCAACGACGTCGGGCTCCTCAGCGAGGAGTGGGAGGTCGAGGCCGGCCGGCAGCTGGGCAACACGCCGCAGGCCTTCAGTCACTTCGCCCTGGTGATGAGCGCGCTGGAACTGCATGAAGACGGCGTCCGCCGCAGCGACACCCCGCCGCCGCGCGGGTAGCGTGCGCTTCCCCAAGGGCACGGAGCGTGCGGTTCCCTGGGGACGGCGGGACTTTCAGCACTTTCCCTCCACCGCAAAGTAAGTACACTTACTAATACCAAGGCGGGGGATACGAGGGAATGAGGATTTTGCAATGGCGGGATATTTTGAGCTCGTGGACGCGCCCGACGGCGGCTACCGCATTCGGATGATGGACGGGGCAGGAAAGCTGATGGCCGTCTCGGTCACGTTTCCCACCAAGAAGGCGGCGGTTGCCGGCATCGCCCAGGCGCGCGAGATCGCCGGAACCGGCCTGATCAGGGACCGCAGCGCTGATGGGCGGGCCGCCGTGCCCGGCTCGTCCGCGCGCGTGATCAGGGGGCGGCGCGCCAGCGGGCGGTCACACTCCGCAGTGGTCGGGCCGCTGGCGGCGGGAAAGCGGGCACAGGCCCGCCACTGATCCTCCACCGATCGCCCACCTTGGACCGCCGCTGCCACCGGTCCTCCGCTGGTACCCCTCCGCCGCCGGCACCGGTCCGCCGGGGAGGGCCGTTTCCGCTGGCGCGTTCCCGGTGCCGGGCGGTTACAGTATGGCCATGGACCAGCAGGGGAACCGGAGAGCCGGCGGTGCCCGGAAGAATGCAATCGGCCGGGTGGCAGTGCCGCTCGTTGCCGCGGCCATGCTGCTCGCCGGCCTGGTCCTACTTGCCCAGCCGGTGTCCTCCGAGGACTTTGGCTGGTTCGCGTATGCCCCGCTGGCCACGAGGCCCGACCTGCCCCAAGGGCTCATGTTCATGGGTGCCGAGACCTGGACCGGTATCGCGCTGGTCGGCGTCGGGCTGCTGGTGCTGGCCTTCTGGTCCGGCTACCACACGGGGCGGCAGACCCGGGAGCGGGATGACGACGCCCGGTAGGTCAATCCCACACTGGATGCACCCGGCTGCCCCGCCGAAATCCGCCGTCGAGATGACAGTACGCGGCGGTCGGGCCGCGCAACACTGCCGTGATCTGCCGTCTCGGCGATAGGCTGGCCGGGCAGCCGCGCAGACCGCGCAAATCGTCGAGGAGGACCGAATGAGCCAGCACCATACCCCCGGAAAGGTCGCCGTCGTCACCGGAGCCGGCTCCGGCATCGGCCGGGCCGTGGCCCGGCTCATGTTGGCCGAGGGCTACCGCGTGGTGCTGGCCGGGCGGCGGGAGGAGCCCCTCCTCGAGACCGCGGCCGGCCACCGCCAGGCGCTCGCGGTCCCTTGCGATGTCACCGTTCCCGCCGACGTCGAGCGACTCTTCGCCACGGCGCTGCAGCAGTGGGAACGGGTGGACGTCCTCTTCAACAACGCCGGCGTGTTCGGCCCCGGCGCCTCGGTGGACGAGATCACCGTGGAGGACTGGGACGCGACCGTCGCCGTGAATCTCACCGGCTCCCTCCTCTGTGCCGCGGCCGCCGTCCGGGCCATGAAGGCCCAGTCGCCCCAGGGCGGACGGATCATCAACAACGGTTCGATCGCGGCGCATTCGCCCCGGCCGCGGACTGTCGCCTACACAGTGACCAAGCACGCGATCACGGGGCTGACCAAAAGCATCGACCTCGACGGGCGCGGGTTCGGCATCAGCTGCGGACAAATCGATATCGGCAATGCGGCAACAGACCTCATGGACGAGATCGGCGTCGGCTCCGGGGCTGTCCAGGCCGACGGCAGCCTGCGGGCCGAGCCGACATTTCCGGTGCAGGACGCCGCCCGGGCCGTGCTGCTGATGGCCGGGATGCCGGCGTCGGCCAACGTGGGATCCGTCGTGGTCACGGCCGCGGGCATGCCGTTCATCGGGCGGGGCTGAGTCCCGGCCGCAGGTGCCCTGGCATAGGGGCCGGCAACGGGGCCCGGCCAGGGGACCAGCGCCCAGGGCGTCGCGGTTACAGGGGCAGGAGGGCGGAGAGGTCCGCGCGCAGTCCTGAGGCGGCAACTTTGCCGGCCGCGACGGCGTCTGCCCAGCCCAACTGCCCGCTGACCATCGCCAGCCAGGTGGCGGCGTCGCACTCGATCACGTTCGGCGGGGTGCCGCGGGTGTGCCGCGGGCCCTCCACACACTGCGTGACGCCGAACGGCGGGACGCGGACCTCGACGGAGTTGCCGGGCGCCCGGGCGGTGACTTCCTCCAGTGAGTAGCGCACCGCCGTCGCGATCGTGGAGCGCGGGACGGCGCTGGTCCCTTCGGTGTCCGGTGCCGCGGCAGCCGGGTTGGCGGCCTGCCAGGCGGCAAGCGCCGCCCGGCCTTCGTCCACGGCGATTCGACGGCGCGATACAGCCACGTTCCTGCCTCCGGTTCCTAGTCCAGCAGTGCCGCGACGGCCCGCCCGAGCCGGATCTTGCCTACCGGGCGTCCACCGCCCAGGACCGGGTCCACCACCTTGTCCAGGACGCTGGACACTTCGGGAATTTCGACGGCGCCGGAAGCGGCGAGGAGGGTCAGCCCCACGAGCGTGGTGGCCCGGATGTTGCCGTCGAGCATCTTGATGGCAACGGAGACACCCTGGCGGGTGGCCATGACCAGCACTCCCTCGGCGCCGATCTTGGCCAGGATGCCGAGCTCGTCCATGACAATCGTGTTGGCCTGTCCGCGTCCCTGGACCGCCCAAGGGTAGTCCAGCATGGAAGTGGCAATCGTGGCGGCCCGCGCGTTGGAGTTCTTGTCGCCGGGGGCCTTGGCCAGCTTCGAGTAGGCCCGGGCCAGGCCGGTCAGGGAGACGGCAGCCACCGGCGCGCCGCAGCCGTCGATGCCGAGATGGGCGATGTGTTCGCCGCAGTACTCCTCGATGACCGAGCGGATGCGCTGCTGCAGCGGGTGGTTCGGTTCGAGGTAGCTGTTCTTGTCCCAGCCGTTCTCCGTGCAGGCCCACAGGAACGCGGCGTGTTTGCCCGAACAGTTGAAGGCCAGCCGGGACTTGCCTCGCTCGGTCTGGACGAGCCAGTTTCGGGCGGTCTCATCCTGGGGCCAGTCGGCCGGGCACTGCAGCTGGTCTTCCTTGGCCCCGGCCGCCTTCAGCATGCCCTCCACCACGTCCATGTGGTCAAGGGACCCGATGTGGCTACCGCATGCGATGGCCACCTGGGCTCCGCGCAGGGGCACCCCGGACTGCATCGAGGCAAGTGCCTGCAGGGGCTTGAGCGTGGACCTGGCAAAGATGGGGGCGGTGACATCGCCGAGCTCGATTACGACCGTTCCGTCCGCAGCCATCACAACGGCAGAGCCGATGTGGCGGGACTCAACGAAGCCGCTGCGTTCGATGACTGCCAGTTCGACGGCGGAGTCGACTGTGAAGGTTGCATGCGGGTTCAAAGCCATGCAGCAAGTCTATGGTGCCGGGTGCCGATACCCCGGTTATTCCACGGTCACCATGACTGACTGCCAGCCGGAGGCGCCGTCCGGGACCGGGTCCGCGCGTTTGTCCGTTTGGAGCTCGCCGGTGCCGTCCGTGGCGCGGACCTTGATGTAGTGCGGTCCGGGCGTGGCATCCCACTCGAAGGACCATTGCCTCCACGTGATGAGGGAGGCCTCGTCGGAGAGCACTGCCTCGGTCCAGGGGCCGCTGTCGATCTGCAGCTCGACCTTGGTGATGCCGCGGGTCTGGGCCCACGCGGTGCCGCCGACTGCGACCTTTCCGGCGGGCACTTTGGCGAAGGACTTGGGCACTTCCACCCGCGCCATGGTCTTGATCGGGCCGCGCTCGGACCAACCGCGCTGGGTCCAGTACGCCTTGCTGTCCGCGAACCGGGTCACTTCCAGGTCCACCACCCACTTGGTGGCAGAGACGAAGCCGTACAGGCCGGGTACCACCATCCGCACCGGGTAGCCGTGTTCCAGGGGCAGGGCCTCGCCGTTCATGCCGATCGCCAGCATCGCGTCGCGGCCGTCGTCCTGGAGGACCTCCAGCGGGGTGGAGGCACTGAAACCGTCGATCGAAGTGGACAGCACCATGTCCGCACCCTGTTTAGGCCGGGCCATCTTCAGGACATCGCGGAGGGGCATGCCCAGCCATTTGGCGTTGCCGGCAAGGTTGCCGCCGACCGGGTTGGACACACAGGTCAGCGAGACATGGGATTCGATGAGCTGGGCGTCGAGGAGGTCCTGGAAGGTGAGCCGGATTTCCTGCTCGACGAGGCCGTGGATGCGCAATTCCCAGTCCTGGGCGTTGATCTCCGGGACGCTGAGGGCGGTGTCGATCCGGTAGAAGTCCTTGTTCGGGGTCAGCCACGGCGTGACGCCGGGGACCTTGGACTGGACACCGGCCGGGACCGCGGCGGCGGCCTTGGCGGGTGCGGGCAGCTTCAGGGATTCGCGGGCCGCGGCCACGTTGCTGCGGGCGGCGCTCAGCAGGCGCCCGCCGGTGGCGGCAATGCCCGAGGCGGCCGCGGTGATGCCGGCGGCGGCGAAGAAAGCGCGCCGCGTAGTGGCCGGGCGCTCGGGATCCTTCGCGGCGACGTCGGCGGCGCTGTCCGGCCACTCCTGCATCCGCCACAGCCGGGTGATCAGGAGACGGAGCACCACCAACCCGGCCACGGTGCCGATCAGGGAAGGGATGGCGTCGACCGGTTTGACGCTGGCCCGGGTGATCACACTGCCGACGATGACGGCGCCCATGAGCACTACACCGGCCACCCCCAGGGCCCATTTCCGGTACGCCACGATGCCGAGCACGCACGCGAGAAGCAGGATGGTGACAGCCATCCCGACGAACAGCGCGGCTTTGTCATTAGTGCCAAACGTTTCCACGGCAAAGTTCTTCATCCATAGCGGGGTGAAGTCGATGAACGTCGAGCCCAGCGCGATCAGCGGCGTCGCCCGCGTGGTGAAGAACGCGCCGATCAGTTCCGCGACGGACAGGACGACGGCGGCGGCGGCCACACCGGCCACCGCGGCCAGGGCCGTGGCGCCGCGGGACCGCTTGCTGGGCTTCATGCTGGGCTGGTTCATACAGGCCATTCGTAGCGGCGCGCCCCGCGGATTGTCTGACGCCCGGTCATTCTCCCGGCGTCACGGACATGCTCCCCGACCGAGGTGGGACATGTCCAGCCTTGGGGTCCCGGCATGGACATGCTCCCGGGCCCGGGGGACATGTCCAGCTTCGGGGTCCCGACGTGGACATGCTCCGGAGCCCGGGGGACATGTCCAGCCTTGGGGTCCGGGCATGGACATGATGGCATTGTGCCCACTGGTCGCGGCCAGGACTGGGCATGTCCCGCGGTTTGCTGCGGCGGCGGGGTCGGCCGCACAGCGAAGCCCCACCGTCAAGCCAACAGTGAGGCCCGCCATGAAGATTGAGCATGTCCGGCGGCCGACACAGCTTAGGAGCCTGCGGGGTGCACCACGTACCCTTGGAGACTGTGAAGGTACTTGTCATCGGCCCCGGCGGCCGCGAACACGCCATTGTCCGATCCTTGCTCGCCGACCCCAACGTTTCCGAGGTCCACGCGGCCCCGGGCAACGCCGGCATCAGCGCGCTGGTCCCCACATATGCGATCGACGCGAACGACCCCGACGCCGTCGCCGCGTTGGCCGTCAAGCTCAGCGTGGACCTGGTGGTGGTCGGCCCCGAGGCGCCCCTCGCCGCCGGAGTGGCCGACGCCGTCCGCGCCGCCGGCATCCCGGTGTTCGGTCCGAGCCAGGCAGCGGCCCAGCTCGAAGCGTCCAAGGCCTTCGCCAAGGAAGTCATGGCCGAGGCCGGCGTCCCCACGGCGATGGCCCGCGTGGCCTCCAATGCCGAGGAAGCCGCCGACGCCCTCGACACGTTCGGTGCCCCCTTCGTCGTCAAGGATGACGGCCTCGCCGCCGGCAAGGGCGTCGTGGTCACCGGGAACCGCGATGAGGCCCTGGCCCACGCCCAGACCTGCTTCGACGCCGGCGGAACCGTGGTTATCGAGGAGTTCCTGGACGGCCCCGAGGTCTCCGTGTTCGTCCTGTGCGACGGCACCAACACGGTGGCCCTGTCCCCGGCGCAGGACTTCAAGCGCATCTTCGACAACGACGAGGGCCCCAACACCGGCGGCATGGGCGCCTACACGCCCCTGGAATGGGCCCCCGAAGGCCTGGTCCAGGAGGTGCTGGACCGCGTCGCCCAGCCCACGGTCAACCAGATGGCCCACCGCGGCACTCCGTTCGTTGGCGTCCTGTTCGTCGGCCTCGCCCTGACGTCGCGCGGCACGCGGGTCATCGAATTCAACGTCCGCTTCGGCGACCCCGAAACCCAGGCCGTCCTCGCCCGGCTCAAGACGCCCCTCGGCGGGCTGCTCATGGCCGCCGCCAAGGGCGACCTGGACAAGGTGCAGCCGCTGCGCTGGTCCAAGGACACTGCCGTCGCCGTCGTCGTGGCCGCGGAAAACTACCCCGACACACCGCGCACCGGCGACCGCATCCGGGGCCTGAAGAAGGTCGATGCGCTGGACGGCGTCCACGTCATCCACGCCGGCACGAAACTGGACGACGAAGGCCGGGTGGTCTCCGCCGGCGGCCGCGTCCTGGCCGTCGTCGCGCTCGGCACGGACCTTGTGGAGGCCCGGGAACGGGCGTACGACGGCGTCGAACTCGTCCAGCTCGACGGCAGCCAGTTCCGCACCGACATTGGCCGCAAGGCCGCCCGCGGCCAAATCCGGGTTGCTGCGCCGGGAACCCCGGCCGCGTCGAAAGCGAAGGCGTGACCATGAGCGAACCCGCAGCCCAGGCACCCGAGACCAAGCCCAAGGGCGGACTCGACACCGCCACGCTGGACCTGCCCGGGTGGCAGCACGTCTACTCCGGAAAAGTCCGCGACCTCTACGTCCCGGCGGACCCGGCTTCCGCGGAACGCTTCGGCCAGGACTGCGTCCTGGTGGTGGCGAGCGACCGCATCAGCGCCTACGACCACGTGCTGGCCAGCGAAATCCCGGACAAGGGACGCATCCTGACCCAGCTGAGCCTGTGGTGGTTCGAACAGCTCGGCGTCGCCCACCACGTCCTCGCGTCCACGGTCGACGGCGGTGTCCCCGCCGCCGTCGAGGGCCGGGCGATGATCTGCAAGAAGCTGGACATGTTCCCGGTCGAATGCATCGCCCGCGGCTACCTCACCGGCTCGGGGCTCCTGGAGTACCGCGAGTCGGGCACCGTGTGCAGCATCCCGCTGCCCGCCGGCCTCGTTGACGGATCGCGGCTGGAGCACGCCATCTTCACTCCGTCGGCGAAGGCCGAGGTGGGCGAGCACGACGAGAACATCACCTACGACGCCGTCGTGGGCCTTGTGGGTGCGGACGTCGCGGCGGAGTTGAGCCGGCTGACCCTGGAGATTTACACCAAGGCCGAAGAAATCGCGCGCGGCCGCGGCATCATCCTGGCCGACACCAAGGTGGAGTTCGGCCTCGACGCGGCGACCGGCGTGATCACCCTGGGAGACGAGGTGCTGACCCCGGATTCGTCCCGCTTCTGGGATGCGGCCACGTACCAGCCCGGTCAGGCCCAGCCCTCCTACGACAAGCAGTACGTGCGCGACTGGCTGACCTCGCCGGAATCCGGCTGGGACAAGGCCTCCGACACCCCTCCGCCGGTCCTTCCAGCCGACGTCGTGGCGCGCACGCGCAGCCGCTACGTGGAGGCCTACGAGAAGCTCACCGGCCGCACGTTCGCCTAGAGGGCGGCGCGGCGGCAGTTTCCCGCGGCTGCAGTGCTCCGGCGGCGGCAGTACCGCCCCGGGAGCGCGCGAGCCGCGCGGGCCTATGCCTCCGCGGAGGCGGCCTCGGCCCGCCGCTGTGCCAGCTTGATCTCGAGCACGGCATCGAGCGCCTGCTGGACCCGGTCCGAGGCGCCGGCCGCGCTGAACTCCTTCTGGGCCTCCTCGAGGTACACCAGGGCCTCGGCGGACTCCCCGGCAGCCTTGAGGGCCTTGCCGAGCAGCAGCGAGACCTCGCCCGCCGTGTGCCGGGCCAGCGCCTCGCGCTCGGCGTGGATCTCGCGCAGCTTCTGGACGGCTGCGACGATGTCGCCCGTGAGGTAGAGCCAGCGGGCCCGGATGAAGGCCACCTCGAGCTGGTCCGTTTTGTTGCCGCCAACAATGGAGAGGGCCAGTTCGGCGCGCTCGATCGATGACAGGGTTTCGGGTTCAACGATTCCCGAGGACAGGCGGACGGCGGCGGAGGCCTTGTTGAACCGGGCCCAGAGGTCGATGTCATTCGCCGGGGAGAGCAGCCTGCCGGCACGCTCGTGGTACTTGATCCCCTCCGGGTAGTCGTGGCGCATGAAGGCCACGTTGCCGATCACCCATGCCACTTCGCCGGCGAGCTGGGACATCGAGTGGTCATCCATCTGCTCGTTCATGGCCTGGCAGTATTCCCAGGCCTCGTCCAGGCGGCCGCTCTCGGCCAGGGCGCCGATGAGGGCGCGGAGGGCGCCGATAATCATCGTGGAGCCCTTGGGCAGCTCGGCACAGAGCCGGACGGCTTCCTGGGCGTGCTCGACGGCGGCAGTCAGCTGTCCCTGCCCCTGCGAGGCTGCGGCGAGCATCTGCTGGGCCCGGACGCCGAGTCCGGCGGACTCCGCGGCCATGGGGTGTTCCAGCAGATTCTGCACGACGTCCTTGCACTCCTGCCAGAGGCCCTGCTTGATCAGGCACTCGGCCTGCATGTAGGTCATGTTCCACCATGCGCTGGTGTTCTTGGCCTCCAGGGCGATTTTGGCGGCGGCGGCGGCGTGGGTGGCGGCCACGGGGTAATCCCGCAGGTCCCAGGCCTGCCGGGCGTACAGTCCCGCAAGGACGTATTCGGCGTCGCTGACCGATACCGGCTGGCTCCACGCTTCGAGTGCCTTGGGGGCCAGTTCGAGCCGGCGGGCAAGCTCTTCGATGACATCGGCCGTCGGCTCGCGGCGTCCGGTTTCCAGCAGAGAAATGTAGCTGGGGGAGTACAGGTCACGGCCCAGTTCCGCTTGCGTCAGGCCCCTTTCGAGCCGTTCCGCGCGGAGCTTCTCCCCAAATCCGTTCCCCACGGATACCTCCTAATTCCGGACATTCTTTGTACTAAATGCTTGACAGTCTCTGTGGAAACCATTTTACAATGTGTGTCAACAAGGGTAGTGCTGACTTGGTTAAGGACCCCAACCCATATTGAGGAACTCTATGTTGAAGAAGATTGCAGCCGGCGCCGTTTTGGCGGGCGCACTGGCATTCTCCGCCGCGGCCCCGGCCGTGCTGTCCGCTGCTTCACTTACTGATGTCTCACACGTTGCCGCCGTCGGCAACTGGCCGGATCCCATGCGCGCGGCCCAGGCGGTGGGCAACTGGCCCGACCCCATGACCCACAAGCTGAACGTCGGCAACTGGCCCGATCCGATGTAACAGCCCCCGATCCAACAGCACAGCCCCGGGAGACTTCTCCCGGGGCTCTGCTGTGTCCGGAGCATCGTCCCTGCGCCGGGGATCACTGCGCCGGGGATCACCGCGTCGGGGGTTCCCTGCGCCGGAAGCCAGAACAGGCAGGGAAACAAAAAGAGGACCCTCCGTGTGGAGGGCCCTCTTTTTATCTATGGTCGGGATGACAGGATTTGAACCTGCGACCTCGTCGTCCCGAACGACGCGCGCTACCAAGCTGCGCCACATCCCGATCCGCTGCTTCAAAAGCAACTTCACAAGAGTATCCGATCAAGGCCCCGGATGTGAAATCGGGGATGTGGCGAGGCGGTGTTGCGCCGTCGTCACGGCCCAGGGGGATCAGACCAGCGAGTCTTTCCAGGCGCCGTGGAGCCTGGCGAAGGCGCCGCCGTCGCCGATCAGCTGCTCTGGGGTGCCGTCTTCGACGACGCGTCCGTCGTGCACCACCAAGACCCGGTCCGCCGTCTCCACGGTGGAGAGCCGGTGGGCAATGATCAGCGCTGTCCGCCCGACGCCGGATCCCTGGGGGCCCGATACCTCACCGGCGTCCGCCTCCCGCGTGCTGCGCAACAGCCCCGCGAGGCCCTGCTGGACCATGCGCTCCGACGGGATGTCCAGCGAGGACGTCGCCTCGTCCAGGATCAGGACGGGCGGGCGGGCCAGGAACGCCCGGGCAAAGCTGATCAGCTGGCGCTGTCCGGAGGAGACGCGGCCGCCGCGCTTGTTGACGTCCGTGTCGTAGCCGTCCGGAAGCTCCGTGATGAAGGCGTGCGCCCCCACGGCCCGGGCCGCGTCCTCGATCTCCTCGCGGGAGGCTCCCGGCCGGCCCAGGGCGATGTTGTCCGCCACGGAGCCGCTGAACAGGAAGGCCTCCTGGGTGACCATGACGACGTTCCGGCGCAGGTCCTCGGTGGTGAGCTGGCGCAGGTCCACGCCGTCGAGGGTGAGGGACCCGGCCGAGACGTCGTAGAAGCGGGCGATCAGCTTCGCGAGGGTGGACTTGCCGGCGCCGGTCTGCCCGACGAGGGCGACCGTCTGGCCGGCCGGGATGTGCAGATCCAGCCGCGGGATCACCACCGGGCCGTCGCCGTAGCGGAATTCGACGCCGTTGAAATCGATGCCGCCCCGCGCGTGCTCCAGGGCCACCGGGTTTTTCGGCGGCCGCACCGTGGGGACCTCCTCGAGCAGGCCCGAGACCTTTTCCAGTGCCGCCTGGGCACTCTGGAAGGAGTTGTAGAACATCGCCATCTGGTCCACGGGCTGGAAGAACCGCTTGGTGGACAGGATCAGGGCCAGGAGCACACCCACCTCGAGCTCGCCGCTAAGTACCCGGAAACCGCCGGTGAGCAGCACGAGGGCCACACACACGTTCCCGATCAGCACCAGCCCCGGCTGGAAGATGCCGTTGAGATTGATGGAGCGGACCGTCGCGCGCCGGTAGTCCTCGGAAAGCCCGGCATAACGCGCGGCGTTCTCGCCTTCCTTCCGGAATGCCTTCACCGCGCGGATGCCGGTCATGGTCTCCACGAAGTGCACAATCAGCCGGGCCGAGACCACCCGGGATTCGCGGAAGGCGATCTGCGAGTGCTTCTGGTACCAGCGGGCCAGGAAGTACATCGGCACTCCGGCGGCCAGCACCAGCAGCCCGCTGCGCCAGTCCAGGACGAACACCGTCACGGCCGTGAACGCCATGAACAGCATTCCCGAGGCCAGCGAGCTTACCCCCGAATCCAGGAGCTCGCGCAGGGCCTCCAGGTCCGAGGTCTGCCGGGCGATGATGCGGCCGGAGGTGTATTTCTCGTGGAATTCCAGGCTCAGGCGCTGCGTGTGGCGGAACACCCGGACGCGGAGGTCCAGCAGCATGGCCTGGCTGAGCCGCGCCGTCGAGGTCACGTACAGGGCTGTCAGGCCGGCCGCCACGGCGGCCGCGGCGAGGTAGGCGACGCCGGCGAGCATCAGGGGGAGGCTGTTGCCGGCGCGCACGGCCGGCAGGGCGTGGTCGATCCCGAAGGCTATCAGCGCGGGTCCGGCCACGCGGGCGGCCTGGGACAGGACGACCGCGCCAATGGTCAGCCAGAAGCGCGCCCGGACGGGGCGGATCAGCGAGCCCAACAGGGCCAGGGAGCGGCGCCGCACGGCCTTGCTCTCATTCCTGCTGAGGTGCGCGTTGTCCTCATTGGCGGTGCCGAACGTTGCGCTGCTCATCGGGAAATCTCCTCGGACTGGTCCTCGAGGGCGGACAATTCTGAATCCAGGTCCCGCGGTTCCGTGTCCAGGCTGGCGATCACGTAGCGGTAGTGGCTGTTCTTGGCGAGCAGTTCCGTGTGGGTTCCGACGGCGGCGATCCTGCCGTCCTCGAGAAGGGCCACGCGGTCGGCCAGCGCCACCGTGGAGGGCCGGTGGGCCACGATCAGCGTGGTGGTGTCCGCGAGGACCTCACGCAGCCGTGCCTCGACGAGTACCTCGGTGTTCACATCCAGCGCCGAGAGCGGGTCGTCCAGGACCAGCACGGCAGGTTTCGCGGCGATGGCGCGTGCCAGGGCGATGCGCTGCCGCTGGCCGCCTGAAAGGCTGAGGCCCTCCTCGCCGATCAGCGTGTCCACCCCGTCCGGCAGGGAATAGGCGAAGTGGGCCTGCGCGACGTCGAGCGCTTCCTCCAGGGCCGCGTCGCGGCCTTCCGCCGAGCCGGCGCCGGGCGCATCGCCGTCGGGAGCACCGCCGTCGGGGGCGCCAAGCAGCACGTTGTCCCGGACGGAACTGGAGAACAACGTGGTGTCTTCGAACGCGACGGCGACTACCGTGCGCAGCTCCTCCACGCCGAACTCGCGCAGGTCCACGCCGTCGATGGTGATGGAACCACCGGTGACCTCGTACAGGCGGGGGACCAGCTGGAGCAGGGCGCTCTTGCCACTGCCCGTGATGCCGACGAGGGCCATGGTTTCGCCGGGGCGGATGTCCAGGGTGATGTTTTTCAGGATCGGCTTGTCCGGGGCGTCCTCGTACGCGAACGAGGCGTCGCGGAAGCTGAGAGCGCCCTTGAGCCGGGACGGCCGGCGGGGCTGGTCCGGGCTGGTGATCGTGTTCTGCGCGTCCATGACCTCGAAGTGCCGGTCCACCGCGGACTTCGCGGTGAGGGCCATCGCCAGCAGCATGCCGCAGAACTCCACCGGCGCGGCAACCACGGCGGCGGTGGCGAAGAAGGCCACGAGCGAGCCGATGGACAGCTGGTCCGTCGAGGCCAGCAGGACGCCGACGACGAGCCCGGCGCCGAGCGCGAGCTCGGGCAGGAGCGTCACCACCAGGCTGAAGGTCGCCAGGTGCTTGGCTTTGGCGATCTCGGTCTGGCGGAGTCCCTCGGCCTGTTCGTTGAAGTTCTCCAGGGCTTCCCGGCTGCGGCCGAAGGCTTTCAGGACGCGGATGCCGTGGACGGATTCCTCGACCGTCGTGGCGAGGTCCCCGGCCTGGTCCTGGCTGCGGCGTGCCACCTTGCTGAACCGGGTCCGGAAGCGGAACCCGTAGATCATGATCGGCACGGCGGCGGCCAGGAAGATCAGGGCCAGCTGCCAGCTCATGGAAAACATCACCACGACGCCGATCACCACGGTGAGCGTGGTGACCACCAGCATGATGGCGCCGAAGGCCATCCAGCGGCGCAGGAAGTTCAGGTCCGTCATGGCCCGGGAGAGCAGCTGCCCGGAACCCCAGCGGTCATGGAAGGAGACCGTGAGCTCCTGAAGGTGCCCGTAGAGCGAAACGCGCATCCGGGTTTCCACTGTGGTGGCCGGATTGATCACGAACTGACGGCGCAGGGCCACGAGGCCGGCCTCGGCGATGCCCAGGACGAGGATCAGGAGCGAGGCGCCCCAGACGGCATCCGGGCTGCCGCCGGGCTGCAGGGACTCGTTGACCAGCACGCGCAGCACCTGGGGGATCGCCAGCGCCATGACACTCGCCAGCAGGGCGCACAGCAGGCCCATCACCAGCCGCGGCATGATTGGCCTGACGTGCCGATAGAGACGGCTGATGGAAGTGAAGAACGAACTCTGCTTGGCCATGCCTGCTTCTTAAGACGCCCGTGCGTAGATAGCACATTGAATGTAGTTTCCTGTAGCAACTACCCTAGGCCATCGCGTGACCGGATTCACTCGTTGCGCGGCGGTCCCGGGATCTCGCCCAGTCATCACAGTCCGCAGTGCCTGCCGGGCGGGCGGGTGGCGTTGCCGGACCCCTGGGACATGCCCAGTCTTGGCGCCGACCCCGGTGGGACATGTCCAGCGGTGGCCGCATGGAGTGGACATGATGCCGATATGTCCAGTGCTCGCAACCGGGGGAGGGCATGTCCACCCGTCAGACTGAATGGCGCCGCGGGGAGGGCATGTCCACCCCTCAGGCCGCAGACGCGGGCAGGACCGGGCGCGAACAGGCTCAGGCGCGGGAGGTCAGCGTGAGCAGTACGGCTTCGGGGCGGCAGGCGATGCGGACGGGGGCGAAGCGGGAGGTGCCGATCCCACCCGAGACGTTCACCGGCGTCGTGCTGCCGTTGCTTACCCAGGTGTGCAGGCCCTTGGCCCGCCAGGTGGGAAGGTCGCAGTTGGTGACCAGGGCCCCGTATCCCGGAACGCAGATCTGTCCGCCGTGGGTGTGCCCGGCCAGGAGGAGATCGGCCCCGGCTTCGGTGAAGTGGTCCAGGACGCGCTGGTATGGCGCGTGCGCCAGCGCGACGCGCAGGTGCGGGTCGGCGGCCCGGCCCTTGGTGCCGCGCGGCCAGTCGGCGTACCGTTCCAGGCGCAGATGGGGATCGTCGACGCCGGAGAAATCGAAGCGGATGCCCCTCAGCACCACGGACTGGCAGCGGTTGGTCAGATCCACCCAGCCGGACATGCCGAACTCGGACCTCAGCCGCGGCCAATCGAGTTTCTCCGGGTCCTTGCGCTGCGCCGAGGGCCCGCGCAAATATGAGGCGGGGTTCTTGAAGCTCGGGCCGAAGTAGTCGTTCGAGCCGGGGACAAACACGCCGGGGAAATCCAGCAGGGGGCGCAGGGCCGCCAGCAAGGGTGCCACGCCCTTGGCATGGCTGAGGTTGTCGCCCGTGTTGACCACGAGGTCCGGCCGCAGCTCCGCGAGGGAGGAAAGCCACTGGGCCTTCCGGTGCTGGCCCGGAACGAAGTGGATATCGGAGAGGTGGAGGATCCGGAACGGGCCAAACCCGGCCGGCAGGATGGGAACGGTTTCTTCCCTGAGAACGAACTGGTTCTTCTCCCACAGCCCGTACCCCGCGGTCGCCGCCCCTGCCGCCGCCCCGAGCGCCGCGGTCACGGCAAAGCCGCGTCCGATGTTTCGAACGCGGCTCGCCAGATCATTTCCCGGGATCAACGGCTACTTCTTTTTGCCGGACGACTGTGTAGGTGCCGGCGTCGGGTTGGCGGACGGTTCCGTGGCCGGCGCGGTGCTCTCGCTCGTCGGGGTGGTGGCCCGGGGCGTTGTCACCGGCGCCGGGGAGTACAGCATGCTCGACGGCGGAGCAGGGAACGGATCGGTGCCGTAAGCCGGCGCGACCTGGGACATGTAGTTCGAGAACTGCGGCCCGGCGATCATGTAGCCGTCGATGCCCTTGTAGAAGTTGCCGTTGATCGTGACATTCTGCCCGGCGCGGTCCTGGGCGCCCAGGGGATCGCCAAACCACGTGGCGGTCGCGAGGCCCTTGGTGTAGCCCGCCACCCAGGTGGAGCTGTTGTTGTCATTGGTTCCGGTCTTGGCGGCGATCGGGAAGCTGGTCCGGGTCGAAATCCGGGGCTGGATCAGCGAGCCCGAGCCGCGGTTGAGCACTTCCTGCATGGCGTACGCGACGCCGTGGGCCACGTCGGGGTTGACCGCATCCTTGCAGTTCTGTGTCTGGGCCGGCAGTTGGGCGCCGGTTGCATCCGTCACCGAATCGATGGCCATCGGCTCGCAGTATTTGCCGTCATTGGCGAAGGTGGCGAACGCGCTGGCCATGGTCAGCGGCGCCGTCTGGGTGGCTCCAATGAGGTTGGAGAGCCGGGTCATGTTGACCTGGGGGTTGGGGCTGTCCGGGGTGGGCAGACCGCCGTGGATCCCGACGGCGTCGACGACCTTCTGGATCCCGCAGAGGTCCACCTGGGCGGCAGAGGCGAAAGTGATGGTGTTGATCGAGTTCGCCAGCCCGTCAAGGACAGACATGTACTTGTAGTGGTTCTCGTCGGCATTCTGCAGGTCGTGGGTGCCGGCGGCGCTGTCGTACGAGTCGGTCGTCGGTGTTGGGCACGTGTTCTTCCACGGGAAGCCGGGCGAGTACCGGCGCACGGCTCCGTTGAGCTGCGTGCTCATCGACTTGCCCTCATTGAGCCATTCCGCAAACGTGAACGGCTTCATGGTGGAGCCGGGCTGGAAGCCGCCGAGGCCGTTGAGGTCATTGCCCTTGGCGTCCTGGACGTCCACGTTGAAGTTCTGGGTCTGGTCGAACTTGCCGTCGGCCGGGAACCAGACGGTGTTCTGGGCCATGGAGATGATCTTGCCGGAGCCCGGCTGGACGGACACCAGGGCGGCGCCCCACTTGTCCGGGTTCGCGCCGGCCGAACCGTCAACCTGGGCCTGGGCGACGGCCTGGGCCTTCGGATCCAGTGTGGTCTTGATGGTCAGGCCGCCGCGGAAGATCTTCCGCTCACGCTCTGCGGCGTCGGCCCCGTAGGCCGGGTTGTTCAGGAGCAAGTGGAGCACGTAGTCACAGAAATACGGCGCCGTCTGCGAATAGGCGCAGCCCTGGCGGGGCTGGGTGACCTTGGTTTCGACCGGCGTCGCGACTGCTGCATCGTAGTCGGCCTGCTTGATCTTCCCCTGGGTGAGCATCGCCTTGAGCACGAGGTCGCGGCGGACCTTGGCGTTCTCCGGATTCGTGATCGGGTCATAGAAGGAGGGGCTGTTCACGACGCCGGCTAGCAGTGCCGCCTGCGGCAGGGTCAGATCCTTGGCCGTGGTGCTGAAGAAGAACTTGGACGCGGCTTCGATGCCATAGGCGTCCCGGTTGAAGAAGACGATGTTCAGGTAGCCCTCGAGGATCTGCTCCTTGGTGAACTTCTTTTCCAGCGCGATGGCCAGCTTCATCTCACGGAGCTTGTCCCCGACGCCCTTGTTGACGCCGTTGAGGAGGACCTCGTCGCCCTTGCCTTCGGCCTCCAGCGAGGAGTTGATGACGTTGTTCACGTACTGCTGCGTAATGGTGGACGCGCCCTGCTTGTTGCCGCGGGCGGTGCTCACCAGGGCGCGCAGGATGCCGGTGGTGTCCACGCCGCCGTGCTCGTAGAAGCGGCTGTCCTCGATGGCGATGATCGCGTCCTTGATGTGCGGAGACATCTGGTCAAGCGAAACGCGGGTCCGGTTCTCCGCGTAGAGGTTGGCGATCACGCTGCCGTCGGAGGCCAGGATCGTGGTCGACTGGCTCGGCGGATCGACCTTCAGCTCCGCCGGAAGGGTGTCAAAAAACTGGATGGAACCGCTTGCCGCGCTGCCTGAAACGGCTGCCGCGGGGACCAGGAGGCCTGCCACCAGGACGCCGCAAATGGCGCTCACGCCCAGGAAAAGAAAGATCTTTCCGAGGGTGGTGGCCGTGTCGAATAAAGGGTTCTTGCCAGTCGCCATGTTTTCCACTTTACCGGCAACGACTAGGCTTTATGTCATGACCAAATGGGAGTACGCCACGATTCCGCTCATTATTCACGCCACAAAGCAGATCCTGGACCAGTGGGGCGAGGACGGCTGGGAGCTCGTCCAGGTCGTTCCCGGGCCTGACGGAAACGGCCTGGTTGCCTACCTGAAGCGGGAGAAGCAGTAGCCATGAGCAACCCCTCAGAAACCGTTCCGGCCACGTCGGCCGCCGCGGGAAACACCTCCGAAAGCGCCGCAGGCGCAGCGGCCCACGTTAACGGCGCGGGCGCGTCATCCGCCGTCGAACAGCGCCTGGCCGAGCTGGGCCTCACGCTTCCCGAGGTCGCCGCCCCGGTCGCTGCTTATGTCCCCGCGGTCATCTCCGGCAACCACGTCTACACCTCCGGGCAGCTGCCGTTCATCAACGGCAAGCTCGAGGCCACCGGCAAGGTGTCCTCCGGCTCCCAGGGCGCCTCCGACGAATCCACCGTCTCCCCGGAAGACGCGAAGGCCTACGCCGCCGTCTGCGCCGTCAACGCCCTTGCTGCCGTCAAGAGCGTGATCGGCGACCTAGACCGGATCACGCGGATCGTCAAGGTTGTCGGGTTTGTTTCCTCCGATCCTTCCTTTACCGGCCAGCCCGGCGTCATCAACGGCGCCTCGGAGCTGCTGGGCCAGGTCCTCGGCGACGCCGGCCAGCACGCACGCTCCGCTGTCGGGGTCTCTGTCCTGCCGCTCGACTCGCCCGTCGAAGTCGAACTGATCGCCGAATTCGCTTAGAAGGCCGGTCACTTCGTTGCCTCAGTTAGCACGTCGCTTGTTCGTTCTGCCCCCCGATCTCGAGGGAGCAGCCCGGAGCTGGATTGAACACGGTGAGCGGACCCCCCGCGCCCCCCGCCTGGCCTCCTCGGTGATCCTTCTGCGGGATTCGCCCACAGGCCTGGAGACCTGGCTCGGCTACCGGACGGGCTCTTCCCCGCTCGGTGTCCTCGCCTTCCCCGGGGGATCGCTGGAGGCATCCGACGACGACGCCGTCGGCTGGCTTGGCCCGTCGCCCCAGCATTGGGCCGAGCAGATGGGGACGGACGACGTCGGGCTGGCGCGACGTCACGTTGTGGGCGCCATCCGTGAGCTGTTCGAGGAGACCGGCCTCCTGCTGGCGGGCCCCGACCTGTCCACCACGGTGGAGATGACCTCCAGCGCGGACTGGATGCGTGCCCGTGAAGCCGTCGCGGAGCAGGAGAAGTCCTTCACTGAACTGCTCGCCAAGCGGGGGCTCTCGCTGCGCACGGACCTGCTCAAGCCCCTGGTGAACTGGCTCAGCCCCGATTTCGCGCACCGCCGGTTCAACACCCGCTACTTTGCTGCCACCGTGCCCGTGAACCAGCAGCCGTCACTGCTGGCCAGCAAGGGCGTATGGGGTCGCTGGGTGTGCGCCCGGAAGGTTGTGCTCGAGCGCGACACCACGGCTCTCGGCGACGAGGCAGGGCAGGAAAACACCGTCGGGCGAACCCTGGGCGAACTCCTGGTGCCGGGCTCGGAGATCATGCTCGAGAAGATGGCCAAGGCCAACGGCTGCATCGCCTACCTCAGCTACAAACGCAAGGCCCACGTCTACCAGCCGAAGCTCGTCGAGGAAGACGGCCGGCTCGTGCTCGAAGTCGAGGCCGCCACGACCGTCGCCGGCGAACCCCAAAGGGAACGCTAGGTCCGGGAGGTCCGGGAGGTCCGGGCGCGGAAGTCGGCGGCCGGGGGTTGAAGTCAGTGTCCGCGGGGGACATGCCCTTCCCTGCTCGGCACGAATGGACATGTCCCTCCTTGGCCCGCCTGAGCCCGGGACATGCCCACGGGTGGCTCTGGCCGGTGGACATAGTGGCATTATGCCCAGTCCCCGCAACCAAGGCTGGGCATGTCCCGCGGAGGCGGCCGCGGGGGTTGAAGTCAGTGTCCGCGGGGGACATGCCCTTCCCTGCTCGGCACGAATGGACATGTCCCTCATTGGCCCGCCTGAGCCCGGGACATGCCCACGGGTGGCTCTGGCCGGTGGACATAGTGGCATTATGTCCAGTCCCCGCAACCAAGGCTGGGCATGTCCCGCGGACAATCACCCGGACGAGGCCGGGGTTTAACAACAGAAGGCCGGTCCCGTTTCCGGGGCCGGCCTTCGTGGTTGCTGTGGATCCCTACCGGGAACGCTGGCGCAGGCGCTGCATGTCGAGAATGACGACGGCGCGGGCTTCCAGGCGGAGCCAGCCGCGCTGCACGAATTCAGCGAGAGCCTTGTTGACCGTTTCGCGGGAGGCGCCGACCAGCTGGGCCAGCTCTTCCTGGGTCAGTTCGTGCGCGACCAGCACGCCGTCGGTCGCCGGCCGGCCGAAGCGGTCGGCCAGGTCCAGCAGCGCCTTGGCCACACGGCCCGGCACGTCGGAGAAAACGAGGTCGGAGAGTGAGTCGTTGGTGCGGCGCAGGCGGCGGGCCAGGGCCTGCAGCAGCTGGGCCGAAACCTCGGGGCGGGTGCGCAGCAGCGCGTTGAGGCTCTCGTTCTTCAGGCCGGCGAGACGCGTCTCGGAGACGGCGGTTGCCGTGGCCGTGCGCGGGCTGGGGTCAAACAGCGCCATTTCGCCGAAAAGTTCGCCCGGGCCGAGGATGGCCAGCAGTGATTCGCGGCCGTCCGGGGACGTGCGGCCAAGCTTGACCTTGCCGGAGACGATGAAGTAGAGCTGGTCACCCTGATCGCCTTCCCGGAATACCGAGGCACCGCGTGAAAGGTCCACCTCGGTAAGTTCGTCCGTCAGCAGACGGAACGCCTCGTCGTCGAGCGTGGCGAAAAGGGGTGCGCGGCGCAATACCTCGATATCCATGAAATCTCCTGACTAGCTGTGTCGGCTGGGGCGCTTCAGCCATTCTTTCAGAATTTTGGCGCTTCTGTGACGTAGTTGGCACCAAAACGCCCGAAGGGGCCGAAAGCGCACGGCCCGGGATGTCCGCGCAGTTCCCTGTGCAGGCCGGCGGCCGGTCGGCAAACGTTCAGCTTACACCGGTACAATCGTCGCTGAACTGTCTGTGAGGAGCCCCCGGTGTTTGGCTTGACCATTTTGGACCTGGCGTTGATTGTGGCGCTCTTGTCCTACCTGATCCACGGTCTTCGCAACGGCTTCCTTGTAACGCTCGGAGGCATCGCCGGATTCGCGGCGGGCGCGGTGGCCGCGTTCGTGTCCGTGCCCATAGTGAGCGGGCTCGTGGAGGACAGCGGCTGGCGCCTGACGGCAATCGTTGCCACCGCCGTCCTGCTGATGATCGTAGGAAACGGCCTGGGCACCATGATCGGACGGCGCATCCGCAGCGTGGTCCCGTTCAGCCCGCTGCGGGCCGCAGACCGCCTCGTCGGCGGAGGCGTGAACGTGGTGGTGTCCGCCCTCGTGATGTCGATGCTGGCGTTCAGCATCGGGGCCCTGGGCGTGCCGTTCGTGTCCCAGCAGCTCGCGGAGTCAAAAGTCATCAGGTTCATCGACGGCGTGACGCCGACGCCGGTCAAGGCATCGATGGCCCAGTTGCGCTCAGCGGTGATCGGCGAGGGCATTCCCACCCTGCTGGACGGCTTCGGCCAGAGCCAGCCCGTTGCCATCCCGGACACGAGCACGGACACGCCGGCGCTGAACAAGGCAGCCGCGTCAGTACTCAAGATCGCCGGCACCGCGTACCAGTGCGGCCAGAACCAGACCGGAACCGGCTTCGTGGTCGCCCCCGGCCGCGTGGTGACCAACGCCCATGTGGTCGCCGGCGTCGACGAGCCCGTGGTGGAGACCCCCGGCGGCCGCGCGCTGCCTGGGCGCGTTGTGTACTTCGACTCCCAGCACGACCTCGCCGTCGTGGCAGTGGATGGCCTGCGCACGGAACCCCTGGCGCTGGCCGCTGACCTGCCGTCCGGCAGCGCCGCAGCCTTCGCCGGCTATCCGCATGGTGGCCCCTTCCAGTCCAAACCTGCCACGGTGCAGGACATCACCACC
This sequence comes from Arthrobacter sp. 10N43, assembly GCF_056394525.1. Taxonomy (NCBI): domain Bacteria; kingdom Bacillati; phylum Actinomycetota; class Actinomycetes; order Micrococcales; family Micrococcaceae; genus Arthrobacter; species Arthrobacter sp. 10N43. The sequence goes on along the minus strand of NZ_JBFTIA010000022.1, from coordinate 2,344 downwards.
GTCCTGGTCCCGGACATCTACGGCAAAAATGCCTTGCCCGAGGACGTTTACCGGCTCGCCGGCGACGTGCAGCCGGGCAACTCCGGAGGCCCGCTCCTGACAATGGACGGGCAGGTGGCCGGGGTGGTCTTTGCCAAGGCGACCACTGAGTCCTCGCTCGGATTTGCGATCACCATGAATGACCTCGGCCCCGTCGCGGCCCAGGCGCCCGGTTTGGGCAGTGCCGTCTCGTCCGGACAGTGCATTAAGAAATAACGCTGCAGCAAGCACGGATCGGCAAAAAACAGCGGGACTGCCGCCCTCCGGTTACGGTCGCGGTCGGTTTAGAAACGCCCTCCGGTTAGAGCCACTCCAGGCTCTGCCCGTGCGGGCCGGTGATGGCAGCCGGCTCGCCGTCCTGCAGCAACAGGAACCGGCCGCGGAGCCGGGCGTCATCCATTTCCGGGACCACGTTGGAGCCGTCCGCCTGGGCCAGAACTGTATGGCCTTCGTTCGAGAGCCAGCGGCAACCACGCTCCGCCGCGAGATCGGCCATGGTCAGCCGGAACCGGGAGCGGCCCGCGGCATCGAGATAGGCCATGACGGCGCTGTGGAATACCACCAGGGCGGCATCCGCCGGGGCGCGCCCCGCCAGGTCCACGAGCTGTTCGTTGAGATCGCCGGCCACCAGCAGGGGCGGCCGTTCCTGGGCGATGGCGATCGCCTGGCGCAGCCGCTCGAGCCGGAACTCCTGCTCCGGCCAGACGAGCGCTTCGAGCCAGGCGACGTCGTCCGGGTTGCGCACGTCCAGCGGGTTGAGATCGATCCCTGCGCGCCACACCACGCGGGGGACTTCCGCCGGTAGCGGCACCGGACCCGAGGTGACGCAGCGCAGGACGGGGTACGTGCCGGGCGCGGCGCCGGCCGGAAGCAGCCGCGTCGTCCGCGCCTCTGCGGCCGCCGCCGGGTCGGTGCCTGCTTCCGCAGCGTCGCCGTCGTCCCCCGCTCGGACAAACTCGTATCCATAACGGTCAGGGAACAGGGCCAGGCCGGCGGAGGCGCCCACCTCGATGAGGGCCAAGGGCCGGTCCTCCACGGCCGAAATCTGCGCCAGCGACGGCAACAAGGTGGCGCAGCGTCCGGCCTCGTTCGTCTGGGTGGCCCGCGAAAGGACGATGTCCGAGACCTGGGCCCAGTGCTCTTCCAGGAAAATCCGGAAGTCGCGGTAGGGGCTGACCTGCGCGCCGAGGAATCTCGCCGCGGCCAGGATCAGCAGCGGCTGGCGCTTGTTATGCGGCCACCGGTCGATCCGCCGGATCAGCTCGGCGTCTCCGGCGATCCCCACGGTCCACGCCGCATAGCACGGGGAGGAACCGGGCGCATCGACCGTGCCGAAGTGCCGGTACCACTGTGCTGTGTCTGACTCCGTGGCCGACCCTGTGTCTGACCCCGTGGCCGATTCCCCAGACGCCGCTGCCGGCTCCGCGGGGGACATGCTCAGTCTTTGTCCGCGTGCAGCCCGGCGAGGTATTCGACCGCAAAGCGGTAGCCCAGAATCCCGGCGCCGGCGATCACTGCCTTGCTGACATCCGAAAGGTAGGAATGATGCCGGAAGGCCTCGCGGGCGTGAACATTGGTGATGTGCACCTCGACCGTCGGCAGGGCAACAGCGGAAATCGCGTCCCGGATGGCCACGGACGTGTGCGTGTAGGCGCCGGCGTTGATCACGATTCCCACCGCCTTCCCGCGGGCGGCGTGAATGGCGTCCACCAGGGCACCCTCGTGGTTGGACTGGAAGCACTCGACGTCCAGTCCGTGTGTCGCACCGGCGTCTTTGGCGAGCTGTTCGACGTCGGCCAGCGTCGCCGTCCCGTATTTCTCCGGCTCGCGGGTGCCGAGCAGATTCAAATTGGGTCCGTTGAGTACCAGAATGGTGCCGCGGCCTGCGCCGCTGGCGGGGGTGGCTTCAGTCATGTCTGCAAATCTATCGCGCCGAGGGCCCGCGCCCGCTGTTCGTTACCAGCCCACTGTCCGTTCCCGGGGATGTTGACCGCTGCTGCGGCTTTCAGCCGGCAGGATCAACGACGGCGGCGGCGCGGCCCACCAGGGTGGGCGGCGCCGCCGTCGGGCGAACGCTGTCGGCAACCCGTGTCGAAGGGGGCGCTGGCTATTTTTTCAGTGATTGGGCGATCTGGGTCATGACGGTGGTGTCGGCGAGGGTGGTCGCGTCGCCTGGGTCGCGGCCTTCGGCGACGTCTTTGAGGAGGCGGCGCATGATTTTTCCGGACCGGGTTTTGGGCAGTTCGGGGACGATGAGGATGGTTTTGGGTTTGGCGATCGGGCCGATTTCCTTGCCGACGTGGTT
>NZ_JBFTIA010000021.1:0-64458 GCF_056394525.1 Arthrobacter sp. 10N43 | reverse complement strand
CGCAGAATCATACGGTCGTTGCAACATCTGATTTTTGGAGGTTGCCATGCCGAGTGGTTATCGGGCGCCCGATGCGCTGAAGGATGAGTTCTTTTCACTTCTGCGGCAGGGGATGGCGGTCACGCAAGCCTCTGCCCGGATTGGGGTGTGGCGCAGTAGTACGCAGCGGTGGCTGGGCAAGACTGGCGGCATGCGGATGCGGATGGGTGTTGACGGCGGTGTTGAGGCGGGCCCGGTCCCGGCTGTCCGCCCGGGGTCCAACCGGCTTGATCTGGTGGACCGGGCGGTGATTATGATCCGGGTCCGCGAGGGCGCCAAGGTCGCCGCGATCGCCCGCGAAATCGGCAGGGACCGGTCGGTTGTATGGCGGGAGGTCCGTCGTAACCGGGGCGCTGATGGGTCGTATCAGGCCGATGTGGCACAGATATGGACCCATCAGCGCGCCCGGCGCCCCAAGGCGTTCCGGCTCCAGAACCCGGAGCTGGTCAAATTCGTCGAGGACGCGATGGACGACGGGTGGTCCCCGAAGCTGGTGTCCTTGGTTCTGAAGCAAACCTTCGGTCACGATGAGAGCATGCAGATCAGCCACGAAACGATCTATCAGAGCCTCTACGTCCAGGGCCGGGGAGAACTCCGCAAGGATCTCTACCGGTGCCTAAGCACCAGCCGGAGCAAACGGACGCCCCGCGGTGAGCGGCCCCACGGAAACGCAGGCCAGCACTACAAGGATGCTCCGAAGATCTCAGAACGCCCCGCGGAGGCCGATGACCGGGCCGTGCCCGGGCACTGGGAAGGCGATCTCATCATCGGCAAGGACGGCCGCAGTGCCATCGGCACGCTGGTCGAGCGCACCACCCGGTACACCGTCCTGCTGCACCGCCGAGGACCTCAACACCATCGCCGACAAACTCAACAACCGGCCCCGGCCCACCCTGGACCTCGAAACCCCAAAGCAACGCATGCGCCAACTAATCGCCACCGCGGCCTAAACCCCGATGTTGCAACGACCAATTGACTTTGGACAGCCGTAATGGCCGCTAAGTGACCCCGCGTTGCACTCTAAGTGGGCCCCGGTCGCTAGGTCAGGCGGTTGGCGCCGTTCGGCGTCGGCGATTCGGCGTCGGCGCTTGGGTCAGGCGGCCTGCGCCGGCGCCACCTCAACGAGTTGGACCGTCACCCCGGATTGCCGGAAGAGCTCGACCTGCTCCGGGTCCGCGCGGTTGTCCGTGACCAGGATCCACGGGGCGGGAAGCCGCACCCAGGCATGGAACGGCCGCTTGCCGAGCTTGGTGGAATCCGCCAGGACGTAGACCGTGTTGCCGCGGCGTGCCATCAGTTCTTTGAGGCGCGTCTGGGCCTGGTCGGCCTCGCACAGGCCGGCATCCACAGTGACCGCGTCCGCGCCAAGGAACACCCGGTCGAAGCTCATCCGCTCCAGGGCGGCCTCGGCGATGGGGCCCACGAAGGTTTGGCTGACTCCGCGGAGCCGTCCGCCCAGGCAGTCCACCTGGATGCCGGGGGAGTCGGCGAGTTCCTGGAGGGTGTTGATGCCCGGTGTGGTGACGGAGAGGTTCTCCCGGTCCCGGAGGGCGTGCGCCATGGCCCCGACGGTGGAGCCGCCGTCGAGCAGGATGTTTTCGCCCTCTTTCACTTCGGCGGCGGCCCAGGCGGCGATGGCGTGCTTCTGCTCGAAGGCCTCGCCGGTCCGCTGCCGCAGGGACGGCTCGGGGTGTGCGCCCAGCGCCACGGCGCCGCCGTAGGTCCGGGCGAGTTTTCCCTGCTCGTTCAGCTGGGCCAAGTCCCGCCGGATGGTGGAGGCCGTCACGGCAAAATGCCGAGACAGGTCTTCCACGGACGCCAGGCCCGTGGTCACGGCGAGGTGGTAGATCTCTTCGCGCCTGGCTTTGGCGGTAGTCATCGTTGGCTCTCCTTCACCGGCTGCTGACGCATCCGTAGCTGTACCGCGCGGTACATTGCTGTCCCCATGCTAATCGGCCCCGGCGCGCATCCGTTCCGTGCGCGTACGTTCACCGCGCATCCTCTCATAGCGACGCGCCGCCGCAGATCACATAGTTCTGTCCCGTGATGGACTTCCCATGATTCCCCAGCAGGAATCCGGCGAGTGCCGCCACGTCCTCCGGGTCCACGAGTTGGCCCAGCGCCGGCAGCTTCGGCGGAGTGGCGGACCGGCCCGGGTCGGCGAGCATGGGTGTGTCCGTCGGCCCCGGGGACAGCACGTTCACCGTGATGCCGCGCGGTGCCAGTTCCTGCGCCCAGGTCCGGCCCATGCCCAGCAGCGCAGCCTTGGTGGCTGCGTACTGGCTCTTGCCGGGCGAACCGGTGGAGGTCCGGCTGCCCACCAGGAGCACGCGGCCGCCGTCGGGCATGCCCGGAACCAGGGCGTTGGCCAGGCTGCTCGCGGCCGCCACATGGACGGTGAACATGCCCGTCAGTGCCTCGGGATCCAGCTCGCCCAGCAAGGCGGTCCGCTGGAAGCCCGCGGCGTGGACCAGGGCGTTTACCGGAGGCAGGTCCTCGACGCAGGCGTCCAGGGACGACGGGTCCGAAAGGTCCGCCTGCCGCCACTGGAAGCCCGGCCCGAGCTCGGGCTCGCTCCGGCTGAGCCCGGTTACCTGCCAGCCAGCGGCCAGCAGCCGGACCGCGATCGCCATGCCGATCCCGGAGCTGCAGCCGGTCACGACGGCGTGCGGCGCACCGGTCACTGGACGTCGCCGCCCGGGGTGCTGGTCCCGTCGTAGGCCCACTGCGGATCCACGCGGACGTACTTGATGGCCTGCCGGAAGTACGTGTACGCGATGTTCAGGGCGCCGTCCGGGCCCTGGTGGATGGACGGGTAGGAGTATTCGCGGTTCAGGCCGTCGCGGGAGTTGTTGGACAGGCAGTAGCCGTCGCCCACGTCGAGGTTGCGGCGGATGGGCCAGCTGCGGCCGGAGTCCTCGGAGATCGCGAGTGTCATCGGGGACCGCGGCGTGCCCCAGAAGGCCTTCCGTTCGCTGCCGTCTCCTGGAACCGAAGCTGCGGGGACCACCGGCTCGGTGATCTGCCCCTGTTCCTCGGCGAGGCCGTCGTCGTCGATCTCGTCGTAGAGCGAGAGCCGCCGCTCGGTGGAGGCCTCGGCCCGGCTGTGGTTGTAGACCAGGGCCAGCCGCCCGTCGGCCAGCGCAGTGAACTGGATGGAGGAGTTGTTGTTCGGCAGCTCGGTGGGAACGGGCTCGCTCCAGGTGCTGCCGCCGTCGGTGGACCGGGATTCGTAGATCGAGTCGGCCCAGCGGCTGCGGAACAGGGCCAGCAGGGACCCGTCGGCCACGGGCTGGATGTTCATGTGGACGCAGCCCAAGCTGCCCGGCAGGACATGCTCAGTCCAGGTGGCGCCGGCGTCGTCGGAAATCATGACGGCGCTGTCGTCGCTGTTGCCCACCCACTTCTCGCCGGGGGTGGTGATGCAGCGGAAGATCGGGATGATCAGCCGGCCCGACGGCAGCACCACGGGCAGTTGGCGGACGAACACGCCGCCGGTCTGGTTGGCTGCGAACAGGGTCTCCACCGGGCCCCAGGTCCGGCCGCTGTCGCCGGAGATGCGACGGCGGACCTCGGCGGTGTCCTGGTTGCCGGCCTTCTGCGCGGTGTACAGCAGCCACAGCCGGTGGTCCGGGGCGGCGAACAGGATGGGGTTCTGTTCGGAGCGGGCGGAGTCGTCGGAGAGCTGCTCGGCCGGCGACCACTGGCGGCTGCCGGGCTCCAGGGCCGAGAACCAGATGGAGATGTCCGGCACGCCTTCCTGGGTGCCGCCGAACCACACGCAGCCGAGCCGACCGTCCGGAAGCGTCAGGAGGTTCGCGGCGTGGCTCTGCACCGTGGGCGCCGGCAAGTACGCGTACTGGCTGCCGCCGGCTACCTTGACCTCGCCGTCGGGCGTGATGGTGGTGTAGCCAGCAGCGGAAGCCTGAGTGCTGGGTGCGTCTGTTGAAAACACAGGTCAGTCCTTTGCGGTTGCGGCGGCCAGGTGGGCCTTGGCGGCCAGCTCCAGGTGGGTCAGGTCGGAGGCGACGGTGGTGAAGGTGTAGCCCTGGCGCAGCCGGAGCGCGGCCACCTCGCCAGCCGGGGTGTGAATGCCCGCGGCCACGCCGGCAGAGGCGGCTGCCTCGGCGATGGTCTCCAGCGCGGCGTTGAATTCGGCGTCGACGGCAGGATCACCCGGGTAGGCGGCGCCTACGGCGATCGCGAGGTCGGAGGGGCCCACGTAGATGCCGTCCAGCCCGGGCGTCTGGCAGATTTCCTTGACGTTGGCCAGCCCTTCCGGGGTCTCGATCATGGCGAAGATCAGGGTGGCGGCGTTCGCCTCGGCGGGAACCGGGCCGATCCGCAGGGCCGAGCGCATGGGGCCGTAGGACCGGCCGCCCAGCGGCGGGTACTTGGCCGCCGCGACGGCCGCGGCGGCGTCCGCCGCGGAGTTGACCAGGGGGACGATCACGCCGACGGCGCCGGCGTCGAGCGCCTTGCCGATCGCGGTGAAGTCATTGCCCTCCACCCGCACCATGCCGACGGCGGTGTGCCCGGCGTCGATCGCCATGAGCCCGTTCAGCACGCCCGAGTAGCCCAAGAGCCCGTGCTGCGCGTCCAGCGCCACGTAGTCATAGCCGAGCCGGCTGATGCGCTCGGTGGCGACGGGCGCGTCCAGGACGGCCCAGTAGCCAACGGCCTGCTCGCGGGCGCGGATCTTGCGGGCGAATTCGGTAGCGAGTTCGGAAGTCATGTTCTCTCTTCTGCCTTAGAGTCGTTGGAATTCAGTCTGGGGAATGGTTGCGTAGGTCAGCGGTTGTAGGCGGGCATGGGGCCACGGAGGCCGGAGCCGACGGCGGCGCACGCCTCGGATATCTCTGACGGCAGCGGGCCCTTGGCCACGGCCGCGATGTTGGCCTGCAGCTGCTCCACTTTGGAGCCGCCGAGCAGCATGGAGCCGACGCCGTTCCGGTACGCGAGCCAGCGTAGGGACAGCTCGGCCAGGCTGATGCCCGCGCCTTCGGCGATGTTGGCCAGGGCGGACACGGCCTCGAACAGCTGCTTGTCCCAGTACCGCTGGGTATACATGGCGGCGAGTTTGGAGTCGCCGTAGCGTCCCTCGGTCGGCTTTGCGTCAAAGCTGTGCTTCCCGGTCAGCAGGCCGCCGCCGAGCGGGTTGTAGACCATGGTGTGGACCTGGTGCGTGGCGGCGAATTCGAGGTATTCCTCCTCCACCCGACGGGCCACCAGGTTGTAGAGCTGCTGCGCGACCACCGGACGCGGTGCGCCCACTTCACTGGCCACATGGATGACGTCGGCGATCTGCCATGCCGCGAAGTTGGACACGCCCAGGGCACCGATCTTCCCTTCGGTGGCGAGCTCCGCCACCGTGGCCAGGGTTTCCTGCAGCGGGGTGACCCGGTCCGGCTGGTGCAAATAGAACAGGTCGATGCTGTCCACGCCGAGCCGGCGCAGGCTGCCCTCCACGCTGTTGCGCAGCCCTTCCTTGGACAGCGGCGCGTGCTGGCCGTGGTCCGGGTGCGGCATGCCCGCCTTGGAGGCGAGGACGACGTCGGCCCGGCGGTCCTTCAGGAGGCGGGACAGCATCTCCTCGGTGGCTCCGCCGACGTAGGCGTTGGCGGTGTCGATGGTAGTGATCCCGGCGGCCAGCGCCTCGTCCACCATCCGTCCCGCGGTGGCCTCATCGGCGGTGTCGCCAAACGTCATGGTGCCCAGGACGAGCCTGGAGATGGGTAGCTTCAGGCCGTCCACTGGCGTGCCTTCGGGCTGGATGCTCATTGGTTGATTCCTCGCGGTTGCTGTGACTGGAGATGGTTTGGGGCAGGCGGTCAGGGCCTCAGGCGCTGGTCTTCAGCGCGAGCGACGAGACGATGTGCCGCGGCTTCAGGCCGGTCATGGTGGACGGGTCGAGGGCGGCGCGGCGGAGCTTGCGGGTGTAGTCCTCGGTGGGCGCGGTCAGCACCTGCGCCGTCGTTCCGTGCTCCACAAGCTTGCCGCGCTGCATGACCATCACGGTATCGCTGATCTCCTGCACCACGCCGAGGTTGTGCGAAATGAAGACGTAGGTGATGCCGGTTTCGTCCTGGATGGATTTGAGCAGCCGGAGCACCTGGGCCTGCACGGAGACGTCGAGCGCACTGGTGGCCTCGTCGCAGACCAGCAGTTCCGGCTTGGACGCCAGCGCCCGGGCAATCCCGATCCGCTGCCGCTGGCCGCCGGAGAACTCTGACGGGTGCTTGTCCAGGGATGCGACCGGCAGGCCCACCTGGTCGATCAGGCTGGCAGCCGCCCGGTGCCGCTCGGCCCGCGACCGGACACCCTGGAGCTTCAGCGGCTCGGCCACGATTTCCTGCGCCGTGAGGTGCGGATCCAGGGACCCGTACGGGTCCTGGAAAACCATCTGAAACTTCGAGCGCAGGGGCCGGAGCTTGGCCTCGCTGAGCGCCGCCAGGTCCGTCCCGTCCAGGTCGATCCGGCCGCTGGTCGGCGTGACCAGGCGCATGAGCGCCTTGGCGATGGTGGACTTCCCGCAGCCGGATTCCCCGACGACGGCGATCGTCTTGCCCTTCTCGACCGAGAAGGAGACGTCGTCCACTGCCCGGAAGGTTCCGCCGGAGACGTGGTAGTCCACCACGAGGTTTTCGACGGACAGGAACGGCTTATTCATGGCGGGCTCCAGTGGTGGTCAGGGCGGTGGTGTCTGGGGTTTCGTCCCAGGCGCCCAGGACGGGGATGGCGGCGAGCAGCTTGCGCGTGTAGTCGGTGGCGGGGTTGTCCACGATCTGCTGGACCTCGCCGGACTCGACGAACGCGCCGTCCTTCATGACGTGGATCCGGTCCGAGATCAGCCGGGCCACGCCGAGGTCGTGCGTGATCATCAGGATGCCGATGCCGCGCTGTTCCTGCAGCTCGAGCAGCAGGTCCAGGATGCCGGCCTGCACGGTGACGTCCAGGGCGGACGTGGGTTCGTCGGCGACCAGCAGTTGCGGTTCGCTGGCCAGGGCGATGGCGATCAGGACGCGCTGGAGCATGCCGCCGGAGAGCTGGTGCGGGTATTTCTTCAGTTGCGCATCCGGGGTGGGGATGTGGACCTGTTCCAGCAGCCGGATGGCGCGGGCATGGACGGCGCCCTTGTCCTTGGTCGAGGCGGCGCCGGCGATCCGGATGGCCTCGAACAGCTGGTTGCCGATCGAGTGCACGGGGCTCAGTGCCGTCATGGGGTCCTGCGGGATCAGTGCGAGGGTCCTGCCGCGGACCTTGTTGATCGCCTTGGCATCGGCGATCACGTCCACGCCGTCGATCTTGACCGATCCCGAGATCACGGCGAGGTCCTCCGGCAGGAGCCGGAGGAGGCCCATCGCCGTCGTTGATTTTCCGGAACCGGACTCACCGATGATGGTGACCGTCTCGCCCCGGTGGATGGTGAAGCTGACGCAGTCCACGGCGCGGACAATGCCGACGTCGGTGATCAGTTCCACCTGGAAGTCGCGGACTTCCAGCAGCGGCTGTTCTGTCATTTCCGAATGCAAGGCCATCTCAGGCACCCTTCTTCTTGCGGCGGGGACGGTCGCGGAGGCCGTCGCCCAGCAGGTTCACGCCCACTACCATGATCGCGATGACCAGGCCGGGCACCGTTACCAGCCACCAGGCGGTGGTGAGGTAGCCCTGACCGTCGGAGATGATGCGCCCCCACGTGGCGAATGGCCGCTGCGGGCCGGCGCCGAGGAAGGCGAGCGCGCTTTCCAGCAGCACGGCCTGGGCCAGGAGGAGCAGGACCACCAGCGTGGCCTGTTTGATGACGTTGGGGATGATGTGCTGGATCAGGATCTGCACGCGGTGCAGGCCCAGGATCCGCGCGGCGGAGACGTAGGGCTTTTCGCGTTCCACGAGCACCATGGACCGGGTCAGGCGCGCCACTTCTGGCCATTGGGCGATGGCGATCACGAACGTGATGACCGGAATGGACGGGCCGAAGAGCGCCACCACCAGCAGCAGCATCATCAGCAGCGGCAGGGACATCTGCGCCTCGATCAGGCGGGAGACCACGGTGTCCAGCTTGCCGCCGAAGTACCCGGCTGCCGCGCCGGCGATGATGCCGATGGTGCCGGAGACCACCACGGCCAGGACACCGATGGTGAGCGAGACCTGGCCGCCATGCAGCACCCGGGAGAGCAGGTCGCGGCCCAGCTGGTCGGTGCCGAACAGGTGACCCTCGCTCAGCGGTGGAAGCAGCCGGTGGGCAAGGTCCTGGTGGTTGGGGTCCGCCAGCGGCAGGAACCCGGCCAGCACGATTGGAACGACCACCAGCAGCGTGCAGATGACGCCGGTGCGTATCTTGAACTTGGCGCCGGCCCGTCGGCGGGTGGCGCCGGCCTTGGCGATCAGCTCCTTGGTGACGGCGCTGGGGGAGGACTTCCTGGCCGAGGGCTCGGTGGGTACTTCTGCCGGAGGGACTGCGGAAGGAGTTGCGGTGTCGCTGATGCTCATGCTGTGGCCGCCTTTCCAAGACGAATGCGGGGATCAAGTAGCGGGTAGGCGAGGTCGACGAGCAGCTGGACTCCAACCGCCAGCAGAGCCGTGATCAGGACCGTGGCCTGGATCAGCGGGTAGTCGCGGGTTTCGAGCGCCCGCACAATCAGGGAGCCGACGCCGGGCCACGCGAACACCACTTCCACCACCACCACGCCGTTGAGCATGGCCGCGAAGCGGGTGCCGAGGGCCGTGAAGACGGGGATGGCGGAGTTGCCCATGGCGTAGCGCCAGGTCAGCAGGGAATTCCGGACGCCGCGGGAGCGGGCGACGGTCAGGTAGGGTGCGGCGAAGTTCGCCGTCATTTCCCGCCGGACCATCCGCGAGATCAGGGCGATCTGCAGGATGGCGATGGTGACGGTCGGCAGGACCAGGCTGCCCCAGGTGGCGAAGCCGGAGGCCGGGAAAATCGGGATGAGGACGGCGAAGAACGTGAGCAGCATGATGCCGGTCCAGAAGTCCGGCATGGACTGCCCGGCGATGGTCAGGACGTTGACGCCGAATTCCTTTTTGGTGTCCGGCCGGCGGGACATCCAGACGCCCAGCGGGATGGCGACAACTGTGGTGAGCAGGATCGCGGACGTGGCCAAGGTCAGCGTGTACGGCAACCGCTCCATGACTACCTGCACGGCCGGGGCCTGGAAGGAGTACGAGGTGCCGAGGTTGCCGGTGAACAGCTGCTGCAGGAAGATCCAGTACTGCTCGAGCAGGGGCAGGTCCAGGCCGAACTGCTGGCGGACCTTGGCCAGCTCTTCGGTGGTGGCCAGCGGTCCGGCGTAGGCAACGGCCGGATCGCCCGGGGCCAGGCGGATCAGGATGAACACCGTGGAAACCGTGAGGAACACGGTCAGCAGGCCTTGGCCGATCCTCTTGAGGATGTACTTCGTCATGGTCAGGCCTCCAGCCGGACGTCAGCGAGCGGGTAGGAGTTGGTGGGTGCCAGCGAAAGGCCGCCCACCCGGTTGCGGTGGGCCAGCACGGACTTGGGCACGAACGCCCAGGCGCAGGGCCAGGTCTCCCAGATGGCCTGCTGGGCCACGGCGAGCAGCTGCTGCCGCCGTACGGGATCAACTTCGGTGGCGGCGGCCTGGATCTTGGCGTGCACGGCGGGATTCACATATCCCTGGTAGGTGTCGCGGGTCTTTTCCTTCTCCGCGGTGCCGGCGTACATGCCCTGCATCATGGTGATGGCCAGGCCGGTGGGGCTGCTGAAGCCATTGCCCAGCAGGTCCCAGTCGCCTTGCTTGCCCTGGCGCCAGGCCGAGATGTTGCCGCCGGCTTCGAACTGCTGGAGCTGGGCCTGGACGCCGATGTTGCCGAACATCTCCACGAGGGCCTCCATGACGGAGGTGTCGGAAGCGAATTCGCCGGTTTCCCAGATGATCTTCAGGCTGAGGTCGTTGACGCCCAGGCTCTTCAGGGTTGCCTTGGCCTTCTCCGGATCGTAAACGTAGGTGCCGGTCTTGGCGAAGCCGGTCAGGCTGGACGGGGTGACACCCTCGGCCTGGCTGACGGAGTTCACCAGCACGTCCTTGACCAACGCTTCGCCGTTGATGGCCCAGCTGAGGGCCTCACGGACCCGGACATCGGCCAGCGGATGCCCTGCCGGTTTGCGGAAGTTGTAGAAGATCTGGTTCAGCCGGAGGCTGGACGCTTCACTCAGTACGACGCCGGGAAGTCCGGCCAGCTGTTCGCGCGAGTCGGGCGTGATGGAGTCAATGACATCCACCTCGCCGCTGCGCAGCGCGATGACGCGGCTGGATTCCTCCGGGAGGAACCGAACCTCGACGGTGTCCACCGCGGGTGCCGGGCCCCAGTAGTTCTCGTTGCGGCGCAGGCTGTAGGTGCCGGCGCCGCGGTTGAACTTGGTCACGACGTACGGGCCGGTGCCGACGCCTTCCTGCAACTCTTCTGGCTTGTTCTTGGCCGCGGGGCTGATCAGGATCATGCTCATGAGCGAATCGAGGATGGGAATCGGCTTCTTAGATTCCATCCGGAAGGTCCGGTCATCCACAGGTACCACGGCGGGGAACTCGGGGAAGAAGCCGGCAACGAAGGAGCCCTGGACCTGCTGGTACATCTTCAGGGCCGTGGCGACGTCCTCGATCTTCAGGGGAGTGCCGTCGGAGTACTTGATGCCTTCGCGGAGCTTGACCGTCCATACCGTGGGGGAGGTCATGACGAAGCTTTCGGCCAGGACCAGGACGGGCTTGGTCTCGGGGCCAATGGCGGTGAGTCCCTGGCGTACGGCGCGCTGGACCGTGACGGCGGCGTCGAACTGGTTGAGTTTGTTGTCCAGGCTGACCAGGGAGCGGTTGAGCGCCAGGGTCAAGGTGCTGGGGCCCGGCAGGCCGGTGGGGCCGGCACATCCGGCAACGCTGCCTGTGCCCAGGAGAAGTCCGGCCAGTCCGCCAAATTGCAGCAGGCGGCGCCGGGAAATCTCGGGTCCTTGAGGAAGAACGGTCATCGTTGACCTCTCGGTAGAACGGGGGACGGCTGGCGACCGGATGGCCTGCGCCGTGTTACATGGATCACCTTGCCACGTTTGCGCGATTCGCGCAACAGTTCTAGCGCGATTCGCGCAGTTGTGTCATGATGAGGACATCGAAAGCTTGATGAAGAGCTCGATGACCAGCTTCATTGCCCGCTTGATTACCAGTCCGATCCAAGGGAGGAGGGAGACATGGCAACAGTGCTCGTACAGGCCGATGACTTTTCAGGCGCCGCTGAAGTGGGGGAGTGCTTTGCCCGGCAGGGGTTCGACACGCGAATCCTGCTCGAGCCATCTTCCGCGACTTCCGACGTGATTGTTGCTGACACGCACTCGAGGTCTTCCTCTGCGGAAGCTGCCGCGGCCGCCGTGGCCCGGGTCTTTGCCGGGCAGGACGCCGTGGACGCTGCTGTGCTGTTCAAGAAGATCGACTCGCTGTGGCGCGGCAACGTGGGCGCCGAAGTGGCTGCCCTGGCGGACCTCGGTTTCCACGTGCTGATCGCCGGTGCCCTGCCGCAGCTGCGGCGCACCGTAGTGGACGGACGTCCCTACGCCGACGGCGTGCCCCTGGCCGATACCGGACTCTGGAAGGCCGAGGCAGCAACGCCGCCCTCCCTGATCGCGGAGGTTCTGCCGCAGAGTCCCGTTCAGGAGCTGGATCTCGCCGCGGTCCGTTCTCCGGCCCTGGCAGCCAAGCTCCGTGAGTTGTTCGCGGGTGATGAGGCCGCGACCGTGGTGGCCGACGGCGAAACCGAGGCAGACCTGGAAGCCGTGGTGCAAGCCCTGGCCCAGATGGACTTCGCCGCCGGCGGCCGCAGGATCGTCCTCGTGGGCACGGGCGGCATCGCCGCCGTGCTCGCGCAAACGCTTCGACCGGCGGTTCACTCCGCTTCGGACACGAAAACGCCGGTCCCTGCGCGAAACGCGCAAGTCGTACGAGACGCCAGTACCTCCGATCTTACTGTCAGCCGTGCCGCACGGCCGGTGCTCGCCGTCGTCGGCTCCGCGTCCGAGGCCGCACGCAGGCAACTGCGGGAGCTTCAGGCCGGAGGATTTACGCTCGTCGGGCTGAGCCCGGAAGAACTGCGTGAGTCGGGGACTGCCCCCAAGGTGAGCATTGTCCGCGAGGCCCTGGCCGCCCGCGAGCCTGTAGTCGTGACCGTCGTCGCCGAGAACGTGGATCCTCGCGAAGTCGGCACGATCGTCCACAGCCTGTCGGACTTCGTGTCCGCCGCCGTCGTACAACGGTCGGGACCCGACGTCGTGCTTCCCGATCTCATCCTGACCGGCGGCGAGACCGCCCGCGAAGTGCTGGACCGCCTCGGCATCCGGGCGCTGGAGCCGCTCGGCGCCGAACAACACGGTGCGGTGGTCAGCCTGGCCGACGACGGCAGGCTGGTAGGCACCAAACCCGGCAGCTTCGGCGATGACCAGGCCCTGTTGCAGCTCTACCAATCAATCCAAAGCCGTCGGGCCACCGACCCGGCCGGCACTGCAGGTTACGAACCACTCGACCCTTCCGCAAAATCTGGAGAAACCATGAATTCAGTCTTGAAAGCAGCCGAGTTGAATGCCACCGATTTGAAGGCAACAGCACAGGACACCCGCCCCGTCATCGCCGTCACAATGGGCGACGGCGCCGGCGTCGGCCCCGAAGTGACGGTGGGCGCGCTGCTGGCCGAGAACGCGTACCGGGACTGCCGGCCCGTCGTCATCGGCGACGTGTACCGGCTGGAACTGGGTGCGAAGGCGCTGGGCGTGACGGCGGACATCGTGGAGATCCAGGACGTGGCCGATGCCGTCTTCGAACCGGGCCGCATCAACGTGGTTGATCCGAAGCTGCTCTCGCATGACCTGCCGTGGGGTGTGGAATCGGCGGAGGCCGGCAACGCCGCGTACCACTACATCCGGATCGCCTGCGAGCTCGGGATGAAGGGGGAGGTGCAGGGGATTTGCACCGCGCCGCTGAACAAGGCCGCGCTGCACAAGGCCGGGCACGTGTACCCGGGCCACACGGAGCTGCTGGCGCACTTCATGGGGATTGAGGAAGTCTCCATGATGCTCTCCACGCCCAAGGTCAAAGTCATCCACGTCACCACGCACATCGGCCTGATCGATGCGATCAACAAGATCGAGCCCGGCCTGGTGGAACGCACGGTCCGGCGCGGCTACAGCGCCATGCAGCGCGCCGGCATCGCCAACCCCAAGATCGGCGTCTGCGCCATCAACCCGCACGCGGGGGAGAACGGCCTGTTCGGCTACGGCGAGGAGGCGGAGAAGATCACCCCGGCCATCGAGAAGCTGCAGGCGGACGGCATCGACGCCCGCGGCCCGCTCCCGGCAGACACCGCGTTCTTCCTGGCCGGCCGCGGCGACTTCGACCTGATCGTCGCGATGTATCACGACCAGGGTCACGGCCCCGTGAAGGTCCTCGGCATCGAGGCCGGCGTCAACATCACCGTGGGTCTGCCCGTGATCCGCACCTCCGTGGACCACGGCACGGCCTTCGACATCGCGGGCAAGGGCATCGTGGACGTGCGGAGCATGATCGAGGCCCTGCGCCAGGCCGCGGAGATGTCGCCGAGCCCGGTGCTGCAGGGGTAGAGCTTCTGCGAACAGCAACGCGAGGTCACGTAGCGCCCATCCAGAGGGGCGGGTTCCACCGAATGCAGCACGACGGCGCTTCCCGCCTGTCGGGCGAGGGCCCAGCGTGCGACAGGATAGCCACGCTGCAGGTTAGCGAGGCTTGGGGCCTTTGCGTCGGGGGACGGAGACGTCCCCATAGTTGACGCCAATCGACCGCCCCCGTGCGAAGTGGGCGTTGGCGATTTCACTGAGTTCCCGGCTGCTCTTCCGAGGGTAGGTCAGCCGGATCCACTCGTAGTCCCACTCCTGCATGTCCCGTACGTGACGGACCTGTTTGGCGGCGCGCATCTGGACCGCGAGATCTTCACTGACGAGGGCCGGGCTGGGCGGGGTCTTGATCGGTCGGGGCTTGGGTGGTGGGGCTGCCTTGGGCGAGCGCGCCTTGACCGGAGGGTGCGGGGTCTTGGCGAAGCGGACGATTGCCACGGTCAGCGCTACCACGCCGACGGCGATCAGGAGAACCCACCAGTATTGGATGATGAGACCGATCACGGCGAGAGCGAGGAAGAAGCCGAAGGGGCCGCACCCGGCGGCGGCGGCGCCCGCGTTACTTGAACGACGACGTTTGGTTGCCATGCTGCAAGATCCCACCTGGCGCCGACAATTTGTGTTCAGAGAAGTGCTCGAGTGCCAGCGAGCTGGATCTCGGGCTGTGGATGTCTCGCTGGAGAAGTGGCTCGGGTGCGGGCGCCTTCCCTGATGCTCTGGCAGCGGCGGTTGCCGCGGAGCTACTTCTTCCGAGTCTTCCTGACGAAATCTGCAGCTTGCCGGCAAGCCTGCTTGGCCTCAGTGCTTGTTACCACCGCATAAATCTTCTTGCCCTCTTCGGCCAGTCCCTTAACTCGTGCCTGTACGACGGGGTCCTTTGCGAGGGCGTACAGCTTGTCTCCATTGGCTTTTGCCTTCGCCCCGCCGTTCTTCAATACGGCGGCAGCCTTGTTGCCTATTCCAGACATAATTCCTCCATACCATCGGCGGCCCGTCCAGCGAGATTAGCACCATATGAGAAGGTGCCTGGGAAGCCAGAAGATGTCCGGGTACGCGGCTTCACCGGGTGCTCGTCCTTGGTGTCCAGTAGATCAAGAGCGCTGGGAAGACCTCAGCCTATGTGATCGCTAACGTGGCCAGAACGGTTGGCGTCAACCCTGTCCTGGTAAACCGAGCCTGAGAGGCTCACTGGTTCAATCCAACCGGAGAGTTCAGGTTTGACGGTCCGCGCTCACTGAGCCTTCCTCGTCACCATTTTCGTCGCGTTCCTCGTCGTCCCCGCGCCGACGGAGCGCACGCTCGGCGATCCTGCTGGAGAGTTTGTCCCTCACTGATCTGGCCCTGTCGAGGGTCTCGTTACCGAGGCGCCCGGCGGCATCGACGCCCTCTGCTCCTGTTTCGAGCGCCTTGTCCCTTACCTCCGCTGCCGCGTCCACCCATCGTCTCGCCTCCAATGACTCTCGACGGCGGTCGATCCCGAGCCGCCCGTGGAAGTCAACAACGCCAGCCGCGACCTGGTTGCTCGAATGCACCACAGCCCGGGACGTGGTCGGGTGCAGCAGCACCTTCGTGTTGGCCACGCCTGCAGCCGCATCCATGCGGGCCATCAGACGCTGTGTACTTCGCGAGATGAGTTCCAGACGGTTCTGCCGGGCCGTCCTCAGACCAAGGCGGTGCTGGTCCAGCTCATCCGGAGACGAGTCCAGCACACGGTCTAGTTCGAGCACGGCGATCGCGTCCTGCAGTTGGAAACACTGAGCCAGAACGGCGAGCCACTCCTGAACTTTGGACTCGGCTTCCTTGGACGTTGTGGCGAGATCACCGATTTTGGTCTTGTGTTCCATTTTCTCCGCGAGTGCGTCGAGTTGACGCAACGTGTACGCCTGGGTTCGCGCGATCGATAGCGACGTGGCTTGCACTTTCGACCACGTGACCTCGGAGACCCGGCCGACCTGCTCCCGGATGGTCATGGCCTCCTCGATCACAAGGTCCACTCCGATCATGTCCGCCAACACGGCGTCCTTCTGGGCGCGGAGCACGTCGTCGACCTTCTCGTCGATCGTGGCGAGATAGTCGGTGATCTCGTCCATGGTCTGTTGCATCGCAAACTGCGCCATGATCCCTGCGGCACCAGCCAGAATCGCCGGGTTGGCCACAAGCGATCCTGGCCCTTTCACGAATTCGACGAATCCCTTGATCTGGCCGGTGTTCCCCTTTAGCACACCGGAGCGGAGACCCGTCGTCGAACTTTCCCTCAGCCCGTACTTGTTGACAAGCTGTGCTGACTCCTTAGTCAGCTTCACCCAGCGGCCTGAGTTGGCTGCAATCTCGGAACCTGCCTGTGCGACTCCAGCCGCGTTACCGAGGGCAGATCCGAGCCGTTGCAGTCCGAGGTCCTTCGATGGCAGCCCCTCAGAAACGAGGAACCGTTCGACAGCCGACGGATCCCCGATGATCGCCAGGCCATCGCCGTCACTGATCAGCTGAATCTCGTTATCCATGGTGGTCTCCTGAAAAGTGGGCAGGGAAAGCGGCTCTTCTGAGTTGAGAGTGTAGTCGGGACGCGCGCGGCGGTCCGGATGCCGACGGCAATTCAGTCAGGACATACGGCACCAAACAGCGCAATTGGCGATTTTTTTCGTCAAACTGATGTCGGCACATGGATTTTGGGGGATGCCGTCGTAGACGGTGCTGCCGCCTGACCGCCGTGGGCTGCATCATCACTCTTCGAAAGGCACCACCATGACACAGCCTCACCCTGACGCGAACGTTGCCCCTCCGGGGGGCTACCAGCTGCCAGCAGCCCCGCCGTACCAGATCGAACAGGACCCCGTCGAACCTCGGCAGCAACAGCCCCACGTAAGCCCGCAGCAGGGCTACTCGGTCGAACCGCAGCAACCCTATGCCGGCCCGCAGCAGCCGTACCAGCCCCAGTATCAGAGCTACCAGCCGGCGCCGTCGTCACAGCCGCAGTATCAGCAGCAGCCCTACGCTGGCCCGCAGCAGGGCCACCCGGTCGGACCGCAGCAGCCGTACGCTGGCCCGCAGCAGGGCCACCCCGTCGGACCGCAGCAGCCGTACCAACAGCCCCAGCACCAGAGCTACCCGCCGGCGCCGTTGCAGCCGCAATACCAGCAGCAGCCCCCGATGCCGAACCCCGCCTACGGCTACCCGCAGCCGAAGTCCAAGGTCGTCGCCGGGCTCCTGGGCATCTTCCTCGGCGGACTCGGTATTCACCGCTTCTACCTGGGCTTCACCAAGATCGCCGTCATCCAGCTCATCCTCACACTGGTCCTGGGCGCGTTCACCTTCGGCATCGTGTGCCTCTGGGGTGTCATCGAAGGCATCATGATCATCGCCGGCTCCGCCCAATTCCAGCGGGACGCGCACGGCGTTCCGCTCCGCGACTGACTCGAACGAGGGAACACATTGACCCAGGTTATCCATGACCGACCGGACCAGCTCGAGCAGATCAAGGCCGGGCTGCTGCAGGGTGAGATAGTTTACGCGGTCTACGACTGCATTGGAGTAGGCACCGGCTTCGTGGGCATCACGAACATGCGCGTCATCCTCCAGGACAAGAGCTTCGTCGGCAATAAGCTCGCCGTCGTTTCGGTGCCCTACAAGAACATCCGCTCCGTCTCCATGCTGTCCAACAAATCGATGATGGGCCGGTTCGCGTCGACGTCCAGCATCGGAATCGACACAGGCTCCAGTGTCAAGGAAGCAGACTTCCGCGGCGACGATAAAGCCAGGCACGCCCACGATCTGATCCTCTGGAATGTGCTGAACACCAAATAGAACGATCACCGGAAGGGCGGCCGGTCCACCCGGCCGCCCATGGGACTGGTGTGAGGATAGCTAGCGGGCGGCTGGAAACCGGTACCGAAATCGAGGCGAACCTTGCCACGGTCGACCGGCTTGCCACGGCGGCCGCAAGAGCGCAGAACTTCGGGGAGTCAACCTTCATCAAGTCGGACCCGCCCGCCGATCCTGTGGTGTTTGAGTGGGGGAGCGCGGTTCTGTGGGTGCAGACGGCTGCATGTGGCCATCTGCACCCACCGTCAGGCTACTTGGTTACGTGAACGACAACGGCTTTGCTAACGGGCTGCGTAGCGCCCGGGTTATCAATTCCGGTGACGGTCCAGTTGCTCAGCAATAGGACTGTCTTGCCTGTATCGGCGTTGTAGATTACGTTCTCGAATCCCAGAGCAGCCAAGTCCTCGTCGAGGGCCTGAGCATTCATGCCTGCAACTGCGGCAGGAATTACGGCCGTCGTGGCTGGAGCGGGAGCGGCAGGTACGGCTGCCGCAGGCGCGGCGGCTGGAGCCGCCGCCGCGGCCGTCACAGTAGCTGTTACCGTCGCGGTGGCGGTTTCCGTCACAGTCACGGTCTCGGTGACGTTCGGAGCAGCTTTTGGTGTATTTGCTCCTGCGCACCCTGATAGCGCAAGACACAGCAAACCCGTCAGGGCTAGTTCTTTCTTCATTGTTCCCATTTTCATTTTTTCTAGACTTATTTGCCCGCTGAAGGGTCTTGATCGGTTCATTTGTTCAGAGGAAGGGACCCGTGGACCACGAGTACCCGGCGTGTACGGAACGGCGTTGGGAGGAATCCCGGGTAGCTCCATCACTCGGTCGCGTCGTCTCGGCCCCCGGGAGCTGTCACCTATACAAGGAGATTGGCTCAGACCACTAGGAGCGCCAACTTTTGCCGCGGTGGGCTCGCGAGTATGCAAGCGGCCGTGTCGGACTCGACGCCCCACAATTAGGACTGAGGCATGCCGCTAGAGGCCCGTCTGGCTTACTCCGTACTCGGCCTGAGCCGGGGTGAAGCCCTCAAAGGCCAGTTGCTCCTTCAGCCCGGAACGCGAAAAGGATGTGTATTCGAGGTAGCTCTTGGCGGACTTGGCTGCCTGCTCGTTCCAGTCGACTTTCACACGGTCCACCGCCCAGGTAGCATCCGGTGTCGAATACTTCTCGAAGACGAGCTGCTTGATCAGACCCGTGCGCGAGAAGGCTGTGTAGTCGAGGTAGTCTCCAGCGGCCCGCAGAGCGTTTTGCTGGCTGATCGTCCCAGCTTCAGCAGCCGCCTTAGCAGCCGCGTCAGCGTCAGCCTTTGCCTTGGCAGCCGCGTCGGCGTCGGCCTTTGCCTTGGCGTCAGCGTCCGCCTTGGCTTTAGCATCAGCGTCGGCTTTGGCCTTTGCAGCCGCATCAGCGTCTGCCTTGGCCTTAGCGTCAGCGTCGGCTTTAGCTTTGGCAGCAGCATCAGCGTCTGCCTTGGCCTTGGCGTCAGCCTCAGCTTTGGCAGCGGCAGGATCCTTCGTCTTGGTTTCCACTGGGACCGCAGAAGCGGAGGCCGAAGCGGATTTTGCCGGAGTGGAAACCGACGATGCGGACATTGAGGCTGACCCGGCACGGGCGGAGTTGACGACAATGCTCAAGAGGATGAGAACGCCGGTGACAATCAGGGCGACCTTCTTGTGCTTGTCGTAACCCTCCAGTGGAAGACCCTGCTTGTCCCGGGTCCGGTTGGCAAGGACCAAGATGAGGTCAATGAGGGCCCAGATACCGAAACCGCCAAAGGTAATCAGCTTGAGGATGCCGGTTCCGACTTTGCCCAGGTAGAAACGGTCAACGCCGAAAAAACCGAGGAGGAGCGAAAGCAGCCACGTCGTCAAGAACGACTTGTGGCTCGTCTGTGGCTGACCGTAGCCAAAGGCCGGCGGGTACGGTGCAATGTTCGGGGGTTGGCTCATGAGAGTCCTTTCATAGGACACCTGACCGACGTGCGATGCGAAGCGTGCGGAGTGGGTGCGGTGATGGACGCGCATAGAGGGAACCCAGCGTGGAGCGCGGGCGGCAAAGGCCGTACACCGCGCCAGCCGACAGTTACAAGCACGTTCGCTTCCCCCAATAGCGTCACGGGCGTATACCCGCATATCGGATGTTACATTGCCTCCGTGCAATCGAATGCAGACACGTTGAAAAGTTTCATCTCGGTTGTTTTGGAAAAGTGCCATTGTTCAATTTGGTTAGCCTGTTGGTGTTCCGAAGCGGAGGCACTGGCCACTTGGCGCCGCGCGGAAGAATCCGTTTAGCGCCGCCACTGGGTAATATCTCTGAGGCCGGTGGATCCCACGGCCATCACTTGCCTATTTGGGGGAAATTATGACAATGCCCGAAATGCCGAACTACGCGCCGACGTCGACGCCGCCCGTCGCTACCCGCAAACCAGCCAACAAGGCACTCCTGATCGCAGGGGCCAGCTTCGTCATCGGGACCATGCTCGGCATCGCTGGGACCGCCTTCACCATCAGCGCGGTCAACGATGCCAACGACAAGGCCGCCGCCCAGGCAGAAGCCTCGAAACCTCGGCCACTTAAGGAAGCCGCCGGCGGTTGCGGCATCGTCGGCGAGACCGGCGCGGATCTCGGGGACGGCGACCACAGCCTCTCCCTCGACGGCAAGGGCGAAAAGGACTACTCCGGCCTTTCCATGCAGAACATCGACTGCGTCCTCAACAACATCCACGTCCCTGACTTCATCCGCGCCGAGATGGGCAAGACCCGGGCCTTGGACGGCACCCAGCGTGAATCGTGGGATAACTTCAGCGTCTCCTGGACCTACCACCCAGACGACGGGCTGAATGTTGGCCTCGTCGAAAAGTAGGGACTCAGTTACAGGACGCCAAAGGGCCATTCACATTCGCAAGGAAAACGGGGACGGCCCAACCGCATTCAGCCTCAGTCCCGCAGCACCCAAGCCGCGTTGTTCGGCTGCAGCCAGCCGTCCTCGGCCAGCGGCGCGGCGCTGAGCAGCACCGTGCCGGCGGGCAACTGGACGGGCTCGGTGCCCATTGCGACGGCGACGAGGAAGTGCTCGTTGCGTTCGCAGATCAGGAGGTTTCCCGCCTCGACCCGCCAGGTGCCGCCGTCGTCCGCGGTGAAGACCTCGTTCTTCCACAACTGCCGGCGCAGCTCTAGAGCCGCCTTGGTCAGGTTCAGGGCGGACTGTTGGTCCTGTTCCTGAAGCTCGATCGCGTGCGCGCCCCAGTCCGAGGGGACCGGGAGCCACGGTTCCGCAGCCGGTTCGCCGAGCGAGAAGCCGTGGTTCAGCCCGGTGTCTTCGGTCCACGGCAGCGGGACGCGGGCGCCGTCGCGGCAGACGCCGCCGCGGGCCCACATCGGATCCACCCGGGCCTCGACAGGGACGTCGACCTCGGGCATGCCGAGTTCCTGGCCCTGGTAGATGTACGCGGCGCCGGGCAGCCCGAGCAGAGCCACGAGGGCCGCCCGCGCGCGAAGAGCTCCGATTTCGCCGCCGCCGAACCGGGTGACGGAGCGGACGATGTCGTGGTTCTCCAGCGCCCACGTCGGCGCGGCCCCGTGCTCCAAACGGGCGGCTTCGAGCTCGTTCCCGGCGGTGGCCCACGCCGCCGGATCCCAGCCGAGTTTCACGAACGCGAAGGCGAAGGCCTGCTGCATCTCGTCGGCCCGGGTGTAGCGGGCCGCGCGGGCGGGTTCCAGGTTGACCTCGCCCACCAGCAGCCGGTGCGGCTCATACTTCTCGGCGAGAGTGCGCCAGCGGCGGTAGACCTCGTGGACGTCCTCCTGGTCCGAGACCTGCGGGTTGGACCGCAGCCCGTCCACCACCCCGCCCGTGGAGGGCGAGTCCGGCAGTCCGTCGGCCTTGAACAGAGCATGCGCGACGTCGATGCGCAGCCCGTCCACGCCCTTGTCGAACCAGAAGCGCAGCACGCCGTCGAAGTAGTCGCCGACGGCGGGATTTCGCCAGTTCCAGTCCGGCTGCCCGGCCGAGAACAGGTGCAGGTACCAGTCCGTATCCGTCGCCGAACCGGGTGTCGCCCGGCTCCAGGCCCGGCCGCCGAACACGC
The DNA here is from genome assembly GCF_056394525.1 of Arthrobacter sp. 10N43. Lineage (NCBI taxonomy): Bacteria > Bacillati > Actinomycetota > Actinomycetes > Micrococcales > Micrococcaceae > Arthrobacter > Arthrobacter sp. 10N43. Next base: position 42,866 of record NZ_JBFTIA010000021.1, on the reverse strand, counting down.
TCTGCCAGTTGTTCGGCGGGACGTTGTCAGCTGAAGCGTCGTTGGACGAACCGTCGGCGGTGTCAGACGCAGCGCCGGTGCCGCCGTCGGACATGCCCACCGGGCCCGGCACAAAGTGGAACATGTCCCGCTCCGGCGAACCCGGGCCGGCCGCGAGGGCTGCCTGGAACAGCGGGTGCTCCGACGAACAGTGGTTGGGGACGACATCGAGCAGGACCCGCAGGCCCAGCGCATGCGCAGTCGAAAGCAGCACATCGAACTGTTCCATGGTGCCGAAGAGCGGGTCCACGCCGCAGTAGTCTGTGACGTCGTAGCCCTGGTCCACCTGCGGGGAGGGCTGGAATGGGGTCATCCAGATGCCGTCGACGCCGAGCGCGGCGATGTACGGCAGCCGGGCGATGAGCCCGGCGAGGTCGCCCACGCCGTCGCCGTCGCCGTCGGCGAAGGAGCGCGGGTAGACCTCGTAGATGACGGCGGACTGCCACCACTCGGCGGTGGGAGCCAGAGCGGTCTCCGCGACGGGAACGGGAACAGCGCTCATTTGCTCGCGCCCGCGGTCAGGCCTTCGACGATCCGTCGCTGGAAGATCAGCACCATAATGACCAACGGTACGGTGACGATCACGCCGGCGGCCATCTGCTCGCCGAAGGGCGCCTGGAATTCGGTGGCGCCCGTGAACTTGGAGATTGCCACCGTGGCGGTCTGGATCTTGGGGTCGTTGATCATGGACAGAGCGATGATGAATTCGTTCCAGCTGTGGATAAAGGTCAGGATTGCGGTGGTGAAAACTCCCGGCGCGGCGAGCGGGAGCAGGACCCGGCGGAACGCCTGCCACTTGGTGCAGCCGTCGATCATGGCGGCTTCCTCAAGGTCGAACGGCAGGGCCTTCATGAACGTGGTGAGGTTCCAGACCGCCAGTGGGATCGCGAAGGACAGGCTGGGGACGATCATCGCCTGGTAGGTGTTGATCCAGCCGAGGTCCGTGAAGAGGCGCAGCAGCGGCACCACCACGGAGATGCCGGGGAACATCGACGTCGCAATGATCACGCCCAGGATTACCGACTTGAAGCGGAAGTTCAGCCGGGAGATCGCGTAGGCCGCGAACACGCCGAGGAGCAGGGCGAACACCGTGGTGGTGCCGGCCACCACCAGCGAGTTCAGCAGGGCCTGGCCGAACATGGTGGAGCCGTCGAACACCTTGGCGTAGTTCTCCAGCGAGAACGGCGCCGGCAGCAGGGTGTTGTCGAAAATGTCGGCGGTGCGGCGGAGGCTGGAGACCAGCATCCAGTAGAACGGGGCCAGGCAGTAGGCGAAGATCAGCGCCAGGCCCACGTACACCGAATAGGAGCGCCACGTGCGCTGCGCTTTCGGCTTGCCGTGTACGACGGCGGTGCTTGCGTCGGGCGCGCTGGCACCGGATGCGCCCGGGGCGCCGGAATCTTTGGCGGCGTTGCGGAGGTCGGAGATGGTCATCGGGTGGCCTCGGCCTTCTTCTGTTCGGCGGTTGCCTGGTCAGTGTTCGCCAGCGTGCGGGCTGCCTTCGAGCGGGACTTCTTCGACATGAGCTTCAGTTCCTTGGCGCCGGTGACGTCGGCGCCGAGCACCTTCACGAACACGATCGCGACGACGGCGACGTAAAGGAAGAGCATGATCGCGAACGCGGAGGCCGAGCCGTAGCGGAGCTGGTTGGATTCGTCCCACGCGAGCATGGACAGGGTTTCCACGGATTCCTTGCCGGGGCCGATCAGCACGAAGGGCAGGTCGAACATGCGCAGGGCGTCGAGCATCCGGAACAGCACGGCCACCAGCAGGGTGGGCTTGACCAGCGGGAGGGTGATGGAGCCGAGCTGGCGCCACCAGCCGGCGCCGTCGATCTTGGCGGCTTCGTAGACTTCGCCGGGGATGACCTGCATGCCGGCGAGGACCAGGAGGCCTATGAACGGGGCGGTCTTCCAGACTTCGGCGATGATGATGGCCGCGCGGGAGGCGTTGCCCTCGGCGGTCCAGAGGATTTCGCTGCCGAGCAGGGTGTTGGCGATGCCGTCGGACTGGAAGATCCAGCGCCACAGCAGACCGGAGACGGCGGTGGGCACGGCCCAGGGAACCAGAATGCTGGCGCGCAGGAAGGACCGGCCGCGGAAGGCGCGGTTCATGGCCAGGGCCAGGCAGAGGCCCAGGACGGTCTCGAGGAACACGGTGGTAATAGTGAAGAACGTGGTGTTGCCGAGGGCGTTGAGGAAGCGCCGCCCGGTTTCGCCGACGAAGAGGTCGGCGTAGTTGGCCAGGCCCACGAAGGATTCGACGTCGGCGACGAAGCCGTCCGCGTCCAGCCCGGATTCGGCGCGGAACAGGGACTGGTGCACGGCCGCGAGCAGCGGGTACACGATCACCAGGGCCAGCACCAGGATGGTGGGGGAGAGCAGCAGCGCGGCCATGCGGCCTTCGCCGGGAGTGCGGGTGCCGCGGTGGCCGCGTTTGCGCGGGGTGGCGGGTTGGGGCGTGCCGGTTTGCGCGCCGGCGGGCGGGACGGTCGTCGTCGTCATTCTGGGAACCTCACTGGGGTTGCAGGCACCGGGCCGGCCGGGGTGAATCGGCCGGCCCGGCTGGTGCTCGAATAGTTCGGAACTACTTGGCGGACAGCTCGGTGAGCTTGGCCTGCATGTCGTTCAGGGCCGTGTCCGTGTCCTTCTTGCCGGTGATGGCCGCGTACGCCTCTTCCTGGATGGCCTTGGTGGTGGCGCCGTACTGGACCACCTTGGGGCGCGGCTGGGCGTTGTTCAGCGAGGTCAGCAGGGTGGGGAAGAACGGGCGCTTGGCGACTACGGCGGGATCCGCGAACAGCGAGGCGTACACCGGGGCGCGGGAGGACAGCGCCAGGCGCTTCTGGGCCTGCTCCTCGCTGGTGAAGAACTTGACGAACTCCAGGGCAGTGGCCTTGTTCGGGGTGAACGGGGAGATGGCGAGGCTGCGGCCGCCGAGGGTGGAGACGCCGGGGCCGTCGGTGCCGGGGATGGAGGTGATGCCGAACTTGCCGGCCACCTTGCTGGAGCCGTCGGTGGCGCTCAGGGAGGCGTGGAGGAAGGGCCAGTTGCGCATGAAGACGAGCTTGCCGTCCTGGAACGCGCGGCGGCCCTGCTCCTCGAGGTACGTGATGGCGTCGGACGGGAAGAGGCCGTCCTTGAAGCCGTCCACCAGCAGGTTCAGGCCCTTTTTGGCCTCAGCGGTGTTGACGGTGGGCTTGCCCTCTGCGTCCACCACCGTGCCGCCTGCGGAAGCCACGGCCTCGGAGAAGTTGACCGTGAGGGCCTCGTTCTTGTCGAACTGGCCGGCGTAGCAGGACATGCCCGCGGCCTCCGGGAGCGCCAGGATGGCCTTGCAGGCGGTCTTCATCTCGTCCCAGGTCTTGGGCGGGGCGGCGATGCCGGCGGACTTGAGCAGGTCCGAGCGGAAGTAGAACAGCGCGCCGTCGGTGTAGTACGGGGCGCCCACCAAGGAGTCACGGTACGTCGCGGCGTTGACCGTGGCGGGGATCATCTTGTCCGTGGGGATCGCGTCCGAGGGCAGCGGCATAATCCACTTGTTGGCGGCGAACTCGGAGGTCCAGACGACGTCCAGGTTCAGCACGCTGAAGGTGTCCGACTTGATCTGGGCGTTCTGGATGAGCTGCTGGCGCTGCTGGTCCGCGGAGTCCGGCAGTTCGATGAACGTGACCTTCTCTTCCGGGTGGGCGGCGTTCCATTCCTCGATCGTCTTGTTGGCGGCACCGGAGGCATCGCGGTTGGAGACGTAGTTGATGGGGCCCTTGCCCTCGAAGGACGCGGCGGCCTTCGGGCTGCTCTTCGCGTCAGTGGCGGTTCCGCCGCAGCCCGTGAGGGCGACGGCGGCGACGGTCAGGGTTGCGGTGGTGGCGAGAAGAGTCTGCCAGGTGCGGCGGCGCTGCCTCATGTGTTGCTCCTTGTTGTGGTTTGGTGCGAGCGGGTGGTGCGAGTGGTTTGGTGCATGCGGAATCGCGGCGGGTGGCCTGGTGGCACGGGGGAGTGCCGGCGGTCGCCGTTGGTGGGTGGTTTGTCGGGTCTAGCTGGTTGGTTCCTGGGTGCCGGGCGGGCCCGGGTTCGCCGGTGTTGGATTGGGCGGGGCTGAACTGGGCGGCGCGGTGGAGCCGCGCTCGATCAGCCGGTGCGGCATGATCTTCGGCCCCAGATCGCGGGAGCGGAGCAGCTTCTTCACGGCCATCCGTCCCATGTCCTCGAGCGGCTGGGCCATGGTGCTCAGCGGCGGGTTCACGTGCAGGGAGGTGGAGGTGTTGTCGAAGCCCAGCACGGAGACGTCCTCCGGCACCCGGAGGCCGCGCCGCTGCAGTTCATTGACGACGGCGGCGCCCATTTCGTCGCTCATCGCGAAGATCGCGGTGAGGCCGGGTTCCTGCTGCAGGAGGTCGTCGACGCCGGCGGCCCCGCTTTCGTAGAAGAAGCTGCCGGTGGCGGTGACCGGGGTGCAGCCGGCTTCGGTCATGGCGCGGAGGTAGCCGCGTTTGCGGGGCTGGGCGACGTAGATCGACGCCGGGTCCCCGGTGAGGAGGCCGATGCGCCGGTGGCCGAGCCGCAGCAGGTGACGGGTCGCGTCGTAAGCTGCCTGCTCGTCGTCGATGGCCACGCTGGGGGAGCCCGACTTGTCGCTGATGGCCACGGAAATGATCGGGACGTTGGGCCCCAGCAGCTGCCTCGTCTCCGGTGTGATCACCGCGGAGATGAGGATGACGCCGGCGGCCCGGTAAGTGCGCAGCGTCCGGAGGTAGCCGGCGATGTAGGCGGATTTGGCGCCCGTGCGACCAAGCATTACGGCGTAGCCGCGTTCCTGGGCCTCCTCCTCCACGCCCTGCATCACCTGGGAGGCCAGTGCATCCGAGACCATCGGCGCGAGCAGCCCGATCACGGACGTCTGCCGGGTCTTCAGGCCCCGGGCGAGGGAGTCCGTTTCGTAGCTGAGGCTCTTGACCGCGTTTTCGACGCGTGCCCGGGTCTCGTCGGAGTAGCCGACGAGCCCGTTGACAACCCGGGAGACGGTGGCCGGGGAGACGCCGGCATGCCTGGCGACATCGCGGATGGTGACCACTGTTCCTCCTCCCTGAGGGTGCCCGCTGGGCCACTTGACCCCAGTTGAGTGATGGGTTACGCAAACGGTTTACGTAAACGGTTTCGTTCGGCTCAGGTTCAACATTAAGGGATGGTGCGGGAAACACATTGTGTTTCGTAAACGAGGAGCAATTGGCTGTGAGAGCGATGGGAGCTGCTATGGATGGTTCCCCTGCCCCCGGGAGATTGTTTGGCGACTATCTCTCTCCCGCCTGGGCGGAGCGGTGCAAGTGAGGACACCCATTGAAGAGTTTCCTGGTAGCGCGCCGCAGCGACGGTCCGAGCGGGTGAGACTCCGGAAGCGGATTTGGCTCTCCCAGGGATGACTATCAAGGAGCGCGTTTTGTCGGTTTCCCGCGGGAATTCCCGAAGCAGATCTTCACAGCGGGAGGCGGACCGCGCAGGCGCGGAGATCATGCTCCGCGTCCGACCTGGGTCGGGCGAGGATCCTTCGTTCTGAGACACTTCCAGTCCTGCCGGGGGAATTGGAGCACAGCCGACTCGATTCTCACGCAGGCGATGCTGGGAACCGGCGGTCGCAGCAATTGGGCCACGACTCGAAGCCGTAGTACCTGGACATCCTGATGGCGCTGATTATGCGGCAATGCCCGGGAGTCTGTCTGCGCCTCAGTGAAAAGCATCCATAGCGTGTTCGGCTTCCGATCATTAGTCGGCAGCTGCAATTATTACATTACGCCTGAAGCAGCCTATGAGGGTCCCTGGTTGTATGCTCGCTCTCGTGATCATCTGACACATGCCGGCCGGCAGGTTCACTGGAGCTTGTCAATGGAAGTGTCCGTGACGGTGTTCTAGGTGTTCTACGGGTATAGGAAGTTAGAGGATGCGCCCAAGCATCCATGCGCCTCTGGGGGCAGGAACGGACAGCAGTTTATGTTAAGCAAGTCGGAAGTCATGAAGCTCATTAGCGCTGATTCCATCGGTATAACCTACGCCTTCGACCCGTCGAACTTGGAGGAATCACATGTCAACCATCCGTTAAGTGTCAGAACCAACAATCGTGGCAAAGAGATTTTCGATGAGAACTTCTTTGGCAACCGGCTTGGAATAACACTCGGTCCCCTCGTATACAGTCACAACTACGGTCGGAGCCGCGACCGGAAAAATTTTAAGGATCGTAAATCGGTATTCGATTTACGTGAAACTAACGGTCGAATCTCGCTTCGCCCGGGTGAGAATATTACGGTCAACTCGATCGAGAGCATTCGACTCGGCGAGAAATGGGGAGCCATAACTCTCCCCCGTTTGACGCACGCAACCGCTGGGGTGGTTTTGTCAGCGTCCTACATCGATCCTCTATGGAACGGCGTCTTAGTTTTTCACATAGTCAACCACGGTCGGCTTCCTATAGAGCTCCAGATAGGCGAAAAAATCGGCGCTTGCCACTTCTACGAGGTTAAATCTACTACCATCAGTAGAGGCGACTCCGAGTCGTTTGCTAACAAGAGCCATCACTTCGGCCAAAACTGGAAAAAGATCGTCGTCGGCGATGCCGATCCCTTTCCCCAGAAGAAGATCTCCAGTTTGCCCCTGCGACATCAGCGAATATTAGCAACAAAGCAATTTGTTAGAGAAAATTGGATAAAATTCATAGGCGGCATCGGCCTTATTTCCCTAGTCAGTGCAATATTGTGGCTCGGCGCAACCATGAACGATTATAAAGATTTACCTGCACAAGTAAAGCAGCTGCAGAGTCATAACCTTACCGCTCTGGAAAGAGCTGTCACCGTGCCCATGATCAAAGGCACTGCCACGGCTACACAAGACTTGAAGGTTCAGCCGGAAGACGACATGTTCCCCCTCCTGGTCTTTGCATCGCCCAAGGCCGGGAATTCAGGGGTAAGTACTGATGCTAGCTTCGTTACCGACGTAGCAGGTGACCGTTTGGTGCGGCTTGTCACTAAAGTGGACACAGCGACTGCTGTAGACCGCTACTTTGACGTTTCCTATGTGATTGTTTTCAGCCGTGAACCAAAGTAGCCGTACCGAGCACACCTCATGGAGGCTTTTGAATCCTCCAGGGGCGAGATTATGCGAACCGACCGCTACACCGTCCTTCATCCAGCTACTTGCCGCTGCGGAAGATGCACACCCTATAAAAGTGCATGTGTGGTCTCCCTCGCATCCTGACGTTTTAGGTTTCGGTTCCTTGCGGATCAGCATTGACGACTTTGCGACGCCGCGCATTATGGACATGATGCAACTTTTGGCCGCAGTCTTGTTTCAAACGGTCGAGCGGGTATTTCTACCTGTTGTCTATTTCGAGTGCGCCAATTCTACTAAGGCTGAACTGGCTGAGACTCCTTCAATGCGTGTTTGCGAATACTCGGCAAATTCCGTGACGTTCGAAGCACTTCGTGAATCAACAGATAAATCTGAAGGATCGCAACGAATGCGAGTCCCTTCGGCTGTGTTAGAGAGAATACGGCTGTTAGTGCCGAACTTGGAGTGCCGCGAGGTTTACCTCTCTACAGGAAGCCCGGTCAAGTTGGGCCAGTACAACTTCCTTTTCCGCGCCGCGGGCATTACGACCAGGAAGAGTACCATTGGGGCCTCTCCGCCTGAGCCTCAGGTTGATGGTCAAGGACTTCTTGAGGAAGAAATCCTTGTGAGAGACCCACTCAAGCGCCTAGCGCGTTTTGCTGCTAAGACGGACTCTTACCCCCTGATTCTCGAAGACACAATGCTTTTTGTGGAGCATTTCAATGCTGACTTCGCTAACTCGCCCATCCTGCCAGGACCAGACACGAAGCGATGGTGGAACGCGCTTGGTTCTTCTGGGTTGTTGAATCTAATGGGTAGATCCGCACGGCGTAAAGCTACCTTTGTGTGTCAAATGGGGGTATTGACAAGGGATGGAAACTATTCTGTGTTTAGGTCGGAACGCAGCGGTCGTATTTCCTTCCAGGAGCGGATCTTGCATGAAGAGGCAGATTATTTTCCTTACGTCATTCCTCATAATTTTCACTCCATATTTGTGCCCGCGGGGAGTAAGAAGACCTATGCTGAGATGCGGCCAGGAGAGTTTCGGTCTTACGATTATCGCGCGGATTGTGTAAGCCAGGTTATCCGGTTTCTGCACGGCAGCGTTTCGGCACCTGCTGTGTCCCAGCCAGAGCTATTTTAGGGATTATCTTGTTAATTGTTGTGTCAGGGCCTTCTGCCGTGGGTAAGAGTCGTCTTTGCAGTAGTGCAGTGGCGGCGCGTTATTCTCTTATTACTCCGATCACGACTCGAATGATGCGCCCCGGGGAAACACAGGGTGGTGAGTACCACTTCGTCTCACGTGATCATTTTCGCAGCCTAATTTTGGAAGGTCAGCTCAACGACTGGGATTACATTTTCGATGAGTACTACGGGGCGTACTTATCCGACGTTCAAGATGCGGTCATGTCCAATGATCATGTCTTTATCCATGCGTTGGCGAAAATTGCCGTTCGAACAGCCTTACGCTTCCCCAATAGGGTTCTGACGGTAATGCTGCTGCCATCGCCGGAGTCCTCCCTGACGGAAAGCCGGCTTCGCTTGCGCAAGGCAGGTGACGCGGAGGTCCAGGCCCGATTGAGACATACTGAAGACGAAGTTGCTCAACTGCCGCTTGTAAGCCTGGGAATACGTAACGCCGACGTAAAAAGCAGTGAGGATATTCTTGAAGAAGTCTTGTTTCATGCGAATCGCTGGAGCCAGTAGGAAATGCTCGTTTCTCTCCGCCGCTTGGTGTGGCGGGAAGATTTTGGCCGCTGCAAGCTTTCCGGTAGTGCTCGCTTTCGGTTTTAGCGTTGACCGCTACATTGATCGTCGAAGTTTAACTAAACGTAACGGAGGTGAGCGATCTGGGCCGCGACCAAGAAATTGCTGAATAATTTCAACTCTTTCGTTTCATTGGTTGGCCTTTCGGGAACCGAACCCATAACCTGACGCAGTGACTAACTTCATTGGGGACGCGGCTGCGGAGCAGTTGTCCGAGGGCTTATACGAACTTCTGAACACGGACCTGCTCGGCGCACGCCTGGGGCGCACATCAGGGTTTCAGCCGATCTTCGCGGGAATAGAAGACGAAGACAGCCCAGACATCCTCTCCCGCCACGTCGCCGATGCAGTCCGCCAAGCCCTGACAGCAGCAAAACCCACCGAACGCGTGGCCCTTGCGAACAAGCTCCTCCAAGAGATCCAGCACAGCGACCGCATCGCTGAAGGCCCCAGCCAACTGCACTCGCTCCACCGGCCGGACACACTCAAACGCCGCAACCTTCGCCGCCCCACTACGAAGTTGTCGGACAGTGCCCTGCTCACCAACAGCAAAGACGATCCGAACCTCGCTGCGGAGCTCCGGACCGAGATCGAGTCCGCCAACACCGTCGACCTACTGTGCGCCTTCGTCCGCTGGACAGGCCTCCGGCTGCTCCACCCTGCGCTTGAGGAGCTCAGGGAACGCGGTGCCAGACTCCGCGTCATCACCACCACTTACATGGGCGCCACAGAACGCCGCGCCATCGACGAGGTCGTGAACCGGTACGGGGCTGAGGTGAAGATCAGCTACGAAACCCAGGCCACCCGCCTGCACGCCAAAGCCTGGCTGTTCCGCCGCGACTCAGGATTCGACACCGCCTACGTCGGCAGCTCCAACCTCAGCCAAGCGGCCCTCCTCGACGGCCTGGAATGGAATGTCCGCCTCAGTTCGGTCGGCACACCGGCCCTGTTGCAGAAGTTCGAGGTCACCTTCGACAGCTACTGGGCGCAACGCGCCTTCCAAAGCTACGATCCGGAACGCGACGGCGAGAAGCTGGACGCCGCCCTGGAACGCAACGGCGGCCGGCGGACCGCAATTCCAGGGGCAGCCACCGGACTCGAAGTCCAGCCGTTCCTCCACCAGGAGGAGATGCTCGAAGACCTGGAGGCCGAGCGGCTCAAGGGCTTCGACCACAACCTCGTGGTCGCAGCGACCGGCACCGGGAAGACCGTCATCGCAGCACTGGACTACAAACGCCTGAGTGAAGCGGCCGGCCGTGATCTGAAGCTGCTCTTTGTCGCCCACCGCCAGGAAATCCTCAAACAGGCCATCCGCACCTACCGTGACGTCATGCAAGACGGCGCCTTCGGCGAACTCTACGTCGGGGAACACAAACCCGGGCAGTGGAAGCACATCTTCGCCTCCGTCCAGTCGCTGTCATCCCTCGGCATTGAACAGCTGGCACCGGACTTCTTCGACGTCGTGGTCATCGATGAATTCCACCACGCCATGGCACCCACCTACCGCCGGCTGCTGGACCACCTGCAGCCGCAGCAGCTCCTCGGACTGACCGCGACGCCGGAACGCGGCGACGGCGTCGACGTCGCCAAGCAGTTCTTCGAGGGCCGCACCGCCAGCGAACTGCGCCTCTGGGACGCCCTGGACGCCGACCTTCTGGTGCCGTTCCACTACTTCGGCGTCTCGGACGACGTCGACCTGAGCCAGTTGGAGTGGAAGCGCGGCAACTACGACACCGCGCAGCTGAACACCCTCTACACCGGCAACGACGCCCGCGCCGCCAAGGTGATCCGCGAACTGCGCGACAAGGTCACGAGCACGGAACAGATGCGGGCCATCGGCTTCTGCGTCTCGGTCCAGCACGCGCACTACATGGCCGAGGTGTTCAACCGCGCCGGCATCGCCTCCGCTGCCGTCGACGGGAGCACCGACGCCGCCGACCGCTCGGCGGCGCTGGAGCGGCTCCGCCGACGGGAGATCAACTGCATCTTCGCCGTCGACCTCTTCAACGAGGGTCTGGACCTGCCTCAGGTGGACACCATACTTCTGCTCCGGCCCACGCAGAGTGCCACGATCTTCCTCCAGCAGCTGGGACGCGGGCTGCGCCGTGCCGAGGGCAAGGCCGTGCTGACGGTCATGGACTTCATCGGCCAGCAGCGCCGTGAGTTCCGCTTCGACCTGCGGTACCGGGCGCTGACGGGTTACGGGCGGAAGGAGCTGGAGAAAGCCGTTGAGGACGAGTTTCCGTACCTGCCGTCGGGCTCACAAATTGTGTTGGACCGGGTGGCTCAGAAGGTGGTGCTGGACAACATCAGGGCTCAGCTGCGGTTCAACCGGGCGCAGCTGGTCCGGGATATCACCTCGTACGCGGAGACTGAGCTGTCGGCGTATCTCGAGCAGTCCGGGAACGACGTGAAGTCGATCTACCGTTCGACCAAGGATTCATGGACCGGCTACCTTCGCCAAGCCGGCCTGATCGACGGGTTCTCGCCGCTGGAGGCCGTCCTCAGCGGCAGGCTGCAGGACTTGTCCGACGCCGACGAGAAGAAGCTCCTCGGCCGTATGGCTGCGCTGATCCACGTGGACGATCCGGAACGGGCCGAGGCCTACTCAATGCTCGTCGACGCCGACGCGCCCCGATACGCGGACCTCGGCATGCGAGAACAGACGTTCGCCCGCATGTTGTTCTACACTCTCTGGGACGACGGCGGCGGTTTCCAGTCGTACGACGCCGGCTTGGACTTCCTGCGCGGTTACCAGTTTGTGTGCAGCGAGATCCGCCAGCTCGTGAAGCTGGGAGTGGCGGCGTCCAAGCATGCCGCCAAGGGCCTCGGAGCGGGGCTGCAGCACGTTCCGCTGCTCTCGCACGCGACCTACCGGCGTGAGGAGGTTCTGGCGGCATTGCAGTACGGTTCGCTGGAGGTCGGCAAGAATGTTCAGCACCGGGAAGGTGTGGCGTGGTGCCCGGCGACGTCCACGGACGCATTTTTCGTCACTCTCAACAAAGATGACAAGAAGCACTCGGCAACCACGATGTACAAGGACTACGCCATCAGCCCGGAACTGTTCCACTGGGAATCGCAGAACGCGACGTCGCCGGGGAGTCCGACGGGCAAACGGTATTTGGACAGGACGTCGTATGGCTCGAGGATTCTGATCTTCACTAGGGGTACTTCAGAGGACGAGACCGGCCTGACTGTTCCGTACACGTGCCTTGGCCAGGTGGATTACGTTCAGCACTCGGGGGAGAAGCCGATTGCGATCAATTGGAAGTTGCACCGGCCGATGCCGGCGCATGTTTATGCGATGGCGGCGGCGGTGGCGCAATAGTTCGGCGTCGGTTCCGCGAAGCTTCGGTTGAGCTCGTTCACGAAAAGATGTGATGGACGGAAGCGGCTCCCAACAAAAGAGAGTGTTCCCGCTTGGCCGGCTCGGTGAAGGCAATGGCGACGATGTGGAGTTCCGTCACGGAATAACCTCTGCGGGCCGAGGCAAGAAATGAGTTCCCTTGCAAGCCGAATACGGACTGATCGCATATCCAACTTTCTGGATATGGCTTTATGCATGCGGGTATGGAAAGCGCACTGAGCCCGTATTAGCCCGGCTCCGGCCGGCGTCCGTCCGAACTGGCCGGCGGGCAGCTCATGGCGACAGAAGCGATCCAACAGAAACGGGTTGCATGCCAACGGGGACAGCCCAGCTTTGAGCTGTGCGGAGGCTCCACCTGTACACAATGGGCGCAACCTTCTGGTCATCGCCGGGGAGGGCGGCCCCTGGTCCTCCCGGCCTGCCAACCGGGAACGGCGGCGTCCAGAAGTTTGACCTTTTCAGCTTCGAGCTCGCCGCGACGGTGCTTTTGCCGCTGGGCATGCACCCACACGCCGAGAGTGTGTTCCCGCTCAGAATCGCACTTCTTGTGGCGGGGCCAATCGTTGCCTTCCTCGCGGAAGTCCACGAGCTGGGCTAGCCGTCGGTGCCATCTGGCTTCCTCGGACGCTGTCCTGGGGTTCCAGCCCCATCCGGGGACTCGGGCAAGGCCTTCGCCGTAGGCCGCGTGAAGGGTGCCTTGGGCTGCCTCGCGCCGGCGGTCAGAGAACCACCGGGCCATTGATCGTTCCTCTTTGTTCTCGGAGCGGTCGCGGGGGAACCGTTGCTCGGCCGTAGTCCAGACGATGATCTGTTCCATGCGGGCAAGGGCCGCAGGGGAGGGGCTGGTTCCGGTGTGGGCGGCGGCCAGATGTGCCACCATGAGCTCCGGGTCCCGGCGGCGCGCGATGACGAGGTGGTAACCGACGGCGGCGGGTTGGGCCCCCACCAGCTCAGCGATGCGTTTCCGGCTCAGCCCGAGCCGGTACATCAACACCCATTCCGCGTCAGGAGCGCGCCGCAACTGCCTGTCCATGATGGATGTCATCTTGCCACGGTGCCGGCTCGGAACGGTCCTCCATTGGGGCGATATTTTGCTGCGTCCGGGTCGTGACTCTGATACTGAGCAGGTTGTTCAGCATCCACCCCCGTGCGACAGGGACATCTAAACCAGTCATCGTCAACCAAACCAGCACCGCCCAGAGACACTCCATGGCCAACTATTGCCACTTATACGGACTTATGCGGGGTTATACGAAGTTATGCGGAGTTATAGTGGGTTATAGGAAAAACCCCATAACCCCCTATAACTCCGTATAAGTGGGGGGTGAACCTGGCGGAACCCTTACGGCTCCGGCCAGGTGAATATGGCAGTTTGATTCAGGACCGGTGTGACGGCTGGAACGACCGATGCCACCCCTTAGTCTGGACCAAGACCCAGGAACGCGACACTGGATCCGAAGGACCCCTACTGTTGGGCTACTGCATTGCTTCCGGGATGCCGAATCGCCTCCCAATGAGGATGCGAACGGCCGCTTCTAAGGGCTGATCTTCCAGCTCAACGCCCTCGTCCCCGTAACGAATTCCCGTTTCGTTCCCCACCGCTTCGATTTCAAAAAGGTTGAGGACCTCGGCCACGCGCACCTGATACTCGGTGGCGGTCATTTGGCGAGACGCACGAACTGGAATTGTGCTGAGTGCGCGCGCGACCGTCGCATCGGATTCAATCATTGGCGCACTCTGGCATGACGTTCGCCATTGCACAAGGGGGTTCTTCGAACCTAGTACGAGAGTATGAGGCGACGTTAGGCTCGCAGGAGTTGAGCCCATCCTCCCGCGGCACCCGCCGGCAAAACCTGTCGGCGCAGGTTCCGATACCGGCGTGTCGTCGTGCAAACACCGACCAGGCTGCTGGCCGCTTGTTCGGCCGAGAGTGCGCAGTTAACCCACAACATAATGACCGTTATGTTGTGGGTTTGCCAGAGACTCGGGTTGTGGACGTCGCTTAGAGTAACGTGATTGCAGGAGATGTAGAAAGACACGCCCAAATTATTGCGGCCTGACAATTGGCGCAGTTTTCGCGTCACACGCTGGCTGCTTATAGCCGAGATCTCTTCGACTACTGCACTTGGCTCGATGGCCACAGACTGGATCTGTTCGCAGTGCGCCGCGTGCACGTCGACGGGTACCGGCGCACGCTGATCGGTGCTCCCTCGACGGTGGCCAGGAAGTTTGCCGTTGTCGAGCCCTTATAGGTGCTGGAGGTTGGATTTTACACCGGGATTCATTCGTGGCTGGACGGCCTCACCCGGTATACCGTCGTCCATTCAAGGACGGTAGCGGTGCTCTTCGCCGATATCGGGCCGGTGGATGCCGGTGCGTTCCACCGCGGTCTCCTGGGCACGGAGGACCCGAAGAGCTTCTTCAGCGCGGCTGAGTAAGGTGCCCTAGAGGCCAGCGCGGATTGGAAGCTTCTCCCCTCACCACGAGAAGCGGGGGGTTCGTGCCGAGCGGACTTCGCCAAAAGCATGAAACGGATTCTCGGAGGCAACGATTTCAGATATCTCTTCCTGTGAGAACCGAGGGACGTAGGTATCGAACCGGAGGATGTCGCCTTCGATGATGAGCGTTGCGTATCCCTGTTCATCCCGGAAATCCGGATCAATCTCGTCCCTGACGATGTCGCTGAACAGGTTTGCGTATCGGGTCAGCTCCAGGATGATATCGGCGAGATAATGGCGGCATTCTTTGTATTCGTTGAGGAGTGATTCATAAAGCACTTCGTCCCAGACGGGGATCTTATAAAAGGCTTTGAAGCGGAGACGCTTGCCGCTGCGGTCCGGACCGGCATGCTGGGAAAACGTGCTCAGTAGCTCATTTATGAAGTGCCCGATCGTCTCGATCACTTTGCGCAGGTCATCATGGCCTTTCGGCCACGGCCGTGTGGCAATCCAATGCAAGCAGGCGCGTAGTCGTTCTTCGGTTGAGACAGCCATGCTTGCTTCTCCGCCGCTGAGTACAGAGCTGACATCCTTGTGCCATGTATCCAAGCTCAACCTGGCCGTCAGATTATCGACTAGGGCTGCCCACTTTTCATCTGCGGGATTGGACGCGGCCCCGAGGGTTGTTCGCACCCAGGCCTCGTGCTGTGCCTTCATATCCAACAGGAAGCCAACGGAAAAGTCTTCCGGGGCTTTGTCTATCAGTGCATGGTCAGTTGGACAGAGAAGTATGAGATTGCTGTACTCATCGCGATGCTCTGGCGATAACGGGGAGTCGCCCCGGGGCCCATCGGGGCTCTTAGCCACAATGTGAGCCTCTTCGCCTACCAGAACGGCGTCGCCATTGAAGTCGGACTGGTGGGCCAGCGTTCTACGGCACGAGGGCATCGCACAATGGCTGGCCGCGCGACCCCAAAGCAATTTTCGGGACAAAGTAGATATAGCCATCCGGGTGTCCTTTCAGGTGTGGTCTGGTTCAGTCCAAGCTCCGGGCAAGCGTGCTTTCCGCTACACGACGGCCGCCGGTGAGCTTTCTCAGGAAAAGAAATATGAGTAGGAAACGGGTTAACCGTTGGGGCTCTGGATAGCACCCAGAATAAGGCGAGCTGAAAGTCGTCGTAATTCACGGACCCTTGTCCCTTCTATACGCCTTTCGGCGCCGCTTCTTGCCCTCACCCCTGCGTGCCGACACGGTCCGCCCGAGGTGACATTGGCGTTTTGGAGCCGTCGCAGTGAAGGTCGTAGCTGACACGCACCCGGGGTGCAGGGCTGAGGTTGAGTCCTACGCCTGGCCACCCGAGATGCGCCGCAGCATATTCGCGAGCAGGATGACAGAGTCCGCAGCCACTCCGGCATACTGCCGGTTTATCGTCGCGCCATGTTTGACGCCTTGGGCCTGCTCGATAGCCGCCTTCACCAGTTTTCGGAGCGCAGCATTCTTCGGACCGGCAAGATCGACTTCTATCACTCGGTCCAAGCGGTTCTTTGTGCTGGCCACAGAAGGCTCATCTTCGCCTTCGAACAGATGACGTTCGCGAACATAGGCAGCCTCAGACAGGCGTTCCAGGATAATCACACAGTCATTGCCGACATTGCGGTAGTCCTGCTCCGTTGTTGCGTTCTGGAAGTGCCGCCGCAGTTCCGTGATTTCTTCATCAACTCGGGTCCAACCCGTGCGGGGCCTAGAAGTTACTGGTTCCGCGAGGGTCGAGGCGACGGTACCGGCCTCTAGATCAGCCAGTTGTTCGTGCAAAGGGTCGAACAGTTCCGCGAGCATCCTCCGACGCGCCGCCCAGGATCCGGAACCGCCGTTGTTTTTCCAGTATTTGTAGAACGCATCAAAATCAGTAAACGGCGGCTTGAAGTCGACACCCAGGCGCTTCAGCACGGCTCTAAGAGCGGTCATCACCGCACGGGACTCATGGACCGAGATCCTGGGGTTATCGTCAGTGCCGCGGCTTAGAAACTCGTCATGGACGACCCGGGCCAGGGGAACGGCGACTTCAACGTCAGTAGCAGTCTGAACCGTCCCGGTATGAATTCGCTCTATGAACCCGGAGTTCAGCTGGTACTGCTGGACGGCCCAAACATCGTTGGTCTCTACCTCTTCGAAAAAATCAGTCTCTCGCACCCTGAGAGTCTAGTAAGCGATCTGCTAGGTCTCGGTCCACGTCGCACTTGTTAGTAAGCCCACGTCGTTGCCATGGCGAAGAAGCTGTCCGCTGAGTGAGTTGAGGTTACCCAGACGCACGCCTGCACCGACAATTGTCGTCAACAATTGGCCGCTGTTTCGCTGGCGGCACGATAAGCAGTCGGAAGCTTCTGTCGATACGGACGCCCGTATGGTCTGATTATTCGGTTGGCACTGCGGCGAAAAAGGGGGATGACGTGAGCGTCACAATAAAGAGCGAAACGGATCGCACTGTCGATGGCGTGGCCAAGACGGTGGCAGAGGTGCTTGAGAAGAAGAAGTACTCGATCGACTACTACCAGCGCGAGTACAAATGGGAAACAAAGCAGCTAGCCGAGCTCGTCGCTGACCTAACCCGAAAATTTCTCGAGCTTCACCAGCCTGATCACGCCCGTAAGGACGTGGCCGGGTACCCGGGCTATTACCTTGGCTCGATTATCGTCTCGCAGAAAGGCAGCCAGCCGTTCATTGTCGATGGCCAACAGCGACTGACCAGTCTCACCCTGCTGCTCACGTACTTGCGGCGCCTGCAATATGGGCGGGACGATGCAGTCGACATTGACCAGCTGATCTTCTCTGAGAAGTTCGGCGAGAAGTCGTTCAATCTCGCTGTTCCTGACCGCACGGATTGCATGGAGGGACTCTTCGAGACCGGCGAGTATGAACCGCCCGCTGAGGCGCCGGAGTCAGTCCACACGCTCGTTGCACGGTACAGCGAGTTAGACGGTCTTTTCCCGGAGGAGCTGAGACAGCAGGCACTTCCATTCTTCATTGACTGGCTCAAAGACAGGGTCCAGCTCGTGCAAATCACTGCCTATTCCGACGACGATGCGTACGCGATATTTGAGACGATGAACGACCGTGGCCTCAAACTCACTCCGGCCGACATGCTCAAGGGCTATCTCCTGTCCAACATGGAAGACGGCAAGCCCCGCACGACGGCAAACGACATCTGGCGCAAACGACTCCGCACCCTTGAGGACCGCGCCGATGACGCCAGCTCGGACTTTCTCAAGACCTGGCTCCGCAGCCAATACTCAACCAAGATCCGCGAACGCAGGAAGGGCGCTAGGCCGGAAGACTGGGACCGCATCGGAACGGAATTTCATCGCTGGCTCCGCGGCGCCCACGACAGTATTGGGCTCAAGTCTCGCGAAGACTTCCATGAATTCGTCACCCGCGACCTCGACTTCTACAGTCACCAGTACGGGCGCATTCTCCAGGCTTCTAGGGGAACATTCCTCCCTGACAGCCCACTGCGGTTCATCCGTTACAACGCCGACCTCGGCTTCACGCTGCAGGACCAGCTGCTTCTCGCCCCGCTTCTGGTCGAGGACAGCAAACATGTCATTGATCAGAAGTTGGAGATCGTCGGCCGCTTCACGGACATCCTGCTCGCCTGGCGCATCTGGAACTTCCGGGCCACCGCCTACTCGACGATGCAGTACGCCATGTTCAACGTCATGCGCGACATCCGCGGACTCACGGTGCCTGAGCTCGCCACGGCCCTCCGGGACACTCTGCTCAAGATCGACGAGAACTTTGACGGCAACGACAACTTGTACGTCCACCAACAAAACCGGGGGCAGCTGCACAAAATCCTCGCGAGGATCACGGACTACATCAGCGTCAGGTCCGGCCGTAGCTCTTCCTACATTGAGCTGACCAACGGCACGAAGGTGCGGTACGAGGTCGAACACATCTGGGCCGACCACTTCGAGCGACACAACGACGAGTTCGACCATGAGGCCGACTTCGCCAGGCATCGCAACCGCATCGGCGACCTGCTGTTGCTTCCGAAGCAGTTCAACGCCAGCTACAACGACGACCCCTACGAGAAGAAGCTGCCGCACTACTTTGGCCAGAACTTGCTGGCTGCCAGCCTCAATCCGTTGAGCTACGAGAAGAACCCCGGATTCATGTCCTTCGCCAAGACCAGCGGGCTGCCATTCAATGCCCACGAACAGTTCAAGGCTGCTGATGTGATCGAGCGAGGCAACCTCTACCGCGACATCGCCAAGCAGGTCTGGAACCCCGACGACCTCTATGCCGTCGCAAAGGACGAAGGCTGACGGGCGCGGTTATGGCGTAATCCATTTGGACTCAGCAGGACACAGCGACCCGGTGCCCGCGTCGAGGTCGCTGTAGGAGCTCTAGTAAAGGGACGATCCCGCAGAATAGTTGCCTTTGCTGATATGCAACCTGGCTCGGTGAAGTAGGGGCGCCCGGATCAAGCGTCCCTCCTCGGACAGTTCCGGCCAGTGCTGAACACTGCTCGGCGCGTGCGAGGACTCCCGATGAGGTCCGGCGTCTGGATGGCTGAGGAGCGCTGATGTGATCCCAACGTGAGACATGAAACCCCGCGACTTCGCCCGTTTGGATTTGTGGAGCTTGCTGGCTCGAACCGTAGACTCCTCATGAACGACAGCCACGTCTAGGGGGTAAGTGTGGGAGTCATTGACGACTTCATAAGTGAGTACGAGCGGCAGTTCGACTTTTGGGAGGCATCGGCGCGCACGGCTCGTGGCCTGCTGGAGACCGAACTTGCCAGCTCGGGCCTGCGCGCCATAGTCACTAGTCGGGCCAAATCCGTTGATCGACTTGTTGATAAGTTGCATTCGCGCGACCGCCAGACGCCGTACAAGTCCATTGCGGAGATCAATGAAGATATCGCTGACCGTGCTGGCGTCCGCGTAGCGCTCTACTTCCCTGGCCAGATGGATGAAGTGGAGCAAGTCATTCGAACGACGCTTGACGTTCAGACGGGCAAACACTTCCCCCCTAAGAGGGACGCAGATGCTAGCAAGGCTGGCGAGCCCGAGCTTGACGTGGCTTGCGGTGGCGGCGCGCAAACAGATTCGGACGCCCCGGCCCGCCGGCAGCGATTTTCCGGTTACGGTGCTCGACACTTCCGGGTCAACATCCCGGAGTCTCGCTTGAGCGCGGGCCAAGAGCGCTACGCGTCGGCTCTCGTTGAAGTCCAAGTGGCGTCTGTTCTTATGCATGCGTGGTCTGAGGTCGAGCATGACTTGGTGTACAAGCCACTGGAAGGCGAACTTTCGTCTTCAGAGTACGCACTTCTTGACCAGCTCAACGGTCTAGTGCTCGCCGGCGAAATCGCCCTCGAGCAACTTCAGCAGGCTGGCGATGCGAGAGTAACTGTCGCTGTGACACCTTTTCGAAACCACTACGAACTAGCTGAGTTTCTCCGCACGCGCCTATCTGCCCTGGGTATCGACCTTACCGATGCGACATTGGGTCGGATAGACGTGCTCTTCGACTATCTAGCTGAGCAGAGTTCGGCGACCGCCTCCTCAGTGACGACTTATCTAAATCTGCTGGAGCAAGACTTCGAGCGCCGGCCCGTGGCTGATCAACTCGCGGATCTTATGCTCTCGGGCGACCAATCACGCTACAACGCGTACCTAAGCGCTATGGCTGCTTCGCGCCATCCGACAAATCGAAGACGGACTACGACTACAAGTTTGAAAGCCAGCTCACCAGGAAAGCTGGCCCTCGGCGAGTTCGTCACTGCGTGGGTGCTGTTTGAAACTCTGCTGAAGGACATAGCCGAGTTCGAAGACGATAGGTTGCCACCTTTGTCGGCCCTATTACGGCAGCTTCGTGATCGAGGACTGATTTCTCCCGAGCAATATACGGAATTGGACACGATGCGTGACCTACGCAACCGAGTCTTCCACCGGAGGGCTGGGGAGGTCCCACCAGAGGTTTTGCGGGAAGCGGCGATGTTGTTGCGCGAATTGACTAAAGCGATACAGCACAGGGCTGGCGCGAGCTAAGTCCTTCGCTGACGAGGAAGCCCGGACCTCCAGCGAACAAACCATTCGACGGATGCGAAGCAATATCCACGCGGCCCAATTGCGGGTCACCTTGGACGAGGCCCAGGGACGTCAGACGCCGGAAGAGGTGGTGCGACTGTCGCATCTGACGATGCCGCCCCTGCCGTCACCCTTCGATACTTTGAGATCGCCGGATGGGAAGCTCCGGACGGATCCGGCATCACGGAGAGAAATGGCTCTCAATTTGCACCGGACGATCCGGGCTGCGCAACTTAGGGTTGCGTGGACGCCCAACGTGGCCGACCAACTCCCGAGGCCGTGAAGAGACTGGCCCAGAGAAAGCTGTCGACACTGGAATAGTCTCCACGCGGAGTGCTTGAGTCGCGCGACGCACGTGCATCGCCACCGCCTTCCCAATCCTCTGGCATCATGCCATTCGACATTCATGGCAGTCGCCGGGGCCTTGGGATGCAAAATGCTGGGACGGCTCGCCGTGTGACCGTTCAGAGGTGGAACTACCAGGTCTGAGAGAATATCCGAGGAGCCGTCTGCCTTCGTGCAGGTTCGGCGGCTCTCCTACAGCAGATCGTCGCCCCGGCAGTCTGGTCAAGAGTGAAGGATCCTCGTGCCGCATAGCTCCATCAACCACGCTCGAATCGTGGCGCTCATCTGGAACATCGCTGACGACCTGCTCCGCGACCTCTACGTCCGCGGCAAGTACCGCGATGTGATCCTCCCCTTCACAGTCCTGCGGCGACTCGACAGCGTCCTTGGTCCGACGCGTGATGCCGTGATGACGATGAAGAAGATGCTCGACGGTGCAGGCATCGCCGATCAGGATGCGCCGCTCAGGGACGCGGCGAAGCAGGACTTCTACAACACGTCGGGGTTCTCGCTGCAGGACCTGCGCCATGTATCCAACTCGACCCGTCTCCGGCAGAATTTCGAGGCGTACCTGGACGGGTTCTCCCACAACGTGCAGGAGATCATCGACAACTTCGAACTCCGCAACCAGCTCCCCCGGCTCACGAAGGCCGATGCGCTCGGATCATTGATCGAGAAGTTCCTCGCGCCTGACCTTGACCTGTCGCCGGCAGGCCTCGACAACCACGGCATGGGCACCGTCTTCGAAGAACTAGTGCGCCGCTTCAACGAGGAGAACAACGAAGAAGCCGGCGAGCACTGGACCCCGCGCGACGCCGTGCGGCTGATGACCCGGCTGATGTTCGAACCGATCGCAGACGCGATCCCTTCGGGCACGTACCGTCTCTACGACGGCGCGATGGGCACCGGCGGCATGCTGACTGTCGCCGAGGAGACGCTGCACCATCTCACGGAACCCGCCGGCAAGAAGGTCTCTACCCACCTGTATGGGCAGGAGATCAACGCCGAGACATACGCGATCGCCAAGGCCGATCTCATTCTGAAGGGCGACGGCAAAGCGGCCGACAACATCGTTGGCGGTCCCGAGTACTCGACGCTGTCGAACGATGCCTTCGCCGGCCAGGAGTTCGACTTCATGCTCTCGAACCCGCCGTACGGCAAGAGCTGGAAGACCGACCAGGACCGCCTCGGAGGCGCGAAGAAGATCATCGACCCGCGCTTCGTGGTCACGCACGATGGCGACAGTGAGTTCTCCCTCGTGACGCGCAGCAGCGACGGGCAGCTGATGTTCCTGGCAAACCTGATCTCAAAGATGAAACAGGGCACGGAGCTGGGCTCGCGGATCGCATCGGTCCACAACGGATCTTCGCTGTTCACCGGCGATGCGGGACAGGGCGAGAGTAACATCCGCCGGTGGATCATCGAGAACGACTGGCTCGAGGCGATAGTCGCGCTGCCGCTCAAAATGTTCTACAACACCGGTATTGCGACCTACGTATGGGTGCTCTCCAACCGCAAGGAGGAGCGCCGCAAGGGCAAGGTGCAGCTCATTGACGCCACCGGATGGTCTACGCCGCTCCGCAAGAACCTCGGTGAAAAGGGCGTCGAGGTCTCCAAGACTGACGCCGACAAGGTGCTCAAAGCCTTCACGGCGTTCGACCAGTACGAAGACCCCGATCGCTCCAAGGTGTTCGACGGAGTCGACTTTGGCTACCACAAGATCACCGTTGAGCGACCGTTGCGCATCGTCGGGGTGGACCCGAACCGCGTCTACACGGTCAAGGAGATCAAGCAGCTCAAGGAGGAAGGCGTGCGCGATGAGGCAGCGCCGCCTGTCATCAGGAAGGTGCTCGCGTACGCAGCCGTGCCCGACCCGCTGCACGGTCGCTACGAAGCGATCGTCGACGACAGCATTCGCGTAGTGGAGTACGAGCCCGACACCGAGCTCCGCGACACCGAGCAAGTCCCGCTGACCGAACCGGCAGGTGAACACGGCGACGGCATCGAGACCTTCTTCCGTCGCGAAGTCACCCCCTACGCCCCAGATGCTTGGATCGACGAGTCGAAGACAAAGATCGGCTACGAGATCTCCTTCACCCGCCACTTCTACAAGCCCTCGCCGATGCGCACATTGGCCGAAATTCAGGCCGACATCCGTGCCCTCGAAGCCGAGACCGATGACCTGATCGCCGAGATCGCGGGTGTGGACTGATGTTTCGTGATCTGCCGCGGTACGCGGACTTATCGTCGAATTCTTTCTGGTCGTCTCGAACTCCGAGTCACTGGCGGGTGCAACCGGGGCTCGCTGTTCTGCAGGAGAACCGGCGCAAGAACCATGGATTGATTGAGTCGCAGGTACTTTCGCTGAGCTATGGGCAGGTGGTTGTCAAGCCCATCGAGAAGCAGCGTGGTCTTGTCCCTGAATCCTATGAGGGCTACCAGGTGCTTGATCCAGGGGACGTTGTCGTACGTCCTACTGATCTGCAGAATGACCGGACGAGCATCCGAGTAGGGCAAGTCAAGCATCGGGGGATCATCACCTCGGCCTACATTGGCCTTCGATCGATCGGTGGCTGGACCGACCCATATGCGTTTCAGTACCTGAGGGTGGTCGACTCATCGAAGCGGATATATGGGATGGGTAGCGGTCTGCGCCAGCAGTTGAGTTGGGCTGACCTTAAACGCATGCCGTGCCTGGTGCCACCGGCAGGGGAGCAGGCCGCGATCGCGAAGTACCTCGCCCACGCGAATGCCCGAATCGACAAGGCCATCTCCGCAAAGCGTCGCCTCATCTCCCTCCTTGAAGAACAGCGTCGCGTCGAAGTAAGCACCCGAATTTCGGGCGGAGATACCTTTACGGGAGATCGATGGTTTCCGTATGTGAGGAACGGTTGGAGCGCCGTTCCTCTCGGACGGGTTATCCATCGCGCCGTTGACGGCCCTCATTTCTCACCCACGTATACGGACTCAGGCGTCCCATTCTTGTCAGCTCGAAACGTTCGACCAGGGGCGTGGTCGTTCGAGGACCTAAAATATGTCGATGATGGCCTTGCCGCCGAGTTTGACAGGCGCGTGCGTCCTGAGGTCGGTGATGTTCTCTATACCAAGGGTGGAACGACTGGTGTAGCAAAGGCTGTGGATCTCGATGAGAGGTTTCAGGTGTGGGTGCACATCGCCGTCTTAAAGCTCAAGAGGGATCTAGTGTCTCCAGAGTTTCTCGAGGTTGTGCTGAACTCCCCGGCCTGCTACGAGCAGTCACAACTTGAGACTCGAGGAGCGACTAATCAGGATCTTGGTCTTGGTCGGATGAAGCGAATCAGTATCCCGCTGGCCCCGCTGGACGCTCAAGCGTCCTTCGTTCGGGAAGTCTGGGCAGCTGAACAGGAAATCAGCAGTGTGATGCAACGAGTTCGGCGCGAGATCGTGCTCCTCCAGGAGTTCCGCACTCGCCTCGTTGCCGACGTTGTGACGGGCCAGTTTGATGTCAGGGGGATCGCAGCGGCGTTGCCTGATGGCCCCAAATCTTTCGATGGCGGAACCTTCGGGCCCGATGATGATCTCGAGGAAGCATTGGGCGAGATCGAGGAGTGACCATGCAGCGACTCAACGAGGAAAGCCTGGAGGCGCTCATCGTCGCCCAGATGAGAGATGGCGGCTGGATCGAGGGCGCACCGGCCGACTACGGCGCGTCTTACGCCCTTGACCTCGGCCACTTCGTAGCGTTCATTGGGGCGACCCAGCCCAACCTCGTCGAACCGCTCGGCCTCGCGACGGAGTCTCCCACGCGCCATAAGTTCCTCACTCGGTTGCAGGGAGAGGTCACCCGGCGAGGCGTCGTCCATGCCCTGCGCAATGGGGTCGACCACCATGGCTTCAACGTCGACTTGTACTACCCGACGCCGGCGGTGGGCAATGCTAAGGCCGCCGTCCTGTTCGATGCGAACCGGTTCGTTATCACCCGACAGGTGCATCATAGCGTCAGCAACACAGGTGATGCCGTCGATCTCGTGGCATTCGTCAACGGTCTGCCGGTGTTCACGTTCGAGCTGAAGAACAACATCACGAACCAGACGGTTGAAGACGCGGTGCAGCAGTATCAGCGTGACCGCGATCCTCGCGAGCCGCTCTTTGCGTTCGGGCGGACGATCGCGCACTTCGCGCTTGACGATCAGCGTGTGCGGTTCTGTACGGAACTCAAGGGGATCTCGTCATGGTTCCTTCCCTTTGACCAGGGGTTCAACGACGGCGCCGGGAACCCGCCGAACCCCGAGGGGGTCATGACGGACTACCTGTGGCGGCGAGTGCTCGCGCCGCGGAGTCTCGCAGGGATCATCGAGAACTACGCTCAGATCGTCGTCGAGAAGAACCCGAGGTCTGGCAAGAAGGTATCGAAGGGGATCTTCCCCCGGTACCACCAGCTCGACGTGGTGCGCCGCCTGCTTGCCGACGTCGAAGCACGTGGTGCGGGTCGCCGCTATCTCATCCAGCACTCTGCGGGCAGCGGCAAGTCGAACTCGATCGCCTGGCTGACTCACCAGCTCACCGAGGCCACGCACGCTGGTCGCATTGCGTTCGACTCGATCATCGTGGTGACTGATCGCATCATCCTCGACAACCAGCTCACTCAGACCATCAAGTCGTTCCTGCAGGTCGGGTCAACCGTGGTCCACGCCGACAGGTCCGGTGATCTTCGGGGGGCGATCACGGCGGGCAAGAAGATCATCGTCACCACCGTGCAGAAGTTCCCGTACATTTTGGACGACATCGGCGCGGATCACCGTGACCGGACCTTCGCGATCATCATCGATGAAGCGCACTCCTCCCAGGGGTCGAAGACCTCCGCGGCCGTCTCGCGTGCGCTCGGCGGCGTCGAAGCCGACGAGGAGGACACCGTCGAGGACCGGATCAACCGGATCATCGAAGGCAAGAAGCTCCTGACGAACGCGAGCTACTTTGCGTTCACCGCG
Organism: Arthrobacter sp. 10N43; assembly: GCF_056394525.1. Lineage (NCBI taxonomy): Bacteria > Bacillati > Actinomycetota > Actinomycetes > Micrococcales > Micrococcaceae > Arthrobacter > Arthrobacter sp. 10N43. Next base: position 16,759 of record NZ_JBFTIA010000021.1, on the reverse strand, counting down.
ACGCCGAAGAACAAGACTCTCGAGATGTTCGGCGAGCCGGTCCCCAACGCGGACGGGGGCACGGGCTTCCGGCCGTTCCACTCGTACACGATGAAACAGGCGATCCAGGAGGGCTTTATCGTTGACGTCCTCGCCAATTACACTCCGGTCGGTAGCTACTACAAGCTCATGAAGACCGTCGAGGACGATCCCGAGTTCGATGCCAGGCGCGCCTCGAAGAAGCTCCGCGCCTACGTTGAGGGCAACGAACACGCGATCGGACAGAAGGCCGGCATCATGGTCGACCACTTCCTCGCTCAGGTGGTTGCGAAGCGCAAGATCGGCGGCCAGGCCCGTGCCATGGTCGTGACCTCATCGATCGCACGGTGCATCGAGTACTTCCATGCCATGCGCGATGCACTCACCGCCCGCAAGAGCCCGTACCAGGTTGTCGTGGCGTTCTCCGGCGAGCACGACTACGAGGGCATGAAGGTGACGGAGGCTAGTTTGAATGGCTTTCCGTCCAACGCGATCGCCGAGCAAGTGAAGACCGATCCACATCGGGTTCTTGTCGTCGCGAACAAGTTTCAGACCGGCTACGACGAGCCGCTTCTTCACACGATGTATGTCGACAAGACTCTCTCTGGCGTACTGGCTGTGCAGACGCTGTCGCGGCTCAACCGAGCGCACCCCGCCAAGCACGACACCTTCGTGCTCGACTTCGCCAACGAGGCCGACGACATCCAGCGAGCGTTCGAGCCGTACTACCGCACGACGGTGCTGGCAGAAGAGACGGATGCCAACAAACTGCACGATCTCGTCAACGACCTCGACGCGTTCGGCATCTACACGCCGGAGCATATCGACGAGTTCGTCAGCCGTTACCTGGCGGGGGAGACCCGTGACCGTCTCGACCCGCTGCTCGACGTCTGTGTCGCCAAGTACATTGAGCTCCCCGACGAGGACGACCAGGTGACGTTCAAGGGCAACGCGAAGGCGTTCCTGCGCACCTACAACTTCCTGTCCACGGTGCTGCCGTACGGCAGCGCTGAGTGGGAGAAGCGTTCCATCTTCCTCGACCATCTCGTCCCCAAGCTGCCAGCCCCCAAGGAAGAAGACCTCGCCGCCGGGATCCTCGAGAACATCGACCTGGAGTCGTACCGCGCCGAGAAGCTCAACGCGATGAAGATCGTGCTCGATGACGAGGACGGCACGCTCGACCCTGTTCCGGCCGCCGGTGGCGGACACCGCACGGACCCGGAGCTCGAAAGGCTCTCCGCGATCGTGAGGAGCTTCAACGATTACTTCGGCAACATCGAGTGGAATGATGCCGACCGCGTCGAGCGCTTCATCACGGAGGAGATCCCGCGGCTTGTGTCTGAGGACGAGGCCTACCGGAACGCACAGACCAACAACGACCCGGTGAACGCCCGCGTCGAGAGTGACCGGGCGCTTAGCCAAGTGATGCTTCGACTCATCGCCGATGACACCCAGCTCTTCAAGGAGTTCCAGGACAACAGCAGCTTCAAGGGATGGCTTGCCGAGGTTGTGTTCAATGCGACCTACCGGAAGGGCGCATGATCACCGCCGCACACGCGCGGCTGGTCGAGTCACAGCAAGTGATCGAATACTCGGGCTCAGCCTGAACCCAAATTCACCGTGGCCACCAGGATGTGGTGGAATCTAGGAATGAGCAACGGTGCCGGCGCGAAAGCACGCCGCGAAGAAGAGATCGCATTCCTGGCCATGGAGCATGTCCTTGGTGTCGACATCAGGCTCGCGGACTCCGCGGGCGGGGACAAGATGCCCGATGGCGCGTGGGTGAGTGACGACGGCCGAACTCGAGGCATCGTCGAGATCACGTCACCTCCTGCCACGGACCTTTTGACCGAATGGGCCCGGGCGAAAAAGGAAGGCCGACCTCAGACGGAGGGCGGGCAGATCCCATTGCGCCTGAACGAGCTCGCTGACGTCTGCGCGGAGTTGCTGGCTGCGGACTGGGCGCGCGAAAACATCGAGAAGCTGCAAGCCCAACCGGCGGATGAGCGCCATCTCTTCCTGTTTGGGCGAGGTCACGACGTGGAGCACTACTTCTATCGCCTGTCCGACTCGTACGAGGACGGGTCGATAGAGCCCGTTGAGGATCTCGCCCTGCCGGAGGGCATCTCCGACGTCTGGTTCAGAGGCAGAGCCCGACGCAAGTCTCGGAAACTGCTGGGAACCATCGAGGTCTGGTTGGCGCGATACCAAGCTGGGTCCGGATGGCAGCGCTATGTGGTGGAGATTGAAGAGCAAGACCTGCCCTCTCCGACCGCTGGAATAGCCGACGACCCCGTGCCCGCTGAGATGAGGCACCCGAAAGACCGAACAGCCGCCAATGCGACAGCTGACAACCGATAAAACCTGCCAGGCGAAAACGGTCGAGGGAACCGGCACAGAGGACGGCGTGCGGTTCTTTGATTGCTCCACGCCTCACCCGTGTGGCTGCTCATGTCACGCCAACATGCCGATCCTGTTACCTCCGGTCCCGGGTCAGCAGACAGCGCCTGTAGCGTCATCTGAACACACTGGGGAGTTCTGTCTCGTGAACATCTCCTAGACGAGACGAGACACGTCCACCGGCAGTGCGCAGGTGAACGGGCCTCGGAATGTTGTCCCAGAAGTTCTCCAGAGTCGTGTTGGGGTTCCGAGACTCCCGGAGCGTGAAATGTGGCGTCTTCGGGCTGCGACGAGCCCCGCCACGAACTTCGCAAGGTCGCAACCAAAGGCAGGCCGGCTGTGAAAGCCGCCCTGCCTTTGGCGTGTTCGGAGCTTCCGCCTAAATAATGTCCGCTTCTGCCGGGCTGGGGAAATTCGCTGCCGGATTCATGCTGGCCTTCCAAAGATGATCTGTTCGAAGGTGGCTTCGCGGATGCTGCCGTCCGGGAAATGCCAGGCTATTTGCTGGAAGGACTCGGCGTTGATGCTCGCCCAGTCCGATTCCGTCGCCAGCTGGTAGTAGGCCATGATCTCCGCGAGGCCCTGGGAGACGGGGTAAGTCGCGGTGACCTCCGCGAGCGTGGCCTGTTCCGCGTCGGCGAGGACGGCGTCGATGTTGGCCTTGAGGCGTTCCTTGTCCACGTAGAACTGGCTGAACAGGGCGCCGGCGTCCACGTCGGCGTCATCGGCGGTGAGGACGACGTCGTCCACCATCACCCGCCGACTCGGCTCATACAGCGGCCGTTCGAACGGCAGCGTGATGTCGACGGACGGTGCCGCGATGCTCATAAAGTCTCCCGACGGCGGCTGCTCCCGGGTGGCGAGGGCGCCGGAGTCGACACTCCGGATGAGCTGCATGATGCGCTTGTTCTCCAGGAAGACCTTGTCGTCGAGCAGCCGGCGCATCTGCTGGGACAGTTGGCGGACGGTGCCCTCGGTCTGTTCGACGGCGGGCAGCCAGTCCTGGTGCAGGTTCGCCACGGCGTGGAGGTTCTCGGTGTGGGCGAGGGCTTCGATCCGTGTGGCGCGCTGGAGGAGTTCCTGCAGTTTTCTCCGGGACTCCGGGGACATGAGGTAGTCCCCGAAGCCCTGGAACGTCCGGCCCTGCAGCGAGCTGCTGATGTCCTGCTGGTTGGCGAAGATCGATTCCAGGAGCTCGCCCTGGGTGCCGTCCCTCGTGGCGATCGGTTCGCGGACTTGGCGGTCCGGCTTCCGGAAGTTCTGCTCCACCTCGCGGAAGTCTGAGAGGAGGTCCTTGGCCAGGGCGGTCAGCTGCTGGAAATGGTCCAGCGCTTCCGGCGCTGTCATGACCCGGATGGTGCCCTCGCGGATCCGCTGAATTTCGGCGAGCTGCTGCCGCCCAAGGTTGCGCTGGTTGGGCACGGTGAAGGCGGCCACAAAAAACGAGATGGCGAGCGGCGCGTTCTAGGCGCCCAACAGGGACCAGCCTGCGTGGTTTTCACGCGGGGCATTGATTGCGTAGTAGTCCATCGTGTCTTTGAGGCGGCGGTGCGTGCTGACGTTAGGCCAAAGGTACAGGCGATCACAGACAGGCTGTGGAGGAGTAGTGCCGTCCCTATTTTATTGCGGCGTCGGTCCGGGGTGCGGGTGGCTGGGACCTGGGTGCGTCAGGAGTTCAGCGAACTACCCGCACTGCTTCGTCTCCGGTCGCTCAGGCGAGCGGCTGCCGCGCACCGACGCTGACGGAACCGGCCGGTGCAACGTACTCCCGCCGTCGTCGTTCCATCCTTGCCTGCTGACCGGGCGAGGGAACCCGCGCGCCCTTGGCCCGGTTGCACCTGGCACAGGCCGCGACGAAGTTCTCCAGGCTGGTGGATCCGCCCTTGGACCACGGGTAGAAATGGTCGCCGTGCGCAGGAGGAAGCCGGCACCGCCGCCGGAGTCCGGACTCCATCTCGCACTGGCCACCGGCGCGTGTCATGCCCTCCCGGCGCTGCTGGCGACTGAAACGCCGGGCCGGGTCCCGGCGTTTCAGGTCTCTGGCGCGGATGACGGCCGCAACAATCGTCAGAACCACCAGTAAAAGCCCCGGGGCGGCGACCGCAGCCAGAACGCCGTCGGCCATGCCGCGAAGAACTTCGGCTGCGGTTGCTGCGCTGCGGCTGCCCGCCGGGTTCGCTTTCGGCATGAGCGCCAGGACAACGGAGGCGCCCAGCCACACAATCACAGCCGAATAGGCCGCACGGAGAGCCTGGCGGATCCAGTAGATGCGTTTCAGTTCCACCATTCAGTCGTCCCCCATCGATTTACAGCCCTGTCGAAACCCTGCTGCGCTGCAGCTAGGGAGATCGTACCGTTGGGCTCACGATTCTGCCTCGTGAGTACGGCTTTTGCGTCCATTCAAAGCTAACCAGTCCAGGCATCCGTGGGTATTCGCGGGCGCCGTGAAGGCCCAACGGCGGGGGAGAGCCGACGACGGCGTACGCGTGCCCGCCGTCGTCCAGGCTGGTTCGAACGGATTCTTCCCCCGCTACTGCAGCCCCGGAACACTTTCCCGGATCTGGAAGAAGGCCTTCGTGCGGACGGGCGGTCCCAGCGTCGTGACGTGGTCCAGCGTCCGGAAGCCGGCTGTCATCGCGTCTTTGGTGATCTTCGTATTCACGTAGCCGCGGGTGACGTTGTAGAACTTCAGGTGCGGGTTCCAGGCCATTGTCGCGTCCGTGGTGGAGTCGGAGCCATTGCCCGTGGAGGTGATGGACGTGCACACCAGTTCCGACCCCACTGCGGCGGCGCCCGATCCTTGTAGTCCACCTTGACGTCAGTGGCCCAGTTGCGGTGCACGTCGCCGGTGAGGACCTCGGAGCTGCGCACGTTGGCGTCCACCCCGCCCTGCGTGACGCGTTGGCGCGACGCGGCGTAGCCGTCCGCCCGACCATGGAGGCGTCGTCGATCTCCGGCGCCGGGTTCCGGGGCCCCTTAAAATCCGAAGGTGGCGTTCCCCAAAAAGTGCGGGACACTGGAAGTCCCGAATCACGAAAGCGGGCAACCTTGATTAGTCTCCAGCACGATGCCGACGGCTTCACCCGGCCGAGTCCATGGAACTGAACCGGACCGGCGGGGTCAGCGCCGCCGGCCATCTGGATCCGTTGCTGTATCCGTGGGACTCGCCCGTGGCTTCGGGTGTCATGGACGGTGATGGATTCCGGCCCCTTGAGCTTTCAGCCGGACTGGATGAAGCCCTCGCGCAAGCGGGCGCGGCACCGCTGGAAGCCCGTTCCCTGGTGGTCTCCATCGGCTCGAATTCAAGCGCCGACGTGATGCGGCGGAAATTCGCCAACTACCACCAGCCTGTCAGCGCGGTCCTGCCGCTGGTCCGGGGGCAGCTCCACAACATCGCCGTCGGCCACTCCGCCCACGTGAGCAAGGCCGGCTACATCGCCGCGGCCCCGTATCCGCTGCTGGGGGAGTGCGCAGCGGTCTGGCTTTCGTGGCTGGACGATGTCCAGCTGATGGCCCTCGACGAGACGGAGCCCAACTACCGGCGGATCCAGCTCGACGGCGAAGCCTGCCCGCTCGTGGTTGACTGCGCGGAGCGTCCGGAGGAGTTTTCGCTGTTCACCTCGCGCTGGGGCGTGCTGACCGACGGCGACGGCGCGAAGTTTCCCTTCCTCGACCAGCCTGCCCTCTTCGGGCTCCTCGCCGGCAGCGGTACCGGGGACCTCCTGGAGGAGGGGAAGGCCGTGTTCGACGGGCCGCCGGGGCTTGTTGCCGAGCAACTCGCGATGCCCTCGGTTCAGGCATGGGCCAGGGAATGGTTCAGCTCGGCCGGCCTCGCCGCGCCAGTGGACTTCGACGGGCCTTGCGCGGGGTAGCCGCCCCTCTGGGACGCCGCCGTCACCGGGCGCCGATGTCCTGTGCATTGTTCTCCGCGATGTGCTGCGCGATGTATTCGGCATCGCGGCCCACGCCCGCCACGATGGACGAGCCGTGCCCGGTTAGCCACGGCAACCCGACGGCGTACAAGCCCGGGTGTTCGGTGACGCCGCGGTGGTGCCGGGGGTAGTTCCATTCGTCCAGCACCGGGATGTCCAGGATGCTGAAGTCCAGCCGGTAGCCCGTGGCCCAGAGGACCGAGGTGATGTTGGCGGCTTCAAGGTTCAGCCGCGCCGGCTCCGAAGGAATCCAGTCGTCCTTGCGCGGCGGCTCCGGCTCCGGTGCGGACATGCCGGTGGCGGCAATATAGCTGTCGAACATCGGCTTCATCCGCTGGTAGAACGCCGCCTCCACCAGGCCCAGGCGTTCCGGAATGTCATCAGTGAAGACGAGGTCGCCGTCGTCGGCTGCTTCCAAATGGCCGTGCAGCCGGACGCCGCGCCGGCCGAGGTCCCGCAGGTGGATGTCGTGGCCGCCGTCGGCGCCGGACACCAGCGGGTTGCAGGCGAACCTCGCCGCGGGGGAGGGCAACTGCCCCACGGTGAGGCCGTTCAGTCCGTAGTCGGGGCCGAATTGTGCAAGCTGCATCATCCAATAGAGGAGGTCCTGGCCGCGGTACCGGCGCGGTGCTTCCGGGCACGTGGACACCGCCAGATGGATTTCGCGGCCGACGGCGAGCAGTTCCTCGGCGATCTGGCCGCCGGACTGGCCGGTGCCAACGATCAGCACGGCACCGTCGGGCAGCTGGCCCGGGTTGCGGTAACTGTCGGTGTGAAGTTGCAGGATGTGGCCAGGGAGCTGGGCCGACAGTGCGGGGATTTTCGGCTTCTGGTAACCGCCGGTAGCGAGCACCACGTTCCGGGCCCGCCAGCTGCCCTGGGTTGTGGCCACGTTGAAGCCGCCGCCCTCCGCGGGCGCGATACGCGTGACATCCACACCCGTCCGGACAGGAGCGCCGATGCTCTCCGCATAGTGCCGGAAATAGCCGATGAGGTCATCTCGCAGCATGAATGCTTCCGGGGCGGGGCCGTCATACGGCATGCCGGGCAGCGCGAGCGAGAAGTTCGGCGTGTTCAGGCAAAACGCGTCCCACCGGTCCTGCCAGGCCCCGCCAAGGGTTTCGCGCCGTTCCAGCAACTGATGTTCGACGCCGGCCCGGCTCAGCCAGTAGCTCGTGGCCAGGCCCGCCTGCCCAGCCCCGATGATAATTGTGTCGACGCTTTGCGGAGCCGCATGTCGGGCGGCCGTCGGGGTCTCCATGGTTCTTCTCCGTAGCCAAGATGCAGGGCTGGCTTTGCTGGCAGGATATGCCCGCAGCGTCGCTACGTACAGGTCGCCGTCAGCAGCGCTGCCGCCGGCCCGGCAACTGCCTTGCACTCTTGAGGACACGCAAAGGCAGTCGCGTGCTCAGCGGATATGTGGCAACCACGACACCGGGGGGGGGGGGGCTACATGCTGCCCGGTTTTGGTAATCCCACCCCCATACCGGTGGAGGAATACGGCCTAGTCACGTGTTGAATGGAGTAGACCGCGCTATTCGCAGCCAACACCGTCACCGTCGCGGTCCAAGCCGTAGATGTCACTTCCGACGACGGTTACTGGTCCTCGTACGTAGGCTGGACCGTTGCCGCTCCCGCCAGCGCAGTCCACATCAGAAGCGATCGGCACGCATGCACCTGAGTAGTTGCGATCGCATCCAGAGGGAGCTGCTGGGACTACTGGCCGAACGGGGATTTGAACCTTCACTGCGGCAGCCGCCGCTGCGGCTTGCTGGCGTGCGGCTTCCGCGGCTACGGCCTGCTGGCGTGCTGATTCTGCCGCAGCGGCCTGCTGGCGTGCCGCTTCCGCCGCGGCTTGTTCCTGCGCAGCCTTGGCTTTCGCTTCCGCGGCGGCTGCGTCAGAAGCTGCCTTGGCGGCAGCGGCCTTAAGGGCGACCGAAGCGGCCGCTGCCCGAGCATCCTTTACCCGCTTTGATGCTGTTTGCTCCATCCACAGCAGCTTTCCATCGTCGGCCTTCGTGCAGATAAAGACGGTTTGCTGGTGGGTTTCACTGGAATCTTCCGTGATGCAGGAGATTGTTGCGGGCGCAGTAGCCGTGGGCGATGCAGTGGGAGTCTCGGAAGCTGATTTGAAAGATGACGCCGTCGGCAGTGAGGCCACAGTTTGGCCTCCACAAGCTGTAAGCGCCAGGAGAGCAGCGCTTGCCATGACTGCGGTCTTGGCTAGCCGACCAGAAACTGGCGAAAGCCGTTTGCCGTTGGCCAGCTGGCAAGTCATTCCGTCAGGAAATCGAACATCGTTGCGCCCCAGGCGTGTATTCATTTGTGCCCCCACAAATCAGATTCAGATGAAAGTTCTCGCCGACCTTAGCACTGGAACTCGCGTTCGATATAGACTTCTTTAGTCAACAAAACCTGTCATTTGCGGTTTTAATTTCTTGTCAACTGTAATAGGTCTGGATTTCGTCCCACGTTCGCCCGTACCTGGTGGCCAGCCCGGCCACCCCGGCCCCGATCGCCAGGGTGTTGACCCTCTGCGGAGTCTGATTTCGGTTCAGTTCGGGAGCGGCTGCCGTTCACCAACCGCAACCGCATCCTCGTGCGTTACGTACGTCCGCCGTCGTCGTTCCAGCCTTTCCTGCTGGCCTGGCGACGGGATCTTCGCGCCTTTCGCGCGGTTGCACCTGCTGCACGCGGCGACGAAGTTCTGCAGGCTGGTGGATCCGCCCTTGGACCACGGATAGAAATGGTCACCGTGTTCCGCAGGACGGGAACAACGGCGGCGGAAGCCCGCCTCCATCTCGCACTTGCCTTCCGCCCTCGACATGCCTTCCCGGCGCTGCTGGCGGCTGAAGCGCCGGACCGGATCGCGGCGCTTCACGTCCCTCGCCCGGATGACCGACGCGCTAATGGCTAGGACGACGGCGAGTACGCCAGGAAGCGCGACGGCCGCCAGTATGCCGTCGAACATCCCTGTAAAAATGGTTGTGACGGTCGTGGGTTGTCGTACCGCAGTTGCGTTCCCGGAACGCGCCACGAGCGACAGGATGGCAGCCGCGAAGATCCACACTGTCAACGCGGCCATGCTCAGCCTGAGTAATTGGCGCGTCCAGTAGATGCGTATCAATTCAAGCATTTCGTCTCCCCCATAAAGACTTAGGCAAAAGTGATGACGGGCGGCGTCCCGCTCGCTGAGACAGATCGTACCTTCGCTGGCGCTACGGGGAGGCGCTCTCCACATGCGGTGTTCGTCAAGGGTGTTCTGGTTCCGTGCGGACCGCTACCTTTTTCCTAGGGCCATGGGCAAGCAACGGTGCTCTGACCCAGTGCAGGAATTTCTACTCAGAAGGAGTGGGAACGGTCATGAAGCGACGAACCAAAATCTTCTTTGGTGTGATCGTCCTCTTGCTCGTTGTTGGCGGGGCGACATTATTTGTCCTCGACAACACAAAAAGGAGTATGGCCGCGGAGTACAACCCGCAGATCAACCCCGCCGATTTCACCACGGAAATCACCAACAAATACTTCGCCCTCCCTGTCGGCAAAAAACTGACTTACGAGACCACCGAGCACGGAAAAGTCACCGAGAGGATCGAGATCGAAATCCTGCCGGAAACCAAAACCATAGAGGGCGTTGAGACGGCGATCTATCTGGATAAGGAGTACAAGAACGGGCAGCTGGTAGAGGAAACCCGGGATTACCTGGCGCAACACAAGAACGGCGACGTCTGGTACTTCGGCGAGGAAGTGGGCAACTACGCGAATGGAACGCTGGTAAACCACTCCGGCAGCTTTCTCCATGGACAAGACGGGGCAAAAGCCGGCATCTGGATGAAGGCCGAGCAGAGCGTCGGTGACTCCTACAAGCAGGAGTTCTACCCTGGCCACGCGGAAGACACGCGGGACACCGTAGCCACCGGCGAGACCGTCTCCACCAAGTCAGGCACGTACACCGACTGCGTCAAGGTCTACGACTGGACGCCGCTTGAAAAGGGCGCCCGCGAGTACAAGTATCACTGCCCCCAGATCGGTGGGCTTGCGCTCACCGAGGACCTGGAGACCGGCAGCCGGTCAGAACTCGTGAACGTTGTAATGCCCTAAGCCTTGCTACTTCTTGGGCCGGGGCTTGGAAACCTTCGGAGCCTTCGGCGGCAGTCCCGCCACGTGCTCGAATGCCTTCTCCACCCATGCCTTGGCCCGCGCATCGTCGCCGTCACCCTCGGCGTTCCAGACCTCCGGCAAACCGGTGTAGCCGCCCATGGGGCGCTCCGGCGGCCCGAACGGAACCGTCCGCTCGGTGCTTTCAAGCGCCTCCTTGTCCGCCTCGGCCAGCTTCACACCGATGGTGGGGCCGAACAGGCCCGCGAACATGTTCCCGTGCACGAACGCCCCGAGGTTTCCGAACATCGGCTTGATGACCACCTCGGGCTGGTCGGGCAGCACTGAGCGGAAGTGCTCCTTGTCGGCGTCGGACGCTTTCGGCATTTCCATGGGTCTTCCTCCGGTAACTGACGGTCACGGACAGGTCTTCCTGCAGGATATGCCCGCGAGCGGCACGGCACACTCGGGCACGCAGACGGCTGGCGCGGTGCGGGGCGGGGTGCCGCGGACGGCGCCTCGACGGGGGTGTGGTAATTGGTGTCCGGAATCTCCTGTACAGTTGATCCTGTTGTTGTGTTTATGCAGTTCGTAGTTCAGGCAGTACGCATGGTCGAAAGCCCATGTTCTTCTGAAGCAGCGGTTTTGAGCACCCCAAACAGGAGGACCCGAAAGTCGGGACAGTTCCTCCACCTTCACGAAGGACAAAAATAATGGCTACTGGTACCGTCAAATGGTTTAACGCTGAAAAGGGCTTCGGCTTCATTTCCCCCGATGACTCCTCACAGGACGTTTTCGCACACTACTCTGCGATCAACTCCTCCGGCTTCCGCTCCCTCGAAGAGAACCAGAAGGTCTCCTTCGAAACCGAGCAGGGCCCCAAGGGTCCCCAGGCCACCAACATCCAGGCTATCTAATTTCCTTAGATACCCGGAACCGTTAGGTTTCTAGCAGGGCCCGTCTTCGGACGGGCCCTGCTTTTGTTTAACCCACCCGTGCTTCCACAGGAGTACGACGACGACGGCGGCGCGCCACCGCCGTCGTTCAGCTCCAGTGATGGCAGCTATGCCCTGTGCGGTGCGGCAGTCCTGCCCTGTGCTGAAGCCGTGCTCGGGCTAGTCGCCCTCGGGGATGATGATCCACAGCGCGAGATAGACAAACTCGCCCACGCCGAAAAGGCCGAAGAACATGAACCCGAGGCGGACGAACGACCGCGGGACCTCGAAACGGTCGGCCAGGGCGGCACACACCCCGGCGATGACCTTGCCACGCCGGGGACGAACCAGGGTTGCTGCCATTTCGTCACCCTAGCACCGGGTGTGGGTCCCGTCAGCAGGAATCTTCGCCTGTGCATCGGGGCGACGCAGTGGCTCCACAGCCTGCGCGACTTAGCCAGTCGTCAGAGCTGCCCGCGCCGTGCCAGGTAGGTGTTGAGCGCCGGGTTGTCGATGTCCTTGGCCAGCCACGGGATGGTCTCGGCGGCGGCGGTGTCGCCCAGGACCGCCCGGTGCGAGTGCGCCCGGACCACGAGTTCGCGCAAGGCGCCGCGGCTGGCCATGGTGCCCAGCCGGTCGGCGTAGTCCCCGGCGGCGGGCGAGCCGGCGTCGATCGCGACCTCGGCGGCCGTGTCCAGCAGCCGGGCCCGGTACCAGAGATACCAGGGGGTGGTGTCGAGACCCCGCTTCAGCCAGGATTCGGCCCCGGCGGGATCGTTCAGCGCCATGCTGAGCCGGGCCTTGGCCCCGGCGGCCAGGGTCAGGTAGCAGTGGTCGCCCGCGACGTCGGCCATCACCCAGGAGCGGTCGATCAGGGGAGCGGCCTCCTCCAGCTGGCCCGCGGCGAGATAGGTCTCGCCGCGGAGCCCGGCGACAAAGGGCTCGAACGCCGTCCAGTGTTCGGCCGCGATCAGTTCCTGGGCCCGGTCCAGGCACTCAGCTGCGGGCTCCAGATCCCCGCGTAGCAGATGCACCCGGCCGGCCAGGGCCTCGCTGAACGCCAGCAGACGGCGGCCGCCCACAGCGGTCGCGAGCCGGATCGATTCGGCCAGGGCCGCCAAAGCCTCGCTGTAGTGCGCGGTATCCGAGGCCGCCATGCCCTGGATGGCCAGGATCCGGGACCGTTCGTCGTCGAACCCGTCCGCGGCCCGGGCCGCCTGCTCCAGCCAGCCGGCCGCCCGGTCCGGGATGCCGCGCTGCACGGACAGGTACCCGAGCTCCCGGTACGCGGCCGCCGCCACCCGCGAGGCCGGCCGCCCGGGATTCCGCGTGTCCGACTGCAGCGCCTCAGGATCCAATCCCTCCGACTTCAAAGCTCTGTGCAGGAGATCGGCCACCTCGGCGCCGCGGCCGCCGGCCTGATGGATCAGCGCCCCGGACAGCGTGACCAGCGATTCAGCCAGCAGATGATGGTCGCCGGTCCGTTGCGCGATCTCGGCCGCGAGGCGTAACTGCTCCAGACCACGGTCCACCGAGCCAGCCGAGAGCGAGGCCTCGGCGGCATCGAGGTAGGACCGCACCGCGGCGGAACTCGCCGGCAGCCCCGGCTCGGCCGCAGAACCGGCCGCCGGCGCCGCGTCGGACAGCGCCCGGCGCACCTCCGCGGGCACACCCAGTCCGAGCTCCCGGCGGTAGAGCTCGCGGCACTTGTCCGCCTGCTCCCGCGCCCGACGGTATTCGCCCAGGGACACCAGGGCCTTGATCAGCACGGCGTGGCAGTCGGCGTTGAAGGGGTCCAGGTGCAGCGCACGGGTGGCGAGGTCGACGGCGTCGTCCGCCCTTCCGGCCGCCAGCGCGGCGAGCGACGCCTCGTAGAGCAGTGTCAGGACGGTGTTCTCGAGCCGGTGCCGCTGGTCCTCCAGCCAAGATTCGAACGCTGGGCATTCGTCGAAGGCGAGCCCCTCCAGGAGTTCGCCGTCGAGGGTGCGGGGGTCGGCGTCTTTGGTGGGGGCCAGGGCCGCCATAACGTCGCAGTTCCACCCGGCCGGCAGCACCAGCCGCAGCGGGTCGCCGCCGACCGATTCCGCGCCGAGGGTCCGCCGCAGTTCGGAGAGGTTCCAGCGCAGGGCGCCGAGGGGGTCCTCGGCGTCGGGGAACAGGAGGGCCGCCGTCCGGGCCCGGCCGGTGCCGCCCGGTTGAAGCGCGAGGTAGGCCAGCACAGCCCACGCCTTGCGGCCGCGGGGCTGCCGGGGTGCGGTGCCAGCGGACTCGATCCTGGGCGGACCGAGGAGCCGAATCCAAGTGTCGGCCATATGAGTCATGCTACGCCGCTGGTGGGGGGGCGGGAGGGGGTGATGGTGGCGGTGCCACGGGGTAGCGGCGGGGGTGCTGGCGGAGCTGTTGGCGACGCGCGATCGGAGCCGCACCGGGCGGTAAACCTGGCCGGAAACAGGCCGGAAGCCGGCCGGAAAAAAGCTCACACGGTGGCTCACACGGTCCGAGCGGAAACTGGACATGTCCCCACAAAAGGACCGGAATCCAGAACCACAGCCGCAACGCCAAACCCGCACCGATCACCCCGGATTCCGGCCCACAACCTGCCCATCATCCGCCCCATCAACCAGCTCACTCGCCCGAGGTGCTTCACAAATGGAATTAACCGCCATCCTGCTCGCCGGACTCCTGGTCTTCGCAGCCGTCGCCACCTTCGTCGCGGTCTTCCGCGACGGCCGGGGCCACACCCCGCCCGTCCGGTCCACCCGCCCATGGATGGCCGGCAATCTCCCCAGCGAACCGTACGCGACCCTGCGGACCCTGCGCTGACCGAATCCCCGCAGCCGCACTCCAGTAACCGTCCGGGCCTGACCCCCGCCTCCAGAAACGGAGACGGAGGCCAGGCCCGACGTCGTGCGTTTGCCTGAGTGCCATGCGGAGGTCGCCGGGATCATCCGCGGACCCACGGCGGCGGGAAAAAAAGTGGCCGCAACCTGGTTTCCGCCACGTTTCCGGGCAGCCGCTACGTGGATTCACGCAGCGGCTGTCCGTTTTTGGCGCGCAATTCCGGGGACGGTGCGGAATGCCGGTGCAGGGCGAATTCTCCGGCAGCGCAGCTGGCGGGTCTGTCTAGACACTCGCCGGGGCGCGGGAGCATCCTAAACGTGTGCGCGTTTCGGGGGAGCGGCTACGCGGCGGAGCTTCCGCCTTGGCTGGGGAAGCCGGGGAAACAGGCGGACCGCTGGCAGCCGGATCCTACTTTTCGGGCGTGCGGACACGATCGGCGAGGGAACCGGGGACCAGGTCATGGACGAAACATCCGATACGCGGCAGAAGCTATCCAACCGCATCGATGACAAACAACGGGACCTTCAGTCCTACCTCGGCCGGGAACGACCACGTCGGACCCGGTTGGCCGGCATCAGCATTGTGGGCAGCGCACTTGCCGCCGCGTTCACGGCAGGTCCCGCCGTCGGGGGCACTGGGTTCACCGAAGCGGTGGCGGCCGTCTTCAACCTGGCCGACGACTCGATCGTGTGGCGCGGGCTGTGCCTGCTGGCGGTGGTCTGTTCCGTGGCAGCAGCGCTGGCAACAAATTTCGCCACGTCCCGGTCGGTGGCGGACCGTGTGAGCGCGGCCGAGACGGCCAGCGCCCAGCTGGAGGGGTTGCAGGTCTCGCTGAACTTCGGGCACATTGACATCGACGAGGCCGTCAAGCTCTATCAGCAATATGCCACCCAGGTGGCGTTCGTGGAGGCCACGGCGGCGCGGTGACGGTACCCGGACTGACGCCGGACCGTCGAAGGCCCGCGCCGGACCGTCGCCGGATTCAGCCCGGGAGTTCCAGGTCGAGTTCCACATCCACCTGATCCCCGGCATGGATGCCGGCCGCGGTCCTGATGGTCTTCTTGACCGGGAGCAGGTACGAGTTGCGCCTGCTGTCCGGAAAGAGCGAGGTCAGCCACCGTTGCCCGGCGATGCAGGCGCTCACCTTCACCGAACCGAAGCCCTTGCGGAACGGCGCGGCCTCGTCCTTGAGCTCCTCGGCCAGGTCCGGCGGCAGCGTGATGAAGTGCCAGCCGGCTTGCTCGGGGTTGTGCCACAGCTCGGCACGGAACGCGTACGACGTCGTCACGCTCTGAGTATGGCACGCAGGGGCGCCGTCGAATTCGGTGTGGCGGACGCTCACCCCGCCTTGTAGTCGAACGTCAGCTGGGCCGGGGGAGGGCCCTGCAGCATCTCCGGCGTCAGCCCGTGAAGCTCCACCAGCTGCTCGCGGAACCAGACGTCATAGGGATCGTCCGAGGTCGCAAGGATCCCGAACGCCTTGGCCAGGTCCTCGGCCTCATGGAACAGGCAGACGAAGTCCCCCTGGGGAGTCTGCATGAGGCTGGCGACCTCCCGGGTGATGCCCATGCGCTCGCGCGAACGTTTGTGGTCCGCGGCGCGCGTCCCGTTCATCTCCGAGTCCAGGGCTTTCCACGCCTCCAGCTTCCCGGGCAAAATCGGCGCGAACCACGTTATGCATTCCATGACTGATGTCCTTCCACGCAACGACTTCCGCACGGTGGTAATCCCATCGGTGCAGCTGGAAGCATAGTCCTGCGGCCGACGCCGGGACAGAGGCTTCGGGAAGCGCCCCCGACCACGTGCCGGCGGGTCTGCGAGACGCACGACGGCGGCACTGTTGCGGAGTGTGACGCGGTGCACAAAACCCAGTTGGGCGTGTGTGCGGCCTGATAGGGGCGGGGGCGGCCGGTAATCCGCGCCAATTCAGGGTTCTGCGCGTAGGGCACCGCCTCCACGGGCCGATTTGTGCGGGGTCCTCCCGGCGTGTAAAGTAATTCGAGTCGCCGCCGCTGATGCGGAAAGAAAGCGACCGACCCCCTGATAAACAGCCTGAAAATGGTTCGCAAATTTGCGCGCTAAATAACGGTGGGGACCTTCTTGGAAGAAAGTAAATCGCAGAAATGCGAATTTGCAAACACTCCCAAGATCGGGTAAGTTTGAAAAGTTGCTCCGGAGCGATCCGCGACTGAATGTTGGTTGTGGTGGTGCCGGGTGTGTCTGTTGTTTGAGAACTCAATAGTGTGCCAAGTTTGTTGATACCAATTTATTGTAATGGATTGGTTGAATTGACCAGGTTRYGCCACCCCGTGGTGTGGTCTGGTTTTTACAGCTGGTTTCAAATTTTGTGCAGCCTGGTTATCCCGTTTTCCCGGGGTTCTTGGGTTGTGTCTGTTTTACTTCAACGGAGAGTTTGATCCTGGCTCAGGATGAACGCTGGCGGCGTG
Organism: Arthrobacter sp. 10N43; assembly: GCF_056394525.1. Lineage (NCBI taxonomy): Bacteria > Bacillati > Actinomycetota > Actinomycetes > Micrococcales > Micrococcaceae > Arthrobacter > Arthrobacter sp. 10N43. The sequence goes on along the minus strand of NZ_JBFTIA010000021.1, from coordinate 88 downwards.
CTTAACACATGCAAGTCGAACGATGATCCGGTGCTTGCACCGGGGATTAGTGGCGAACGGGTGAGTAACACGTGAGTAACCTGCCCTT
>NZ_JBFTIA010000020.1:0-66625 GCF_056394525.1 Arthrobacter sp. 10N43 | reverse complement strand
TCCGCCGTGCGCCCTATACACACGACGGAAGGAGCCTAAGCCGGGTGGCCCCCAAGCACGCCACTACCGGCACCCAAGACCGCTAATGCGGGCTCTGCCCACCGGCCCCCAAACACACGACAGATGGACCCCAAAAAGGCGAATATTCAGTCATCCATTACGACGACTCGAATCGATCGGATTACACAAAGGCATTTCCTATACATATAGAACTTGGGATTCCTGCCATTTCAGAGGTCAATACTGCGCCGATGGATGGGCGGTCGAGCAAACTGACTTGGGGTCAGGCGAGGGAAATGCGCGACTCTGGAGCATCGGCAACCACACCAGGGACCATCGACGGCTCACTGAAGCTACCGCCTCCGAGATACGTGTGCAGGTCGAATCAGCATACGCAACGATTTTGGCGCAGATGGGTGAACCCCCACTATGGTTCGCCGCTCCTTACCAAGCCTCGAATATGAACGTTGAGATCATTTCATCTCGGCTTCACGCCCGATCAAGATCGCTAGCATCTGCCCCAGATTCTCAGGGGAGTTACACCTTCCCGTCATCGTCCGTCCAACCTTGGGACGCGTGGCGCTATCCGGGAGGACTATCTGTACTGCCGCAATTCTTGGAAGACCTCTATTACCGGACCGTCGTGGCCGGCGATATCGTTCACCTCTACATGCACGGTATTACCCCCACCAACGTTGACAACGGGTTTACCAACATCGGTGAGATCGAGCATCGCGCCCTCCTTCAAGGCCTGCTGGATCGTAATATTCCCGTATTGGATGCCCGGTCATTGGCTTATCCCAGGCTTAATTTGCTGGAGGACCCGTCCTTTGAACTGGGCGGAAGAATGTTGTCCCCAGTGAATTTCAACGGAACCGCAACTGTGAGGACGGCGCAGGCGGACGCCCATTCGGGGTCCGCCTATTTGCGCCTCACCACCGCAGGGGAAACCGGGTCAGGACCGGCCGTGCGTCTCCCCACCGCGGGGGTCCCCGTTCACATCACTCGAGAGTGGCGATTTACGTGCTGGGTGCGAGCTTCGCACGCTACTGGAGGACGGTTTCGCGTGGATCTTGTACGTTCAACAGGGCTGAGCGGCGTACCGACATCTACTTTGATACTCACGGCCAATAGCTTTGGGGGAGAGGCAGTGTCCACAGGGTGGCAGAAGTTCACGAAAACGTTCGACATGACGGGCTACAGTGAGGCGCGTTTCTATCTGGAAGGACGTTCGACCGCAGCCTCCTCCTTAAGCATTGACTTCGACTCTATGAGCCTCATACCGTCCTACGCCTATGACATCAACGGGGAGACGACGGTATGAGCCGCCCGGTGCTTGCTATAGTCGTGCAGCTGGTGAGTCCGGGTCTGGATCATGGGGATCGAAGTAGTCGACGTCGACCTTCGACCGGAGGAGGCGGACTCTCCGTCAAGGCTCCATGAATCCGTCTCTCGCGTTGGGTCGAGGCGGTGAGGGAATGGATTTTGGTTTTCTGTAACCCTGCAGAGCTCCTCGATGGGGCTCTTCACGGTTCGTGGGAATATGGATTGCCTGTGCGCGTCCCATGCCGCCGTCGGGATCCTGCTGGTCATAAAGGATAGTCGATTTGTAGTTTCCAGGGTTGCGGTAGCCGCTTGCGGTGCGTTTGATGGCTTGATTTCGATGTTTGTTTGCTTCGACCTTGCCGGTGGTAACGCCGATGATGATGAGGACTTCGATCTCGTTCCACCGCCGGCAGACGGCGCGGTAGAGCTTGTTTTGGTAGTCTCCGGCCGTTCGGCGGCCTCAACCAGGACTTTGAGTTCCTCCTTCGCCGCTGCGGCGTCGGCTGGGGAGCTGCTCCGGCGCTGTGTTCGCGGTTGTTCCTTGACCTTCCACACAGCCTGCAGCTTGCCGGTCGCATCGTTGTTGGCGAAGACCTGGCCCAGGGCGTGGGTCCCATTTTTGGTGACCGTGTCGCCGGCCGGCAGGAGCAGCATCCGGTGCGCGCAGGCCTTGGCGATCCAGCCGGTCGCGGCGGCCCGTGACCTGTTCTGTCGGGCCTCAGTCACGGTCCGGTTGGCGAGGGAGACCAGATGGAAGTGATCAACCACGGCGGTGTGTGGAAGCCACATTTTCAACGCTTTCCGGGACACCCGACGGGTGGCTCGCGACGACCTGCATGCCCACCTGCCAGGCTACGGGACAGGCGAAGAGCCAGTCCCCGACGCCTTGTGGTCCGGGCGTCCACGGTGCCAGGATCTGACGGTGTCCAGATGCGCGATGGTCGCCATCCATGGCTCATGCCGGGCCCGCGACGTGGAGCCAGGGTCCCGGAAACAACGCAAGGACCGGAGCTGGTGTTCATCGATGCCGGGCATCCGCGGGCTGAGTTTGTCCTCGTCGTGGGAGAGAAAACAGGCCTCGGTCAATGCAGCGCGGACCATTCACCAGGACGCCGCGAACGCATCGGCGGTCTCGGACACGACCCGGCCGGAATTGATGACGGCATCAACAACATGGGCGGGAGCCGGCAGGTGGAGCGGGCACGGAGCGGCACCTGGGCGGTCGATTGGAAGAATGACAGCCGGGCACAGGGCGGGTTCATCGCAGTACCAGAGGTATTTGGACCAGAGAACCTGGACGAATCCGGCGACGGGGATGTTCCGGATCCGCTGGAAACGCCGTTCCTTCCGCCCGTCGCGACGACACCGCAGGTCGGGCACCCAGGTCGTTTGGTCGGTTTCGACAATGACCGGACGGCGTCCATCGGCCAGTAGGCTGACGGACATGACGCGGTAGTCGGGGCAGGTTGAAGGAACTGGTGGCAGCGTCAGCCGGCACCCCCGTTAGGCTCATTCAAGACTCGTGGTGCCCGTTCCAGATTGAATGCTTAGACACACTCATCCCAGCAAATCCCCGGGCACTTTGTTTATTTGCGACACGGAATCAATTCCCGGGTCATTCGACACACATTTTGTCCTATAACCCCAATTCCCCTCCGAACACAAAGAGCCGTTCAATCAGCCATCTCCTACGGCCCGTCGTTTAACGGGGGCATCGCTGAACCGCAGGGTAACCGCGTCCGGTGCAAAGAATGTCCGGAAATCGACCTCGCCCTATGTCTTGTAGACCGGACTGCAGTTGCGATACGACCCCAGCCAGGATTTATATCTCCCACGTGATCGACAGGATCGACGAGTAAGTCCCCGTCCTTACATGGCGGCGTTACGGCTGGCAGGAGGCAGGACTGTGATGAGTCGCACGAAGGGAAAGCTCTCAGTTAGGCCATCGCCTCTCGGGGGTGAAGAGTTGACAGATCTCCGCATGAAGGCTCGGACCGCGTCGTTTGCTCTGAGCCACGCCCGTCAACGTCACCTTGCAGTACGGCGTACCTCCAGGACTACAGTCATGTCTCTCGCTGCTGTACAGGATTCTCCGTAGAATGATCAGACACAATGGAGGGGAGCAATGATGCTCACTTTCCGCGAGTGCGTAAAGAGGTAGTCGATTGACAGGCTTTCAGTTCGATGACGAGGGGATGAAGGCGTTCCTCAAGAAGTTGCGAAAGCAATTCAGTGGAGCCGAAGTGGGCAACCCGATCCCGCTAGGGGCGAGCGTTGAAGAGATCGAAACGATCCTGATCAATCAGCTTGCGGAGGCCGGCGCGACAGCTGACCAAGAGACCATTCACAAGGCGGCCGTGGAAATATTCGATGAAGCGCCTGACCTATAGGCCGGCTCCCCTTTTGGTCGCCGCAAGCGTTGCGGGTTGGTGGTGCCAGGTTCAGGCATTAGGCGACGGCTGAAGGATTGTTTGACGGCGGATCTGTCAGCTGCGGGCCTGGCACCGCGGTCCCGAACTTCTCCGCCGCCATACGCACGGCGCGGCGTCGGGGTCGGGGTCGCAGACATTGGACTTCTGCACGGGGATCCAACCAAACCGTCTAGACTTAACCGAATGAAGGTACTAGTCACTGGCGGGTCCGGCTACATTGGGTCGCACACAACGTTGTCGTTGCTCGAAGAAGGACACGATGTTGTCGTGCTGGACAATCTGCAAAACTCCCACGTTGAATCTCTCAGGCGTGTCCAGGAGATAGCTGGCAGACACCTCGAGTTTCGGGAAGTGGATTTGCTGGACGTGGCGTCGCTGGATGACGTCTTCGCCGGGTCTGACTTTGATGCCGTGATTCACTTCGCGGGGCTCAAGGCGGTCGGTGAGTCAGTGGCACAGCCGCTGAAGTACTACCAAAACAACGTTGTCGGAACGCTGAACTTGCTTCATGCGATGGAAAAGGCAGCTGTCTTCACAATGATCTTCAGTTCGTCGGCGACCGTATACGGTGCAGCAGACGAAGTCCCACTGGATGAAGGGACTCCGTTGAATGCGACAAACCCCTATGGGCGGACAAAGGAACAGATCGAGGACATCCTTTCTGACCTGTCGGCCGCCGATGCTCGGTGGAGTCTAGCGATGCTGCGGTACTTCAATCCTGTGGGCGCACACGCATCGGGGCGAATAGGAGAGGATCCGCAAGGTACGCCGAATAATTTGTTGCCGTTCGTCGCTCAGGCGGCGATTGGGCGCCATGACAAGGTAATGGTTTTCGGAAATGACTATCCCACACATGATGGCACCGGCGTGCGGGACTACATCCACGTAATGGACCTTGCTTCGGGCCACCTGGCTGCGCTGGAGTACTTGTGTGGCAAGACTGGCATCTTCCGGTGGAATCTTGGCACAGGCCGAGGGTCGTCCGTTTTGGACGTGATTGAAGCATTCGGCAAGGCCGCGGGGCGTCGCGTGGCCCACGAGTTCGCTCCCCGCCGGCCCGGAGATGCAGCCATCAGCTACGCGGATCCCACCGCCGCGCTGGCGGACTTGGGATGGTCGGCCAAACGCGGCCTTGCCGAAATGTGCGAGGACCATTGGCGGTGGCAGCGCAATAACCCTCAGGGTTACGAGCCCGCCGAAGGACTGGACTTCGCCTCAGGTCGTTAACGCTGGGATTAATATTGATTCAGCCGCTGGTGTGCAAACGTCGGCTGTCTCAAGCTCGACCGGTTTGACGCGACCCAGAGCCGGTTGTGTTGGGCGTCGTGTGGCCCGCCTGGACTAGGTCCCGCGAGGTTTACGTCGCAGAATCTGCTTTTCCGGTCGGCCGATATATAGTGGACCCGTTTGGTTGCGCTATCTGCGCCAAGGCAATGAAATCAACGGCGGCTACTGGGGGACTAGTGACACTACGACTAACCGTGATCGGTACGGGATACCTCGGCGCGACCCATGCGGCATGCATGGCAGAACTTGGATTTGAAGTTCTGGGTGTCGACGTCGACAAAGAGAAGATCGATAGCCTCAGCCGAGGCGAATTGCCCATCCACGAGCCTGGCCTGCCCGAACTGCTGCGCAAGCACACAGAATCCGGCCGCCTGCGCTTCACTACATCTTTCGAAGAGGCCGGTGCCTTCGGCGACGTCCACTTCATCGCCGTCGGCACCCCGCAGCGGGCCGGCGAGCACGCTGCTGACATGACCTACGTGGACGCATCCGTGACGGCGATTGCCCGGGCCGCCACGAGGGACTCCCTGATCGTCGGAAAGTCCACTGTTCCGGTCGGTTCCGCACGTCGCCTGAAGGACGTCGTCGCCGAAGAATCGCGCGACGGCGTAACGGTCAACTTCGCCTGGAACCCCGAGTTCCTGCGCGAGGGCTTCGCCGTGGAAGACACCCTGCGGCCGGACCGCCTGGTAATCGGAAGCGACTCCGAGGCTGCCGAAGCTACACTGCGCGAGGTCTACGCCGACGCCATCAGCCGCGACACCCCGTTCATCTCGACGGACTTTGAGACGGCGGAACTGGTCAAGGTGGCGGCAAACGCCTTCCTCGCGACCAAGATCTCCTTCATCAACGCGTTCTCCGAGGTCACCGAGACCGTTGGCGGCAATATTCGAACCTTGGCTGATGCCATTGGGCTCGACGCCCGGATCGGCCGCCGCTTCCTCAACGCCGGCATCGGCTTTGGCGGCGGCTGCCTGCCCAAGGACATCCGCGCGCTCCAGGCGCGCGTCTCCGAGTTGGGCCTGGACAGCACCATGCGGTTCCTGAACGAAGTTGACGAAGTCAACCTCCGCCGCCGCGACCGCGCAGTCCACGTCGCCGAAACCCTGCTTGGCACGCTGGAAGGCAAGCGTGTTGCCGTCCTCGGCGTCGCGTTCAAGCCCAACAGCGACGACGTCCGTGACTCACCGGCGCTGGATGTGGCGGCAAGGCTCTTCAACAGCGGAGCGGACGTCAGCGTCTACGACCCCGCGGCCAACGCCAACGCAGCCAAGCGGTATCCGCGCCTGAACTACGTCGACACCCTGGCCACGGCCGTAGTGGATGCCGACCTGGTCATGGTACTGACGGAATGGAACGAATTCGTGAACGTCGATCCTGCGGAGCTTGCGGCAGCGGTGTCGCACAAGCGCATGTTCGACGGACGCAACGTCCTGGACCACGAGAAGTGGAACGCTGCAGGCTGGGACATCGTCTCGCTCGGCCACAAGAGCGAACTGCTGGAGCTCGCCGCTGCGAACTAACGGATTGTCGGCCTAGAGGCTGATTCAGCTGTTGCAGGAGAAAAGGATCCCGCCGGAGCAAATGCTCGGGCGGGATCCTTTCCTCATTTAACGGGCAGTGGCCGGACGCCTGGGTGTCCGGCCACTGCAGGAGGCGCTCAGCGCCTCACAGGGACGCGTAGAGCCTGCCCGTGGTGGTCAGGGCACCGTTCGTGTGGAACAGAGCTGAGCAGCCCATTTTCGGGTCGCCGGCGGGCCTGGACTTCCAGGCGAAGCGTTCGACGAACGGCATCGCACGCAAGCCCGCCACTGTGGCGCGCATGAAGTCTTCGGTCTGGGCCCGCGAGTAGATGGAGGGCCTGGTGGACGTGGCATCCCAGTCGGCCACCGCGTACTCGGTTACCCAGACCGGCTTGCCGTACCTCTCGTGCAGTTCCGTGACCTTGTTGAGGAAGTCGTCCGCTTTGGGCCAGGCGTAGCGGTGCATGGTCATGAAATCGACCCGCAGCCCCTTGTTTTTGGCCTTCGCCATGAAATCCGCGAGCCAGGGGCTTGCCGTTCCAGCAGGTGCGGGGGAGCCAAGCCGCAGTCCGGTCGCCTGCAGCTTTGGCCAAAGGCTGATCGCCTGGTCCACGCTCATGTTGGCCTGGCTCTTGTTGTCGGGTTCGTTGAACCCCAGGAGGTGCTTGGTCTTGGTTTCGGCCAGCTGACGCGTGACCCATCCGATGGCATCCTGCTCCAGCAGGGTCCTTGCGCTCTTGACCATGGGAACAAAAGGCGGGTTGGTGGTGACGTTGTAGTGCGATCCCCAGGTGTAGTGCCAGTCCAGCTTGAGGCTCTTGATTTGCTGGAGCGCGAGGGCGTCCTTCCCGCCCCACCCAAATCCCTTAAGCGTGTCAGCAGGCAGCGTGACAGCTGGGACGCTGGGGATGGCAGCGGGAGCCGTTGCCGCCTGTGCCGATCCCGCGTTGGCGGCCAGGAGGGCACCCGGAGCTGCCATTGCGGCCAAGGGCAGGGCAAGAAACTTGCGGCGTTCCATGAGTTCCTTTCGATGAATGTGGCTGGGCGTCCATGGCTGACGCAGAAACGGAAAAAGCCAGAGCTGGGCGCGTCCCCGGTGGATCCTGCTCACGATTCGTGGCATCAACCGGTGACTGTTCTGGCCTGTGTGGTCCCTGATTCAGTTGTGGCTGAAGTCAACTTAGCACGGGAAACACTCAGAAAAGTCCCGGTTTCACACAGGAAATACGCAGTTTTCTGCCGCTCCCAGCGGCACCCGGAACTGGCTGGAGGTGGATCTCTAGAGGGAGTGGTACAGCTCGCCGGTGGGGGTGAGCGAGCCGTTGTTCCGGAACAACGCGGAGGCTCCCATGATGGGATCGCCGTGGGCCCGCGTTTTCCAGGCGAAACGCTCCACATACGGCATTTTCCGCAAGCCGGTGGCGGTCTCTTTCATGAACGCGAGGATTTCCTTCTCCGTGAACCGGCTGGGCGACTTGGCATTGGCCTTCCAGTCGGCGACGGCATACTCGGTGACCCAGACGGGCTTCCCGTAGCGTTCATGCAGTTTCTGCACGGTGTTGAGAAACGAGTCCGCGTGCGGCGGCGCGTACCAGTGCATCGCGACAAAATCCACCCTCAGGTCCTTCCGGGCTGCCTGGTCCATGAAATTCTTGAGCCAGTCGCCCAGCGCCTGAACCGGGGCCGGAGATCCCAGCCTGAGGCCAGCCTGTTCCAGTTGGGGCCAAAGACTGATGGCGGTGTCCACGGACATGTCCGCTTGACCCTTGTGGTCGGGTTCGTTGAAGCCGAGGAGATTGTCGGCGCCCGTCCACGGCACTTCCGACCGCACCTGCTCGATGGCTTTCCGCTCCAAAGAGCCGCGTCCCCAGACCATCGGCACAAATTCGGCGGCCTGGCTCGAAGCCGCCCGGAGGGGCGGGTAGTCGGGTCCCCAGTCGTAAAACCAGTCCAGGTTCAGGGAATCCAGTTGCTTGAAACCGAATCCGCCGAACCGCGGCATGCCGAGGCCCTTGCTCGCATACGGGGGCAGGGGCCGACGCGGTAGTGGTGCGGGCGACGTCGACGGCGGACGGGGGCCGGGCGAAGTGTCGGGAGTGCACGCGGCCAGGGAGGCAGCCGCCGATGCCGCCACTGACAGTCGTAGAAAGTCCCTGCGGTCCACTTAAACCCTTTGGAGTCGCCGTCGGTTCAGGGTCGAATCGGGGTACCAGATCCGCCATCGGACAACGTCATGCTGGCAACCCGCATCCTTGCCTGCTGAACACTTATTGTTTCACGAAAGACCCTCCCGACTCGCATCGGGGCCCGGCCGCGGCAGCCCCGCCAGCGGCTGTCGGACGACTACGCCCCGCTGAAGTCCGCGGTCCGGTAGCCGACGCCGAGCAGCTCCTCGATCGCTGCCACAGTGCGGGCGGCGGCCTTGCCGTCGCCGTAGGGGTTCACGGCGTTGGCCATAGTGGCAAAGTGCGAGGAATCGTGCATGAGACGAGTCACCTCGGCAAAAATCCGCTCTTCGTCGGTGCCGATCAGCTTCACGGTGCCGGCTTCAAGGGCCTCGGGCCGCTCCGTGTTCTCCCGCATCACCAGGACCGGCTTGCCGAGGCTGGGGGCCTCCTCCTGTACTCCGCCGGAGTCCGTCAGGACGATGTGGGCTCGGGACAGCAACCGGGTGAATTCGCCATAGGCCAGCGGCTCCGTCACCAGCACATTGGCCTTGCCCTCCAGCGCGGGAAGCACGGCCTCGCGCACCACCGGATTCTTGTGGGCAGGCAGCACAATCACCAGGTCCGGCTCGGCGTCGGCGATCCGGGCCAGCGCCCGCCCCACGCTGCGCATGGATTCACCCTGGTTTTCGCGCCGGTGTGTAGTGACCAGCAGGATCTGGCGGCCGCTGGCGTCCAGTTCTTCCAGCTGGGGGTCCGTGAAGGGGAGCTGCTTGTCCACGGTGGCGAGGAGGGCGTCAATCACGGTGTTCCCGGTGACCACGATGTCCTCGGCGCTGATGCCTTCTTTCAGCAGGTTCTCCCTGCTGGTGGAGGTGGGCGCCAGATGCAGCCGGGTGATCTGGCTGGTGATCTTGCGGTTGGCTTCCTCGGGGAACGGCGAGAGCAGGTCTCCACTACGCAGCCCTGCCTCGACGTGTACCACCGGAATGCCGTGGTAGAACGCCGCGATGGCGGCGGCTGTGGAAGTGGTGGTGTCACCCTGGACCACGACGGCGTCCGGGCGGGTGGAGGCGAAGAGCTTTTCCAGCCCGTCGATGGTCCGCGTCATGATGGCCGAAAGGGACTGCCCCTGCTGGAGGATGTTCAGGTCATGGTCGGGAACGATGCCGAATAGTTCGTTGACCTGGTCCAGCATTTCGCGGTGCTGGCCGGTGACCGTCACTATGCAGCGGAAGAGTGGAGACTCCTGCAATGCGCTGACAATCGGCGCCATCTTGATGGCCTCTGGCCTGGTTCCGAAGATCGGCATGATGCTGTGCATGGTTATTCCCCAAGGGTGAGCGAGCGGTTGGAATGGTTGGTGGCCCGGATTTAGGCGAGCAGCAACGCTAGCGCGATGACCGGCACCGCGATAAGGACAAAGAGAACGGCCAGAAGGGCCACCCGCCGTTTGCGCCGGTTCAGCCTGTCGCGGGCGAGTTGCTGGGACTCGTTGTCCTGGCGGTTCTTTAGGTTGGCGTCGTCGTCTGCCTGAGCCGACGCTGGCGGTGGAGCGGTGACCGGAACCGGCTCCACGCCGGGCATCAGGAGGGTGTCCGGGATCTCCGTGTGCATGCGCCGCCTGCGCAGGTGCCGGGGGGCGGCAATCAGCGGGGGAGCGCCGTCGGGAGAGTGTTCCAGCGTGTCCTCCTCGCCTCGGTCAGATGCCCGAACCGGCTGGCCGGTTCCATCGGATGAGGTTCAATTGTTACATTTCCGCTCACCGTTTCGCGCATTCCGGTCTGAGGGAAGCGTCGATCAGGCCCCCCGTTTCGATCACAAACCGCCGTATCCATTGGCCCGGGTCAAGGTCCGGATGTGAGGCAACCATCTGTACATCCGCGCCCGTGCACTGTTTGATTAGCCGGCCCGCGCGGGTGACGTGGTAGCTCGAGGTCACAACCGTGACGGACCTCCAGGCGTTGGCCTTGATCAAGCGGGAGATGGCCTGGGCCTCGCCCCGTGTGTCCATGTCCGGGGGGCGGAAGCAGATGACGCTGGGGTTCGGAAAGACTGTGGAATTGCACGTCTCATCCGCCGCACGGTTGCCGAACGTATCCGTGTGGGAGATCACCAAAACCGGGATGTTGTATTCAGCCTGGATCTGGCGGGCCACCGGAAGGCGTTCGCTGGCTGCGCCGCCGAGCATGATGACGGCGTCGGTCCGGTGGACGCTGAGCGGATCCACGTTGACGAAGAGTTGAACGGCAATGACCAGGTACAGGATGAGGCCACCGACGGCGAAGGCAAGCACCCTGCGGGTGGCGGTATTCACCGCGGTGACGGAATGAGGCACGGCTAAGAGTTTGGCACGCAGTTTTCGGGTGGCGAAATGGTGCGCAGATCCTGCGCAAGAACTTGCTAAGAAAAATGCGTGATGCAGTTGTGATTACAGGGATCAAAGTTAGTGGGGTGACAGACGTGAATTGGCGTTTATGCTGTAGGCACCTTCCGTCGCTCCCACCGCCAGGTCACCACCTGAGGTCCCACCCCTAAGCGAGCAATCTTGCGAAAACTGAACATAGCGGCAACCTTGATTGCCGCCGTGATGCTGGCAGCAGCCTTGCCCCAGACCGCTGTGGCCGCAGTGCAAGTTCCGGCCACGCAGTTGGTGGTCCCGGCGTCGACGGCTGCGCATTCCACGGGCGCTGCATCGGTGGGCGCTGTTCCGGCGGTGTCGGACCCGAGTCCCCAGGGACAGGCGGTGGATGACTTTGTCCGGCCCGAACCGCCGGCCAACCGGGCGAAGGCGGAATACACCTACGTCAGCGCTCCGCTGGCGGGCACCTTGAAGACCACCCTGGTGACGGTGCAGTTGGCCGATAAGACGGCAGCGGAAACGGACGCGGCCGTGCCGATCGCCGCGGCGAAGGCTTCCCTTAGTGCGGCCAACCGGTACTGGGCACACGCCACCGCGGGCAGGGTGGACATTGCCCTGACCTCCACCCGCGTACTTCACAAGTCCGCCGCGAGATCCACCCAGACGCCGGCGCAGATCGTGGACACGGTCTCGCAGGAACTGGGGTGGACGCAGCGCGCCTATACCGCGCTGGTGATCTTCATCCCCGGCGCTTACCTGAGCAACGGCACCGCGGGCATGACCTACAGCAACGGGACCACGGGCGGGCGCATCCTGATGCCGCAGAACAGCCGGCTGGCAACCCCGGTGCTGACGCATGAGTTCGGGCACGCCCTGGGCATGGACCACGCCAACAGCCTGCTGTGCGGCAGCGGGGCCATGGACGTCGCCGCCGGGCCTTTTGCAGGGTTCGCCGATCCCACCTGCAGCATCAAGACGTACGGGGACAACCTGGACCTCATGGGGATCTCGCACTGGGACCTGATGCCGGAAATCAGTGCCAGCCTGTGGGAAATGGGCCGGTTCGGCAACGGTAACGAGATCACCAACCTGGGCGCGGTGGCCGGACCCCGCAAGGTGACCCTGAAGCCCTGGGCCGGCGACGACGCGAACCGGGCCGTGAAGTTCACGGACCCGAAATCCGGCGAGGTCTACTACCTCGAGCTCCGGGCTCCCGTGGGCTATGACGCCGTGATCGCGCAGGCCGGAAACCGAGGCGTGAAGATCACCCAGCAGGGCGGAGGCAACTCCTCGATCCTGCTGCCGCCCGATACCCGAGCCTCCGCCTTCAACGGCTACTATTCGAACACTCAGGCCTGGCAGGCCGGGCAGACATTCACTACCCACGCCGGCACCAAGGTGAGCATCGATTCGGTGACCAACACCGCAGCCACCGTCACCATCCGTCCGCCGGGGGCGCCTGCCAAGGGCTACGTCGAATCGATGGCCATCAACCGTTCCGGCACCAAGGCCAGCCTGGACGTCGCCGGCTGGGCGTACGATTCCGCCAATTCCTCGGCATCGTCCACCGTCCACATCTACGTGACCCCGCCGGGCGGCACCGCAACGGGCTACGCCGTGGCCGCCAACCAGGCCCGCGCCGACGTCAACAAAATCATGCAGGTGACCGGCAACCACGGGTTCACCCGCTCGTTCAACCTGACCCAGGCCGGGGTATATAAGGTCTGCGTCTACGCGCTGGGCAGCGTCGAGACCGCGGACCTGGGCTGCCGGTCCCTGACCCTGGCCGGGTCGGCTCCGACCGGCGGATATCTCGAGTCGCTGGTGCTCACCCGGGCCAACGGGGTGACGGTGCTGCGGGCGACGGGCTGGAGCTATGACCCCGGGACTTCCGCGGCGTCCATCCCGGTCCACCTGTATGTGACGGACCCGGCTGGCAAGACGACATCGAAGGCCATCACAGCCAACAAGAGCCGCAGCGACGTCAACAAGGTGATGTCCGTCACCGGGAACCACGGCTTCACCTCGGACATCCCCGTGACGATGAGCGGGGCGTACAAGGTGTGCGCCTACGGCATCGCCGTCACCGCGTTCAGCCAGGGCAACAGCCTCCTGGGCTGCACAACCGTGACGACGACTGCAACCCCCGCGCCCTCCGGCTTCCTGGAGAGCACCGTGGTCAAGACAGACGCGCCAACGGCAACCATCACCGTCACGGGGTGGACCTTGGATCGCGGAACCCCGGCCGCGTCCATCCCGGTGGACTTCTACGTCACCGACCCCAAGGGAGTGACCAAGAGCTCCGCCTATACCGCCAACCAGTCCCGCGCGGACGTCAACCAGGTCATGGGAACCACGGGAAACCACGGCTACCGGGTGGCGCTGCCGGTCACCATACCGGGCAACTACAAAATCTGCGCCTACGGCATCGCGGTCAGCGTCTTCCCACTGGGCAACAGCCTCCTCGGCTGCTCCACAGTGAGTGTTGCCGCCACCCCCGCGCCGGTCGGGTACCTGGAGTCCGTCAAGGTCCAGCTCGGCGGCACGGGATCCGCGCTGGTGGCCAGCGGCTGGGCCCTGGACCCGGGAATGACGCGTGCGAACGCTCCCGTCCATCTATATGTCACCTCGCCTGACGGCACCACCAAGGGCACGGCCTACGTGGCCAGCCGGTACCGGGCCGACGTCAACTCGATTTTCCAGGTCTCCGGCAACCATGGCTACCGGATTGTCATTCCGGTGACCAAGCGCGGCGTGTACACGGTGTGCGCGTGGGGGCTGGGCGTCGCGGGGATGTCGTCCGGGAACACCCGGCTCGGCTGCCTCAAGGCGACCTTCTAGCCCGTTGCGGCCGGTGTCCTTGCCGGCCGCACAGCCGTTCGGCGGTGTCGGTGCCTCGCGGTAGCGTAGGGCTGTGCCTGAAACTCCTGTGCCTGATATTCCTGTACCTGAAATTCCTGTGCCCCAATCCGTGCCGGCGGACACCGCCTTGACCGTTGCGGACCTCTCGGAGTCCCAGCTGCTGGAGCGCATCTTCCCGCGCCTCAGGGCCGTGGATCCCGCCTTCTCGGAGTCCACCGGCGCGACGGAGCCGGCGGCGTACCTGCTGCTGGGGCCGGGGGACGACGCCGCCATTGTCGCCGCGCCGGACGGGAGGACCGTGGTGAGCATCGACACCCAGGTGGTGGACCAGGACTTCCGGCTCGAATGGAACAACGGCTACCGGACCACCGGGTACGATGTCGGCTGGAAGGCCGCCGCCCAAAACCTCAGTGACATCAATGCCATGGGAGCCCGGGCCACGTCCTTGGTGGTGAGCCTGACCATGCCGCCGGAAACCCCCGTCTCCTGGGTGGAAGATTTCGCCGACGGCCTCATGGCCGGAATCAGGGGGCTGGGTGCGGAAGCCTGCGCGGTGGCCGGGGGAGACCTGGGCCGTGGCCGCGAACTGGCGGTCAGTGTGGCGATCCTGGGGACCCTTGACGGCGGGGAAGCCGTACTGCGGTCCGGAGCCCGGCCCGGCGACACTCTGGCCCTGGCAGGAACAGTGGGCCGGGCCGCCGCCGGGCTGGCGCTGCTGGAATCCGACATCCCGGTGGGGGACCTGACCGCCGGCCAGCGCTCCCTCCTGGACACCCAGTGCAAGCCGCAGCCGCCGCTCGCGGCCGGACCCCTGGCGCGTGGAGCCGGCGCAACAGCCATGATGGACATCTCGGACGGACTGGTCCGGGACGGAAACCGCCTGGCGGCCGCCAGCCACGCAATGCTGAACCTTGACGCCGCAGCCATGAAGGAGTTGGCCGTTGCGCTGCTGCCTGCGTCGGAGCTGCTGGGAGCAGACCCGCTGTCCTGGGTCCTCGGCGGCGGCGAAGACCACGGGCTGCTGGCCACATTCCCCCAGGAGGTTCAGCTCCCTCCCGGTTTCACTGCGATAGGCTCGGTAGAGGCCCCTGCACCAACCGAAAGCACGGGAGTAACGATCGCGGGCAGGCCCGCTGACGCTGTGGGATGGGATCACTTTGCAGACTAAGATTGCCGCCAACGCGCAAGCGATGAAGCGGTGGTTGGGCAAGGCGGAGACAACGCTCGGGAACCACAGCGACCGCCTCAACGCCATCAACATCTTTCCCGTGGCAGACGGTGACACCGGCACAAACCTCTACCTCACTGTCCGTGCCGCGGCCCACGCCGCGGACGCCGTCGTCGAAGGTGGCGCAGCCCCGACGTCGGCCCCGGCCGCTGCCCAGTCCCACCACGCGGCGCCGGACCCGTCCCTGCACGACGTCGGTGCCGTCTTGGCGCGGGCCGGCCAGGTTGCCATGGAACAAGCCCGCGGCAACTCCGGAACCCTGTTTGCCGTGTTCCTCTGCGCCGCCGCCGAACCGCTGGCCGGGCACACCCGGATCAGCTCGCCGCTGCTGGCCGCAGCACTGAACCGGGCCCAGATCCGGGCCTGGTCCGCGCTGAGCGATCCGGTGCCAGGCACCATGCTTTCCGTCATGGAGGCCGCCGCCCGGGCCGCGGCCGCCGTGGATTCCGCGCACGACGGAGACGACAGCAACCAGACCCTTGGCCTGGCCCTGGATGCCGCCGTCGAGGCGGCCCTGGCCGCCGTGGTGCGCACCGAAGAGCAGCTCGATGCCCTGCAGGCCGCCCACGTGGTGGACGCCGGCGGCGTGGGCATGCTCCTGATCCTGGACTGCCTCCGCTCCGCCGTGCTGGGCGAAGAACTCCAGAGCGAGCTGCTGGACGGACTGCACGGCTATGACGTCCAGGACCCGCACATCCACGTCGGCATGCCGCGGGACGAGGGCGTCGAGGTCATGTGCACCATTTCCCTGTCCCCGCTGGACGCGGCCATGATGCGCCAACGGCTCGACGAAATGGGCGACTCGGTGATCATGAGCCAGGTCGGCGGCGGCGCGGATGAGGCCGGGCACTACCGCTGGCGCGTCCACGTCCACGTCCTGGATGCCGAACCCGCCGTCGCGCTGATCCGATCCCTGGGCGACCCCACGGACATTTCCGTGAGCGAGCTCGCAGTGCCGCGCGATCCGCAGGCAGAGCCCGCCACCGTTGCCGCCAACGTTCCCCCTGCGCTCGCCGCCGAAACCCGAAACCCCGACGGACATGCACGCTGAACTTGAACTGGGCCTGGAACGCCGGATCGGCAAGCGCTCCGCGGCCGTCATCGACAAACATCTTGGCATCACCACTGTCGGCGGGCTCCTGAACTACTTTCCCCGCCGCTACCTCAGCCGCGGCGAGCTCACCCCCATCAGTGAGGTCCCGCTGGATGAGGAAGTCACCCTGATCGCCCGGGTGGTTTCCAACAGCACCCGGCAAATGCGCGCCCGGCGGGGCTCGCTCACAGACGTCGTGATCTCCGACGACGCCGGGAGCCCCGGAACCGGGACGGACAGAGTCGCTTCCGGCCGGGCCGGCGGCGCGCTTCCGGGCACGCTCAAGGTCAGCTTTTTCAACGGGTTCCGGGCCAAGGCCGAGCTCCAGCCGGGCCGGCGCGCCATGTTCTCCGGCAAGGTCACCCGGTACGGCGGATCCCTCGGCCTGACCAACCCCGACTTCCTGCTGCTCGACGAGGACCCCGACACTCCCGGCATGGATCCGGAGAAGCTCGCCGCCATGCCGATCCCGGTGTACCCGGCCACCGCGAAACTCACCAGCTGGTCCATCCAAAAGGTCATCTCGACGCTGCTGGACACCGTGGAGCTGGAGGCCCTTGGAGACCCGCTGCCCGCCGAAGTGGCGGCGCGGGAGAAGTTCCTGCCGGTCGCGGACGCCTACCGGCTGATCCACGCCCCGCAAACCCCGGCGGACTATCAGCGCGCCCGCGACCGGTTCCGCTACCAGGAGGCCCTGGTGCTGCAGGCGGCCCTGGCGCGGCGCCGCGCCCAACTGGCCGCCGAGGAGGCAACGGCCCGCCGCCCGGCAGTGGACGGGCTGCTGCCCGCCTTCGACCGCCAGCTGCCGTTCACCCTGACCGCCGGCCAGGCCGCCGTCGGAAAGACCCTCTCCGACGAGCTCGCACAGGACTCGCCGATGAACCGGCTGCTCCAGGGCGAGGTGGGCTCCGGCAAGACAATCGTGGCACTGCGCGCCATGCTGCAGGTGGTGGACGCCGGGGGACAGGCCGCCCTGCTGGCCCCCACGGAAGTCCTTGCGGCCCAGCACGATGAATCCATCCGGCGCACGCTCGGACCGCTCTCCCGGGACGGGCTGCTCGGCGGGTTCGGCGAGGACGCCGTCCAGGTCACCCTCCTCACCGGCTCCATGCCCACCGCGGCGCGGAAGCAGGCCATGCTGGACGCGGCCTCCGGGACGGCAGGAATCGTGATCGGCACGCACGCCCTGCTCAGCGAGAACGTCTCCTTCTACGACCTCGGGCTGATCGTGGTGGACGAACAGCACCGCTTCGGCGTGGAACAGCGCGACGCCCTCCGCGCCAAGGCGAGCAAACCGCCGCACCTGCTGGTCATGACCGCCACCCCGATTCCCCGGACCGTCGCCATGACCGTGTTCGGAGACCTCGAAACCTCCGTCCTGGACGAACTCCCCGCCGGCCGCGCTCCGATCTCCACCCACGTGGTGGGGCTCGCGGAACACCCGGCCTGGGCCACCCGCATCTGGTCCCGCTCGCGGGAGGAGATCGACGCCGGCCACCAGGTCTACGTGGTCTGCCCCAAGATCGGCACGGACGACGACGGCGACTTCACACCGGGCGAGGCCGAACCGTCCGCTGCGGATCTGGAGGGCGAGAACGGCGCGCGGGAACTTGCTTCCGTCACCGGCGTCGTGGAACACCTCCGGGACGAGCCGGCGCTTGCCGGGGTGAGTGTGGCGCCGCTGCACGGCCGGCAGGACCCGGTGCTGAAGTCCGAGACCATGGCCTCCTTCACCGCCAACCAGACCAAGCTGCTGGTCTCCACCACGGTCATTGAGGTCGGCGTGGACGTGCACAACGCCACGCTCATGGTGATTCTGGACGCGGACCGCTTTGGCATCTCCCAGCTCCACCAGCTGCGCGGCCGGGTGGGCCGCGGCGGGCTGCCCGGGACCTGCCTGCTGGTCACCACGCTGGAACCGGGTCATCCGAGCCGGCGCCGGCTCGACGCCGTGGCTGCGACCACGGACGGCTTCGAACTCTCCCAGGAGGACCTCAAGCTCCGCCGGGAGGGCGACATCCTGGGCGCCTCGCAGTCCGGCGGCCGGTCCACCCTGAAGCTGCTGCGCGTGCTCGAACACGAGGACGTGATCGCCCGGGCCCGGCAGGACGCCCAGCGGATCGTGGCGGCCGATCCGTCGCTGGCGGCACAGCCCCGGCTCGCGGCGGCAATCGACGAATACTTGAACCCCGAGAAGGAGGCGTTCCTTGAACGCGGCTAGGACCACACGCCAAGGGCAGAAGCCTTGAGCCGGATCATTGCCGGCGCCGCCGGCGGCAGCCCGCTCGCCAACGTCCCCGGGAACCTGACCCGGCCCACGACGGACCGGGTCAAGGAAGCGCTGTTCTCCCGGCTGGACGCCTTCAACGTCATTGCCGCTGCCCGGGTCCTGGATCTATACGCGGGCTCCGGCTCACTCGGGGTGGAGAGCGGCAGCCGCGGCGCCGACTCCGTGGACCTGGTCGAATTCGATGCCAAGGCCAGCGCCGTCTGCCAGCGGAACGCGGACCTGGTCAATACGGTCACGGGCCGCAAGGTGGTCTCCGTGCACCGTTCCAAGGTTGAATCCTTCCTGGACCGGACCGCCGACGACGCGCGCTGGGACCTGGTGTTCCTGGACCCGCCGTATCCCCTGGAGGAACCGGCCCTTGGGGCCGTCCTGGCCAAACTGGTGCCGCACCTTTCCGAGGGGGCCGTCGTGGTGGTGGAACGCTCATCCCGGTCGCCCGAGCCCGAATGGCCCGAAAACATGGAACGGTTTGCCGAGAAGAAGTACGGCGAAACCCGGCTCTGGTTCGCCGAACCCGGCGTGGACGCCGCAGAAGCCGTGGAAGCCGCGGAAGCTGTGGGAGCGGCGGACGCCGCGGCCGAAAAGGACTAGCCGGCCAGAAGGACTAGCCGGACAGTACGTCCAGCTCGACGCCGGCGAGCAGCCTGGCCGGATGCGGGCCGCGCGCCGTGAGCGCCGCCGTCCAGACCTCCGGCCAGGGCCCCTGGGTCCCGGTCAGGATGATGTTGCCGGGGTACCGGCCGGTGAACATGCCGGCCTCCGCGAAGGCCGAGACGTCTGCCATGGCGCGGCGCATCGCCGCGACCTGGCTGCGGACCAGGGTAAGCCCGGGTTCGTCGCCCACGTTGACAACCAACACCCCGCGCGGCGTCAGCCGTGCCGCGGCCTCCTGGTAGAACTCGGTGCACGCGATGTGTTCCGGTGCCTCCGGCCCGGAGAAGATGTCCAGGATCACGACGTCGAACCGCAGTTCCGCCGCAAGTCCGGCAAGGGCGTCGCGGGCATCGCCGATTATCGTGTGCAGCTGGGTTCCCTCCGGCAGGGGCAGCTGGGCCAGCACGAAGTCCAGCAGTTCCCGCTCCAGCTCCACCGCATACTGGACCGAGCCGGGACGGGTGGCCTGGATGTAGCGGGCCAGGGTCAGGGCGCCCGCGCCCAGGTGAAGCGCGGTGATCGGCTCGCCCCAAGGAGCGGCGAGGTCCACCACATGCCCGATCCTGCGCAGGTATTCGTAGAAGATATCCGCGGGATCGGCCAGGTTGACGTGGGACTGTTCCGCGCCGCCGATGCTCAGCACGAAGCCGCCGTCGGTAAAGGGATCAGGCTCGATGGTGGCGTGCTGTCCGGTGGTCCGCAGGAAGCGCGAGGCGCCGGGGTGCTGCTCCGCCATGCTCACAGCCTGTCGCGCAGGGTCGCCAGCCGCTCGGCGGCCTCCTCCAGCACGTGGAGCTGCTTGCAGAAAGCAAAGCGGAGCAGGCTGCGGGTGCGTTCGGCGCCGTCGGGGTGGCAGAAGACCGGCACCGGGATCGCCGCGACGCCCACGAGGGCCGGGAGCCGGCGGGCCAGTTCCACGGAGTCCGTGATCCCCAGCGGTGAGGTGTCCACGTTGACGAAGTAGGTCCCTTGCGGGGTCAGGACATCGAGGCCGGCCGCGCGGAGTCCCTCGCTGAGGATGTCGCGCTTGTACCGGAGGGTGTCGGCAATCCCGGTGTAGAACTCGTCCGGGAGGCCCAGCCCCACCGCGATCGCTGCCTGAAAGGGGGTGCCGGAACTGTAGCTCAGGAACTGCTTGACCGTCCGGGCGGCGGCCACGAGGTGCTCCGGTCCGGAGACCCAGCCGATTTTCCAGCCGGTGAAGGAGAAGGTCTTGCCGGCCGAGGAAATGGTCAGCGTGCGTTCCGCCGCGCCGGGCAGGGTGGCCACCGGGATGTGCCGCACGCCGAAGGTCAGGTGCTCGTACACTTCGTCGGTGACGATCACGGCGTCGTACTTTTCGGCCAGTTCGACGACGCGCTGGAGCACCTCGCGGGGGAACACTGCGCCGGTGGGGTTGTGCGGATTGTTGATCAGCACCACCTTGGTGCGGTCGCTGAACGCGGCCTCCAGCGCGGCCAGGTCCGGCATGAAATCCGGGGCCAGGAGCGGGGCGGTGACGTGGGTGGCGCCGGAGAGCCCGATGATGGCGCCGTAGGAGTCGTAGAACGGCTCGAACGTGAGCACCTCATCTCCCGGGCCGACCAGCGCGAGCAGCGAGGCGGCGATGGCCTCTGTGGCGCCGGTGGTGACGATGATCTCGGTGTGCGGGTCCGGGGTGAGTCCGTAGAACCGCTGCTGATGGACTGCGATCGCCTCCCGCAGGGGCAGGATGCCCTTGCCGGGCGCATACTGGTTGGCTCCGGCGGCGATGGCGGCCTGGGCCGCCTCCTTGATCTCCAAGGGCCCGTCCTCGTCCGGGAAGCCCTGGCCGAGGTTGATGGCGCCCGTGCTGAGCGCCAGGGTGGTCATCTCCTCGAAGATTGTGACGCCCAGGGAACCGTCGGGGGAGAGCAGGTTGGCGCCGGTCGCGGCGCGCTGCCACGGGAATTGGGGAGGGAGCTGCGACATTCAGCCATGTTATCCCGCCCCGCTGCGCCCATACGGTAGGTTCGGAGCATGAGACGCGCTGTGTGCCCTGGCTCCTTCGACCCCATTCACAATGGACACCTGGAAGTCATCGCCCGTGCCGCGGGCCTCTTTGACGAAGTGATCGTGGCCGTGTCCACGAATTACGCCAAGAAGTACCGCTTCAGCCTTGAAGAGCGGATCGACATGGCCAAGGAAACGTTCGCCTCCTTGCGCGGGATTGTGGTGGAACCCGTGGGGGAGGGGCTCCTGGCCGAATACTGCCGGCAGCGCGGCGTTTCCGCGATCGTCAAGGGCCTGCGCTCGTCCTCGGACTTCGACTACGAGCTGCCGATGGCCACCATGAACCGGCAGCTGACCGGCGTCGAGACGGTGTTCCTGCCGGCGGAAAGCCACTACCTGCACCTGTCCTCCACCCTCATTAAAGAGGTCTTCGCCCTGGGCGGGGACATCTCGGACTTTGTGCCCCGTTCCGTGCTGAAACGGCTGGCCCCGGGCGAGCCGGTCCAGAACCGGGCGCGCAAAGTGTAAGCTTGACCGGTACTCGGCGGCCTGCTGCCGGTTGCGCGGCCCGAATCCAGGCCCGTTTGTGGTGAGAACCGCAGGCGTGCCCCCGGTTTGAGTCCGTCCGGAAGTTCAGGCTAAGATGGTACGTCGGTCATATGTTCAACAGGAGTTCTCATTAAACGAGATGCTAGTTCGCCCTTGGCGTTCGACGTCAAGGACCTCGGACGCAGTCCGGGAAGCATGCGAACGCTGACGGAACATGTACCCGCGCCAAGGGATCTTGGCGTGGCGCTCATTGGCGTGCAGGAAGGCTCGGATGTCGAGCTGGACCTGCGGCTTGAGGCCGTACACGAAGGAATTCTGGTATCAGGAACCGCGCTCGTTGAAGTAACTGGCGAATGCGGCCGATGCCTGGATCCCCTTGCGTATGACCAAGAGGTCGATGTGCAAGAACTTTTCTTCTACGAGGACGCTGTGTTCTCCGACGAGGAAGACGAAGAAGAGCAACGTCGAGTCGAGCACGATCTGATCGATCTTGAGCCGGTGTTGCGGGACGCAGTTGTCACCATACTGCCGTTCCAGCCGGTGTGCCGGGAAGACTGCCAGGGCCTTTGCTCCGAATGTGGAGTACGCCTGGAAGACGAGCCGGGGCATCACCACGAGGTCGTAGATCCTCGCTGGGCCGCCCTGGCTGACTTGGCTAAGCCTGACCGGCAAAACTGATTTGTAAGTGTTTTTCTAGAGAGAAATGAGTTAGCCGTGGCTGTCCCGAAGCGGAAAATGTCTCGCTCGAATACCCGCGCCCGCCGCTCCCAGTGGAAGGCAACTGCCCCCCACCTGGTGAAGACCGTAGAGAACGGCCAGGTTGTTTACAGCCTGCCGCACCAGGCAAAGGTCGTTACCGACTCGGCTGGCACCGCGCTGTTCCTTGAATACAAGGGCCGCAAGGTCGCAGACGTCTAATCCGCCGACAGGCTGAAAAAGATGTCTTCAACTGAAGAGCTTCTGAAGCGTCTCGGTGTCACTATTGACGCCGGGACGCTTCGTCTTGCGCTCACACACCGCTCCTACGCCTACGAAAACGGCGGCATCCCCACCAACGAACGGCTCGAGTTCCTGGGCGACTCCATCCTGGGATTCTCCGTGACGGACGCGCTGTACCGCGACAACCCCACGCTGCCCGAAGGCGACCTGGCCAAGCGCCGCTCTGCCGTCGTCAGCACCCGGGCTCTGGCCGGCATCGGCCGCAGCATCGGGCTGGGCGACTACATCTACCTCGGGCAGGGCGAGAAGCTCACCGAAGGCAAGAACAAGGCCTCCATCCTGGCGGACACCATGGAGGCGCTGATCGGCGCCACCTACCTCTCCAACGACATCGAGACGGCCCGGCAGCTGGTCATGCGGCTGGTCGGTCCGCTGTTGAAGGACGCGGCCGCCCTCGGCGCGGGAACCGACTGGAAGACCAGCATCCAGGAGCTGGCGGCCAGCCGGCAGCTCGGAACCATCAACTACGCAGTGGACGGCTCCGGACCGGACCATGCCCGCACGTTCGAGGCCGTGCTTCGGATCGGCGGCACCGATTACGGCACCGGAACCGGCAACTCCAAGAAGGAAGCCGAGCAGGAAGCCGCCGCCGACGCCTGGCGCCGGCTCACCGCACCCTCCGCGCCCGATCCCCAGCAGCTCCAGCCCCAGACCGGGAGCTAGACAGCGCCGTGCCTGAACTGCCCGAGGTCGAGGTGGTCCGGCGCGGCCTGGTGAGCTGGGTGCGGGGCCGGACCATCACGTCCGTTGACGTGCTGGATCCGCGCTCCCTGCGCCGGCATGCCCTCGGCCCGGAAGACTTTGCCGGCAACCTTGAGGGCGCGCGCGTGCTGGATGTGGTCCGCCGCGGCAAGTTCCTCTGGATGCCGCTGGCGGGCCCGCCGGCTCCGCCCGGCATGGATCTCCCGTCCGGAACGGACCTCCCGTCCTCAGGGCCTGCCCCCGCCGTCGCCCTCATGGCCCACCTTGGCATGTCCGGCCAGCTGCTCATGCAGGACCCCGGCGTCCCGGACGAAAAACACCTGAAGGTCAGGCTGCGGCTGAGCCCCTCCGAGGGCATGCCCGAGCAGCTCCGGTTCGTGGACCAGCGCATCTTCGGCGGCCTGTTCCTGACCTCTTTGGTCCCCACCGACGACGGCGGTCCGGGCGGCCTCGCCGAATCGCCGCTGCCCCTCATCGCCGAGGAAGCCTCGCACATTGCCCGGGACCCGCTGGATCCCTGTTTTTCCTTCGACGACTTCTACCGGCGGCTGCGGGCACGCAAGACCGGGCTCAAGCGGGCGCTGCTGGACCAGGGCCTGGTCTCGGGGATCGGCAACATCTACGCGGACGAGGCCCTCTGGAAGGCGCAGCTGCATTATGCCCGGCCCACGGACACCCTGCGACGGGCCGACGCGCTGCGGGTCCTCGAGGCCGCCCGTGAGGTCATGACCGATGCGCTGGCCGCCGGGGGAACCAGCTTCGATTCGCTCTACGTCAACGTCAACGGAGCCTCCGGGTACTTCGACCGCTCGCTCAACGCCTACGGCCGGGAGGGCCTCGAATGCAAGCGCTGCGCCGCCGCCGGCCGTCTCAGCCTGCTCAAGCGCGAACAGTTCATGAACCGTTCCTCCTACACCTGCCCTGTCTGCCAGCCGCGGCCGCGGAACGGCCGCTGGTAGGGGAGCCCGGGCGCTGAACCCCCGCCGCTGAAACCCCGGCCGCTGAAAGTGGACCGTAGTGCTCCGCCAGCCTGGCCAGGCCCTCGTCCAGCGAAACGGCGGGCGTCCAGTCGAGGAGCTCACGTGTCTCGCGCTGGTCGAACCAGTGGGCGGTGGAGAGCTGCTCGGCGAGGAACCGGGTCATCGGCGGCTCCCCGGCCCGGCCGGACCGGGACCAGAACTTCTCCACCACCGATCCTGCCGCCCGTGCGAGCCCGCCCGGCACCGTCCACGACGGCTCAGGGACGTTGGCCGCGGCGCAGATGCCCGCCAGCAGTTCGCCGACCGGGCGGGGTTCGCCGTTGCTGACCACGAGCGCCCGGCCGTGGACGTGCTCCATGCGGTGCAGCGCGGCGACGATGGCCGAGGCGGCATTGTCCACGTACGTGGTGTCGATCAGGGCCGCCCCGGCATCGAGCAGCGGCAGTCGGCCGCGGCTGGCACGCTCCAGCACCCGTTCCACCAGTTGCGTGTCCCCGGGGCCCCAGACGATGTGCGGGCGCACCGCCGCGACGCGGAAATCCGGCGAGTCCGCGGCCAGCGCCAGCAGTTCGGCCTCGGCCTTGGTGCGGGAGTAGTCGCCGTGCGCGCGGACCGGGTCCGCCGGCTCGGCACCCAGCCCGGCGATGGCGGCGCCGGAGTTGGCCACGGACGGGGAGGAAACGAACACCAGGTCCCGCACACCGGCCCCGCGGGCGGCACGGAGCAGGCGGCGGGTGCCTTCGACATTCACCTCATCGAAATCCGCGGCGCGGCCGGTAAAGGAGACCTTCGCGGCCAGGTGAATGACACCCTCGGCGCCCGCGACGGCGCGGCGGAGTGCGTCGTCGTCCGTGACGGAGCCCAGCACATCTGCGGCGCCGTGGACGCCCGAGGGACGGCGCTGGAACGTGGTGACGGCGTGGCCCTGCCGGACCAGCAGCCGGGCCACTTCGCCTCCGAGCAGGCCGCTCGCGCCGGTGACCAGGACCCTCACGGCGTGCCCGGACGGCCGCCGGCCAGCACCGCCGAAGCCCACCGTGACAGGCGGGTCCTGTCGATCTTGGCGTTGTGGCGGATATCGGTCGGCTGGGAGGGGACGGCCAGCACGGCCGAGACACTGACGCCTGCCTGACGGGCCGCGTCCCGTACGCGGCCGGCGAGCTGCGGCGCGGCGGGCCCGGCCCGGCGGGCCGGCGGAACAGTCTCGACGACGGCGACGACGGCCTGGGTCCCGGACGGACCGACCCCGACGACGGCGGCGAGCCCGACGTCGTCCAGGCGTTCGATGGCCTGCTCGGCGCCGACGGGCGTCACCACGGTGCCCGGCGCCGTCACGACGTGCACGAGGCGTCCTTCCACCCAAAGCCGGCCGACGGCGTCGAAGTGCCCGACGTCGCCGGTGCGGTGCCACCCGGCCGTGCGGACGCTTTCGCGCTGGGTCAGCCAGAGCCTGTCGTAGGTTTCCTTCACATGCGGGGCGCTGACGAGGATCTCGCCGGTCACTCCCGCCTCCGTGATGGGCTCGTTCCCGGGTGCGGTGCCGTCCGCGGCGAGCGGGATGACAGCCGCACGGGCCCCACGCACCGGCCAGCCCACGCACACGCCGTTGCCGGCCCCCGCCACGGTTCCGGCGGCGGCGTCGGCCTCGGCGGCACGGATCTGTTCGAGGCTGATGTCGGTGACCGGGAGCGCCTCGGTCATCCCGTACGGGGTGTGCAGCGAGGCCCGGGGCAGCAGCCTCTGCACTTCTGCGAGGAGGGGTTCGGGGACGGGTGCGCCGGCGGAGAGCAGCAGTTCCACACGGCCCAGGACTTCCTGCCCGGCCGGGCCCACCCCGCCCTGGGTGGCGAGGACGTTGCGCAGCGCCGCGGGCGAGGCGAAGATCACCGTGGCGTCGATGGCAGCCGCGGCGTCCGCCAGAGCGCGGGCCGTCAGGGTGCGGGGCACGGTGACGTCCATGGCGGGCGTCACCGAGACGGCCCCGAGCGCCGGTCCCAGCAGGGCGAACGGCGCGAAGCCCGCCACCAGGCGTGCGCCCGGGCGGATCCCCAGCGTCGCGGCCACGGTATCCCGCATCGCGGCCAACTGCCGGTGCGTGTACAGCACCCCCTTGGCGGGACCGGTGGAGCCGGAGGTGAAGAGTACCGCGGCGTCGGCTTCCGGGTCCGGGGCCGGGCCCCGGTCCGGGAGCTCCGGGTTGAGGCTGGCTCCGCGCCGGGCGAGGGCGGCGAGGGAGGTCTCGACGGCGAGGAGGCGGCGTCGGGCGGCCGGCAGGTCCCGCACACTGATGCGCCGCCCCGACCAGCCTAGGACCGAAGCAGCCGCCAGCGCCCTGTCGATCCCAATCAGGAAATCCGGGGTGGCGCCCTTCACCGCGCGGCTCAGGCCGCGGGTGCCCAGGCCGGCGTCGGCCACGACCACCACCGCGCCCAGCCGGAGGCAGGCATAGAGGACCACTGTCAGGTCCACACCTGGCGGAACCATCAGGCTCACACGGCTGCCGTGGCCTACGCCGGCTTCCGCCAGGCCCGCCGCGACGGCAGCGATATTCCGTTCCAGCTCCTGCCAGCTGAGCGAGCGGGCGACGCTGCCGTCCGCGGCCATTTCCGCGACGGCGGTGTCCCCGCCGTCGGGCCCGGCCGCCAGCGCGGTGAGCGGCGCCCACAGGGGCGGGACGTCATCGCCCGGACCATCGGTGCCGTGCCCCGGGGGCACGGTCGCGCTGTCCCGGCCGAGCCCGGCAAGCCACTCGAAGACCGGAGCGGCGATGTCCCGGTCTTCCGCGACCAGGTGGCCGGCACCCTCGAAGCGGTGCACCTTCGCCTGCGGCAGCCGGCCGGTGAGGTCCTTGAGGTACCGGTCCGAAAAGATCGGGTCCCGCGGACCCCAGAGCATCAGGGCCGGCACGCCCAGCCCGCTCAACCCAGCGGCGACGCGGCTGAGCGCCGGGAAGCTGGGGTGGGACGCGTCGGCGGGGATGTCCGCGACAAAGTTCCCCACACCTGCGCGCCGGCCGGCTCCGCGGTAGGGGGCCTTGAAGGCCGTGCGGACGTCCGTGGCCAGCGGCGGGTGGGCCAGGGAATGCGTCACCCGCAGGAAGGTGTCCGACGTCGTCGTTCCCCAGCGGTGCACGGCAGGGTGCAGGGCAAGCCGGAGCGCCGGGGGGATGCCGGCGCCGGCTGGCTGATGGACGGCTGTGTTGGTCAGCACGACACCTGCCAGCTGCTGCTGATGCGCCAACGCCCAGCCCAGGCTGATCACCCCGCCCCAGTCGTGGCCGACGGTGACCACCGGCCCGTCCAGGCCGAGGGCAGCGGTGAGATCACCGAGGTCGTTGATCCGGTCCTCGAGCCGCCGGAACGTGCCGGTGCGCTCGGAATACCCCATATCCAGCTGGTCCACGGCGACCACGCGCCACGGATGCGCGGGGTCCGAACCGGCGGCCAGCAGGGTGCGCCACAGATAAGACCACGTCGGGTTGCCGTGCACGCACAGCAGGGTGCCGGCGGGAGTCAGGCCGCGGCGCGAGAGCTGGGCGCCGTTATCGAGCACGTGCCAGCGGCGCACGGCCGCGGACCCATCCGCGGCGGAGGAGGACGCCACGTCGATTTCGCGCGACCACTCGGGGTCGACGCCGGGCCAGTCGGCGGCTACCAAGCGATTTCCACCATGGCAGTGTTCAGGCCGGAGCCGACGCCCATGCACAGCACGCGGTCCCCGGTGACGAGGGTCTGCGCTTCGGCCGCGAGTGTCATGGGAAGGGAGGCCGGGCCAACGTTGCCCCAATGCGGGAACGTGATCGGAACCTTGTCCGGGTCCAGGCCGATCGCGTCGATGATGGCCTGGGTGTAGGCGTTGCTCACCTGGTGCGTGACGTAGCGGTCCATCGAGGCCCAGTTCCACTCCGGCTGGGCCTCGTGCCAGGCGTCGAGGACGAGCTGCAGTCCACCGTCCAGAAGGCCTTTGGTGTCGGTGGCCATGCCGTCGATGCCGCCCACGCACAGTTCATGGTGCTCGGTGCCGGCACGCATCACGCCGCCAAGGATCCGGTGCGCCCCCGGGTGCTCGTCCGCCGGGCCCAGGACGGCCGCAGCGGCTCCGGAGCCGAGGGTGAGGGTGGCGAACTCGCGGTTGAAGTCCTCGCGGGTGGTCTCGGGCCGCTGCAGCCGGGCCAAGGTGGCCTCCTGCGTGGCCTGGGCGTCCTCGCCGTTGACGATCATCGCGTACTTGATCTGGCCCGAGTCGATCATGTTGGCCGCCAGCGTCATGCCGTTGACGAATCCGAGGCAGGCGTTGGCCAGATCGAAGTTCATGGCCGAGGACGGCAGGCTTAGTCCGTGATGGATCTTCACCGCGACGGACGGTTCGAGATTGCGCCGCGTGACGGAGGTGTTGATCAGGAGGCCAATCTCGGACGCTTCGATGCCGGACTCGGCCAGGGCCTTGGCGCCGGCCTCGATAGCTGCGTCGTCGAACGATGTCCCGGGTGCCCACCAGCGCCGGTGCGTGATGCCGGCGACCCGTTCGAGCAGCTTCGGGGGGACCTTAAGCCGACGCAGGGTCGAAGCCAGCCGGTGGTCGAAATCCGTGGAACTGACGATCGTCGGAGCTTCGACGCTGCTTACCGAGAGTAAGGCGGTGTTGCTGTGCCGGAATGTTGCATTCCCTACCAAAATCTGGCCCCTGTTCGTGTCCGTACTGCGCTCCCGCGGCTGGCCGCACCTTCAAGCGCAGGCCCAAGAGCTTAACTATGCCCCGTGCAGGCCAGTTCCCGCATTTTTCCGCCGCCAACTGCGGCGGCTTCGCGCGGGTTCTGCGCGGAATGACCGCCGCGGCGCAGTAGATTATAGGTATCAGGGGCCGCCCCGAACACCCGCGTCCTTTCCGAACCGGCTACGTCGAACAGCGGGCCCAGTCCGCCGAGCAGGAGACCCGAAACACCTTGCACCTCAAAAGCCTGACCGTCCGGGGATTCAAGTCGTTCGCCTCAGCGACGACCTTCGAATTCGAACCGGGCGTCACCGCCGTGGTGGGCCCCAACGGTTCGGGCAAATCCAATGTGGTGGACGCGCTGGCCTGGGTCATGGGCGAACAGGGAGCCAAAACCCTCCGCGGCGGCAAAATGGAGGACGTGATCTTCGCGGGCACCTCGGGCCGCCCGCCCCTGGGCCGCGCCCACGTCTCGCTGACCATCGACAACAGCGACGGCGCCCTCCCCATTGAGTACAGCGAGGTGACGATCTCGCGCACCCTGTTCCGGACCGGCGGCTCGGAGTACGCCATCAACGGCGCCGGCTGCCGGCTGCTTGATATCCAGGAGCTGCTCTCCGATTCGGGCCTGGGCCGCGAGATGCACGTGATCGTCGGCCAGGGCCAGCTGGACAAGGTCCTGCACGCCACCCCCGAGGACCGGCGCGGCTTCATCGAGGAGGCCGCCGGCATCCTCAAACACCGCCGCCGCAAGGAAAAAACGGTCCGCAAGCTCGAGGCCATGCAGGCCAACCTGTCCCGGCTCAGCGACCTCACCGGCGAAATCCGGCGGCAACTGACCCCGCTGGGCAAACAGGCGGAAGTGGCCCGGCGTGCCCAGAGCGTCCAGTTCGAGGTCCGCGACGCCCGCTCACGCCTCCTGGCCGACGACCTGGTCCGGCTGCAGTCCGCGCTGGCGCAGGACGTCGCGGATGAATCCGCACTCAAGGCACGCCGCGCCGTCGTCGAACGCGAGCTCGACGCCGGCCGGCAGCGCCAGGCCGCCCTGGAACGGCTCGCGGCCGAGGCGACGCCGGCGCTGAACGCCGCGCGGGAGAACTGGTATGCGCTCTCCACCGGGCGCGAACGGCTCCGCTCGCTCGGCTCCCTTGCCGAGGAACGCCGCCGGCTGCTTGGCTCCGCGGATGTGGTTCCGGACACTGGCCGGGATCCGGACCAGCTGGAGAAGCAGGCCGCCCGTGTCCGTGACGAACAGGCCGGGCTGGAACAGCAGATCCTGGACCGGACAGCAGCCCTCGACGCCGCGACAGCTACCAAGCAGGACGCCGAACAGGCCGCCGCCGCCGAGGACAAGCGGCTCGCGGCACTGCTCCGGGCCGCCGCGGACCGGCGCGAAGGCCGGGCCAAGCTCGCCGGACAGGTCGGTGCCGCACGATCCCGCGTCGAGTCTGCCCAGTCCGAGCTCGGCCGCCTCCGCGAATCGCAGAAGGCGGGCGAGGAACGCCGCCGGCAGGCGCAGAGCGAGTTCACGGCCCTGGAAACGCAGGTGGCGGGGGTCGAGGACGGCGAGGAATCGCTCGACGCCGATTACGAGGCCGCGAGCACAGCCCTGGACGCCGTGATCGCCGGGATCGCCGAACTGGAAGCGGCCGAGCGTGAGGGGGAGCGGGAACGCGGCGCCCTCGTGGCCCGCCGCGATGCCCTCCAGCTCGGCCTGAACCGCAAAGACGGTTCCGGGCACGTGCTCGGGGCGGCCTCCGGGGAACTGGGCGCCGGTGTCCTGGGATCCCTGGCGGCAATGATCACGGTGGAGGCCGGATTCGAGGCCGCAGTCGCCGCCGCACTCGGCAGTGCCTCCGATGCCGTGGTGGTCCGGGACCAGGAAACGGCCGCCGCGGCCGTGCGACTGCTGCGGGAGGACGACGCCGGCCGCGCCGCGCTGCTGCTCGCCGACGGCCCGGCGGGGACGTTGCCGCGCGCCGGGGCAACATTTCCAGCTGCGCTTCCCGCCGGCGCACGCTGGGCCGCCGAGCTGGTTACCGCCGCGGATCCGGACGCCGCCGGGCTGCCGCTTCCCGCCTTGCTGGCGGGCATCGCCGTCGTCGACGATCTGGATGCGGCGGCGCAGCTGATTGCCGCGCATCCGCAGCTCACCGCCGTGACGCGGGCGGGGGACGTCTTGACGGCCCTAGCGGTGACCGGCGGCTCCGCGTCGGCGCCGTCGCTCCTGGAGGTCCAGGCCGCCGTCG
Source organism: Arthrobacter sp. 10N43 (assembly GCF_056394525.1). Lineage (NCBI taxonomy): Bacteria > Bacillati > Actinomycetota > Actinomycetes > Micrococcales > Micrococcaceae > Arthrobacter > Arthrobacter sp. 10N43. The sequence continues at coordinate 35,243 of NZ_JBFTIA010000020.1, read as the reverse complement.
ACGACGCCGCCGCGAAACTGGCCACGGTCACCGCCGGGCTCGAACGCAACCGCTTCGCCCTCTCCACCGCCCGGGCCCGGCGTGCCGAAGCTGAAGACCGCGCGGACGCGGCCCTCGCAAAACTGCACGACTCCGACGCGAAACTCGCCGCCGTTGCCGAACGCCTGGGCCATCTGAACGCGGTGCTGCGCAGCGCTGTCGGGGAGAGCGACCGGCTGGCCGCGTCCCTGGCCAGGGCCGAGGCCCAGATTGCCAGCGAGCAGGCCGCCCTGGAAGCCGTGACGGCACGGCTTGCCGCTGCCACCGAAGCCCCCGAGGAGCAGGAACCCTCCCCGGAGCACCGCGACGCCCTGGCCCTGGCCGCCTCGCTGGCCCGCACGGCCGAAATGGAGGCCAGGCTCGCCCTGCGCAGCGCCGAGGAGCAACTCACGGCCACCCGGAACCGGGCAGCATCGCTGGAACGGGCCGCCGCCACCGAGCGCCGCGCCCGTGAGGAAGCCGCGGAACGGGCCCGCCGCCGACGGCTCCAGGCCGGGCGCGCCGCCGCCGTCGCCGATGCCGCGCAGCAGGTGATCGGGTTCATCGACGTGTCCGTGGAACTGGCCCGGCGCGATCGGGACGGCGCCGAGGAACACCGGGAAGCCATGGAGCGTGACCTTGCCGGGGTCCGCAGCGGCAACGACGTCCTGGCCCGCGAGCTGGCCGAACTCACCGACTCCGTGCACCGCGACGAGCTTGCCCGCACGCAGCAGCGGCTGCGGATCGAGGCGCTGGAACTGAAGAGTGTGGAGGAGCTCGGCCTTACTGCCGAACAGCTGGTGGCCGATTACGGTCCGGACCGGCCCGTCCCGGTGCCGGCCGACGACCCGGGGGACAAGTGGGCCGCCCTGCGCACCCCGGTGGACGAGGACGGTCGCGAAATCGCCGAGGGCAAGCCCTACGTCCGGGAGGAGCAGGAGAAACGGCTCAAACGCGGCGAACGCGACCTCTCGGCCCTCGGCAAGGTCAACCCGCTGGCGCTCGAGGAGTTCGCCGCGCTCGAGGAGCGCCACCAGTTCCTCAGCACCCAACTCGAGGACCTGAAATCCAGCCGCAAGGACCTGCTGGACATCATCAAGGAAGTCGACGACCGCGTCCAGAAGGTCTTTGCCGAAGCGTTCGAGGACACCTCCCGGCAGTTTGTCCGCGTGTTCGCCCGGCTGTTCCCCGGCGGCGAGGGCCGGCTGGTCCTGACCGACCCCTCGGACATGCTCACCACCGGCATCGAAGTGGAAGCCCGCCCGGCCGGCAAGAAAATCAAGCGCCTCTCGCTGCTCTCCGGCGGAGAACGTTCCCTGACTGCCGTGGCGCTGCTGGTGGCCATCTTCAAGGCGCGGCCCTCGCCTTTCTACGTCATGGACGAGGTCGAGGCCGCCCTCGATGACACCAACCTGGGCCGGCTCATCACCATCTTCGAAGAGCTCCGCAAATCCAGCCAGCTGATCGTCATCACGCACCAGAAGCGCACCATGGAAGTCGCCGACGCGCTGTACGGCGTGACAATGCGCGGCGACGGCGTTTCCACGGTGATCAGCCAGCGGCTCGGTGCTGAGGTCTAAGCAGAACGTAATCGCTGGCCACGGCCCATTTGGGGTTTGTGAGAAGCTAGGGGAGTGAACGACATCCTCCCCATTATTCTGCCCATTCTCGCTGTCCTGGTGGTCCTCGGCCTGCTGATCCCGGTGCTTATGAAGACCCGGAAGACCACCAGGAAGTATCTCGGCACGCGGGACGAAAACGACCCCGTGCAGGCTCCGGGGGCCGGAACGCTGGTGGAGGACCGTCCCGCGCCTGCGCCGGCGGCACCGGCAAGGACCGCGCCGGACTCCGTCGGGCTGGACGAAACCGAAGTTGTCGAGGTTCCGGACGACGCCGCCGGCCTGGAAACCGTGCCCGTCGAAACCCCGCTGCCGGTGGCCGGACGCCTCGCCCGGCTGCGCGAGCGGCTGGTCAAGTCCAACAACGTCCTGGGCAAGGGACTGCTGGCCCTGCTCTCGGCGGACAAGATCGACGAAAACGTCTGGGATGAAGTCGAGGAAACCCTCCTGCTGGCCGACCTCGGTACCGAGCCGACCATGCAGCTCGTGGACGCCCTCCGCGAACGCGTCAAGGTGATCGGCACGCGGGACCCCGAGCACGTCAAGGCCCTGCTCCGCGAGGAACTGATCAAGCTCGTGGACCCCACCATGGACCGCAGCCTGAACATCGAGCGGCATGACGGCAAGCCTGCCGTCATGATGGTGGTGGGCGTCAACGGCGTCGGCAAGACCACCACCGTGGGCAAGCTCGCCCGCGTGCTGGTAGCCGAGGACAAGGACGTGCTGCTGGGCGCCGCGGACACCTTCCGGGCCGCCGCCTCCGAGCAGCTGGCCACGTGGGGCTCGCGCGTCGGCGTGCCCACCGTGAAGTCGGACATCGACGGTGCCGACCCGGCCTCGGTGGCCTACGAGGCCGTCAAGGCCGGCATCGACCAGGAAGTCGACGTGGTCATGATCGACACCGCGGGGCGCCTGCAGAACAAGGTGGGCCTCATGGACGAGCTCAGCAAGGTCAAGCGCGTCATCGAAAAGCTTGCCGAAGTCGACGAGGTGCTGCTGGTCCTGGACGCCACCACCGGCCAGAACGGGCTCAACCAGGCCCGGGTGTTCTCCGAGGTGGTCAACATCACCGGGATCGTCCTGACCAAGCTGGACGGCACCGCCAAGGGCGGCATCGTCGTCGCCATCCAGAAGTCCCTCGGCGTCCCGGTGAAGCTGATCGGCCTGGGCGAAGGCGCCGACGACCTCGCGCCGTTCGACGCCGAAGGCTTCGTGGATGCGCTGCTGAACTAGCACGCTGGGCAACAACACGCTGGGCAACAAAGAGTGCCCCGGTCCTTCAGAAGGACCGGGGCACACTTTATTTCCTTGAAGTAATTGCCTTGCAGCGGCTAGTACTTGAAGTTCAGAACCGTCACTGTTCCCGCGGTCAGCTTGAACTGCTGCGCCTGGGACTTGTACGCGAACCCGGGCACCGTGGCACGTTTGGCGAGGGGCGTCGGCTCGGTCTTGGCGCCGTCGATGACGGTCTGGTCCTCAGCCTTGTAGCTGGGGCCGCTGAGCTGGGTCATTGTTCCGGTCACCGGCTTGCCCGGCAGGTTCAGGGTGACGTCGGTCTGCGCGGCCTTTTCGGGGTCGTTTTCGTTGACGATCACCACGCTGGTGCTGCCGTCAGCGTTCTGCAGCGCATAGCTGAACGCCAGGCCGCCTCCGGAGCTGTTCAGCTTCATGAACTTGCCGGCCTCGAGCTCGGCCACCATGGAGATGCCGAAGAAGTTCGCGCGACCGGACATCTGGCCATTGCCGAACGGGTAAGCGCCGGCGCTGCAGATGGCGGACAGGGGCGGGCCGCCCTTGCACGTGAGCAGGGAGCTGTGGAAGCCAATCCGGGTGATGCCCAGCTGGGCGGCATTGAGGGAATAGTCAGCCGCCCACAGGGCCGAGGCGTGGGTGCGGGATGTCTCGTTGGAGCCGGGGCAGGCTGCGATCCCGGTTTCCGGGAGCCAGGTTTCCAGGCCCGCGGCCTGTCCGACCTTGATGGCCGACTGCTGATAGTCAGCGGCACGGTCGTGCATCAGCTGGCTCATCAGGTTGGCCATGGTGGGCGAGCCCTTGGGGTCACTGCCGTCACAGCTGTAGAGCGGGTAGTTATGGAACGACAGGATCTTTTTCTGCGGAATGTCCGCATCGATGAACGGCTGCCACCACTTCTGGTCATAGGCGCCTGGCCCGGAGATCGGCACGTTGGGGGCCACGGCATAGATGGCGTTGGCGTAGTCCTTCAGTTCCCGGACGTACTGCTCCAGGCTGTAGCCGCTGCCGGTCTTGACGTCGTTGAAGACGAAGCCGTTGGGCTCGTTGCCCACCGTGATGCTCAGCAGCCGGTCGCCGAAGATCTCCGAGGCGTTCTTGACCATGTCCGCGGCCCGGGCCGGGTTGTAATGGCCAAGGTCCACCGTGAGGCTGACCTTGGCGTCGCTGGCCTCCAGCAGGGTCTTTAGCCGGGCCAGGTCTGCCGGGCCGACGGCCTTGACCGGGTGCGTCTTGTCGCCCTTGTAGTCACCGGGGACAGCCTCGCCCGTGGAGGTCCAGAAGAAGCGCCGGTCCACGGCGTTGCCGCCGAAGCGCAGGACGGGCTGGTCGATCTCCTTGAGGAGCTTGACCATCGACGCGTTGCCGCTGCTGAGATCGGGGTCGGCCAGGTCCGTGGCCTCCAGGGAAATTCCCGTCAGGCCCTTGTTCAGGGAGGTGCCCACAAGGTCGTTGGAGACGTCGAGCTTGAGGGGCTCAACTTTTTCCAGAGGCGACCCGGCCGGCGGACCCGGCTGCTGGTAGGAGGTGACCGCGGGTCCCACCTCGGCGGGAGTGGGCGCCGGGGTGGACTGCGCCGGTTCGGAAGCGGCCGGCGGGGTGGGCGCCGGGTTGCCGAGGGCGATTGGAGCCAGCACCGCCGCTGCGGCGACGACGGCGACGATTCCGGCGCCGGCGATCAGCCGTGCGCGCTTCCTTTTCCCCGCTGTTTTTCCTGCGGATCGTCCCGCGTTCGCGGGATCGGCGGGGTTGGGGCTATCGGCTTTCCCGGGGGAAGAGTCGAATCTGGCCATGGGGGATTACCTCCGGAAGATTGTGGCACGTGCCCCCAGCTTAGCCAAGGGCGGCGGCCGCCGCTGACCGGAACGTCCGGAGCAAGGTCCAGGACAAGTATCTGGACAGGGTCGTGGACGCGGCTCCCTGCACTTCGGACCCGTGGCGGCAACGCCGCAGGTCAGGCGGGGTCCGGGGCCAGCCGGCGGAACGTTTCGCGGGCCGGCAACCACACGGCGGCGGCGGCCAACAGCATGCCGCCGGTGACCCCGAAGGCCCATCCGTAGCCCAGCCGGTCCGCCAGCAGCCCCGCCACCACTGGCCCCACAATCGCCCCGCTGTCGGAGGCCATCTGGAAGACCGCGAGGACGCGGCCGCCGGAGCGCTCGTTGCCGATCACGTCCGCGATGGCGGCCTGCTGGGCCGGGCCCAGCAGCCCGGAGCCGATCCCGGCACACGCGGAGGCGAGCAGGAACCAGGGCAACTGGTGCGTGAACCCGATGGCCGCGGTGGCCGTGCCGGTAACCAGCAGCCCGGCCAGCAGCAGCGGCTTGCGGCCCAGGGTGTCCGCGAGGCGGCCGGAGAACGTCAGGGCCACCGCGTTTCCGCCGGCAAACACGGCCAGGGCCCAGCCAGCCGATTCCGGGCCCGCGCCAAGCGCCACGACGGCGAAGAGCGGCACCGTGGCCATCCGCACGCCGAAGGTGGCCCAGCCGTTGGCGAAGCTCGAAAACAGGCCGGCCCGGTAGGCGCTGTCCCGCAGCGCGTCCTTGAGTTCCATCGCCGGGGCCTTCGCTCCGGCCTGGCGCGAGGCGGCCGGGACGTGGCTGAGCTGGGTCTGCACCACGAGGGCCGCCAGCACCAGGGCCGCCGCGTACGCAAGGAACGGCACCCGCAGGCCAAAACTGGCGAGCAGGCCGCCCACGATCGGGCCGCAGACGTTGCCGATCAGGAACGCTGAGGCGTAGGCCCCGGAGACCCGGCCGCGGCTTTCCGGCGGCGCGAGCCCGACCACGAGCGCCATCGACGCCACCGTGAACATCACCGAGCCCGCCCCGCCCAGGCCGCGGAAGACCAGCAACTGCCAGTAGTCCTGGGCGAACGCGCACGCCGCCGTCGACGCCGCCACGATCAGCAGGCCCGCGACGTAGACGGGCCGTTCGCCCAGCTTCACGATCAGGGCGCCGCCCGCCGGGGCGAAGACGAGCCGCATGAACGCGAAGATGCTCACGATCACGGCGGCCGCCGTCGCGCCGACGTCGAACGTGGTGGCGAACTGCGGGAGAACGGGTGCGACGAGGCCAAAACCGATGGCGATCAGGAACGCCGCCACCAACATCACCTTGATGTCCCGGGGCAGCCGGGAGCGCCCCGGGTCCGGGGAGGGAACCGTGGCTGCGGCTTCGCCGGCGGGGCGGGAGGTGTTGCTCATGATGCGTTCGTCCTTGGCTGATACGGGGCCGGCTGGCGGCGGGTCTTTCAAGCGCGGAATTAAACCGATGAAACATAACCGTAACAAGTGTGAGATGCACCATTTACGTCCGGGAGGTTCTTGTAACAACCCGGCAATCTAAATCCTCCGCCAGCGAAACACAGCCCCGCGAAACTCGTTGTAGAACGCAAATAATGCGTTGGGACCGGCGGACTAGTCCGCACCTATTGCAAGAGAGGACGTAGACCATGGAACTCACCGCAGGTCTCGTTTGGCTCCTGGTCGCCGCGGCACTCGTGCTGTTCATGACCCCGGGCCTGGCATTCTTCTACGGCGGCATGACTCGCGCCAAGTCGGCTTTGAACATGATGATGATGAGCTTCGTCGCCATTGGAACCGTGGGCATCATGTGGGTCCTGTGGGGCGCTTCGATGGCTACGAGCAACGAGGACAACTTCTTCCAGATCTTCGCCAACCCGTTCAGCCACTTCGGACTGCACGGGTTCACCGAACCTGCTGATCTGCTCAAGGTCGGCTACGCAGCCACCTTCGCGATCATCACGGTGGCCCTGATCTCCGGCGCCGTCGCTGACCGCGCCAAGTTCTCCGCCTGGGTGGTCTTCACCCCCATCTGGGCCACCCTCGTCTACGCACCTCTCGCGTTCATGGTGTGGGGCGGCGGGCTGTTTTCCGCCAGCGGCTGGTTCGGCCAGACGTTCGCGCCGGTCATCGACTTCGCCGGTGGCACCGTGGTCCACATCAACGCCGGCGTCGCGGGCCTGATCCTGGTCCTGATCATCGGCAACCGCAAGGGCTTCGGCAAGGACCCGAACCACCGCCCGCACAACATTCCGTTCGTCATGCTCGGCGCCGCCATCCTGTGGTTCGGCTGGTTCGGCTTCAACGCCGGTGCCGCTGCGACCGTGGAGCAGGCCGGCCTGATCTGGATCAACACCCTGGCCGCCCCGGCCGCCGCCATGCTCGGCTGGCTCGCCGTGGAACGCTACCGTGACGGTCACCCGACTTCGCTCGGTGCAGCCTCCGGCGTGGTCGCCGGCCTCGTCGCCATCACCCCGGCCTGCGCCAACGTCTCCCCGCTCGGCGCGATCGCCCTCGGCGTCGTGGCCGGTCTGGCCTCCGCCCTCGCCGTCGGCCTGAAGTTCAAGTTCGGCTACGACGACTCGCTCGACGTCGTCGGCGTCCACCTCGTCTCCGGTGTCATCGGCACCGTGGCGATCGGCTTCCTCGCCACCCCGACCCAGGGCGCTGCGGGCCTGTTCTACGGCGGCGGCACCACGCAGCTGGTTGCCCAGACCCTCGCGGCCCTGATGGCCATCGCCTTCACAGCCGTCATGACCTTCATCATCGCCTTCCCGATCCACAAGCTCATGGGCTTCCGGGTCTCCCAGGAACAGGAAGTCGTCGGTGTGGACCTGAGCCTGCACGCAGAGACCGCTTACGAGTTCGGCGTCGGCGGGCACGGCGGCAGCTTCCAGCCGCTGCACGAACTGATCACCGGCAAGCCGCAGGTGGAGGAAGACACAGTCTCCGAAACGCCGGTGGACGTCTCGTCCAACGGCAAGCACAACGCAACGGGTAAGGAAAGTGTGGGGGCATGAAACTGATCACAGCAATCGTCCGTCCGGAAAAGCTTGAGGCTATCCGCGAAGGCCTGGAAGCCTACGGTGTGCAGGGCCTCACCGTCAGCGCAGCCAGCGGCTACGGCCGGCAGCGCGGCTACACCGAGGTGTACCGCGGCGCCGAGTACAACGTGGACCTCCTGCCCAAGATCCGGGTCGAAGTCCTGGCCACCGACGAACAGGCGGACGACATCCTCGATGTCATCATCGCCAGTTCGAATACCGGCCGGGCCGGCGACGGCAAGGTCTGGACGATGGATGTGTTCGAGGCTGTCAGGGTCCGCACCGGAGAGCGCGGTTCGGCAGCGATCTAGCTGCTCCCCGCTCCGCCCCGGTACTGGGAACAGATAACGCGGCGCTGACACTGCGGGCCGGATGCCTGAGGCATCCGGCCCGCTTTGTCGTGTCCGCTGCTGGGGGTTTCTGCTAGTTGTTCCTCACTGCTAGGCCGGCCAGCCGTCCGGGCCCGCGGTCCCGGCCGGGTATTCCTCCAGCGGGACGTGCCCCGCGGTCCAGGACTTCAGCACCGGCGCCAGGATGCGCCAGCAGTCCTCGGCCGTATCGGCCCGCACCGAGAGCAGCGGGTCACCGGTCAGGACGCCCTCGAGCACTTCGCCGTAAGGGAGGAGCCCGGAGGCGCTCAGCTCGGCCTGCAGCGTGGCCCGGTCCAGGCTCAGGACATCGCCCGGGCCGTTCACGTCGACGTCGAACTGCAGGGTGTCCGGGCCAAAACCGATCCGCAGCTGGTTGGGGGCGTCCACACCGGTGAAGCCCTTGGGCAGGTGCGGCACCGGCCGGAAGGTCACCACGGCCTCCTTGCGTTTCTTGCCCAGTGCCTTGCCCGAGCGGAGGATGAACGGCACGCCCTGCCAGCGCCAGTTCCCGATCTGCACCTGAACCTCGGCCAGGGTCTCGGTGCCCCGGGCCGCGTCCACGCCGTCCTCCTTGGTGTAGTCCGGAATTTTCCGGCCGTCGATCGAACCCGCGGTGTACCGTGCCCGGCGGGTGCTTTGGCGGTACGGGGCCTGGATGCTGCTGGCCCGCAGCACCGTGGCCACGGCATCGCGGAGGTCGCGTTCGTCCACGGAGGCCGGCGGCTCGATGGCCATGAGGGCCATGATCTGCAGCAGGTGGCTCTGGATCATGTCGCGGAGGGCCCCGGCGCCGTCGTAGTAGCGGGCGCGGCCCTCGAGGGCGAGGTCCTCATCGAAAATGATCTCGATCTTTTCGATGTGCTGCCGGTTCCACACCGGCTCCAGGAAGGTGTTCGCGAAGCGCAGGCCCAGGATGTTCAGGACCGTGGCCTTGCCGAGGAAGTGGTCCACCCGGTGGATGTGGTCCTCCGGGACCAGTGCGGCCAGCGTCCTGTTCAGGTGCCGTGCGGATTGCTCGTCCGAGCCGAACGGTTTCTCCATGACCAGCCGGGTTCCCGCGGGCACGTCCTCCGGCGCGAGCGCTTCGCACGCGAGCTGGCTGACACGCGGCGGGAGGGCGAAATAGACGGCCACGGGGCCCTCCAGCCGGGCCAGCAGCCCGGCGAGCTGGCCCTCGGCCGTGACATCGAGCTGGTGGTAGGTGCTGTCCTGCCGGATCCGCTTGAGTTCCCGCTTGCCGTGGGCGTCGGCCTGGGCGTCCTCGTCCGCGAAGCAGTCCTCGACGCGGCCCAGCCACTGCTCCGGCGTCCAGGGGTCCGATCCGGCTCCGGCCAGGGTGAGGCCGTCGGCGCGGCCCCGGGCCACCAGGCGGGCCAGCCCCGGCAACAGGAGCCTGCCGGTAAGATCGCCGGAGGCGCCCAGGATGAGCAGGGTTTTTACAGTTGTTTGGCTGGTCACCTAAGCCAGCATGCCATCTTGAAGGCGCATCTTGGTACCCTAGATAGTCGAGTCCTGTTGTCGTGGCGGTTCGCCCAGGCGAACACCAGTCGCGACGCTGGCGTGCCGCACCGGCCGCCACCTGTACATCCACTGAAAGAAGTGCACGGCGCGTGTTCAATTCACTCTCTGACCGGTTGACAGCAACCTTCAAGAATCTGCGTGGCAAGGGCCGCCTGACCGAGGCGGACGTTGACGCCACAGTCCGCGAGATCCGGCGTGCCCTTCTGGACGCCGACGTCGCTGTGCCCGTGGTCCGGGAGTTCACCGGCCGCGTGCGCGAGCGTGCCCTCGGCGCCGAGGTCTCCGGGGCGCTGAACCCGAGCCAGCAGATCGTGAAGATCGTCAACGAGGAACTCGTCGAGATCCTCGGCGGCGAGACCCGCCGGATCCGCCTGGCCAAGACCGGCCCCACCATCATCATGCTGGCCGGTCTCCAGGGTGCCGGTAAGACCACCCTGGCCGGCAAGCTGTCCAAGTGGCTCAAGTCCCAGGGTCACAGCCCCATGCTGGTGGCCTGTGACCTCCAGCGCCCCAACGCCGTCACCCAGCTGCAGGTGGTCGGCCAGCGCGCCGGCGTTCCCGTGTTCGCCCCGCACCCGGGTGCCACCTCCACCGAACTGGACCACCCCGCCGGTGACCCGGTCGCCGTCGCCCGTGCCGGCGTCGAGGAAGCCAAACGCACCCTGCACGACGTCGTGATCGTGGACACCGCCGGCCGTCTCGGCGTCGACGCGGACATGATGGAGCAGGCGCGCCAGATCCGCCGCGCGATCGTCCCCAACGAAGTCCTGTTCGTGATCGACTCCATGATCGGCCAGGACGCCGTCAACACCGCCCTGGCCTTCGACGAAGGCGTCAACTTCACCGGCATCGTGCTGTCCAAGCTCGACGGCGACGCCCGCGGCGGTGCCGCGCTGTCCGTCGCATCGGTGACCGGCAAGCCGGTCATGTTCGCGTCCACCGGCGAAGGCGTGGACGACTTCGAGCTCTTCCACCCGGACCGGATGGCCTCGCGCATCCTGGACATGGGTGACGTGCTCACCCTGATCGAACAGGCCGAGAAGTCCTGGGACAAGGACGAAGCGGCCCGGATGGCGAAGAAATTCGCCGACCAGGAAGACTTCACGCTCGATGACTTCCTCGCCCAGATGCAGCAGATCCGCAACATGGGCTCCATGAAGAAAATGCTCATGATGATGCCGGGTGCGCAGAACATCCGGCAGCAGCTCGAGCAGTTCGACGAGCGCGAGATCGACCGGGTCGAGGCCATTGTCCGCTCCATGACCCCGCACGAGCGCGTGGCCCCGAAGATCATCAACGGCTCGCGCCGGGCCCGCATCGCCCGCGGCTCGGGCGTGCACGTCTCCGAGGTCAACGGCCTGCTGGAGCGCTTCGCCCAGGCCCAGAAGATGATGAAGAAGATGGCTGCCGGCGGCGGCATGCCCGGAATGCCGGGGATGCCCGGGATGGGCGGCGGGGGCGGTGCCCGCAAGGGAGCCAAATCCGCGCCCAAGAAGAAGGCACGCTCCGGCAACCCGGCCAAGGCCGCGCAGGAACTGCGCGACGCCGAGGCCCGGCGTGCCGCCGGCGCCAAGGCCCTGCCCACCGGAGCGTCGTTCGGCCAGCAGGGCGGCGACTTCGATCCGTCCCAGCTGAACCTGCCCAAGGGCTTCGACAAGTTCCTCGGCGGCAGCAAGTAGCTGCAGCTGCTGATGCCGCCGGGACTGTGTCGCCGGCGGCATCAGCACTGATGTGCCATAGGGTTAGACAATGTTCAAGCAGCGCGTAGTCTTCGTCCACGGGGATGGCAGCTTCGGCGCCGCCGCTTGGCCCAAGCAGCACGGAATGGCGCTGGACTACGACGCCCTGTTCCTGCGGAGGCACGGTTTTGATGCCGTCGCGGAACCGCTGGAAACCAACTTCGCCGCCGACGCCGCCATCGTGCTCGCCTCGCTGGCGGACGATGGCCGCGGCGAGGCCGGCGGCCATGTGGTGGCCCATTCGCAGGGCGCCATCGCCGCCATGATGGCCGCCGTCGAACGGCCCGACCTCGTCCAGTCGCTGACCCTGGTGGAGCCGGCCTGCCTGTCCTTGACCGCGGAACTCCCGGCCACCGCCGCGCACCGGGCCCTTATGCAGCCGCTCTACGATGTCCGGCACAACCTCAGCGACGAGGACTTCCAGCGCGAGTTCATCCGCCGCGCGTTCGCGGCCGAGGCCCCGGGGGCCACGACGCCGGAGGCGCTCCGCGCGGCGCGCCGGCTGCGGCTGCAGGCCCCGCCGTGGGAGGCGCCGCTGCAAATCGTGCCGGGCGTGCCGACGCTGGTCCTGACCGGCGGCTGGGAACCGCTGTATGAGGAAATCGCCGGCTACCTGCGCGAGACCGGCGCCCTGCACCGCACGGCCGCGGGCGGGCACCGGCCCCAGGATTCAACGGACGGCGACCGGACGATCCGATCGTTCATCGCCGAGGTCAGCCGGCACCAGCACGCCCGGGCCTGCTAGGACGCTGTCGGTCCGCCCACGGCAGGCTCCGGCAGGTAGACCTTGCCGCCGGAGGCGAGGAACTCGCTGCTCTTCGCCCGCATCCCGGCCGCCATCTGCGCCAGGGCAGCCTGCGAATCGACAGAACCATAGTTGCCGGTACCGTACTCATCCCGGATGTCCTGGCTGATCCGCATGGAGCAGAACTTGGGACCGCACATCGAGCAGAAGTGCGCGGTTTTGGCCGGCTCCGCGGGAAGCGTCTCGTCGTGGAAGGCCTCGGCCGTCACCGGGTCAAGGGACAGGGCGAACTGGTCCCGCCAGCGGAACTCAAACCGCGCCTTGGACAGGGCGTCGTCTCGTTCGTGGACGCCGGGGTGGCCCTTGGCGAGGTCGGCGGCATGGGCGGCGATCTTGTACGTGATCACCCCGGTCTTCACGTCATCCTTGTTCGGCAGCCCGAGATGCTCCTTGGGCGTGACGTAGCAGAGCATGGCGGTGCCAAAGCGGGCAATCTCGGTGGCGCCGATCGCCGAGGTGATGTGGTCATAACCGGGCGCAATGTCGGTGACCAGCGGCCCGAGCGTATAGAAGGGTGCGCCCTTGCAGAGTTCCTGCTGGCGTTCCACGTTTTCCCGGACCAGGTGGAAGGGCACGTGCCCGGGACCCTCCACCATGACCTGCACATCGAACTCCCAGGCCCGCTGCGTGAGCTCGGCCAGGGTGTCCAGCTCGGCGAACTGCGCCGCGTCGTTGGCATCCGCCGTCGCGCCGGGCCGCAGCCCGTCACCCAGGGAGAACGCGACGTCGTACTTCGCGAAGATTTCGCACAGCTCGTCGAAGTGGGTGTACAGGAAGTTCTCCTGGTGGTGCGCCAGGCACCAGCCGGCCATGATGGAGCCGCCGCGGGAGACGATGCCGGTGACCCGGTTGGCCGTCAGGGGCACATAGCGCAGCAGCACCCCGGCGTGGATGGTCATGTAGTCCACGCCCTGCTCGCACTGTTCGATCACGGTGTCCCGGAAGATCTCCCAGGTTAGGGCGTTGGCCTCACCGTTGACCTTCTCCAGCGCCTGGTAGATCGGGACGGTGCCGATGGGCACGGGGGAGTTGCGGATGATCCACTCGCGCGTGGTGTGGATGTCATCACCGGTGGAGAGGTCCATCACCGTGTCCGCGCCCCACTGCGTGGCCCACTGGAGTTTGTCGACCTCCTCGGCGATGGAGCTGGTCACGGCCGAGTTGCCGATGTTGGCGTTGATTTTCACCAGGAACGCCTTGCCGATGATCATCGGCTCCGATTCGGGGTGGTTGACGTTGTTAGGAATGATCGCGCGGCCCGCGGCCACCTCGCTGCGCACCAGCTCCACATCGCAGTTCTCGCGCAGCGCGACGAACCGCATTTCCTGGGTGATGACGCCGTCGCGGGCGTAGCGCATCTGCGTGACGGTCCTGCCCTCGACGGCGCGGCGCGGCACCGGGCGCCCGCCCTGCCATTCGGCCGACGCCGCACCCCGGCGGACCGCCGACTTGCCGTCATCGAGAAGCTCCCGTTCCCGGCCGGCGTAGGGTTCGGTGTCCGCCCTCGCCTCGATCCAGGGAGCCCGGAACGGCTCCAGCCCGCGGACCGGATCGCTGCCCGGGCCGGCCGTGCGGTAGACCCGGAACGGAGCGTTCGCGACACCGCCCGGGGAGGGTTCCAGGGCGATCTCGGTCACCGGGACGCGGATGCCGTGCTCCGGATCCGCGGTGAAGGCCAGCGAGTGGGACTTCAGCGACTGGGTAGTGACTGCTGGCTTCTTTTGGGCAGGGCTGTGCTGTGTTTCTGTGGTGCTCAAAGGATTACTCACTTCCTTCGCCGGCATTACCCGGACAGGTTCAACGGTCGCAGGCTGCGCTAGCCCGATCTCAGCCCCTGCAAGGGCACCCGTGTGGTCGTAGACGAAGCTACCACAGGCCCACTGGAAGCCTGCCGAGTGTGACGGCACCCGGCCAGGCGGCAGTGTTAGCGTGGAATTGTGACTCTGCCCGGGCCCGTGCCCCGCACCAGGACGGCGACGCCGGAAGACCTCGCGGCGCTGCCGGTTCTCGAGGCCGCGGCCGACCGCCTCCTTGAAGCGGCATTGGGGAACCAGGCGCTCCCGTCCCCGGAAATGACGACGCCGGTTGAGCCGCTCTTCGTACTGGTCGCCGGAAGCCCGCCTGTGGGATTCGCCCGCGTGGACGAAGTCGGCAGCCAGGCCCACCTGGAACAACTCTCCGTACATCCGGACTCTGCCGGACGGGGGATTGGGCGGTCCTTGGTTCACTCGGCCATCGACGCGGCCCGCGGCCGGGGCTATGCATGGATGACGCTGTGCACTTTCGCGGACGTTCCGTTCAATGCCCCGTTTTACGCAAGCTGCGGCTTTGAGGAACTCGCCGAGCCGGGGCCGGCATTGGGCGCCCTGCGGATCCACGAAGCGCAACTGGGCCTGGATGGGCTGGGCCGGCGGATCGTCATGCGGATTAGGCTGTAGGCCATGACCAGCATCATCGAGTTCACCGGCCCCATCCTCACCGCGGCGGACCAGGAACGCCGCGGGCTCTGGGCGGTGGACGGCCTGCTGACCTTCGACCGTCCCGCCGACGCGCCGGACCGCGTGCTGGACGGCTGGGTCATGCCCGGGCTCGTGGACGCACACTGCCACATCGGCCTTGGCCCGGGCGGGGACGTCTCCGAGGCCACCGCGGAATCCCAAGCCCTGGCGGACCGCGACGCCGGGACGCTGCTGGTCCGCGATGCCGGCGCCGTCCACGACACCCGCTGGCTCCAGCAGCGCCAGGACCTTCCCCGGATCATCCGCTCCGGCCGGCACATCGCCAGGGCCCGGCGCTACCTGCGCGGCCTGGCCGTCGAGGTCGAGCCCGGCGATCTCGTCGAGGCCGTACGGAAGCAGGCCCGTGCAGGCGATGGCTGGGTCAAGCTGGTGGGGGACTGGATCGACCGCGACGTCGGCGACCTCGCCGCCAGCTTTCCGGCCCGCACGGTCAAGGACGCCATCCAGGCCGCCCACGATGAAGGGGCCCGCGTCACCGCGCACTGCTTCGCCGAAAACACCCTGGATGACATGCTCGACGCCGGGATCGACTGCATCGAGCACGCCACCGGATTGCTGCCGCGGCACCTGCCGCGCTTCCTCGAACAGGGCGTCCCGATCGTGCCCACCCTGATCAACATCGCCACGTTCCCGGACATCGCGGCGCGGGCGGAGGCCAAGTTTCCGCGCTACGCCGCCCATATGCGCTCGCTGTGGGAGCGGCGCGCCGAGCGGGTCCTCGAAGCCTACGAGGCCGGGCTGGCCATCTATGCCGGGACCGACGCCGGCAGTGTCATCAGCCACGGCCGGATTGTCGACGAGATCCAGGCCCTGCACGCAGCCGGCCTGCCCGCCGCTGCCGCCCTCGACGCCGCGAGCTGGTCCGCGAGGACCTGGCTCGGCGCGGACTCCATCGGCGAAGCCGCAAGCGCCGATGTCCTGGTCACGCCAGAGGATCCGCGGAAAAATCCGGCGACGCTGCGGCAACTCAAGCACATTGTGTTGCGCGGCCACCTCATCCGCTAGGAATAAATTGAAGCTTCAAGTAATTTAACTCTATGACAGGTCACCGAGAGCCGGTGGCCCCAGAACACCGGAGCGTTTCAATGACCGCAGAAGCCAGCACCCAGGACCTCCTCCCTGCCGAACTCACCATGGGCACCGTGATGCTCAAGGTCGGCGACATGAAGCTCATGACCGATTACTACCAGCGCGCCCTCGGCTTGGAGGCGGTGGCCGAACAGGACGGCGGGCTCTACCTTGGCCGCCGGCAGAAACCGCTGGTCCATCTGGCCCCCGCGCCGGGCCTGAACCTGCCCTCCCGTGGCGAGGCCGGGCTGTTCCACACCGCCCTGCTCTTCGAGGACCAGCACTCCCTGGCGGCCACCATCGCCAGCGCCGCCCAGTACGAGCCCCAGTCCTTCACTGGCAGCGCGGACCACCTCGTCAGTGAGGCCTTCTACTTCAACGACCCCGAAGGCAACGGCATCGAGCTTTACTGGGACCGGCCGCGGGAGGCTTGGTCCTGGGAGGGCAAGAACGTCGTCATGGACAGCCTCGCCCTGCCGCCGCAGCGTTACCTGCAGCAGCACCTGACCGAGGCGTCCGTGGCCGGCCAGCGCGAGGCCGCCGCCGGCGTCGGGCATGTCCACCTGCAGGTGGGCGACGTCGCGTCGGCGCAAGAGTTCTATGTCGGCACGCTCGGCTTCGAGAAGACCGCGGGCTGGCACGGTCAGGCATTGTTCGTCTCGGCCGGCGGCTACCACCACCACATGGCCATGAACGTGTGGAACAGCCGCGGTGCCGGCCCCCGGCGCGACACGCTGGGCCTGGGCGAGGTGCTGATCGAAGTGCCGTCCGGCGACGACGTCGGAGCCCTGGCGGAGCGGCTCCAAGCCGCCGGCGTCGACTCGCACCACACCGGCGCCGAGCTGCGCTTCGAGGACCCCTGGCGCAACCGGATCCGCGTCGCGGTTCGCTAAGTCCGAGCCCTGAGGGACTTGCCCAGCGCAGTGGGCCAGAGGTGGACATGTCCCCATCCGGCTGGCCGGGCCGAGGGACATGTCCATTTGCCGCTGCCACCAGTGGACACAGCGCCTATATGTCCATTGGCCGGGGCGAGCGGAGGGCATATCCGCGGGAGGTGGCGGCGTGTCAGGGCCAGCCCGGGCGCGTGGCCGGGGCCAGCAGTGGGCGTGTCCCCGTGTCCCCGTGTCCCGTGTCCCCGTGTGGCTGGCCGGGCCGCGGGACATGTCCATTTGCCGTGGCCACGAGTGGACATAGTGCCGCTATGTCCATTGGCCGCGGCCAGCGGAGGGCATGTCCAGTCCAGGCGCAGCCGGGCCGAAGCGCTAGGCTGAAGTGACGTGCGAAAACAGCGGACCACGTACCGCCGAACCCTAAGGACGAGCTGCATGGGATTCACCGAAATCTTTGTGTCCACCCACGAAGGAGCCCTCAAGCGCGCCGGCGCACTCGAAGGCGGCGGCCCGGCCACGCCGGAGGCCGTTCGCATCCCGGACATCAGTGACTTTGAGGTGGAGCGGCTGGGCGACCTCGCCGGCGTGGCCGTGCACGCCCCCGGCGCGGACTACGAACTGGCGATGGTTGACGTGGCCAGCGACTCGCTGCTTGGCGTGCCCGCCGCGATGATCCGCACGCTGGCGGAGCTGCTCAGCTACGAAACCGAAGGGGAAGGGGACGTCCTCGAGGACGTCGCGGCCAACTGGGCCGCCGAGGAGGACATGCCCTTCGGTCCGGACGCGGCCCGGGGCTATGTCCGCCGGATCGCCGAGCTCGCCGCCGGAGTGGACCCCGCCACCAAGTCCGGTCTCTACGTCTGGACCTCCTGACCGGCCCGGATCGCCCCCTGCAGGACCCGTTCCGCCGGGCTGGGCCCGTGTCAAGTCGAAATCCTGCCGGTGATCTGGCACAATGAACAGGTACTCGATCTGCGTGGCCCCTCTCTCCGCGTCCGGATCTTGTCCTTTAGAACCCCCAAGTACGGCCCGCCCCACGGGTGCAGAACGCCGGGCTCGACCCCGTTTCAGAAACAGGAGTGACCACAAAAGTGGCCGTAAAGATTCGCCTTAAGCGCTTCGGTAAGATGCGCGCACCGTACTACCGCATCGTCGTCATGGACTCACGCTCCAAGCGTGATGGCCGTGCCATCGAAGAGATCGGCAAGTACCACCCGACCGAAGAGCCCTCGTACATCGAGGTCGACACGGACCGTGCCCAGTACTGGCTCGGCGTCGGCGCACAGCCGTCCGAGCAGGTTGCCGCGATCCTCAAGATCACCGGTGACTGGCAGAAGTTCAAGGGTCTGCCCGGCCAGGAGGGAACCTTGAAGACCAAGGCTCCCAAGGCTGCCTTCGTTACCCCGGAAAAGGGTTCCGTGATCATCCCGGAAGCCATCACCAAGAAGGCCAAGAAGGACGAAGCTGCCGAGGCTCCCGCCGACGCCGCCGAAGCAGAGACCACCGAGGCTGAGTAAATTGCTGGCAGAAGCGCTCGAACACCTGGTCCGCGGGATTGTTGACAGCCCCGAGGACGTCAAGGTCAGTGCGAAGAACAACCGCCGCGGGGAAACCCTCGAGGTGCGCGTTCATCAGGACGACCTCGGACGGGTGATCGGCCGGCAGGGCCGGACCGCACGCGCATTGCGCACTGTGGTTGCGGCGCTGGCGGACGGCGAGCCGGTCAGGGTCGACGTCGTCGACACCGACCGCCGCCGGTAACGCGTTCAGCAGTACTTGTCTTAAGTCCGGCCCCTTCACCAGATAACGGTGGAGGGGCCGGACTGTTTTCCCCTATTACTTTCCTGTATTTACGCACCAGCAGTACAGATTCACCAACCCCGAACAGAGGAACAGATGCAGCTCCAGGTGGCACGAATCGGCAAGCCCCACGGCATCCGCGGCGAAGTGACCGTCCAGGTGCTCACCGACGCGCCCGGCGACCGCTTTGTCCCCGGCACGAAGTTCATCGTGGAGCCTGCCTCGGCCGGGCCGCTGACGGTGTTCAGCGCCCGCTGGAACAAAGACATCCTGCTGCTGGCCTTCGATGAGATTGAGACCCGCAACGAGGCAGAGGGCCTGCGCGGGGCGAAACTTTTCATCGAAACCGAGGACATCGGCGCCGACGACGACGATGAGGGCTGGTACGAGCACGAGCTCGTGGGCCTGGAGGTCCGGGTCGGCGGCAGCGTCGTCGGCAAGGTCTCCGCGCTGCACACCTTGCCGGTCCAGGACCTGCTGGTGGTCACCACGGCCGAGGGCGCGGAAGTCCTGATCCCGTTCGTCGAGCAGATCGTCCCCGAGGTCAACGTGGGCGAAAAGTACGTCCTCGTCACCCCGCCGCCCGGACTGTTCGAGGTCAACACCGACGAGGCGCCCGAGCAGCAGAAGCCCGAAGCGCAGGGCGCATCCGCCGGGGACCTCGACGAGCAGGGCAACGCGTAGATGAGAATCGACGTCGTCAGCATCTTTCCGGAGTACCTGGCCCCGCTGGAACTGTCGCTGATCGGCAAGGCCCGCCAGGACGGCCTGCTGGACTTGAGGGTCCATGACCTGCGCGAGTTCACCACCGACCGGCACCGGACGGTGGATGACACCCCCTACGGCGGCGGAGCCGGCATGGTCATGAAGCCCGAGCCATGGGCGCAGGCGCTCACCGCCGTAGCCCTCGTGGCCGCCGGGCGCGCCGAAGGCACAGACGCTGCCGGCGAACATGCCAACGAAGCCACCGAAGCCAACGACGCCGGGGAAGTCGGGTCCGCCGGCAAGCCCGTGCTCATTGTCCCGTCGCCGGCGGGGGAGCGGTTCACCCAGGCCACAGCCCACGAACTCGCCGAGGAGGACCAGCTGGTCTTCGCCTGCGGCCGGTACGAGGGTATCGATGAGCGGGTCCTGGAATGGGCCGCGGACCACTTCACCGTCCGGCCCATGAGCCTGGGGGACTACGTGCTCAACGGCGGCGAAGTCGCCGTGCTGGCCATGGTGGAGGCCATCGGGCGGCTGCTGCCCGGCGTCGTCGGCAACCCCGAGTCCCTCGTGGAGGAGTCCCACTCGGACGGGTTGCTCGAGTACCCCGTCTACACCAAGCCCTCCAGCTGGCGGGACCGTGACGTCCCGGCGGTGTTGCTCAGTGGCAACCACGGCAAGATCGCCCAGTGGCGCCGGCACGAACAGTACCGGCGCACCGCCGAACGCCGCCCCGACCTCCTTGCGGAGTTCGACGCCGGCAAGCTGCCCCGCGCGGACCGCACGGCGTTCGCGGACCTGGGGTACGACGTCGTCGACGGCCACCTGGTGCGCCGTCCCGACGCCTAACCGCCGGGATTGGGCTAACCCGCAGAAAATGTGGCAAAATTAGGACTTGTGCCTGCTGGGTCGCGAACCTGCCACAGGGGGAGCGCTGCCAACAGCCGGGCACCCCGGTCCCGTCTATTCCTGACAGGGCCGGATCGACAAACTTTCGGCGGAATTTCCGGGCGGCCAAGGCTCCCGGGCTTGACCGCCGTAACCCAACGTGAGTGACCTGTGGCGTTCACCAGGAGTGGATCAATGCATATCCTCGATTCCGTAGATGCAGCCTCGCTGCGCACCGATGTTCCCGAGTTCCGCGCGGGTGACACCATCAAGGTTCACGTGAACATCATCGAAGGCAAGAATTCCCGCGTCCAGGTCTTCCAGGGCTTCGTCCTGGGCCGCCAGGGCGATGGCGTCCGCGAAACCTTCACCGTCCGCAAGGTCTCCTTCGGTGTCGGCGTAGAGCGTACCTTCCCGGTGCACTCCCCGATCATCGACAAGGTCGAGCTCGTCTCCAAGGGTGACGTGCGCCGCGCCAAGCTTTACTACATGCGTAACCTGCGTGGTAAGGCCGCGAAGATCAAGGAAAAGCGCGACTTCCAGACCGGCAAGTAAGTCCCTCCGGGACTTTTACCGCGGGTCCACGGACCGTCCCCGGCTTGTTGCCGGAACTATCCGCAACAGCGCACATTAGTTCACAACAGCGCCAGGGGATACGGAACATGGAACAGCCAAAACGCCAGCCCAGGAAACCGGGCTGGCGTTTTGCGTTGCTGGCCCTGGTGCTCGCCGTGGCCATCAGCGCTGTGGTCCGCTCGCTGTGGCTGGACATCTACTTCATCCCGTCCGCCTCCATGGAACCGCTGCTGCTCACCGGGGACCGGATCGTGGTGGCGCGCACCGGTTTCCAGGCTGAGCCCCTGGGCCGGGGAGACATCGTCGTCTTCGACGGCCGCGGCTCCTTCGCCCCGCTCAACAGTGGCAACGGCCCCGTCGTGGATGCCATCTCCGACGCCGGACACTGGCTTGGCCTCGCGGGCAGCGACACGACATACGTCAAGCGCGTCATTGGACTGCCCGGCGACCGCGTGGTGTGCTGCGACGCCGGCGGCCGGCTCACAGTCAACGGCCAGCAAGTTGCGGAACCCTATGTGTACCCGGGGGACACCCCGAGCGAAATGAAATTCAGTGTTGAGGTGCCGGCCGGGCGGCTTTGGCTGATGGGGGACCACCGCTCCATGTCGGCCGATTCCCGGAGCCTCCTCGGCGCCCCAGGCGGCGGGATGGTGCCGCTGGAACGCGTGATCGGCAGGCCGGTACAGATCATCTGGCCGCTTGATAGATTTGCAGCAGTAGCGCGGCCCGAACCAGCCGCGACAACGACGACGACGAACGGACAGTAGATGCCCGAAACCGAACCGCGCACTCCTGATCCGCAGGGCCAGGACGGACCCCGGGTTACCGCCTCGGCGATTCCCGGGGACGAGCCGGCGGAACACCCCACCACCCGGCTGCCGCAGGCACGGGTCGCGGACGAGCCCGCCGCCGGGGCGGAAGCCGGCCAGGGTGCAGGTGCGGTGGCAGGAAACGGTGACGGTGCTGTGCCGGCTGTTGCGCCGACGTCGCCGCCTGGGCCGTCGCAGGGCGAAAGCGCCGGAGCGCGGCGGGCTGATCGGAGCGGCAGGGAGCGGCCCTCCGGGCCCGCCCACGCCGAGCCATCCTCCCGGCGGGCACGGAGGGCGCAAGCCCGTGAAGGGCACAGCCCGTTGTTCCTGTGGCTGAAGGAGGTTGCCACAGTAGTCATCGTGGCGATCGTGCTGTCCTTCCTGATCAAGACCTTCCTGTTCCGGGCCTTCTACATCCCGTCTGAATCCATGGTCAACACCCTGGACGTGAACGACCGCATCTTCGTCAACCTCCTCGTGCCCGAGCCCATGGCGCTCCAACGCGGGGACGTCGTGGTGTTCCGGGACAGCCAGGGCTGGCTGGCCCCCGCAGCGGAGAAGACGAAGGGCCCGTTCACCTGGGTGCAGGACGGCCTGACCTTTGTCGGCCTGCTGCCGGACAACTCCGAACAGCACCTCGTCAAGCGCGTCATCGGCCTCCCCGGCGACCACGTGGTTTGCTGCGACGCCGGCGGCCAGCTCACCGTCAACGGCACGCCGCTGGACGAGACCTACATCAACGCCGCGGAGATTCCCCAGGTCAAAGACTTCGACGTCGTCGTGCCCGCGGGCAAGGTCTGGGTCATGGGCGACAACCGCAACCACTCCGCGGATTCCCGCGCCCACATGGACACCAACGGCGGCTTCGTCAACGAGTCCGACATCGAAGGCAAAGCCGCCGTCATCGCCTGGCCGCTGAACAGGATGTCCGCGCTCGACAACTATCCGAACGTCTTCCGCAGCGTGCCGGCCCCGAACGGAAAGTAAGCCTCCCGCCATGTCCGTCGCCCCCACCCTCGACTACGAACACCGCTTCCGCAGCTCCGGCGCCCGGCTCCTCGCGGGCATCGACGAGGTGGGCCGCGGTGCCCTCGCCGGGCCCGTCAGCGTGGGGATCGTCGTCGTGGACCTGCAACAGCAGAAGCTTCTGGCCGATGTCCGGGACAGCAAGCTGCTCAAGGTCGCGGACCGGGAGCGGCTGGTGCCGCTGGTCCGGGACTGGAGCGTCGCGTCCGCCGTCGGGCATGCGTCCGCGAATGAGGTTGACGAGCTCGGGATCATCGGCGCCCTCCGGCTGGCCGGCAACCGCGCCTGGTTCGCCGTCCTGGCCACGGGTGTTAGGCCCGAGGTGGTCCTGCTGGACGGCAGCCACAACTGGCTCTCGCCGGATCTGCAGCCCTCACTGTTTGACGATGCCCCCGCGGAACCCGGCTGCGACGCCCCCGTTCACACGCTGGTCAAGGCGGACATGCAGTGCCTCAGCGTCGCCGCGGCGAGCATCCTGGCGAAGGTCGAGCGCGATGCGATGATGTGCGAGCTGCACACCCAATACCCGGCCTACGGCTGGGACGAGAACAAGGGCTACGGCACCACGGCGCACAAGGAGGCCCTGCGGGCCGCCGGTCCCACGCCCTACCACAGGGTCAGCTGGCAGCTGCTCTAGCGCGCGGGTGCGGCCGGCCCGGGCAGGTGCTGCCCGGATCGGCGGGGCGCCTCGGCGGAACGCCTTGGCGGAGCGCCTCGGCGGAACGCCTTGGCGGAGCGGCGGCAGGGCCGTGGCGCGCGGCCGGCGCCGGATGGTGCAAGATGGAACCATGAGTGCCGAGGACCTTGAAAACTATGAGACCGACATGGAGCTACAGCTCTACCGCGAATACCGCGACGTCGTCGGGCTGTTCAGCTATGTGGTCGAGACCGAGCGGCGTTTCTACCTTGCCAACCACGTGGACCTGCAGGCGCGCAGCGCCGACGGCGAGGTCTACTTCGACCTGACCCTGCAGGACGCCTGGGTGTGGGACGTGTACCGCTCGGCCCGGTTCGTCAAGAGCGTCCGCGTCATCACGTTCAAGGATGTCAACGTTGAGGAACTGCCGCGCAGCGAGGAACTCGCCCTGCCCAAGGTCGAGGACCTGGGCAACTGAGCCTGGTTTCCTAACGCCCGATTGCTACGTTTCGTTGGCTGACAATCGCGTCAACACGTCCTGTCAACGCCGCTTCGGCGCAGCGTTGGTAGATGTTCCCTCACGGGTTATCTCCTCTGTTTAGAAATTCTGTTACCTGCTGCGCAACCTCGTCGGTGATTCCCGTCTGCCAGCTCGTTTTGAACAAGGGCTGACCGGCATAGAAGTCAGTGTCATCGTCGACAATTGCATACCGCGTAACTTCCGGATGCTGGTCCAGCCACATCTTCACCTCCTCGCCACGAAAACCTGTGTCTGCTGTCGGAGTGACGTCAAAGGTCTTGTAAACGTGTCGGTCGACTTCTTCACGGCCGCCTTGGAAGTGCCGCCATGTGGACGTAAGGACAATGGCTGCGTCAGTGTCGAGGATTATCTTGCCGACCTTGGATGCCAAGACAGGATCGATGCCCATGAAGCCCCGAAAGCGCTGTCTCGTACCCACGCGGTTGACGACTCCATCAATATCGAGGAAAAGTACCTTCATTCCTGTTGCTCCCACAGTTCGCCTCGCCGGCTTTGATTATGGGCCGCACTGCTGAACGCGCTTCGGACACTCGTATCATTTGGATTGTGCCCGTGTAACCACTGCTGGATGTAGTACCGGGTCTCGCCGCGTCGAACTGATCGGCCGCGCACAGCTCGTCCGTGATATGGCAGGCAGATTCCTCGGTTTGCCAGGTTTCCACATAGCCAAATTGTGCCCTGTGTTCGTCCGTGGCTGCGCTCCACGATGGAGGCATGAGAGCTAAGGATGTGCTGGGCCGGCGAGGGGAGGACCTCGCGGCGGGCTACTTGGAAGCCCAGGGCATGCGGGTGGTGGAGCGGAACTGGCGCTGTCCCGAGGGCGAGATCGACATTGTCGCGCTCGACGGCGACGCACTGGTCATCGCCGAGGTGAAAACCCGAAGATCCCTCGCGTACGGGCATCCGTTCGAGGCCGTCGGTGCGGACAAGCTGGCCCGGCTCCACCGGCTCGCGGCGGCGTGGTGCCGCGTCCAGGGGCTGCGGGCGCCGCTGTGCCGCGTGGACGTCGTCGCCGTGCTGGACGACGGCATTGGCGAGCCTGCCGTCGAGCACCTCAAGGGTGTGGGCTAGATGTCCCTGGGACGGACCTATTCCGTGGCCCTGGTAGGCCTCAACGGCTACATCGTGGAGGTCGAGGCCGACATCGGCCAGACCCTCCCGGCGTTCGTCATCCTGGGCCTGCCGGACGCGTCGCTCAACGAGGCCAAAGAACGGATCCGCTCGGCGGCCCAGAACTCGGGGATACCGCTCAGCCGCCGGAAGATCACGGCCAACCTCATCCCGGCGTCGCTGCCCAAACGCGGCTCGGGCTTCGACCTTGCCATCGCCATGGCCGTGCTGCTGGCGGCAGACGACATCCGCCCCACGGGCCGCATCGTCTTCATTGCAGAGCTCGGCCTGGACGGCCGGCTGCGGCCCGTGCGGGGCATCCTCCCGGCCGTGATGGCAGCAGTACGGGCCGGCTACCCCGAGGTCGTCGTGGCGCGGGCCAACGTCGCGGAGGCAGAGCTCGTGCCCGGAGCACGCGTCCGGGGGTATGCCACCCTGGCCCGGCTCGCCTTCGACTGCGGCGCGGACCCGCAGGACCTGGCCCTCGACTTCGCGCCCGAGCCCGAGGATGACGGCCCCGGTACTAGCCCCGGCCCTGCCCTGGCGCCGGACATGTGCGATGTTTCCGGCCAAGCCGCGGCGCGGCGTGCCTTGGAAGTGGCTGCCGCCGGGGCCCACCACCTGCTGCTGACGGGGCCGCCGGGCGCCGGGAAGACCATGCTCGCCGAGCGGCTGCCGGGCCTGCTGCCGGACCTGGGTGACACCGAGGCGATGGAGGTGACGGCCATCCATTCCCTGTGTTCGTTGCCGTCGGGCTCCGTGCAGCTGCTGCGCCGTCCGCCCTACGAGAACCCGCACCACACCGCGACCGCCGTGGCCATCATCGGCGGCGGGTCCGGGCTGCCGCGGCCAGGGGCAGCGTCCCGTGCACACCGCGGCGTGCTCTTCCTGGACGAAGCCCCAGAGTATGACCGTGGCGTCCTGGACGCCCTGCGGCAGCCGCTGGAAAGCGGCGAGCTGGTCATCCACCGTTCGGCCGGGTCCGCGGCCTATCCCGCCCGGTTCCAGCTGGTCCTCGCGGCCAACCCCTGCCCCTGCGGCAAGGCAACGGGCAAAGGGGTGGACTGCATCTGCACTCCCACCATGCGCCGCCGGTACCAGGCCCGGATGTCCGGTCCGCTGCTGGACAGGGTCGATATCCAACTCGAAGTCGAGCGGGTGTCGCTCGCCGGTTTCGGCCAGCCCGCGGAGGAGGAAGGGACCGCCAGCATCGCCGAACGCGTCCGGGCGGCCCGGAGCCGTCAGCTGGACCGGCTGCTGCCGTATGGGATGGAA
The DNA here is from genome assembly GCF_056394525.1 of Arthrobacter sp. 10N43. Lineage (NCBI taxonomy): Bacteria > Bacillati > Actinomycetota > Actinomycetes > Micrococcales > Micrococcaceae > Arthrobacter > Arthrobacter sp. 10N43. The sequence continues at coordinate 9,227 of NZ_JBFTIA010000020.1, read as the reverse complement.
ACCAACGCCCAAGTCCCGGGGCGGCTGCTGCGCGGGGCCCTGCGGCTTGGCGCCCCCACCACCCGCATCCTGGACTACGCGCTGGAGCGCGGCGTGCTGACAGCACGCGGTTATGACCGTGTGCTGCGCCTCGCCTGGACCGTTGCGGATCTGTCCCTGCACGATGCACCGGACGCGGACGACGTCGGGCAGGCGCTGGGTCTCCGCCAGGCCGCGGCGGCCTCCCTGTGAACCCGCCGGCACGAATTACGCCCCCACCGCCACGCGAAAGGAACCACGATGAGGGATGACGAACGGACAGCCCGGGCCGCGCTGTCCCGACTGTTCGAACCACAGGACGCGGCGGCGCTGGCACTCGTGCAGGCCGCGGGGGCGCAGGACGCCCTCCGGATCGCCACCGGCGGACTCGCCGCCGGTCCCGGGCTCGAACAGGAGATCACCGGAATCCTGGCGGACAGCGGCCCCGGCGGCACCTGGTCAGGACTGGGCGCCGCCCTCAAGCGCTGGGCACCGCGGGTACCCGACCTCGCCCCCGAGAGGGACCTGGCCACCATGCAGCGGCTCGGCGGACGGATCATCATTCCCACCGATGCATTATGGCCCCTTCAGCTGGCGGACCTCGGCCTGCAGGAACCCCTGTGCCTATGGTGGCGGGGCATGGAGCAGGAGGTGCCGCCGGCGGCCAAGACCATAGCCCTGGTGGGCTCCCGGGACAGCACCAGCTACGGGGCGTCGGTGACCGGCGACCTCGCCTACTCACTGGCCCAACGGGGCTTCACGATCGTCTCCGGTGGCGCCTACGGGATCGACGCCCACGCCCACAGGGCGGCACTGGCCGGAAGTACAGGCGGCATGCCCACCATCGCTGTCATGGCCGGGGGAGTGGACCGCTTTTACCCTGCCGGAAATGAGGACCTGCTCCGGGCTGTGGCGGACCACGGGGCCGTCCTTGCTGAGGTTCCGCCCGGCTCCGCGCCCACCCGCTACCGTTTCCTGCAGCGTAACCGACTCATCGCGGCGTTGGCCGCCGTCACCGTCGTCGTCGAGGCCCGGTGGCGTTCCGGGGCCCTCAACACGGCCCATCATGCCGAAAGCCTGGGCCGGGCCGTCGGCGCCGTGCCCGGGTCCATCCACAGCGCCAACTCCGCCGGCTGCCACCGGCTCCTGCGGGAGGGCGGAGCGGTGTGCGTCACGGATGCGGGGGAAATCGCCGAGCTCGCCTCCCCGAGCGGCGACGCGATGCCCTCGGACAAGTCAACCCGCTCGGAAGCCCACGACGGACTGACCCTGGAGGACCTAATCTTGCTCGACGCCCTGCCGCTGCGGACCACCAGCTCCGTCGAGAAGCTCGCCACGGTGGCCGGACTGAGCCCGGAGTCGGTCCGCGCGGGGCTCGGCCGGCTGGGGCTGCTGGGCCTGGCCGAATCCCGGCACGGCGGCTGGAAACGTTCGGGGAAGGCCAACTGACATGATGAGCGCCGCCGGCATGGCGCGGCTCGCCGGAGCGCTCCTTGAATGCCCCGGGAATAATGCCAGAGTAGGAAGGTGTCTACACAGAAACTCCCTGCCCCGCTGGACGGCGCCGCCACCCGCTTCGGCCGCTACCTCGACGCCGAGCGGGGCCGCTCCGCCCACACCGTGCGGGCCTACCTCTCCGATGTCGAAAGCCTGCTGGCGCACGCTGCGACCGAGGGGGTCCAGGACCTTGCCGGGCTGGAACTCGGGACCCTGCGGCGCTGGCTGGGCGCCCAGAGCGAGTCCGGCAAGTCCCGCGCCACCCTGGCCCGCCGCGCCGCTACCGCCCGGGCCTTCACCGCCTGGGCGGTCCGCGAGGAACTGATCGAGGCCGACCCTGCCCTGCGGCTCAAGGCGCCCAAGCGGGAGAAGACCCTGCCCGGTGTCCTGCACCACCAGCAGGTCCTCCGGCTCGTGGACGACGCCGAAGCCGCCTCGGCCGAGGGAGAACCACTGGCTTTGCGCAACCGCGCTATGGTGGAGCTGCTGTACGCCACCGGTGTCCGAGTGGGCGAGCTGGCCGGCATGGACGTGGATGACCTCGACCCGGACCGCAGGACGCTGCGGGTGATCGGCAAGGGCAACAAGGAACGCACGGTCCCATACGGGCTGCCGGCGGCGCTCGCGGTGGACGACTGGCTCCGCCGCGGCCGGCCGGCCCTGGCCACCGGAACCAGCGGCCCCGCCCTCTTCCTGGGCGCACGCGGCGGCCGGGTGGACCAGCGTCAAGTCCGCAGCGTGGTCAAGGAGATGCTGGAGCGGTTGGGGGACACCGCAGCCACCGGTCCGCACGCCCTGCGGCACTCCGCCGCGACCCACCTCCTCGACGGCGGCGCAGACCTGCGCGCCGTACAGGAAATCCTCGGACACAGCAGCCTGGCCACCACCCAGATCTACACCCACGTGTCCGTCGAGAGGCTGCGGCAGAGCTACCAGCAGGCGCACCCCAGGGCCTGAGGATCGCCGGCACATCACGTCCGGCCGCCAGGGGCCCGGCAAGGGCCCGCCATCGCGTCCGACCGCCAGGGGCCCGCCATTGGACCCTGATTCCTGCACGGGAATCCGCCCATAGATCTGCCCTCCGCCAAGCGGACCAGGGTCCGCCGGGCGCCCCATGCAACCGGCCACGGCGCGCCGGGAAAAGACGCGCCGAATCGCACTGGCGTAATTAGGAGGGGTAGGGCAGAATAAAACTCACGCCCGGGAAGTTTCAAGTTGAACTTGAAGCTGGAATGCACCACGTCCCAGCTTCAAACCCGGTTGTATATTAGTAGTCTGGCAGGGACCGCCGGCATGAATTCGGATCCGCGCAACAGACAGACATCCAGGCAGAGGTCGTTGGGGAAGACGTACCTACAGCTATGGAGGATGGAATGTCTGTTGCACTGACCCGAGGTGTGTTGTTCGTTCACTCGGCCCCGACTGCCTTGTGCCCCCACGTCGAGTGGGCCATAGGGTCTGTCGTGGACAAGCGGACGGACCTGGAGTGGACCGCTCAGCCTGCCGCGCCCGGAATGTTCCGGGCCGAGCTGTCGTGGACCGGAGCGCCGGGCACGGGGGCTCAATTGGCGTCCGCTCTGCGCGGCTGGGCGCACTTGCGCTACGAAGTCACCGAGGAACCGAGCCAGGGAGTCGACGGCGGCCGCTGGTCGCACACCCCGGAGCTCGGAATCTTCCACGCCACCACCGACGTCCACGGCAACATCATGGTGTCAGAGGACCGTATCCGGTACGCCTACGAATCCGGGGCAGGCGACCCCTCCGCCGTCTATCACGAACTCTCGCTCGCCCTGGGCGAGGCCTGGGACGAGGAACTCGAGCCCTTCCGCCACGCAGCCGAAGGCGCGCCCGTGCGCTGGCTCCACCAGGTCGGCTAAGGACCGGCCAGGGGCTGCCCGCAGCAACTCCATAGCTAGGCGCCCCATGAGCGATGGCGGCAATGTTCAGGACGAGCATTGCCGCCATCGCTCATTCCGGGAGGGGCCCCGGGCGGCCGGCGCAGGATCGCGTCGTGATCAACGACTACGGCCCCAACCAGGACCCAAACGGCAGATGGCGGCAATGTTCCTTGAGAACATCGCCGCCATCTGTCATATGGGCGGGGGAGTGCGCGGAGCACTTACACGCTGCGTACCGCGATCACGGCGTTGTGGCCGCCGAAGCCGAACGAGTTGCTCAGCGCGGCGATGCTGCCGGCGGGCAGGTCCCGGGCCGTCGTGACGACGTCGAGCGGGATCTCCGGGTCCTGGTTCTCGAGGTTGATGGTCACCGGCGCCTTGCGGTCGTAGACGGCCATGACCGTCAGCACGGCCTCCACCGCACCGGAGGCGCCCAGCAGGTGACCCATCTGCGACTTGGTGGCCGAGACCGCGACGTTGTCCACGTGCTTGCCCAGGGCGGCCTTCAGGGCCGCGTACTCGGGCTTGTCGCCGACCGGGGTGGAGGTGGCGTGCGCGTTGACGTGCACGATGTCCTCGGGCTGGATGCGGCCGTCGAACATCGCGGCCTTCAGCGCGCGGGTGGCGCCGAGGCCCTCGGGGTCCGGGGCGGTGATGTGGTAAGCGTCGGCGGTCACCGAGGTGCCGGCCAGTTCGGCGTAGATCCGTGCGCCGCGGGCCAGGGCGTGTTCCTCGGCCTCGAGCACCAGAGCGCCGGCGCCCTCGCCCATGACGAAGCCGTCACGGTCGCGGTCGTAGGGACGTGAGGCGTGCTCGGGATCGTCGTTGCGGCGGGAGAGTGCCTGCATGGAGGCGAAGGCGGCGATCGGCATGGGGTGGATGGCCGCTTCGGCGCCACCGCAGACGACGACGTCTGCCTTGCCGGCGCGGATCAGGTCCAGGCCCACGTGCACGGCCTCGGTGCCGGATGCGCAGGCGGAGACAGGGGTGTGGGCGCCGGCGCGGGCGCCCAGGTCAAGGCTGACTGCCGCGGCCGGGCCGTTGGGCATCAGCATCGGCACGGTCATGGGCAGGACACGGCGGGGGCCCTTTTCGCGCAGGGTGTCCCAGGCGTCCAAGAGGGTCCAGACGCCGCCGATGCCGGTGGCGAAGGCCACTGCCAGGCGGTCGTGGTCGATTTCGGTGATGCCGGAGTCGGCCCACGCCTCACGGGACGCGACCACGGCGAACTGGGTGGACGGGTCCATGCGCTTGGCTTCGACCCGGGTCAGGACATCGAGGGCCGGGGTGGAGGCGCGTGCGGCGAAGTGGACCGGCAGCTCGTACTTGGCCACCCAGTCGTCCTCGAGCGTGTGCGCGCCGGAGACGCCCTTGAGCGCGTTCTTCCACATCGTGGGGACATCGCCGCCGATGGGTGTGGTGGCACCCAGACCGGTAATGACTACTTTGCGTGCCATGGGATCACTCTCTGTCGGTGCGCCTGCCGTATCCGGGACCGCGAACGGGATGGCCGGGGCCTGCGAGGGGAAAACTTTGGGGTCGTGCACTTGGTGGTGGTCCGGTCCGGGCACTACTGCAGCGCCCGGACCGGTCACCGGGTCCGCCGTTGCCGGCGGAAGCCAGACTAGGCCTGGGCGTTGGAGATGAAGCTGACGGCGTCGCCGACGGTCTTGAGGTTCTTGACCTCTTCGTCCGGGATGCGGACGCCGAACTTCTCTTCGGCGTTGACCACGATGGTCATCATGGAGATGGAGTCGATGTCCAGGTCCTCGGTGAAGGACTTGTCCATCTCGACGGCTTCGGTGGCCAGGCCGGTCTCTTCGTTGACGATTTCAGCCAGGCCGGCCAGGATTTCTTCGTTGCTAGCCATTGAAGGCTCCTTTTCTAGTTGTTGCCCCCGCCTGCCGGTCGAATGCCTGCATGCGGGGGCGGAAATGAATCAAACCGAGGGTTCGGCTTGGTGCGGGAATGCTTGCTGTGCACCGCATGGGGACAAGCCCTGAACGCGAAGTACATGCGGTGCAAAGGTGAAACGGGCGGAACGTATTTAGTTCGGAAAAGCGGGTGGCTGCCTAAGGAAGCACGACCACCTGGGCGCCGAAGACCAGTCCGGCTCCGAAGCCGATCTGCAGCGCCAGCCCGCCGCTGAGCTCGGGGTTTTCCTCAAGCAGGCGGTGGGTGGCCAGGGGGATGGACGCCGCCGAAGTGTTGCCGGCGTCCGCGATGTCGCGGGCGATCTTGACGGTCTCGGGCAGCTGCAGCTTCTTGGCCATCTCGTCGATGATCCGCATGTTGGCCTGGTGCGGGATGAACGCGGCGAGGTCCTCGGACCGGATGCCGGCGGCGTCCAGGGCCTGCTGGGCCACCTTGGCCATTTCCCATACGGCCCAGCGGAAGACGGTCTGGCCGTCCTGGCGCAGGGTCGGCCACAGGGACGCGTCGGTCACTGCCGCTTCTTCGTCGCTGACAGCGGCGCCGTGCTTGCCGGTCAGGGCGAGCTCGCGGATATCCAGCATCGAGTGGGTCATGCCGATCGCATCCCACTTGCTGCCGTCCGAACCCCACACCGAAGGGCCGATGCCCGGCGTGTCGGAGGGGCCGATCACGACGGCGCCCGCGCCGTCGCCGAGCAGGAAGGAGATGGTCCGTTCCGTGTTGTCGATGACGTCGGAGAGCTTTTCGGCGCCGACGACCAGGACGTAGGCGGCCGCGCCGGACCGCACCAGGGCGTCACCCTGGGCGATGCCATAGCAGTAGCCGGCGCAGGCCGCGGAGATGTCGAAGGCCGGGGCCGGGGTCGCGCCGAGGCGGTCGGCGAGGCTCGCGGCAGCCGAAGGGGTGGCATATGGGTGCGTGACCGTGGAAACGATCACGGCGCCGAGCTGGGAGGCCTCGATGCCGGCCCTCTGCAGCGCCTCGCGGGCGGCGCCCTCGGCCATGTCGATCACGCTGACATCGGCCGGTGCGCGGTGCCGGGTGATGATGCCTGTGCGCTGGCGGATCCATTCATCCGAGGAATCGATCCACTGGCACACGTCCTCGTTGGTCACGATCACGCTGGGCCGGTAGGCGCCGACACCCATGATGCGGGTGTTTTCCTGTACGGGCGCCTGCTTCAGAGTGGGAACGCTCATGCCCCTCCCTCCAATTCTGCAAATAAGGCCAGGGCCGCGGAGAGGTCGTCCGGGGTCTTGACGGTGACAGTCTTGACGCCGGGCATGCCGCGCTTGGCCAGGCCGGCCAGGGTTCCGGCGGGGGCCAGCTCGATCACGCCGGTCACGCCGCGCTGCACCATGGTCTCCATGCACAGGTCCCAGCGGACGGGGCGGGAGACCTGGGCGATCAGGCTGTCGACGGCGGCGCCGCCGTCGGTGACTTCCGCGCCGTCGAAGTTGGACAGCAGCGGCACCAGCGGGTTCTGCGGCTGCAGCGACGGGCGCAGGGCCTTCAGGGCCGCGCCGGCGGGAGCCATGTGCGAGGTGTGGAACGCGCCGGCGACCTTCAGCGGAATGACCCGGGCCTTGGCCGGCGGGTTCTCGGCCAGGGCCTTGAGCTGTTCCAGGGTCCCGGCGGCGACGGTCTGGCCGGCCCCGTTGACGTTGGCGGCGGTGGCGCCGGCTGCCTCGATGGCGGCCAGGACCTCGGCCGGGTCGCCGCCGACGACGGCGCTCATGCCGGTCGGGGTGGCGGCCGCGGCCGCGGCCATGCTGTTGGCGCGTTCGCGGACGAACGTCATGGCTTCGGTTTCCGTCAGGACACCGGCCAGCGAGGCCGCGGTGATTTCGCCGACCGAGTGACCGGCGAGGACCACCGGAAGGGTTCCGAGTTCGACGTCGAAGAGCGACTTTGCGGTCACCAGTCCGGCGGCGACGATCAGGGGCTGCGCGACGGCAGTGTCCTTGATGGTCTCCTCATCGGAGGTAGTGCCGTGGGCGGTGAGGTCGATGCCTGCTATTTCGCTGAGGGAGGCCAGGAGGCCTGCGACGGGTGGCAGTTCCAGCCAGGGGGCCAGAAAACCAGGGGTCTGGGAGCCCTGTCCAGGGCAGACGATTGCAAGCACGTAACCAGCTTTCCAAATTACGGCGTGAACATTCGTGTTTTCATGCACCAAGCTCACTGGGTCAGTTTGTAGGAAGTCTACAACGGATCAGGAGCCGTTGCGGGGAGGCTGCCGCTCCGTGGGGGCCTTCGGAGGAGCCGACAACCGGCCCACGACGAGGGCGGTTTGGAGCACGAACGCCTCCCGCGGCAGCAGGGGATCCCAGCCCGTGACGTCGCAGACGCGCTTGAGCCGGTAGCGGACCGTGTTGGCATGGACGAAGAGCTCACGGGCAGTCGCCTCGAGCGAATGGCCCAGTTCAAGGTACGTGCCGAGGGTCTCCACGAGCCCGTTGGAGGCGGCGAGCAGGGGGCGGTAGATGTTCTTGACCAGGGAGCGGCGGGCGGCGTCGTCGCCGGAGATCACCCGCTCGGGGAGCAGGTCATCGGCCGCCACCGGGCGCGGCGCGGACGGCCAGGCGCGGGCCGCCGTCAGGCCGGCAAATGCCGACTGGGCGGAGCCGCTGGCCTCGAGCAGGGACCCGGCCTCCGGGCCGTAGACCACCGGGCCGGGGGCGAAGAGTTCGCTGAGTTTCAGGTACGCGGTCTCCCGGTCGTGGACACCGCCGAGGATGAGGATGAGCCGGTCGCCCTGGATCCCCACAAGGGCGTCCTCGGCGAAACGCCCCGCGGTGCGCCGCAGTTCGCTGACGTAGCTGGCGCTTGGTTCGGACGGGGAATTTCCGACCATGACGGTGAAGCGCTCCTGCGCCTTCCAGCCCAGCGCCGCGATCCTGGACCGCAGTGCGTCCGTGTTTTCGCCGCGGAGTATGGCGTCGACGATCAGGGCTTCCAGGCGGGTGTCCCAGGATCCGCGGGATTCCGCGGCGCGGGCATAGACGTCGGCAGCCGCGAAGGCGACCTCGCGCGAGTAGCGCAGCACGGCTTCGCGGAGGGCTGACTGGTCCGCTTCCGGGGCTATGACCGGGACCTGGTCTTCGACCACTTCCACGACGATCCGGATCAGCTGGAGCGCCTTCTGGAGGCTGATGGAGCGGGTCAGTTCGGTGGGCGCGGTGCCAAAGACGTCGGAAAGGATCCACGACGGCGAGCTCGGCCGCTCATACCAGGTGACGAAAGCCGCGATGCCGTTCTGGGCCACCATGCCCAGCGCGGAGCGCTCGTCCGAGTTCAGCCGGCCGTACCACGGCAGGGACTTCTCCAACTGGCGCAGCGTCGTCGTCGACAGCTGGCCCACGCTGGCGCGGAGCTTCTTGAGGGTCTCGGCTTTCTCCGGAGTCATCGCCCTCGAGGCCGGCTTGCGTTTTTCGGGAGTGGTGATCGGCTCTGCCATGCATTGAGCATACGGGGCGCGCCGCCCAAGCTCCATTTGTGCGAAGGCTACAACTGCCGTTGTCCTGCGTCACAGCGCCCGGCGGCGTTGGGCGGAACGGCCGATAAGACGGTTAAACGCCCGACGGCGGCCCCCACCAATCGGTGGGGAGCCGCCGTCGAGTACGATGCCTGGCCTCACGGCCCGGCAGGGCGTCAGGTTAGGAGTCGCCGCCTGCGTTGCCGGTGGTGCCGGCATTCACGTTGTGCAGGCGGTACTTCTCGATGGCCTGGGCGGGCGCCTGGGCGTCGACTTCGCCGCGGCGGGCGAGCATCTGCAGGGAACGGACCACCACGGAGTGGATGTCGTTCTTGAAGAAGCGGCGTGCCGCGGCGCGGGTGTCGGAGAAGCCGAAGCCGTCGGCGCCGAGCGAGGCGAACTCG
>NZ_JBFTIA010000019.1:0-69019 GCF_056394525.1 Arthrobacter sp. 10N43 | reverse complement strand
GGCTCCACCATGAGAGTGCCCGCAACGGGGAAGGACAGCGTGGGGGCGTGGAAGCCGAAGTCGATCAGGCGCTTGGCCACGTCCTCGGCGGTCACTCCGGTCCTGGCCGTCAGTTCGCGCAGGTCCAGGATGCACTCGTGCGCCACGAGTCCGCCCTCGCCGGTGTACAGGACCGGGAAGGAGTCGTTCAGGCGGGCCGCGATGTAGTTCGCCGCGAGCAGGGCCGACTTGGTGGCCTCGGTGAGGCCCTGGCCGCCCATGAGCTTCACGTAGGCCCAGGAGATCGGCAGGACGCCGGCGGAGCCGTAGCGGGAGGCGGAGATCGGGGTTCCGTCGGCGCCGTTGGCCGGATCGGCTGCGTTGCCCGGCATGAACGGTGCCAGGTGGGCCTTGGCCGCGACCGGGCCGACGCCGGGTCCGCCGCCGCCGTGCGGGATGCAGAAGGTCTTGTGCAGGTTCAGGTGCGAGACATCGCCGCCGAACTGGCCCGGCTGGGCCAGACCCACGAGCGCATTCAGGTTGGCGCCGTCGATGTAGACCTGGCCGCCGGCGGCGTGGACCGAGTCGCAGACCTCGCGGACGTCGGCGTCGTACACCCCGTGGGTGGAGGGGTAGGTGATCATGATGCAGGACAGGGCGTCCTTGTTGGCCTCGATCTTGGCGGTGAGGTCCGTGTGGTCGATTGTGCCGTCGGAGGCGGTGGCGACGACGACGACCTTCATGCCGGCGAGCACGGCCGAGGCGGCGTTGGTGCCGTGGGCGGAGGCCGGGATCAAGCAGACGTTGCGCTGGGCATTACCGCGGGAGAGGTGGTAGCCGCGGATGGCCAGCAGGCCCGCGAGTTCGCCCTGGGATCCGGCGTTGGGCTGGATGGAGACCTGGTCGTACCCGGTGATCTCGGTCAGCTGTGCTTCGAGGTCCTCGATCAGTTCGCGCCAGCCGGCGGTCTGGGATTCGGGGGCGAACGGATGGATGGAGGCGAACTCCGGCCAGGAGATGGCTTCCATTTCGGCCGTGGCGTTCAGCTTCATGGTGCACGAGCCCAACGGGATCATGGTGCGGTCCAGGGCAAGGTCGCGGTCCGAGAGGCGGCGGATGTAGCGCAGCAGCTGGGTTTCGGAGCGGTGGGTGTTGAACACCGGGTGCTGCAGGTAGTCGGAGGTCCGTTCGACGGCGGTGTCCAGGCCGAAGGAGGAGTCTGCTGCGTCAACGACGCTGGCCCCGAAGGCGGCGACGACGTCGGCGACGATGGCCGCCGTCGTGGCCTCATCGGCGGAGATGCCGACGGTGTCGGCGTCGATGGCGCGCAGGTTGACGCCCTTGGCGTCGGCGGCCGCGATGATCTCTGCTGCCCGGCCCGGCACGGAGACGGTGATGGTGTCGAAGAAGGAGGTGTGCAGCACGTCGAAGCCGGCGGTCTTCAGGGAGGCTGCGATGGTCCTGGCGTGGCCGTGGACGGTCTGGGCGATTGCCTTCAGCCCGTCGGGGCCGTGGTAGACGGCGTAGAAGGATGCCACGATGGCCAGCAGCGCCTGGGCGGTGCAGATGTTCGAGGTGGCCTTCTCCCGGCGGATGTGCTGCTCGCGGGTTTGCAGGGCCAGGCGGTAGGCGGGGACGCCCGCGTTGTCCTTGGAGACGCCGACGAGGCGGCCGGGCATGGAGCGTTCGAGCCCCTTCTGGACCGCCATGTAGGCCGCGTGCGGGCCGCCGAAGAACAGCGGCACGCCGAAGCGCTGGGCGGAGCCGACGGCGATGTCGGCGCCCTGTTCGCCCGGGGACGTGATGAGGGTCAGGGAGAGGAGGTCGGCCGCGACGGTGACGAGGGCGCCGCGTTCCTTGGCTTCGGCGATCACGGCGGTGTGGTCGAACACGCGGCCGGAGACGCCGGGCTGCTGCAGGACGACGCCGTTGATGACGCCCTCGGGCAGGCCCCTGGAGAGGTCGGCAACCTCGACCTCGAAGCCGAGGGCCTCGGCGCGGCCCTTGACGATCGCGATGGTCTGCGGGAGGCAGTCGGCGTCCAAGACGGTCTTGCCGTCGTGGGCGGCCTTGTTCTTGTTCGCGCGGCGCATCATCAGCACGGCCTCGGCGACGGCGGTGGCTTCGTCCAGCAGCGAGGCGTTGGCGATCGGCAGCCCGACGAGGTCCTGGACCATGGTCTGGAAGTTCAGCAGCGCCTCGAGCCGGCCCTGGGAGATTTCCGGCTGGTAGGGCGTGTAGGCGGTGTACCAGGCCGGGGCTTCGAGGATGTTGCGGCGGATTACCGGCGGGGTGAGGGTGTCGTAGTAGCCCTGCCCGATCATCTGCACGGCGGTCTTGTTTTTCGCGGCCAGCTTGCGCAGTTCGGCGAGGACTTCCACTTCGCTGAGGGCTGCGTCGAGCGCGAGGTCGGAGTCCTGGCGGATGTCCTTCGGAACGGCGGTGTCCACCAGGGCGTCGACGGTGTCGTAGCCGACAGCCTTCAGCATGGCGTCGACGTCGGCCTGGCGGCGGGCGCCGATGTGCCGGTCAACGAAGGACGTGGAGGCTGGGGTAACAGTCACAAGGAACTCCATAACTCAGGCGGCGCAGGGTACGCCACATTGATTCGGGTTCCTCCCCGCTCTGTATTGGACCTGAGAGTTTCCGCGCAGCCCACATGAGGGGCTCCGCTTGCACCGTCGGTGAGCACAGCGCGCTAGGGACGCACCTGCTACTTTCCAGAGATGCCTTGCCGCGGCGGTACATGGGCCTGAGAGATTCCTGGGGAGGATTTGCTCCTACGGCGCCTGCTTGTACCTACTTGCAGGACTCTCCCGCCGCAGATCAAAGGCGTATTCAATTTGGGGTGACAACAGTCACAGCACTCATTGTCCTATGCCGGGCGCGCGTCCGCAAACTCCCTCCCGGCGGCGGCCCCAAGTTACAGGTCCGGCCACGCGAGTTCGCCGCAGGCGTGCGGGGACGCCGCTTCGTTCCGGCGTAGTCGCAGGCTTCCGGCGTATTCGACGGGCGGGTCTCGGCGGCCGTCAGCGGCGCAGCTTCTCGACGGCGGCCAGGAGGCTCTCGACGTCGTCACTGACTTCCGGCGGCTGCCCGCCCGGCCCCCGGCCCAGCATGGCGTTGAAGTACAGCCCGTCCCCCATGTACAGGACGGCTTTCGCCATGGCGGGCCCGACGTCGGCAGCCAGCAGTTCCAGCCAGTTCGCCTGGGCGGCGGCGAAGCGGCGGAGGGTCTCCTGGTGCGCCACCTCGGCGAGCCTCGTGGCCGCGACGAACACCCGGTCCATGGGGGTGTCCGCCCACACCGAGGACTTGATGAAGTACACCGCCGCACCCTCGGGGGCCTCAGCCATGGCGGCGACATCGGCAGCGAGGTGCCCGTCCAGTCGCTCGAGCAGGACCGCGATCATCGCCTCCTTGGTCGGGAAGTGGTAGAGCAGGCCCCCCTTGGAGACTCCGGCCCGGCGCGCGACGGCGTCCAGCGTCGCGGCGCGTTCACCGACTTCGATGAGCAGGGATTCGAAGGCGTGGAGAACGGCCTCGCGGGCGACGGGTTTCCTGGGCATGCCTCCCATCATGCCTGTCCGGCCGAGCATTTCTTAACTGTACCGTCCAGACGGTATAGTTACGTTCCATGAGCATTCCGTCGATCACCGCCACCACCACCAGCACCGCGTCGGCCACCGGCCCCCGGGCCTCGTGGCGCGACTGGGTGGCGCTGGCCCTGCTGATGTTCCCTGTCCTGCTTGTGGCCGTGGACAACACCGCCCTGACGTTCGCCCTGCCCGCCATCGCCCGCAGCCTGGACGCCTCCGGCGTCGAACTGCTGTGGATCATCGACGCCTACCCCCTGGTTCTGGCCGGACTCCTGGTTGCGATGGGCAGCCTGGGTGACAGGATCGGACGGCGCAGGCTGCTCTTCGTGGGCAGCGCAGGCTTTGCCGCGGTCTCGGCGTTGACGGCGTTCGCGCCGAGCGCCGAATGGCTGATCGCAGGCCGCGCCGGGCTCGGCCTCTTCGGCGCCATGCTCATGCCGTCAACGCTTTCCCTGATCCGCAACATTTTCCCGGAGCCCAACCGGCGCAGGCTGGCAGTGGCAATCTGGGCCGCAGGCTTCTCCGGCGGCGCCGCCCTCGGCCCGATTGCCGGCGGCTGGCTGGTGGAGCACTTCTGGTGGGGCGCCGTCCTGCTGGTCGCAGTGCCGATCATCCTGCCCCTGCTGCTGCTCGGTCCGGCACTGATCCCGGAATCCCGCGACCCTAAGCCCGGACGCGTGGACGTGCCCAGCATCATCCTGTCCCTGCTGGTCATGGTGCCCGTTGTCTACGGGATCAAGACCCTCGCCACCCACGGGCCCTCACTGGAGGCCTTCGCGAGCATCGGAGCAGGGCTGCTCATGGGCTACGTGTTCATCCGGCGCCAGCGCGCCCTGGCCAGAGGCCACAAGGCGGACCACAGCACGGCGCCCATGCTCGATGTCAGCCTCTTTGGCAACCGGGTCTTCAGCACCGCCATCACCGCCAACGTCCTGGCGCTGTTCTCCTTCAACGGCTTCATTCTCTTCCTGGCCCAGCACCTGCAGCTGCTGGAGGGGCAGTCCCCCTCCGCCTCCGGGGTCGCCATGGTCCCGGCCCTCATCGCCACAGTCGTTGCCGGGCTGCTGGTGGTCCCGCTGGTGCGCAAGGTCCGGCCCGGCTTTGTGGTGGCCGCCGGCCTGCTCCTGAGCGCGGCGGGCTATTTCCTGGTGGCATTCGGCGACCACAGCCACGGCCCGTCACTGCTGCTGGCCGCGCTGCTGATCCTCTGCCTGGGCGTGGGTGCCGCGGAGACGATCTCCAATGACCTGATCCTGGGCGCTGCGCCTGCGGACAAGTCGGGGGCCGCCGCCGCCATCTCCGAGACCGGCTATGAAGTGGGATCCCTGCTGGGCACGGCGATCCTAGGCTCGATCCTCACGGCTTCCTACCAGGGCAACCTCCGGCTCCCCGCAGGCGTGTCCGAGCTCGCCCCGGCCTCTGCCACGAGCCAGGCCGGCGAGACCCTCGCCGGCGCCGTGGAGCTCGCGGGGATGCTTCCGGCGCCGCTGGCGGAGGCGGTGACGGCGGCCGCGCGCACCGCCTTCGACTCGGGCGTACACGTCACGGCCTCCATCGCCCTGGTCCTGATGTCCGGGGCGTGCGTCCTCGCGGCGGTCCTCCTGCGGAAGGTGCCGAAGGCAAGCTAGCAGCACCGGTTCCATCGCCGTCGGGCTCGAGATCGACGGCGCCGAGCGAGACCGACATGCGTTCCCCATCCAGGACCATTGCGTAGCTTAAAAACTCCAGCGTCCGCCGCCGGGAAAATACCCGACGCCGGACGCTGGAGTTTCGTGAGTGCGGCCTGGTGCTAGCTGGACCTACTTGCTGTCCGGAGTGGTCACGCTGGCGGTGGCCTTCATGGTCTCGGCACTGACCATCCAGGCATACTGCTCAAACTTGGCGATGAACTCGTGCAGCAGATCGGCGGTGGTGGGGTCTTCATCGTCCACTTCGTCATGGACTTTGCGCATGGTGCCGACGGCTGCCTCCAGCGCTGCGACAATGCGTTCGATCGCGTCCTTCGTGCTGATCAGGCCCGCCGGAAACTCGGCCAGCGCGGTGGACTTGGAAACCGTGGAGCTTCGGCCGTCAGGGAGGGCGTGGAGGGCGCGCATGCGCTCGGCGAGGTCGTCCGCGAACCCGCGGGCGGCGTCGACGATCTCGTCCAGCTGGAGGTGAAGGTCCCGGAAGTTGGTCCCGACGATGTTCCAGTGCGCCTGCTTGCCCTGAACGTGGAGTTCGATCAGGTCCACCAGGACTGCCTGCAGGTTGGTCGTCAGTGTAGGTGTTGCTTTCATGCGTCCTCCTCGATAGAACCGGTGCGGTGGAGGCCGCGCGCGCCGCGTGCTGGCGGCCCGGCCCATGCTTTCGACGCTACCGCAGGGCGGCGTCGGGCCGCGACGGTTCGGGGAGGAATTTCTCGATCAGCTTACTAAGCCGGCTTACTAACTGCTTCGGGGGCGGCTAGACGGCTTCGTTGAGGACCGGACCGCGGGGGAACACGGCACGGGTGATGCCGCCGGAGGTGGCCTCGGAGAGCTGGGTGAGGTAGTCGTTGCGGCGCCGCGGCGTAATCCTGGACTGGGGTTCGAACGGCTGCGCGGGGTCATCGGCGTAGTGCGCGGTCAGTCCGTCGCGCATCAGCCGGATGGCCTCCGAACGCTGCTGGGACACCGCAGCATGGGTGGATCCGAGTTCGGCGGCCAGGTCCTTGACCGTCCGGTCGCCGAAGTAGATCTCCTCCACGACGTAGCGCATCCGTTCCGGCAGGGATTTCACGGCGGCCCGCAGGTACTGGAGCCGTTCATCCGCGAGCACGGAGTGTTCCGGGGTGAGGGTTTCGGCGGCCAGGGTATCCACCACGGCCTCATCGAGGGGTGTCAGTGTGCGTGAGGCATCCGCGAGCGCGGCCTCCACAACACTCTGCTGGACGCCGAGGGCGGAGGCGATCTCGTCCACTGTGGGCGTGCGGCCAAGGGCGGATGCCAGGGTTTCCTGGACGGACATGGTTTCCTTGATCCGCCGGCGGGCGGAGCGGGTGGCCCAGTCGCTGGCCCGCATCTCGTCCGCGAACGCGCCAAGGATGCGCCGGCGGGCGAACGCGCCAAAGGGAACCCCGAGGTCGGGATCGAACGAATCGGCCGACGTGATCAGGGCAATTGCACCGGCCGAGGCCAAATCATCGCGAGAAAGGTGTGACGCCTTCGAGCACAAATCTGAGACGAGATACCCCACCAGCGGAAGGTGCTGCGTGACCATCTCGTTGCGTTCCACGCGATTCAATACTGTGTCCCCCCATGAGACCGGATCCGAAGGGCTGTAGCCCTTAAAACGCCGAGAACCGCACCCAAACCGACCGGTGCTCCCCCCATTGGAGTCAGCGTTCGCAAGTAGGGCGCAGCACCCATGGAGGAAACCTATCACCTGATCCCGGATCTGCGTGTACCCTCAGGGAAAAGCTTGGCAAAAAGTGCGGTACCCGCCCCGAAGCTGCGATTCAGGGGGCGGAAAGAGAATGGGGCCCATGAGCGCAAGTGATCTCTCCGCGGCACTGTGGCAGGAGCGCCGGCAGCTGGAACTGCTCCTTTTCAGGCTGGAAACGCTACGGCTGCACGTCGGGGCCGGGAACGTGGAATGGCTGCGCCTCATGGCTTCCGAAATCGAAGCCGTGCTGGACCGTTTACGCTTTGAAGGCCTGGCCCGGAGTGTCGAATCTGCCGTCGTCGCGGCCCAATGGGGTATGCCGGCACAGGCCACGCTGGTTGAACTGATTGCGGCCGCACCCGCCGGCCCCTGGGCCGAGATCCTGGGCGAGCATCTGGACGCCCTGCACGCACTTCTTGACCGGCTCGGCGCGGCCGCCCGCGTGAACGAAGAGGCACTGCGGGTCCTCCCCTTGCCCGGACGTCCCGGCCCGGCGGGCACCGCCGGACTGCTGGATCAGCTGGCCACTGGCGGAAACCTGGAGCGGGCCCTGGCCGTGGTCCGGCGCGCACCCCAGCCCGCCCTGGCCCAGTATCTGGGCGGGGAAAAGGACTGATCCGGGACCTGGCTTCAGCCCTTGGCGGGAGGTGCGGGCGGCAGGAGCCCGCGCAGCGCGTCCTCGGCCTCCGGGCCGGCTTCCGCCGCGGCGAGGTTCGCGGCCGCGATGGCTTCGATGACTTCCCGGCGCTGGATGGGCACGCCCCGGGGTGCCTCGATGCCTATCCGAACACCGTCGCCGCGGCCTTCCAGGACCGTGATGACGATGCCGTCGCCGATCATGATCTGTTCGCCCGGCTTGCGTGTTAGTACCAGCATCTTCTCAATCTACCCTTCACCGCGGGGAGCTTCGGACGATTCCCGCCGGTTCTGCCATGTCGGATCGGGACCGGCGGGACGGGCGTCGATCCAGCCCACGGGCAGTCCCATGCCGTTGACGCTTTCAGGCGACCCCGTCTCCGCGGCGCCGACCACCGCCACCGCGGCAACGTTGAGCTGGGCGGAGAGCACGCCGACCCAGCGCTTCGTGTCCTCATGCTTGCGCCCGGCATCGACCACCACCCAGACCTGGTCGGCGGAGAGCGCGGCCACGGACTGCACCCGGGCCAGGGCGTTGCGGGCTTTGCCGAGTCCGAATGCCACCAGGACGGTGCGCTCGGTCAGCACCGCGTGGGCGCGGGCGGCCGTGGCGCTTTGCCGCCCGTCAACGTGCAGGTGGCCATAGGCGGAAAGCTCGCCGGCGGTCCGGACATCGGCACCGCCCGCCGCCATGGACATGGCCAGGGCGGCATCCATGGCGTCCTCCCCCAGCCCGACCAGAACCACCAGATCGCCGACGCCGTTCAGCGGTGCGGGGGCAACCCCGGCATCCCCCGGCGCCCGGCCCGGCGCGGCGGCGGGAGTTGAAACTGGAGTTGAGGCGGCGGGACTTTGGGCAGCACGGTCGGCCTGCCCGGCGTAGCTTTCGGCGGGAACTCCGACGGCGGAAGCCGGGTCGGCGGCGGGAACTGCTTCCGCCGGGGTCCGGAGCCCGGCGCCGAGCTGCTCCAGGATCTCCGCAAAGTCCCGCGACTCGGTGGAAACACCGGCAGCGGAGGGCCGGTGCAGGCTCAGCTCGGCGGCGTCCGCCTCTTCCAGCAGTGCGGCTATGGCGGCGCCCTGAAGGTGATGGGACGGTCCGACGGCGGTCCTGGCCGCAGCGGGCGCGGCCGTCGGTGAGGTCCGGGCCGGCGGTCCGTTCTGGGCTGCGGGCGCCGGTGCGGGCGCCGCCGGTGCGGCGGCAGCGTCGGCGTCGCCCTCTCCGGCGTCGCCCCGTCCGGTGTGGCCCTCTCCGGCGGGTCTGCCGGCGGACGCCGTTTCGGTCCCGGCCAGGATGTCGGCGTCGGGCACTACCTCGCCGGTGACCACCTCGTGCTTGGACATGATCTCGATCATTGCCTCGTAGCGGTCCTGGGCGAAGAGGCCGGCGATGCCGGGGCTGATGACGCGTTCGGCGGACACGATCCGGGCCGCGGGCCCGTACTGCTGCTCCGCCTTGCGGCGGATTTCCTCGAGCGAGGCTCCCTTAAGCCGATAGCGGTTCGGCATGGCGCACCACTCCTACTGTTTCGATCCGGACGTTGGCGGAGGTCACCTCGCGGTAGGACAACACGGGCACGGACCCCTGCTGGGCGCCCACGAGCCGGTGGATGGCCGGCCGGAGCGCCGGGGCGCACACGAGCACGGCCTGGCGGTTGGCGGCGGCCGCGGCGTCGACGGCGGAGCGCACCGAGCGCAGCACGGCGTCGAGCCTTTCCTGCCCCATGACGATCTGGCTGCCGCCTTCCGCCGGCCGCATGTCCTCGAGCATGTGTTGTTCCAGGACGGGGTCGATCATGATGACGTTGAGAACGGGGCCGTCCATGAACTTGGCCGTGAGGGCGGGGCCGAGGGCCTGCCGGGCGGCTTCCACGAGCGATTCCGGATCCGTGGAAATCTTGGCGCGCAGCGTGAGGGCCTCGTAGATCCGGGCGAGGTCGTTGATGGGGACCTGCTCGTCCAGGAGGCCCTGGAGGACGCGCTGCAGCTCGGCGAGGGAAAGCAGGGCCGGGGTCAGCTCGTCGACAGCGGAGGGGCTTTGCTTGCGCACTCCCTCGGTCAGCACGCGGACGTCCTCGCGGGACAGCAGCCGGGCAGCGTTCGCCGCGACGATCGAGGACAGGTGGGTGACCAGGACGGAGACCCGGTCGATCACCGTGGCGCCCGTCATTTCGGCGTTGTGCCGCATCTCCCCCGGAATCCATTTTCCGGCGAGCCCAAACACGGGCTCGATCATCGCCGCGCCGGGGAGCGAATCCAGGTTCTCGCCGAGGGCGAGCATTTGGCCGCCGGGGGCCGTGCCGCGGCCGGCTTCGACGCCGGCGATCCGGATGGCATAGGTGGCCGGCGGCAGGTCCACGCTGTCCCGCGTGCGGACCGGAGGGATGACCAGGCCCAGTTCCATGGCGATCTTATGCCGGAGGGACCGGACCCGGGCCAGGAGGTCGTCGGAGGCGCCGGAGACCATGTCTACGAGGTCCGGGGCCAGCAGGATCTCCACGGGGTGGATGCGCATGTCTTCCAGCAGTTTCTCGTTGGGGTCCTGCTCCGGGAAGTTCAGCGCTGTCGATTCGGCCTCCCGGGCCGTCTCGGCCGCACGCTGGGTCGCGGTGGTCCGGCGGGCGGCGATGATCAGGCCGATTCCGACGAGGACGAACGGGATGGGCGGCATACCCGGGATCAGGGCCATAGCGAGGGCGGCGACGCCGGCGATCATCAGCGCGTTCGGTGACTGCAGCAGCTGGGTGGAGGCCGTGCTGCCCATGTCCGACTCGGCGTTGGACCGGGTCACGATCATGCCGGTGGAGACGGCCATGAGCAGCGCCGGGATCTGCGTGACGAGTCCGTCGCCCATGGTCAGCAGGCCGTAGGTGTTCAGGGCATCGCCTATCTCCATGCCGCGCTGCAGCATGCCGATGGCGATGCCGCCGATGAAGTTGATGATGATGATGATGATGCCGGCGATGGCATCGCCCTTGACGAATTTCGAGGCGCCGTCCATGGCACCGTAGAAGTCGGCCTCGGCCGAGACTTCGGCGCGCCGCTCCCGGGCCTGGGTGTCGGTGAGGAGACCGGCGTTGAGGTCGGCGTCGATGGCCATCTGCTTGCCGGGCATGGCGTCGAGGGTGAAGCGCGCGCCCACCTCGGCCACGCGCTCGGCACCCTTGGTGACCACGACGAACTGGATCACCACAAGGATGAGGAACACGACGGCGCCGATGATCATGGAGCCGCCCACCGTCACCTTGCCGAAGGCTTCAATGACCTGCCCGGCATACCCGTTGCCCAGCACCAGCCGGGTGGAGGCTACGTTCAGGCCCAGCCGGAACAGCGTGGCCACCAGCAGCAGGGATGGGAACACGGAGAAGTCCAGCGGTTTCTTCACGAACATGCTGGTCAGCAGGACCAGCAGCGCCAGCAGGATGTTGCAGACAATGAGGAAGTCCAGCAGCGGCGCGGGCACGGGAACCACCAGCAGGAGCACGATCCCCACGATGCCGATGGGCACCACCAGCCGGTTCAGCCTGTTGTTCATGGTGCGGTCCTTTCACAGACGCTGATTCCCAAAGTTTTTCTGCCGTGCTTCGTGGGGTGCTTCATACGAAGGCACCGGTGCTTCTCATGCGGTGCATCCCGGTGGCGGCGCCCCGGGCCTTGAGCGCCATGACGAACGCGAGGACGCCGGCCACCGCCCGGTAGAAGTCCACCGGGATCTCGTCCCCCAGCTCACAGGCGCCATGGAGTGCCCTGGCCAGCGGGATGTCCTGGACCATGGGCACGTTCTTCTGCTCGGCCTCTTCCCTGATCCTCGCAGCAACGTGGCCGGAGCCTTTGGCCACCACGCGGGGCGCGGACTTGCCGGGTTCGTACTTGAGGACCACGGCCACGTGCGTGGGGTTGACCAGGACGACGTCGGCGTCCGCGATCGAGGCGATCATGCGGTTCCGGCTCATCGACATCTGGCGCGCGCGGCGCTGGGAGCGGATGAGCGGATCGCCTTCGCTGTTCTTGTTCTCGTCCTGGACTTCCTTCTTGGACATCCGGGTCTTCTTGCGGTTGCGCCGCATCACCACGAAGAAGTCGGCCGCGGCCAGCACGATTCCGGCGGCCACCGCGAACTGGACCAGGGAGGAGATGCCGCCGGCCGCCGCCGCCGTGACGCCGGACACCGGCAGGCCGCCGGCGGTCAACAGGACCGGGATCAACCCCTGCACCACCGAGTAGAGCACCAGCCCGACGACGCTCGCCTTCATCAGCGCCTTGAGGCCACCCCACACCGCCTGGGCGCCGAAAAGCCGCTTGACGCCGCTGAGCAGGTTGAAGTGTTCGAATTCGAGCCTGAATTTCTTCAGGTGGACACCGCCCTGAAGGGCGGAGCCGGCGAGGACAGCCAGGAACACGACGATCAGCAGGGGGCCCACAATCCCGGCAATGGACGCGAACCCGGCTTCGAGCGCCTGGAAGGCCTTGCCGGGATCCGGCGCTGACACAATGCCGCGGACGGTGAACAGCTGGTCCGTGGCGGCGTTGGCGGCCCGGTCCACGGTGCTGGGCAGCATGAGCGCGGCCGCGCCGACGCCGAGCCAGGCGGTGAGGTCCTGGGAACGGGAAAGCTGGCCCTTGGAGCGGACTTCCTTCATCCGCTTGTCGGTGGCTTGCTCGGTCTTTTCCTGTGAATCCGCCATCAGCCCACCCCCAGCACTGCTTTGGCCGCCTGTCCGGCGAGGCTCGAAACGATCCGGGGCAGGGCCAGGAACATGAAGCCGGCCAGCGTGAGGGTGAGGAGGATCTTCAGCGGGAAGCCCAGCGAGAAGGCGTTCAGCGCAGGCGCCACGCGGGTGAGCAGGCCAAGCCCGACATCGGCAAGGAACAGCACCACCAGGAGCGGGCCGGCGATCTGCACGGCGGCCAGGAACATGCCGGACACGGCCGCGATGAGGGCCTGCACGGGCTGTGCCAGGTCGATCCCTCCGGCCAGGGGCAGGGCGGCGAAGCTGCCGGTGAGGCCCGTGATCACCAGCTGGTAGCCGTCCGAGGCGAAGAGCAGGGCCAGAGCCGCCATCTGCAGGAGCCGGGTGAACTGGGCGCCGTTGACCATCATCTGGGGGTCGAAGGCCTGGGCCATCTGGAATCCGCTGAAAAGGTCGATCAGGCTGCCGGCGGACTGGATCGCTGAGAAGATCACCAGGACCAGGAATCCCAACACGAGCCCGGTCAGCAGCTCAAGGACCAGACCGGTGAGGAACCCGGCGGTGTTCCGGGGCGTGTAGCCGCCGACCATGCGCTGCGTCACCGCCAGGCCCAGTCCGAGTCCCAGCATTGCCTTCACTCGCCCCGGGAAGGCGTGGTGCGAGAAGGGCGGAGCCACGATCAGGAAAGCGGTCATCCGGACCGTGGCCAGGAGCAGGACTTCCAGCCAGGTCGGGTCGATGGGGATGCCCACCTCACAGGCCTCCGAGCAGGGACGGAATCTTTGCGAAGAGGTCGTTCGTGAACGTCACCATCTCCGAAATCATCCAGTGCCCGCAGACGATCAGGGCCACGGCCACAGCGGCCGCCTTCGGCACGAAGGACAGCGTGGCTTCCTGCAGCTGCGTGATGGACTGCAGCAAGGAGATGGCCAGGCCCACCACCAGCGCCGTGACCAGCACCGGAGCGGAGAGCTTCGCGGCCACGATCATGGCCTGGAGGCAGATATCCAGGACGGCGTTCGAGTTCATCCCGAACCCGCATAGCTCTGGACCAGCGCCGTGATGATCAGGCCCCAGCCGTCGACCAGGACGAAGAGCAGGATCTTGAAAGGCAGCGAGATCATGACCGGCGGCAGCATCATCATGCCCATGGACATCAGGGCCGCGGACACCACGAGGTCGATCACGAGGAACGGGATAAAGATGACGAAGCCGATGATGAACGCGGCGCGGAGTTCAGAGATCATGAACGCCGGGATGAGGGTCTGCAGCGGGACAGCCTCGGGAGTGGCCGGGTTCTCGGCCCCGGCTGCACGGGACATCAGGGCGATGTCCTCTTCCCTGGTGTGGGCGAGCATGAAGTGCTGCAGCGGACCCGACGCGGCGCTGACCGCACCGTTGAAGTCCAGCGTGCCGTTGAGGTACGGCTGGATTCCAGTGGTGTTGATCTCGTTGATGACGGGCCACATCACAAAGATGGACAGGAACAGGGCCAGCCCGGCCAGCACCTGGTTCGGCGGGATGGACGGCAGGGACAGTGCGTTGCGGGTCATCGCCAGGACCACAAAGATCTTGGTGAAGGACGTCATCATCAGCAGCAGCGAGGGTGCGACGGCCAGGAGCGTGATCCCGATCAGGGTCAAAACGGCGGTGGAGGGTTTACCGTCCGCGCCGTTGATCTGGATGTTGACGTTCCCGCCGCCGGGGTTGGCGGGATCGGTCGGCGCCACCGGCGCTATCGGGTCGATCGGCGCGGCGTGGCCGGCGGAGGCATTGAGCCAGAGCAGCAGGAAGGTGAACAGCACGACGGCGACCCCCGCGGCCAGGAGCCTAAGGGGTCGTGCGCCTGCTGAAAGCGAGCGGGTGGTACCGGTAGCAAGGGGGCGGATCAATTGCGGCGTCCGCTCCTGAGTGCGGCGGCGGCCTGCTTCCACGTGGAGCCGGCCAGGATGGAGCCGTGCAGCGGCGGGTGTCCCGACGCGCCGCTCGCGCCGCCACGGACGGCAGGGCCGCGGGCGTGGGAGCTCCGGTGAAGGGTGCTGCGGCGGGACGGCGGCAGGTCCCGGACGCCGTCCTGGCCTTCCGCGCCGTCGGCGTATCCGCCGTCGTCGTATCCGGCGTCGTCATATCCGCCGTCGTCATGCGTGCCGGCGTCCGTGCGGACGTGGCTGCCGGAGAGCGGGCTGGCCTCGGCGAGGATCCGGGCGAAATCCCCGAAGCCGCGGCCGGTGCCGGGGACAGGGATTTCTTCGGGTTCGGGCGGGATGTCCCCGGTGTGCAGGACGTTGACGGCGTGCTCGGTGACGCCCAGGAGGAAACGCTGCCCGGCGGCGTCGACTACCACCACGGAGGCTTTCTGTCCGAGGCTCTGCCGGCTGACGATGGTCAGGGCACGGTCAGCCCGGCGCCGCCCGGTGCCTTGGCCCAGCCGGCGCTGCAGCAGCCACATGAGGCCAAGCACCGCGCCCAGGGCCACGACTACCCGCAGCCCGAGGATCAGTGCATCCATTCAGCTGAGCCCCTCGGCAACGTCGAGGATCCGGGTGATCCGAACCGCGTAGTCCTGGTCCAGGACCACAACCTCGCCGTGGGCGATCAGGCGCCCATTGAGCAGGACGTCCGCCGGGGCGCCGGCGGAGCGGTCCAGTTCGATGATCTTGCCCGGTTCCAGGGACAGCACATCCCGGACAGACATCCGGGTGCGTCCGATCTCCACGGTGAGGGCCATTTCAATGTTGTTGATGCGGCCTAGCCGGCCGGCCACCGTGTCGCCGCCGGCGAAGACGTCCCCGGCGCGGTCCTGGCTGTTGCCGTGCTCGCGGAGCCGGACAGCAAACCAGGCCGCGGCGTTCGTGCCGTCGGAGAGTTCGAAGACCGCCGTGTCGGGG
Organism: Arthrobacter sp. 10N43; assembly: GCF_056394525.1. NCBI lineage: Bacteria > Bacillati > Actinomycetota > Actinomycetes > Micrococcales > Micrococcaceae > Arthrobacter > Arthrobacter sp. 10N43. Next base: position 53,821 of record NZ_JBFTIA010000019.1, on the reverse strand, counting down.
TCCGAGAGCAGCCCAGAGACGTCGGATTCGCGCAGGTCGGACAGGACGCCGGCGCCGAAGACCGAGCTGGCGCCTTCCATCGCGGGACGCAGCACGTCCGTCACGGAGACGTGCCCCAGCTGGGACCCTGCCCCAGCGGCCTCGTCAAGGAAGGTGCGGTCGCTGAGCATGAGCGCGAGATCGGCGGTCACCGCGCCGACGAAGGTCGCCGTGACGGCCTGGCGGGCGTAGGCGGCCGCGGCCCGGGCAGGAACCAGGGCAACAACCTTCAGGGCCACCGGGCTCGGCAGTTCCTCGACGAGCCGCTCCGCCGACAATTCGTGCTTGGTCAGGGTGATGCTCATCGTTGGTTCTCCTCGATTGTGACAATGACTGCGGCCGCGCGGGAGCCGTTGCGGGCCGGGGCCGCGGTGGCCAGCCGGGTTCCGTCCAGGGTGAGGTCAAAGGGCCGGTTTTCCAGGTGCGGCAGGGTCAGGACGTCGCCGACGGCGAGGCCCAGGACCTGGCTCGGGGTGACGAACGACGTCGAGAGCCGCACCGACAGTTCCACCGGCACCTGCTCCAGCTGGGCGCTGATGCGTGCCGGGGCGTCGTCGCGGGTGTCGGTCGGGTTGACCTTCTTCAGCCGCCCCAGCAGGATGCCGGCCGGAACAGCCAGGGTGGCGGGGGCGTTGACTTCGCCGACGCTCATGGTGAAGGAGGCCACGATCATCAGTTCGCTCGGCGCGGCGGCCTGGGCAAACTGGGAGTTGTACTGGATGGTGTCCACCCGGACGGCCTCGCTGAGCAGCGGGCCAAGGGAGTAGCCGAGGTCCTCAAGGGCCTCGTCCATGAGGCCCTTGATCAGCGCCTGCTCGATCTGGGTGAACTTGCGGTCCGGCATGGGCGAATCATTGGAGGCGCCGAGCATGCGGTTGACCCAGCCGAGGGCGGCCGGGCCGGGGAACTGCACCACGAGCTTGGAATCGTGGGCCTCCACGGTGCACAGGACCATGGCGGTGACGGCGGGCAGGGAGGCTGCGTACTCGTSGTAGCTGAGCATGCTGACGTCTTCAAGGCGCACCACGGACTTGACGCGCACCTTGGCGGTGAGCTGGGTGCCCCACTGGCGGGCGAAGGTTTCAAAGGCGAGTTCGAGCACCCGGCTGTGTTCGCGGGCGAGGGTCGCCGGAMGGCGGAAGTCATAGACGCTGACGGTCCGCTCCCGTGCCACTTCCCGCTCATCCAAAACACTCACGGTTGCCACTATCGGCAAGGGAATGCGCGGCGTAAGCGATCCGCCGGTGGCAATCCGCTGGAAGCAACCAACGGCTTATTTCTTGCTCAGCTTCAGTGCCTCTGGAATCAGCGCCCGGACGACGTCGGGTTTATCGGAAAGGACCACGATGTCCACCCGGCGGTTCCGCTCCATGAGCGCGGGGGTGGAGTCGTCGTTGACCTGGCGGGCCGATCCGAAAGCGACGGCGCCAATGGTGCCGGGGCCAATGCCGCCGTTGTCCACCATGTACCGCAGGACGTTGACGGCGCGCGCGGAGGACAGTTCCCAGGTGGAGGGGTAGGCCGTGATGCCGTTCGCGGCGTGGCCCTCGACCATAATTTCCATGCCGGCCGGTTTCAGGACCGGGGAGATGACCTGCAGCACCCGGGCAGCCCGGGAGGTGAGTTCGGGCCGGTCAGGTTCGAAGAATGCCTGAGATCCGACGAGTTTGACAGTCAGGCCCCGCTGGTCGATCTGGAACTCGACGTTTTCGCTCAGCCCGGCCGCCGCCAGGCCGGCCTGCATTTTCTTCTGCAGCTCCTTGAGCCGGTCCACTTCCTTGATCGCCTCAGCCATGTTCTCGGGGGAGGCGGTGGCGGCGCCCTTGACGGCGGCGAACGCCTCAAGGTTCTGGTCCACGAGTTCGGGCGGCACCACCGTGCCCGACGCCGTGTCCACGGTCTCGGACGCGACCGCGCCGAATCCTGTGGCCAGGGAGTTGCGGAGCTTTTCAAACTTGTTGGCGTCCACCGTGGACATCGCGAAGAGGACGATGAACATGCACATCAGCACGGTGACCATGTCCATGTAGGACGCCATCCAGCGTTCGTCGACGTGGTGCTCCTCCGGCTTCTTCCGCCCGCGCCGTCGTGGGCTCACGCGGCCTCGTCCATCCTGTCGGCCTTGTCCGCGCCGGCCTTCTTGCCGCCGGAGCTCCTGAGCTGGTGCTCGGGGACCATGGCCCGGAGCCGTTCGGCGAGCAGCAGCGGCTGGGCGCCGGATTGGACGGACAGCATGCCTTCCATCAGCAGGGTCATCCGTTCGATGTCCAGTTCGGAGAGCCGGGCCATCCGGGCGCTGAAGGGGAGCCAGATGAAGTTGGCGGAGAGCAGGCCCCACAGGGTGGCGACGAAGGCCGCGGCGATCATGGGGCCAAGGTGGTCCGGCGTGGAGAGGTTTTCCAGGACGTGGGTCAGGGACACGACGGTGCCGATGATGCCCACGGTGGGTGCGTAGCCGCCCAGGCTTGCAAAGAATTTGGAGTTTGCGTGGTCGCTGCGGGACTTCGAGTCGATCTCGTCCTCCATCAGCATCCGGAGGTCCTCGGCGTCGGTGCCGTCGGCGATGTTCTGCAGGGCACGGGCCAGGAAGGGATCCTTGACGCTGGCCGCTTCCTCTTCCAGGGACAGCAGGCCCTCGCTGCGGGCCTTTTCGGCGAAGCGGACCATCTGGTCAATGCTTTCCTGCGGCTTGGCGGTCTTGCCGAGGAACATCTTGGGGAGGGCCTTGAAGGCCTGGAGGACGTCTTTGAGGGTGTTCCCGGCGATCCCGACGGCGAGCGTGGCACCGAAGACCAGGATCATGGGGGCGGGGAGGAGCAAGGCCGACAGGCTGGCGCCTTCAAGCGACACCATGGCGATAACGGAGCCAAAGGCGAGGAGCAGTCCAATGACTGTTGCGGGATCCATCGTTACTTTCTGGGTTGCAGGGGCACCGTGGGGCCGGCGCCGTCGGTGTCGTCTGTGTCGTCGTCGGGCGAGTCGTCCGACGAGTCGGTCCGGACCAGGCTGAGCGGATACCCGGTGATGGCCGGAAAGTCCCTTGCCTTGCTCAGGACGTAGGCCCGGTAGTCGGCAATGAGCTCGACAACTTCAGCGAGGCTTTCCAGCACCACGTACGCGGCGCCGTCCAGCGTCACCAAATGCGTATCCGGGCTCTCGTGGATGCGCTCAATGAGGTCCGGATTGACCGCGAAGCGCGTTCCGTTGAGGCGTGTAACGACGATCATGGGCCGATTCTGCTCTGTGAGGGGAAGGGTGTTCTCCTCCGTACTGTCGGCAGCCCCGGCCCCTTCGTTAGGCGCCGCGAACAGGCCCCTTGCACAGTCCGGATCCACGGGGTGGCGGCCGTGCCAAGATTTCCCGTGCCAAGGCCGCCTCACGGTATTAAGGTGGGAGCTGACGGGGCCACCCGGCCCGCCCCGGAAGGAAGGCCAGCCATGGTGCCATTTCCGGCTCTCGAGCAGCCGTTGAACCCGTTTCCCCGCTATGAAGCCATGCGTGAGAGTGAACCGGTTTTCCAGGACCAGGAAACCGGCGTCTGGCACGTGTTCCGCTACGACGACGTGCAGCGGGTCCTGTCCGAGCACGCCACGTTTTCCTCTCGGTTCGGCGGAGATGACCCCTCGGGCCAGATGTTTGCCGCCAGCCTGGTCAACACGGACCCTCCCCGGCACCGCCAATTGCGTTCCTTGGTGTCGCAGGCGTTCACGCCCCGGTCGGTGGAAGCGCTCGCACCGCGCATCTCCGAGCTCACCAGCGAATTGTTGGACCCGGTCATTGCCGCCGGCACCACGGACCTGATCGACCAGCTGGCCTACCCGCTGCCGGTCATCGTGATCGCGGAACTGATGGGCATCCCGGCCTCGGACCGGAACCGGTTCAAGCAGTGGTCTGACGTGATTGTCAGCCAGACCCGCGAGGGCGCCAACGGATCCAGCCACGCGGCCGCCAACCGGGAAATGGCGGAGTACTTCATGGACATGATCGAACAGCGGCGGCGCCAGCCGGGCAACGACCTCATCAGCGCGCTGCTCGGGGCCGAGATCGACGGGCAGAAACTCACCGTGATGGAGCTGCTCGGATTCTGCAGCCTCCTCCTCGTTGCCGGCAACGAGACCACCACCAACCTGATCGGCAACGCGGTGCTGTGTTTCACCGAGGCGCCGGGCACGGCAGAACGACTGCTCGCCGAGCCTGATCTGCTGCCGCATGCGATCGAAGAAGTGCTGCGCTACCGCTCCCCCGTCCAGTCCATGTACCGGATCTCGACGGTGGACACGACGCTGCACGGCCGGCCGGTCCCCGCAGGGTCGCCGATCGTGGCCTGGATCGGTTCTGCGAACCGGGACGCAGCGCAGTTCCCGCACCCTGACGTGTTCGACGTCGAACGCTTACCAAACCGTCACCTGGCCTTCGGTCAGGGCATCCACTTCTGCCTCGGCGCTCCCCTGGCCCGGCTCGAAGCCAAGATCGCGCTCCAGGCTGTGCTCTCGCGGTTGCCGGGGCTGGCCGTAGAACCCGGAGCGGCGCTGGAGCGGATGGAGAGCACGATCGTCTTCGGGGTGAAACAGCTCCCCGTGACCTGGCGGGCTGCCTGACCGCGAGCGCCGCTCCCGTTGCCCTCGCCGCTCCCGTTGCGCTCGCCGCTCCCGTTGCCCTATCAGTTGTGGCTGCCACAGCGTCCGAATGACAGCCGTAAGTGACAGGGCAACGCGGAGGATTTAGCGCTTGAGCTGGGTCAGTTCCTGCAGGACCTCGTCCGAGGTGGTGATGATGCGGGCGTTGGCCTGGAAGCCGCGCTGCGCAACGATCAGGTTGGTGAATTCCTGGGACAGGTCCACGTTGGACATTTCCAGGGTTCCGCCGGTCAGGGTGCCGATGCCGGGGTCGCCCGCAGCACCCAGCTGCACGCCGCCGGAGTTGCCGGTGGCCACGTAGGAGGAGCCGCCGGCCTTCTCCAGGCCGCCGGGGTTGGTGAACTTGGCGAGGGCGATCTTGGCCAGGACCTGCTTGATGCCGTTGCTGAAGGATCCGACCAGTGAACCGTCGTTTCCGAGCGTGTAGGATTCGAGCTTGCCGACGGGCGCGCCGTCCTGGCCGCTGACGGCCAGCGAGCTCATGGTGGCGTAGCCGGAGACCTTGGAGATGTCGATGGTGATGCCGTTGACGGTGAAGTTGCCGCCGGCGGTGGGCTTGCCGTTCGTGTAGGTCACGGACCCGGCGGCTGTGGTGCCGTTGTCGTCAGCGGCGATGTTCCAGGTGCTGCCGGCCTTGGTGAAGGTCATGGCCACACTGCGCTCGGCGCCGGCCGCGTCGTAGACCTTGACGAGGCGGTCCAGTTTGGTGCCGTCGGCGGCGTCGCTGGGCAGGTTGCCGTCCAGCGTCACCGTCTTGGTGGCGGCCGCCACCATGGTGTTCGGGTTCAGCGTGATGTCGCCGACCGGACCGCCGGCGTTGATGACGCCGTTGGTGGCGGTCCAGCCCTGGAGAACGCCGCCGTCGGGGCTGACCAGCTGGTTGGACGAATCGGGGCTGAACGAGCCGGCCCGGGTGAAGAGCTGCTGGCCGCCCTTGCTGGTCACGAAGAAACCGTCGCCGGAGATCATCATGTCCGTGGCGCGGCCGGTGCTCTGCGATGAGCCCTGGCTGAAGTTGGTGGTGACGCCGGCAACCCGGACGCCGAGGCCGACCTGGGCGGGGTTGGTGCCGCCCGACTGGGCCTGCGGGCCGGTGGCGCCCTGCTGCAGCTGGGACAGAGTGTCCTGGAACTGGGTGGAGGAGGCCTTGAAGCCGGCGGTGTTGACGTTGGCGATGTTGTTGCCGGTGACGTCGAGCATGGTCTGGTGGGCGCGAAGGCCGGAGATTCCGGAGTACAGCGAGCGGAGCATGGGAACTGCCTTTCTACGGGTGAAGAGCTGGTTAGGAAGCGGCCGGAGCAGTGAGCCCGGTGATGGAGTCGAGGGGAACGGAATGATCGCCGACCGTGACGGACGGGACCGAGCCCGCATATGTCACGGAGCTGGCGATGCCGGTTCCGGTGGTGCCGTCCGCGAGCGTGTAGCCGACCGAGTGGCCGATCAGCTGGGCCGCCGCCGTCCGCATCTGGAGGGAGAAGCCCTCCTTGCTGTTGGTGGTCAGTTCAGTCATTTTTTCCATCATGGAGAGCTGGAGTGTCTGGCTCATCATCTGGTTGGTGTCCATGGGCGCGCTCGGGTTCTGGTTCTTGAGCTGCGTCACGAGCAGGGACATGAACACGTTGGCATCCATGGTCTGCGCGGGAGTCCGGACGGCAGAAGCCTGGGAGGCCTCCCCCGCTGCCGTTACCGGCTGGGATGCGATCGGCTGAATCGTCATAAGTCGCGTTCCTTCGTGTCAGACAAGAATGTCGAGGGTGGTCTGGGGGCCGTTCAATGCCCGTGCGGTGCGCACGGCCTGGTCATCGGCCAGGGCGTCCCAGCGGTGTCCGGGTCGCGGCTCGGCCGGTCCGTTGCGGCCGCCCGGACCGGAGCCGCTTCCGCCGGGGTCCCGGCCGGCGGCGAACTGGCCTCCGGGGCCGGTCCGGTCCTGGCCGGCGCCGTTGTTCCCTCCGTTTGGGGAGGAGCCCCCGGGGCCGCCGCGATCGGACAGGTCAAGGCTGGCCCCGAAGCCGGCGTTGTGCAGTTCCTTGCGGAGTTCGGGCAGGATCCCTCGGACGGCTTCACGTCCTGCCTCGCCCGGGGCGAAGAGCTCAATCCGGACGCCCGCGCCGTCAATATGCGCCCGGACCGTCAGCGGGCCGAGATCTTCCGGGCTGACCTTCAGCGTCATGACGTGCTGTCCGTGGGCAGCTCCCACGAGGGTGAAGAGCGGTTTGGCCAACTGGGGCTGGAGGGCCTCGGCCTGCGAAGCCGGCTGTGCAGCCGGCGGGAACGCAGCCTGCGCGGTTGTTTGGGGCACGGTCGTTTGGAACACAGTTGTTTGGGGCACAGTTGTTTGGGGCACACTCATTTGGGGCACAGCCGGGGGTACCGTTTGGGGCCCGGACTGGGAAACGGTGGTGCCGGCCGACGGCGGCACGGCGGCCGTGCCTGCCGGGGCACCGTTGTCCGGGCCGGACGGTGCCTCCGCGGCGCTGGTTATCGCGGCGGGACCGGGTGCCGTGGGGGCATTGGGGCCCGCCGGGACGGCGGCGGCGGCGGTTGCGGTTGCGGTCGCGACGGCGGCGGATGCGGATGCGGTCGCGACGGCGGCGGTTGCGGTCGCGACGGCGGAATCCATGGTGCCGGCCTGGACGGCGGGTACGGGCATGAGCTGTGCGGCGGCAACTTGTCCGGGTACTGACGGAGCGCCGGCGGCAACGTCCGCCTGCGCGCCAACGGTCGCCGTCGTGGAAGCCGTGACCGTCAGGGGCACCCCTCCGAGCACAGAGGCACGTCCCGGGACGGACTGTGCGGGGAAGGACTGTGCGGGGACGGCGTCAGTGCCAAGCCCTGCCGGCGCGCCGAAGTCCGGTGCGGACCCGGACACGGAAGTCGTTGCCACCCCGCCGGCGGCAGGCCCGGCCGGCGACGAGGCCGCGGCAGTAACGAACTGGGTCACAGGCACCGGGACCGGCGCGCCGACAGGCGACGCGGCCGGGGCAGAAACCTGTGCAAAGGAGGGCCTGCCGTCGGCCGGCGTGGAGAGTGTCGCGGCCGTGGCAGGGACGGCAGCGGCGAACGGGCGTGGGCCTGCCGGCTGTGCGGCGGCAGCGGCGGCGGCTGGCGCGGCCGCGCGGGAACCGGCAGAGGCAGTGGGCGCCGCAGGGGTTGCCGCGGCCGCGGTGCCAGTTACCCCGTTGGTTGCTGCGGCCGCAGTCGGGACGGCAGCGGCGAACGGGTGTGGGCCTGCCGGCTGTGCGGCGGCAGCGGCAGCGGGCACGGCCGCGCGGGAACCGGCAGCGGCAGTGGGCACTACAGGGTTTGCCGGAGGGGTTGCCGCAAGGGTTCCCGCAGGGGTTGCCGCGGCCGCGGTGCCAGTTAGCCCGTTGGTTGCTGCGGCCAATTGGGTGCCTGCAAGAGTCGGAGCCTGCCCGGCAGCCGTCGCAAGCGTTCCCACAACAGGCCCAGCGGTAGTGGACCCTGGTACCTGCTCCGGCCGGTCCGGGGCGGGTGCCACACCTGCGGACACAGCCGTGGGTGAAGCGGAGGCCGGTGCCGCGGCGCGGGATTCTTCGATGCGGCCCGACGTCGGAGCAGCGGCCTGCGCGGCTGCGAACTGCACGGCTGCGAACTGCACGGCTGGAATTTGCGCCGGGGCAAACTGCGTGAGCTGGGTGAGCTGGGTGGGGGCCGCACCGGCGGGCGAGCCGGCCTCGGCCTGCGGCGCGGGCCCGGCTCCGCCGTCGGCCGTCACGGCGCTATTGGCCGCGCCGCTATTGGCGGCGTCGCCGCCTGGCGCGCCACCGGAAAGGTCCCCGTCGGACACCGGCAGATCCGTTCCCCCGCCGTCAGTTGCCGAAGCGGCAACCTCGCGGATGGGGCCGGCAGCGGTGCCGTTGCCTGCCGCGCCCTGGACGTCGTTCAGGACCGAGTCGAAGGACGCGGTCCCCGGGTTTGCGTTGGCGGACCGGGGATCCGTGCCCAGGCGGCCGGTCCGGACCGGTGTGGCCAGTGCAGCCGCCAGATCCGGCGCCGCCGCGGCCTTCACGATGCGCTCCCGGCAGGAACGATGCGCCGGATGGAGGTCAGGTTGGACTGCTGCTCCCAGGCATCGCGGATCTGGATGGTCTTGCCTGGCACGGGTGCGTCGATCGCCTTGCCGTTGCCCAGGTAGATGGAAATGTGGTTGCCGCCGAAGCTCACCAGGAGATCGCCGGGCTTCGCCTCGGCGAGGGAAGCCACGGGTGTGCCTTGGCGCATCTGGTCACTTACCACGCGGGGAATCTCCACGCCGAGGTCCTTGAACACGCGCTGGGTGAAGCCGGAGCAGTCCATGCCCGTGGCCGGGTTGGTTCCGCCCCATACATAGGGAACTCCGATGTACTTCTTGGCCACAGCCACCACGTCGTTGCCGGTCGCTGCACTGCCGGTGTGCACGGATCCCGCCGGCTGGGCTCCCGTGAGCCCTGCTGTCCCGGCCGCGGTCGTGCTGCCCAGTCCCAGGGTGCTGCCGAGCCCCGGGCTGTCGGTGAGGGAGGAACCATCCGTTGCCCCGCTCCCGCCCAATGCCGCGGCCAGCGCCTGCGTGAATGTGCCGGAGTCGCCCGTGCCCGTAGCGGTGGCAAGCGAGGTGGCCGCCGCAGTCTTGGCGGCGGTTGTCTCCGTGGCCGCGGGCCGGCTCAGTTCCGCGATCATCGATTGGATGCCCTGCATGCGGCTGATCGCCTCGGTCATACTCATGGCTTCACCTGCTGCTCGTCGCGGTGCCAGAGCGTCGAGGCGATCTCGTCGAGGGCCGACTGTTCGGCGCGCAAGTCCGCGGAGTGGACCTCGGCGTCGTGACGGGCCTGCAGTTTTTCCAGGCCCACGGACCGCGTGCGGGCAGCGATGAACTCGGCACGGGCGTTGGCTTCTTCGGCCTCGACCAGGTGCGTGAGGTTTTGCAGGTCCGCGAGCATGCTGTGCGAGGACGACCGGGCGGCGGCCACGGCGCGCAAGGAGGCCGAGCTGGAGATGGGGTCATCCGTTGCGGCCAGTTCGCGGCGGGCGGCGGCCTCGCGGACCCGGACGGAGCTGGAGCGTGAACGGGCGCGTGCCAGGCCGGTGGCCGCCTGGTCCTGCTGGAGCTGGCGGAGGCGCAGGAGGCCGGCCAGAGAGAATTCGCGGTTCATGCTGCTCCCAGGATCGAGGTGAGGTGGCCGAGCCGCTGCCAGGACTCGGGGTGGGCCGTGGATTCGTCCATCGGCTGCTGGAGGAAACCGCTGACGTCGTGCTCGTGGTTCAGCGCTGCGTCCACAAGCGGGTTGGTCCCGGCCTGGTACGCGCCGACGTCGATCAGGTCCTGCGCCGCCTTGCGGGCCGCGAGGACCCGGCGGAGCGTGGCCGCAGACTCGAGATGGGGCCGGGAATTGACCTTGCTGGCCACCCGGGACACGGATCCGAGCACGTCCACGGAGGGGAAGTGCCCGGTGACGGCCAGCTTGCGGTCCAGGACCACGTGGCCGTCCAGGATGGAACGGGCAGCGTCGGCGATGGGTTCGTTGTGGTCGTCGCCGTCCACCAGCACCGTGTAGATGCCGGTAACGGAACCGGTTTCGGCCGTGCCGGCGCGCTCCAGCAGCCGCGCCAGGATCGAAAAGGTCGACGGCGGGTAGCCGCGGGTGGCAGGGGGCTCGCCGGCCGAGAGGCCAATTTCACGCTGGGCCATGGCCACACGGGTCAGGGAGTCCATCATCAATACGACGTCCTGGCCCTGGTCGCGGAAGGACTCGGCGATCCGGGTGGCAGTGAAGGCCGCACGCATGCGCATGAGGGCGGGTTCGTCGGAGGTCGCGACCACCACAACGGAACGTGCCAGGCCGGCGGCCCCGAGGTCGTCCTCAAGGAACTCGCGGACTTCGCGGCCGCGTTCGCCGACCAGCGCAATTACGGAGACCTCGGCGTCGGTGCCGCGGGCGATCATCGAGAGCAGGGAGGACTTGCCGACGCCGGAGCCGGCAAACAAGCCCATGCGCTGGCCCTTGCCGAAGGTCGTCATGGTGTCCAGGACGCGCACGCCGGTCTGCAGCGCGGTGTCGATGCGGGCGCGTTTCATGGCGTTGGGTGCCTCGTTGTCGATCGGCACGCGCGGTCCGCTGAGCAGCGGGCCCTTGCCGTCGATCGGGCGCCCAAGGCCGTCAAGGACCCGGCCGAACAGTCCCCGGCCGGTGGGAACCAGCACCGCGCCGCCCTTGGCGCGGACGGGGTCGCCGGCCGCCACGCCGGCAAGCCGGCCCAACGGCATGCAGCGCACGGAGCCTTCCAGGGCCGCGACGACTTCGGCGTCAAGGCCCGGGTTCTGCCCCACCGTGACGAGGTCGCCCAGCGCGCAGTCCAGTCCTGACACTTCCATGCCGAGACCAATGACGGACGTGACAACGCCGACCCTTTGGGGGGCAGCAGCGGCCAGCGCAGCGGCGTAGTCGGCACCCTTCGGGCGCCACTCGGCGATCATTCCTGCCCCCGGTAGGCGCCGGCAGGGTAGGCGACGCCAGGGTAGCCGCCGGCAGCGTCAACGCCGGCAGGGTCGGCGCCGGGCAGCTCCGCGTCGCCGAGCAGGGCCGTGCGGGCACGGCCCAGGGCCGTGCGCAGGCTGGCATCGAACCAGCCCTGCTGGTATTCGACCTTCGCGTCGCCGCGGCCAAGGGAAGGGTCCGCGATGAGCGGCAGTCCGGCGGGCAGGTCCTGGCCCTCCCGGCTCAGGACGTCGATGTCCGCCGGGTGCAGCCGGATCGCCAGCACGGTGGCGGCGTCATTCCCGGACAGGGCCCGGGCCAGGGCGGCGCGGGCGGTCCGGGTGCCTTCGGCCAGTTCGTAGCCGAGAATGGCCTCGGCGAGTTCCAGCGCCGTACGCGCCAGGATTTCCTCGGCGTCCTGCAAGGCCTGCACGTTGCGGTGCGCGAAGTCGGTCTTGGCGACGGCGAGGGCGCGCACGGCGCGGTCCAGGTCCTGCTGTCCGGCGGCCAGGGAGGCGGCCTGTTCGGCGGCCATCCGGTCCCGCCAGCGGCGCTGTTCCTTCGCGGCGGCGCGGACTCCGGCGGCGTAGCCTGCGGCGTGGCCCTCGGTGTAGCCGGCCTGCTCGGAGGCCGGGCCGTTGGCCCGCAGCGAGGGAAAGACGATGCGCGCCGGGGCGCTGGCGGCTGCCCCGTTCTCAGTAGACATAGTCTTMTTCGTCCCCGCGCTGGATGGTGATCTGGCCTTCGGCCTCGAGCTCGCGGATGGACCGCACGACGGCGGCCCGGGCTTCTTCGATCTGCGAGGCACGCAGCGGCCCCAGGCCGGCGATCTCGGATTCGAGGATTTCCAGGTTGCGCCCGGAAACGTTGGTGGTAATGGTTTCCAGGACCGGCTCGGAGGCACCCTTCATGGCGATCGCCAGGACGGCCGAGTCGAGTCCGCGGAGCACCAGCTGGACGTCGCGGCGTTCCAGCTTCACGATGTCGTCGAACGTGACCATCTGGGCCCGGATCTCCACCGCGAGGTCGGGATCGAGCAGGTCCAGGCCGTCCAGCACGGACCGTTCCGTACCGGCGTCGGTCCGGTTGATGATCTCCAGCAGCGGCTGAATGCCGCCCACCACCTTCGAGGCCTGCTGGGACACGGCGGCACCGCCGCGGAGCTTAAGGGTGTCGGCGACAATCCCGATCGCCTCGGGCGCGCCGGATCCCATGGTGGCGATGCTGAGGGCAACGTCGGCCCGCAGCGAGCCGGGCAGCCCTGACATCACGGCCGAGGCCTTGCGCGGACTGAGGTGGGCGAGAACCAGGGCGATGGTCTGCGGCAGTTCGCCGTCGATCAGGGCCAGGATCTGCACCGGTTCGATGTCTTCGAGGAACTCGAAGGACTTGCCCGCCATGTTGACCGTCAGGCGGTTCATGAGTCCGGCGGCCCTTTCCGAGCCGAAGGACGCCTCGAGCAGGCCCTCGGCGAGTTCCCGGCCGCCCCGGGCCTGGCGCGGGCTGGTCAGCGCAGTCTGGTGGAAGTCCTTCATGATCTGCTCGGCGACGTCCGGGTCCACCTTGCGGAGCTTGACGATCTCGCCGGCAATCTCCTCCGCCTCGGTGTCCGTGAGCTGGGCCATGACCTTGGCGGCGTTCTCTGGGCTCATCTGCATCAGGACGACGGCGGCGCGCTGGGTTCCGGTGAGGAGCGTATCGGCCGGTTTCATGCCGGCTGCCTGTCATCCATGAGGCTGCGCAGGTAATCGGCGGCCCGCTCCGGGTTGGCGGCCACCATGCTGTCGATCTCAAACCGGCGGCGCTCGGACTCCAGCTGTTCCATGCTGGGACCCGGAAGCGGAGGCAAGGCGGTGATCGGGATGGCCGACGTCGCCGGCGCGGGCTGAAGGGCGACAACGGGCGGGGCCACCGGCATGATCTCCAGGTCCAGGCGTTCGCCCAGGTCCACAGGCTCGCGCTTCTGGCGGCGCCGCAGGATGATCGTGAGGACCAGGGCCAGGATCAGCAGGCCAAGCAGGATGCTGCCGGCGGTGACGAGCGTTCCGAAGAACGCGGCCTGCTTTTCGGCTTCGGCATTGGCCTGCGCCTCGGCGAGCGCTTTGGCCGCGTTGTCGGCGGCGGTGGTGCTGAACGGCACCACCTCGACGGTGACGACGTCGCCGCGCGTAGCGTCGATCCCGGCCGCGGAGGTGACGAGGTTCTTCAGGGAGGCCAGGTTCAGGCCACCGGCGGCGGCCTGGCTGACGGCCACGGAGATGGTCTGCCGCTTGATGGCGCCGGCCGGGATGAGCCTGTCCTCGGTGACCTTGTTGACGGCGTTGTTCTTGGTCTCGGTGGAGGAGTCGAAGTTGCCGTTGCCGGCCGTGCCGCCGGGAACGGCGATGTTGTCCGGGCCCAGGACGCCCGCGGCGCCTCCCCCGGTTCCGGTGTATTTCTCGGTCTTGGACGATTCGCTGAGCGGCAGGGCGCCCGCGGTGTTGGAGAAGGTTTCGCTCTTCTGCTGCGCGGATTCACCGGTCACATCGGTGGCGACGGCGACCGTGGAGTTACCCGGGCCCACCACGCGGTCCAGGACGGCTTTGACGGCGTCGGAGGTGCGTTGCTGGTAATCGCTGGCCTGCTTGGACGAGGAACCGGCCGGCCCGCCGCCGACTGTGGAGAGCACATTGCCCTGGGAATCGACCACGGAGACGTTGGCGGGCTTGAGGTTTTCGATCGCGGCGGAGGTCAGGTGGACGATCGCCTGCACTTTGTCGCCGGAGAGGGTGGTGCCGGCGTCGGTCTCGACAAAGACCGAGGCGGTGGTGTCCGGGGCCGTGGACACAAAAACGGTCTTCTCGGGGATGGCGAGCCGGACGGCGGCGGTCTTCACGCCGTCCATGGCGGAGATCGTGCTGGCCAGTTCGCCTTCGAGGGCGCGCTTGTAGGTGACGGACTGCTGGAACTCCGAGGACGTCACGCCCATCTTGTCCAGCAGGGAATACCCGGTCGCGGCGGCGGTCGGCAGGCCGGCGGCGGCAGCCTTGAGGCGCTCGTCATAGACCTTGTCCTGGGGGACGAGGATGGTGGATCCGCCGTCGCTGAGCTCGTACGCAACGTTGTCCTTGCGGAGCTGTTCGACGATGCCGTTGGCGTCGGTGGTCTGGAGTCCGGAAAACAGGGGCGTCAGCACCGGACGGGTGAGCCAGGCGGACAGCGCCACAATGCCGACCACCAGAAGGGCAGCGCCGAGCACGGCCAGGGTGCGCTGGCCGGCGGTGAAGCTCTTCAGGCTGGCACCGAAGCGCTGGAAGAAGGCGTTTATCTGCGGAGGCATCAGGCCTGCATCCTCATGATCTCGTTGAATGCGTCAACACCCTTGTTGCGTACGGTGGCCATGAGCTCGAGGGTGACCTGGGCCCGGGTGGCGGCGAGGGTGGCGTTGTGGATGTCATCGAGGTTGCCGGTGACGGCGGAGACGGCCAGCTGGTTCGACGTCGACTGCAGCTGCTGGAGGTTGTCCACCGCCCCCGTGAGGGACGTGGCGAAGGCGGAACCGTCCGTGCCGGCCACGGGGGCCGTTCCTGCGACGTAATTCGTGGGCAGGACTCCCTGGACAGGAGCGATGGGGGCAACAGTCATCAGGAGCGTCCAATCTCAAGGGCAGCCATATAGGTTTCGCGGGCGCGGTCCACAACCTGGGCGTTGGCCTGATAGCCGCGCTGGGCGATGATCAGGGCGCCCATCTGTTCGGCCAGGTCAATGTCCGGGTATTTGACGTTGCCGTTCGCGTCCGCCAGCGGATGGTCCGGCTGGTAGACGATCCTGCCCTCGGCGCTGCCGCGCAGGGCGCCCTTGACGTACACGCCGGATCCCTCCGAGCCCTCCGCGGCCTCGACGTAGCGGGCCTGGAAAGCCGGGCCGGACGTGGCTGAGGCGTTGTTCATGTTCGCGAGGTTGTCCGAGACAGCATCGAGCCACTTGCGGTGGACGGTGAGGGCGGAGCCGGCGATGCCGATTGCGTCGAAGGTCATCAGCTGGTCCTCAGGGCGGCGCGCACGGCGGAGAATTCGGTATTGACTGCGCGGGCGGCGAACTGGAAGCGCAGCACGGTGTCGATGTTGGACAGGGTCTCGGTGTCCAGGTTGACGTTGTTTCCGTTCAGCTGGGTCGGCTCCAGGGATTCCGCCGTCGTTGCCTGGACGTGGCCGTCCCCGGACTTCACCGACGCAGCGAGGGCGTCCTCGAAGCTGACCCGCTTCGCGTGGTAATTCGGCGTGTTGACGTTCGCGATGTTGTTCGCGATGGTGCGCTGGCGCAAAGCCAGGCCGTCCATGGCGCTGGCCAGGGCGGCGGAAGTCACGGATTCGAGCACAGAGTCCTGCCTGGGAAAGGTGGGGGTGGCCAATCCGTGGCCGGTAATCGAGCGATCCGTGCTCTTACAGTGGTTATCGGCACTGCTCAGCGCCGCGTTAGGTGAAAACGGGAGAGTATTTCAGGATGTTTTGGAGCCCGCGATTCCTAGCCGTTGACGTCGAGGTACAGCGCCCCCGCGGACTCCCCGACGCCGGGCACCGAGGACACTGCCTGGAGCTGCCGGGCAACACCCAACCTGGCGTCTTCCAGCCGCAGGGCGACGCGTTCCTGGGCGGCCGCCAAGGCCGCAGCGCGCCGCCGGGCGGCCGCCGGCAAAGGCCCCGGCAGGGCGGGCGGGGACCAGCGTTTTTCCGGTCGCGGCTCCGCCGTGGAACCGGCGGGGACCGCGAGCGGGCCCAGTGGGTCCTTCAGGGTTCGTTCGGCTGCCTGGACAGCCATTTCGAGTACTTCCAGGACTGCCATCCAGGCTGCCAGGGACGTGTCGTCCGGGTTTTCCTCGGGAGCAGGTGATCCAGCGTTGTTGGATCCGGCTCCCCCAAAGCCCGACCCCACGTCTGCCTGGTTAGCCAAAACCTAGGCTCCCGCCGCCTGAGCCGGACTGCGCGTTCCAGGCGCCGGCGCCTGCGAAGGCGGGTGCGGCCGGAGTTGCGGGGGCCGCTGTGGGGAGCGCCCCGCCAGAGAAAGCTGCGGGCGCCGCGGCGGCCTCGTGCCAGGCTTGGCGCAGGGGCTCAAGGAGGTCGATCGCCTCCCGGGTGAGGGCGGGATCGCGTTGGATGTTGGCGTTGACCAGCGCGGTCGAAGCGTAGTTGTAGAGTCCCAGGAGCCCGTCGGCGCCTTCCCAGGTGTCCGTCTTCAGGGAAGACGACAGCTCGGTGATGATCGCCTGCGCGTGGATCAGGTTCTCAGAGGCGACGGACCAGTTCGCGGTTTCCTGGGCCGATTCCGCCCGGCCCAGGTCCAGCAGGAGCCGGTCGTAGAGCATGGTGAGCAGGCGCGCGGGCGGGGCCGAAAGAACCGAGTCCGCGAGGTACTGGTTGCGCTGCGAGGCGTGGCCGTAGCCGCCGGCAAAGGGCATCGAGGTCATTATTTTGACGTACTTCCTGAGAGGCCTGCGATCTGGGACGACAGCCACGCTGACTGCGCTTTCATGCCGCTGAGGGACACCTCGAGCGCCGTGTAGGTCTGCTGCAGGGTGGCGCGGCGGATGGTGAGACGATCATCCCAGCTGGCGATCTGGTCCGTGTAATCCTTGGCGGCAGACTGCTGGCCCTTGATTTTGGTGCTCAGCAGCCCCGTCGTGGGGTCCGAGGCCTGCTTGGCGGCGTCGGCCACGCGGCCGGCGATTGTGGCCACAGCGGCCATGGTTCCCACGGGGTCCTTCGCCATAGCGTCGCCGAACTTGGTGGAGTCGAAATCGATGGATCCGGTCTTGTTCAGGACCAGTCCGAGGTCCGACGGTGACTTGCCGTTGACGGGCTGGGAAGCCGCGGACAGGACGGCCGCGTTGACCGCGCGGATGGTGCTGTCACCGGTGAAGATTCCGCCGGAGGTGATCGCGGCGCCGGAGGCGTCGGTGCTGCTGACCACGTTGCTCTTGGTGGCGATCTGGGCCAGGACGCCGTTGACCGAGCTGACCAGGTCCGAGGCGGCCCTGCTGATCTGGGCGTTGTCGCGGGAGACGGTGATGCGGGCCGGCGTGGCCGAGACCTCGCTCACCGTGGCGGAGACGCCCGGGAGGAGATTGGAGAAAGTGTTGGTGGAGGAATTGAGCGAGACCTCGGCGGCGCTGCCTGCCCAGAGCTTGATCTGGGCGTCCTGCGGTGCCTGGACAGTGGTCAGCGCTGCGGTTCCGTCCGGATCCGCGATGCTGAATCCGCCGGCCACGCCCGACGTCGAGGACGCGAACTGGAGGCGGTACTCGCCGCCGCCCACGGACACTTTTGACGCCACAATGCCGGCGCCGGAGAGGTTCACGGCGGAAACGACGTCGTCGAGTGAACTGGTGAGCGGCGTGACGGTGATGGCCTGTCCGCCCTCGCCGGTAATAGTCATGGTGGTGTAAGGCCACGCGGCGATGTTCTTGGTGACCGAAACCTGGGTCTGTGCCAGCTTGGTTACCGTGAAATCAACGGCTCCGGGCTTCGCCCCGGCGCTGACGGAGGCCGTGACGTTCGAGGCGCTGCTGGTCGCCGAGTAGAGTTCCAGGTTCTTGGGGTCCGAGAGTTTCCCCGCCTTGGTGGCCAGATCTGCGACGGCCGAATTGAGGCCCTGAAGCGCTGAGATGCGGGTCTGGACAGCCGCAGCCTTGCTTTTGATGAGGTTCTGCGGTGCAGCCTCAATCGTCATCAGCGAATTGATCAGGGATGTGGTGTCCAGTCCACTGGACAGCCCATCAATGGAGAGTCCCACGCCTACAACTCCTTAGAACAATCGAAAAGATGAAATACGTAACAGCCGGTGGTACTGCAGAGCGCCCGGGGAGAGGTTTTCACCCTCCCCGGGCGCCAAGTCCTCGCCTAAAAACTAGCGGAGAGGGGCCGCTGAGCCGGCCCCTCTCACGTTAGGTCTAGCGGAGAAGCTGCAGAACACCCTGGCTGGTCTGGTTGGCCTGGGCCAGCATTGCGGTGCCGGCCTGGGACAGGATGTTGTTGCGGGTGAACTTGACCATTTCCTCAGCCATGTCCGTGTCGCGGATACGGGAGTTGGAAGCCGTCAGGTTTTCCTTGGCCACGTTGATGGTCTGCACAGCGGACTCAAGGCGGTTCTGGGTCGCACCGAGATCGGCGCGGGCCGTGGAAACGTACTTGATCTGGGTATCGATGGCGACCAGGGAAGCCTGAGCTGCACTGGTCGAGGAGAAGTCAAGACCCGTGCCGCTAACGACTGTGCTGCCGGCATTGAACACGCCCGAGCCCGACGGATCGGTCAGGTCGATCGTGCCGCCATCGTTAGACCGGATGATGATGCCATCGCCCGTGCCGTTCGTGCTCTTGGAGACTGAGGCCGTGAAGCTCGAGTTGAAGTTCTTGTCCGCGTTGAGCTTGGCAACGAAGTCCTCTGCGGTGGTGGCTGCAGCGGTGGTAGTGACAGCCACGGTGGTCGTGACGCCACCCTTGACCGACTCAAAGGTGTAAGCACCTGCGGCGAGACCCTGGGGGCTGCCGTCCGTGGCGCTGAACGCTGCAACCTTGAACGTGGTGGAACCGGACGCTGCCGACCCCAGTGCTGTCGCGACAGAACCGACGTTAGCAGAGGACAGGTTGACGTCGATGATGCTCTGCGCGTCAGCGTTGGCGCCGACCTGAAGCGACATCTTCGCCTTGGAGCCGTCCAGCAGCTGGGCACCGTTGAAGTTCGTGGAGCCGGCGATGCGGTCCAGTTCCTTCACGAGGCTGTCAGCTTCGGTCTTGATGGCGCCGCGGGATTCTGCGTTGTTGGTATCGTTCGCGGCCTGGACGCCCAGGTCACGCAGGCGCTGCAGGATGGAGTGAGCCTGGTTCAGGCCGCCTTCAGCGGTCTGGACTGCGCCGATGCCATCCTGGGCGTTGCGGGCGGCAACCGTCAGGCCACCGATCTGGGACTTCAGGCCTTCGGAGAGAGCCAGGCCGGCCGCGTCGTCACCGGCGCGGTTGATGCGCAGGCCGCTGGAAAGCTTCTCCAGCGACTTGGACAGGTCGTTCTGGGTGTTGCTGAGGCTGCGGTAAGCGTTGTTCGCAGCCAGGTTGGTGTTGATCTGCATTCCCATGATGTTTCCTCCATGATTGGGACTTGTGCGACGGCCCATCCGTGGGCCTTCAGGAGTAGTTATCGCCCGGCTGATAACTCTGGTAAGGGGAATCCGAAAAAATGTTTTCCGGCTTGATGCTGCCCTGCGGTGTCGTGAAGTCCAGCGTGATATCAGCTTTATTGCTGCTAACGCTTGCCGCAGCCCTGCCGATAGTTTCTACGAACCCAGCTGTTGGCTGAATCGTCCGCACGATTAATCAGCCGCCCCGGCACCACCGCACCTGTCACCGAAGAGGGAGTCCTCCGGACCTATGGCCATCCACGAACTGTCAGCCCTGCTGTGGCGGGAGCGTGAACTCCTGGACGTTCTCACTTTCAAGCTGGAGGAAGAGCAACTGCTGCTCACCTCAGGCAAATCGCGCTGGCTGGCCCACGGCACCAAGGAAGTCGAGCAGGTCCTCGAGCACCTCTCCAAGGCGAGCCTGGCGCGCACCATCGAGGCCGCCGTCGTCGCCGAAACCTGGGGTTTGCCCTCCGATGCTTCGCTCGGGGAGCTGGCCGCTGCCGCCCCGGAAGGCGCCTGGTCCGAGGTCCTGACCGCGCACCTGACCGCGCTGACCCGCCAGACGGCCCTCATCAAGGAGCTGCGCGACTCCAATGAGCAGTACCTGCGCACCGCGGTCCGTTCCACCCAGGAGTCCCTGGCCGACCTCCGGCCCGCCGCCGCCGGCACGTACGACGCCCACGGCAAGACCGGGGAAACCGCCGGCTCGCGCCTTTTCGACAAGCAATTCTAAGGAAGCGACCATGAGCACCTTTGGCGCCCTGAATACCGCCTACCGGGGGCTGACGGCTGCCCAGCAGGGCATGAACGTCGCCGGCCAGAACATCGCCAACGCCGCTACCGAGGGCTACACCCGGCAGCGCGTTCAGCAGTCCTCCATCGCCGCCCCGGCCCAGGGCCTCTTCGGCTCGGGCCGCCCGGAGTCCGGCAACGGTGTCTCGGTGGACGGCATCGCCCGTCTCGGCAGCAGCTTCCTGGACGCGGGTGTCCGCTCTGCCGGCGCCCGGGCCGGTTACGCCGGTGTCCGGTCCGCCGCGCTGCAGGGAATCGAGGGGATCCTGCAGGAACCGGGCGACAACGGGATTTCCTCCGCGCTGCACAACTTCTGGTCGGCCTGGCAGGGCGCGTCCAACCAGCCCGGGGAATCCGGTCCGGCGGGGCAGCTCCTGCAGGCCGGCAACGAGCTCACCGCGAAGATCTCCGCCGGCTATCAGTCGCTGACGGCGCAGTGGACCAGCGTTCGCGGCCAGGCCCAGGACAACGTCGACGCCGTCAACTCTGCGGCAGCGCAGGTGGCCGCGTTCAACGCGACCATTCGCTCGACGACCGCTGCGGGCGGTTCAGCCAACGAACTCATCGACGCTCGGGCCAAGCTCACGGAGACGATCTCCCGCCTGACCGGCGGAACTGTCCGCGAACAGGCTGACGGCACCGTGGACATCCACGTCGGCGGCAACGCCCTCGTCATGGGCACCTCGGTCCGGGCCCTGGCCCTCTCCGGCACGCAGTCCGGGGACTCGCTCGGGTCCCCGGTCCAGCTCGAATGGGCGGACCGGCCCGGCGCGGCCGTGCCGGTCACCGACGGCGAAATCGCCGGCGCCCTGTCCGTCCTGGCGCCTGCCAACAGCGCAGGCACCGGCGGCGCGATTGCCGAGGCAGCGGCGTCGTACAACACGTTTGCTTCAAACCTGAGGGACGCCGTCAACGCCCTCCACAACGGCGCCCGGACCTCCACCGGGGCGGTGGCCGGCAACTTCTTCAGTCCGGCCTCCGGGCTGCCGGCGGCGCTGGATATCGCTGTCCTGCCCAAAGACGCCAGCGGCATCGGCATCGGCGCCGGGGCTGGGAATCTGGACAACAGCGTGGCGGACAAGATTTCCCAGCTCGGCACGGGTCCCGGATCCCCGGACAGCCTCTGGGCCGGCGTCGTGACGGGGATCGGTGTCCTGTCCCGGGGCGCGCAGCAGCACGATGCCCTGGCCGCCGCGTCGCAGGCGTCCGCCCAGGCCAACCGCGCGTCCTCCGCCTCGGTCAGCCTGGACGAGGAAAACGTCAGCCTGCTCACTAACCAGCACGCCTACCAGGCCGCCGCCCGGGTCATGACGGCCGTGGACGAGGCCCTGGATGTTTTGATCAACCGCACCGGACTGGTAGGAAGGTAGACATGCTGAACCGGGTAACAAACCTGACCATGAGCACGTCGGCCCAGCGGACGCTGCAGGCCCAGCAGGCGAAACTCGCCGAACTGCAGGACAAGGCGAGCACCCTCGACAAGATCTCCCGGCCCTCGGACGACCCCGCGGCCACGGCGCAGGCCCTCCAGACCCGCTCCCGGATCGCCGCCGCCGCCCAGTACGGCCGGAACATCGACGACGGCGACCGCTGGCTCACCGCCGCGGATTCCGCCCTGGAGCAGGCCACCAACGTGGTCCACAAAATGCAGGACCTCACGGTCCAGGCCGGCAACGGCACGCTCAACCAGTCGGGCAGGGACGCGATCGCCCTCGAGCTCGAGGGCCTGAACAAGGACCTCCTGTCGATCGCCAACCGAAAGCACCTGGGCCGCAACATCTTCGCAGGCAGTTCGGACGCTGCCAACGCCTTCACCGCCGGGACATCTGGCCCGCCGGCCACGCCCGCGACGTTCAACGGGATTGCCAACAGCTCCGTGGAGCGCCGCATCAGTGAAAACCAGACCGTCCGGGTGGACGCCGACGGCGCCGCGATCTTCGGTGACGGCGCCACGTCGATCTTCGAAACCGTCAGCGGAATCGTCAACGGACTGCGCAGCAACTCGGACGTGACGGCACTGGCCGGCAAGCTCGAGTCCGGGGCCAAGGACGTCATCAACGGGCGTTCTGACATCGGAACACGCCAGGCCCAGCTGGAACGTGCCAGCAGCGTCAACACAGAATTGGAGGCCACCTTGGATGCACAGAAGACGGGCATCGAGAAGGCAGATCTTGGCAGCGTCATCATGGACCTGAAGCTTCAGGAGACCAACTACCAGGTGGCCCTGGCCGCGACGGCGCGCGTGCTTCAGCCGACGCTGATGGACTTCCTGCGGTGAGTGCCCCGGTCATGGACACTCCTGTCGCCAACCTGCCTGTCGTGTTCACCGCGCCCATGCCGGGCTTCGAGGATCTGCACGACTTCAGCCTGCGCAGCGTCGAGGGCGCGCCCGGGCTGTATGCCCTGGAAGCTGCTTCCTCTCCGGTGCGGCTGTTCCTGGCCGACGCCGCCGTGTTTGCTCCCAGCTACGCCCCGCCCATCCCTGCAGCAGCGCTGGAGGCACTGGACCTTCCGGAGTCGGAGGTACCCCAGGTACTGATCGTCCTCAACCACACCCCCGGTTCCACCACGGTCAACCTCATGGCCCCGATCGTCCTCAACCGCAGCACGGGACGCTGCACCCAGCTGGTGCTCGACGGCCGGGACTACCCGCTTCGGGCCGAACTCAACTCCCTCTAGCCACCGGGCCCGCCGGGTTCGGCCGGTTCACCAGAAGTGCGCCACATCCACCACGAACCGTGACCCGGTGCCCGGTCCGGCCAGGGCAAGGACCCGGAACGGCAGCCGGGCACGGACCCCCAGGCCCAGGCTGCTGTAACCCTCGAAGCTGCCCGCCCACGCCACCTGCCGAAACGTCTGGTACCCGCTCACGTTCACAAGTTCATTCTTGTCCGCAGGGGTGTACGTGGAGTTGCCGTTGCTGTCATAGGCCGGCGCGTTGACCGTGAGCTGGATGAAGGCCTGGCCGCGCAGCAGGACCGGCAGGCCCGACCCGTCCTGCAGTACTTGGGGAACATAGCGGACGGTGTAGCCGGCCACCGGGCCGTTCAGGTCGATGACGAGCCGATCGAAGCAGTAGTGCTGGCCGCTCCGGACGTTCACCGCCTGGGCCTGGCTCATGGCAGGATCCGTTTTCATCAGCGATCCCCAGACCAGTCCGCAGTATGGGTCCGCGGCTGCCGGCGCCGGTGCGAGCATCCCCAGGCCTATGGCCATCAGCACTGCCGCGAGCAATGCGTGGATCTTCTTCACCTGGATCTTCTTCAGCTGGGTCTTTTTCAAAGCGGCCACCCCCTGACACTGAACTGCTCCGATATTGAACGCACTGCCCTGTGTTGACGGGCGGTCTGGGCGGGGAGCCTGGACGGGCGGCACTGTCAGACGCTTTCAGCGTAAGCGGAGCCGAACCGGCGGGCGAGGCCGCCCACCATTTCGGCGCCCAACTGTTAGCGCGGCCCGCCGCCGGTCACGGACGGATGTCTCCGGAGGGTGCTTCGAGATTCGTTTACGAACAGATAACGCGCCCGCTCGCTGGGTCCAGGCGTGCCGGAGCGGGCAGGAACGCACGAAGCGCCGGCACCCTGGCGGGTCCGGCGCTTCGTGCGTTTAGTGCTGGAAGGCTCTTAGCCTTCGCAGTCGCGGCAGTACTTCATGCCGTTCTTTTCAAGGGCAACCTGGGACCGGTGGCGGACCAGGAAGCAGGAGGCACAGGTGAATTCATCGGACTGCTCGGGAACAACAACGACGGTCAGCTCTTCGCCGGACAGATCCGCACCCGGGAGATCAATGCCTTCGGCGGTGTCGTTCTCATCGACGTCGATCACAGCAGTCTGCGCGCCGCCACCGCGGGACGCCTGCAGGGCCTCCAGCGACTCGGCGGGAGATTCTTCTTCTGTCTTGCGTGGGGCGTCGTAATCGGTAGCCATTTTGGGGTTCACTTTCGTTGCTGCGCAGCGCCATTTCAGGCACCTCAGTGAAGCAGTTTAGGACATTATGCATGGAGTTGAGCAATAGTGTGGCCAATCCGACACAATGAGACTGCCGGGCCGCGGAAATCCGGGGCAGCGGCCCTGGCCGGAGCCCGGCCGTGGGCGTCGGCCGGGCGGTTCAGGTCGGGTCCAGACGGGCAGTCCAGGACGGGTTCAGACGGGCAGGTCACGCGACCGGCCAAACCACCAGAGTCTGCCATTTCGCCGGGTCGGGTTCGACGCCGGGATCGGTCAGGTAGTACTCCCACATTGCCTCCCCCGGGCTCGCGCCGTCGTGCCGCATCCGCGCCATGATGGCGCCGTAGGTCTGCGGCAGTGATTCGTAGGGACCGATGTGCATCGCCTCGTAGGCCCGGCCCGCGGGGAGGCTCCCGGCGATGACCGCGGTGTCCGCGCCGCCCGGGTTCGTGAAGGGCGCGGCGAGGGGGAACCCCGCTTCGACATCGACGACGTCGGTCGGCGTGCCGCGGTACAGCGCGAACGGCGGTCCGGCCAGCTGGACGTGCTGCTCCTGCACCGCGCCCATGACGGCACCGAAGGCACGGCCGAAAAAGTCCCGCAGGGCGTTCATCGGGACAGTCTCGTGCACCACCGCCGTCGGCTGTTCCTGGAGCTGGGCGGCCTTGATGTCCGGGGCGGGCCCCGGATTCGCTGGAGTCATACGCCCAGATTCTGCCGCGCCCATTCCGCGGTCTAGGGCCTTACGGCCCGCCGCCGAATAAATAAATGAACTTTATTCATTTTTGGTCTTGTCCCGAGCTGCGAGTGCCCCGATACTAAATGAACAACGTTCATTTCTGTGACGCCCGTCTCACTGGAGTAGCCATGATTGAAATCACTTCGCTCGATTGCCCGCCCTCCCTCGCCCGGACGGCGCCGTCCGGCCGGCCGGCGCTGCGCGTCGGCGTCGTGCAGCACCGCTGGCAGCCCGACGCCACGGCCCTGCGCGCCGAACTGGACGAAGGCATCGGGCGCGCCGCCCGACTGGGAGCCACCGTCGTCTTCCTGCCCGAACTCACCCTGTCCCGCTACCCGGCGGACACGCTTCCGGAGAACGACACGACCGGCGGCGGGGCCACGCGCCCGCGGCCCTCGGACATCGCCGAGGACCTGCTCACCGGCCCCACGTTCCACTTCGCGGCGGACGCGGCCCGCCGGCACGGAGTCTGTGTCCATGCCTCGCTGTACCAGAAGGCGGAGAACCCGGACGGCTCCGATGACGGACTCGGCCTGAACACCGCCATCCTGGTGTCCCCCGAAGGCGAACTGCTGGGCCGCACCCACAAGCTGCATATCCCCGTCACGGCCGGCTACTACGAGGACAAGTTCTTCCGCAAGGGCCCCGAGGGCGAGGACGCCTATGAGGTCCACTCCCCCGCCGAACTCGGCGGCGCACGGCTGGGCATGCCCACCTGCTGGGACGAGTGGTTCCCCGAGCTGGCGCGGATCTACTCCCTCGGCGGGGCAGAAATCCTGGTCTACCCCACGGCCATTGGCTCCGAGCCGGACCACCCGGACTTCGACACCCAGCCGTTGTGGCAGCAGGTCATTGTGGGCAACGGGATTGCCAACGGGCTGTTCATGGTGGCCCCCAACCGCTACGGCAGCGAAGGCACGCTGAACTTCTACGGCTCGTCCTTCATCTCCGATCCCTATGGCCGGATCCTCGCCCAAGCGCCGCGGGACGAATCCGCCGTGCTGGTCGCGGATCTGGACCTTGACCAGCGCAAGGACTGGCTCACGCTCTTCCCGTTCCTGGCCACGCGCCGCCCGGACACTTACGCGCGGCTGACCGAACCCGTGCGCCCCGAGGCCCCGCTCGGTCCTGACGCACATAGTGCCACTGCGCAGAAGACCACTGAGCAGACGGCAACCATGCAGAAGGCCACGGCGTGAGCGCCTGGCGGATGCCGTCCGAAACGGCACCCCAGGACCGCGTCTGGATGGCGTTTCCCACCGGCGGCTACACGCTGGGCGAGACAGCGGAAGAAGCCCACGCCGCCCGATCTGTCTGGGCCGCCGTCGCGAACGCCGTCGTGGATTTCGAACCCGTCACCATGGTGGTGGCCCCGGACGACGTCGAGACCGCCGCCGGCTACCTCCGCCCGGAGATCGAGGTGGTCACCGCCGCGCTGAACGATGCCTGGATGCGGGACATCGGCCCCACGTTCGTGCTGGACAACGCCGGCCGGCTCGGCGCCGTGGACTGGGTCTTCAACGGCTGGGGGGGCCAGGACTGGGCCGCCTGGGACAAGGACTCGCTCGTGGCAGCGGACGTCGCGGCACGCTCCGCGGCCCGCCACGTCGTCTCGCCGCTGGTGAACGAGGGCGGCGGCATCCACGTCGACGGCGAAGGCACGGTCCTCGTCACCGAGACGGTCCAGCTGGATCCGGGCCGCAACCCGGGGCTCAGCAAGGCCGACGTCGAGGCAGAACTGGCCAGGACGCTGGGCGCCACGCACGTCGTTTGGCTTCCGCGGGGGCTGACCCGGGATTCGGAACGGTTCGGCACCCGCGGGCATGTCGACATCGTCGCCGCCATCCCGTCCCCGGGCACGTTGCTGGTCCACTCCCAGCAGAACCCGGAGCACCCCGACTTCCAGGTCAGCCGGGACATCATCAACCACCTCGCCACCACCCGGGACGCGGCCGGCCGCGAATGGAACATCATCGAGGTCCCCGCCCCGGAAATCCTCACGGACGAGGAAGGCTTCGTCGACTACAGCTACATCAACCACCTGGTGGTCAACGGCGGCGTCATCGCCTGCACCTTCGGCGACCCGATGGACGACAAGGCCTTGCGAATCCTCGGCGATGCCTACCCCGGCCGCACAGTGGTGGGCATCGACGCCCGCGAGCTCTTCGCCCGCGGCGGCGGCATCCACTGCATCACCCAGCAGCAACCATCCGCCTCCCAGAATCTCCCAGAATAAGGTCAGCCATGAGTCAAACTATCGGCCGTGAAGACGGCACCATCACGCACGACGTCGTCGATCCGGCCGGTTCCAAGCACGGCATCTCGGGCAAGGGGCTCAAGGGCGGCCAGCTTGGCCTGCTCGCCGTCGTCGTCCTCGGCATTTCCTCCGTGGCGCCCGCCTACAGCCTTACCAGCTCGCTGGGACCCGCGGTCGGCGCCGTCGGCCTGCAGCTGCCGGCGATCTTCATCGTTGCGTTCATCCCCATGATCCTGGTGGCGTTCGCTTACCGGGAGCTCAACGCCGATTCCCCGGACAGCGGCACCACCTTCACGTGGGCCACCAAGGCGTTCGGCCCGTTCGTCGGCTGGATGGGCGGCTGGGGGCTGCTGGCGGCCAACATCATTGTTTTGTCCAACCTGGCCGGCGTCGCGGTGGACTTCTTCTACCTCTTCCTGGCCCAGGTCTTCAACAACCCCGAGCTCGCGGACCTGACCTCCAACACCGCCGTGAACATCCTGACCTGCCTCGTGTTTGTGGCACTGGCCGTCTGGGTCAGCTACCGCGGCCTGCACGCCACCAAGCTGGTGCAGTACACCATGGTCGGATTCCAGGTGCTCGTCCTGGGCATCTTCGTCGTCATGGCGCTCACCCACGCCGCCTCGGGCGACTCGGGCACCGCAATCGCCTTCAGCTGGGACTGGTTCAACCCGATGAAGATCGGCAGCTTCGAGCAGTTCGCCGCGGGCATGTCACTGGCCGTCTTCGTCTACTGGGGCTGGGACGTCTGCCTCACCGTGAACGAGGAAACCAAGGGCGGCAAGGGCACGGCAGGCCGGGCGGGAACAACGACGGCGGTCGCCGTCCTGGCCCTCTACCTCGTCGCGATCGTGGCCACCATGATGGTGGCCGGCACCGGAACCGACGGCATCGGCCTGAACAACCCGGACAACCAGTCGAACATCTTCGCGGCACTGGCCTCCCCCGTCATGGGCCCGCTGGCCATCCTGATGTCCCTGGCCGTGCTCTCCGGCACCGCGTCGTCCCTGCAGTCCACCATGGCCTCCCCCGCCCGCAGCCTGCTGGCGATGGGCCACTACGGCGCCCTGCCGTCGCGCTTCGCATCCGTCAGCAAGCGCTTCGGGTCCCCGGGCTACGCCACGGTGATCGCCGGCGTGATTTCCGGCGGCTTCTACGCCGTCATGAAGGTGGTCAGCGAAAACGTCCTCAACGACACCATCATGGCCCTGGGCCTGATGATCTGCTTCTACTACGCCCTTACTGCGTTCGCCTGCACGTGGTACTTCCGTCACAGCCTGTTCTCCAGTGTCCGCAACGTCTTCATGCGGCTGCTGTTCCCGGTCCTTGGCGGACTGGTCCTCACCGTGGTCTTCTTCCAGACCGCCGTGGACAGCTGGGCACCGGAATTCGGCAGCGGCTCCGAGGTCTTCGGCGTGGGCCTGGTGTTCATCCTGGGCATCGGCATTCTCGCCCTGGGCGTGGTGGTCATGCTCGTGACCGCGAAGCTGCATCCGGGATTCTTCCGGGGCGAGACCATCCGAAAGGACACCCCCGCCCTGGTGGTTCCGGAGTAGCCCCAGTTGCAAGACACGACGCACGGCTTTGCCCCCTGCTGCGGGGCAAAGCCGTGCGTTTTGCTGTCACGTTTACTGTCAGCGGACCCTGCGCGTGCTGATCGGCGCTACTGGGCAACTTCTTGCTGGGCGGCGCTCACGGACCGATCTGCAACAGTTCCGGCTCCGTCTCTGTCTCCGTCTCCGTCTCTGTCACTGTCTCGGCAGACGAGGGGCCGCTATTGCGCCGACGCAGGCGCCTTTCCACCGCGAAACCCGCCAGGCCAAGGAGCACGAACACCACAATCACTGCGTAGTTTTGGTACCACGGCGCCTCCGGCTGCCGGGGCCATGCGATATTGACGATCTCAAAACCCAACCACAACAGCGCAGCCACGTTCACCACCGGGCCGAAAACTCCCAGGCTGAAGGGTCCGGCCTTCCATGCTCCTTTCAGCCGCACTACTAGGGCGGCCAGCACTGGGAAGATGAAAGCCACGTAGAAGCCCGCCGTTGCGAACGCAATGAGGGCGCCGTACACCTGCGATGCCGACAGTGCAAGGACGATCATTGAAGCGACCGCAGAGACTAAGAGGGCGTTGATGGGCAGCCGGTCGGTCTTGCTGAGGCGCCTCAGAACCTTGGCCGCAGGCAGGGCATCCAGCCGGGCGAATGCGAAAATCGATCGCGATACGGCAGCCTGCAGCGCTACCGTCCCCGCGATGAATCCCAGGACGATGGTCACCAGGAGCGGCTTGGTGATTCCCTCGCCAAGATTGGCAGTCAGGGTTGTCGTAATCGGGTCCGGGTCTGCCCCGGACATGGCGGCACCAATATCCGGGATTGCCAGGAGCAGGGCAAGGCACGAAAACGTGATGACCGATGCCACCGTGACCAGGGACGTCAGCACAGCCCGAGGCACTCTGCGTTCGGGCGATCGAACTTCCTCGGCTATTGCGCCTGCACTTTCAAATCCAACAAACGACCATCCGATAATTGCCACTGCCGCCAGGAAAGGCCCAAAGACGTATGCGGTGGTGTCGGGTGCGGATCCGAAGGACTCCAGGATCGTGCTGAGGGAATTTCGGCGATGGAAGATGATGAGTACCAACCCGACTCCCAGGCTGGCGATGACCTCGCACACGATGCTCACGGTCACCAGCAGGCTCAGCCATTTCCTGCCGGCGGAGTTGGCAATCGTACTGACCAACAAGATGACGGCGCCCAGGATGATTTTCGTTGTCGTGTCAGGCTGTTCGATGCCGAGCAATGAGGCCAGGAATGTGCCTCCGCCGAAGGCTACAGCGGCGACTGTGATGATGAGGGTCCAGATGTAGGCCCATCCTGCGTACCAGCTGTAGGTGTGCCCCAGAAGGGACCTGGACCAAAGGCAGACCCCTCCGGCAACAGGCCAACGTGAAGCGAGCTCGGCAAGGACCGCCGCTACCAGGGCCTGGCCCAAGAGAACCGCCAGCAGGCCCCACCAGAAGGCCGGCCCTGCGGCCATCAGTGCCAAGCCAAATACGCCGTACAAGCCGATGATTGGCGACATGAACGCGAACGCCAAAGAGAACGAGGACCAGAACCCCATCTCCCGTTTGAGTTGGAGGGATTCAGGATTGGGCGTCTGTGGTGGACCAGGTGCCTCCGACAACAGCTGGGACGGGGAGTTCATTGCTATGGGCCTTCTTTCGCTGGGACGGTCATGGGGTTGAAGCTTCACAACGCGCGGCTGGCGTGGCTGAAGCGCAGGCCAGGGGCTTAGCCCCTGGCCTGTTGTGTTGTGGGATCAGCAGTGTTCGCCGTTGCGCCGTGTTAAGTAGTCCGAAGTTCAGTAGTCCGCAGTTCAGTAGTCCGCAGTTCAGTAGTCCGGATACAGCTCCGCGGACGCTGTGACTGGATTAAGGGGCCCGGCAATCAATTCCGGGTCACTGAGGGCCGCTTCCGCGAGGGCTTCGCAGGTCGAGAAGCGGACGTCGCCTCGTTGCAGCGCCGTTTCAATAACGGTCAGCAGTGCTTCCAGCCGTCCTGCCCGCCCAGTGAGAAAGGGGTGGCACGTGAGCATGAAAAGCGCCCCATGACGTCGCATTGCGTCGATCTCGTGAATCCACATATCAGCGACCACCAGTGGCGACTGGATGATTTCACCGATCTTGGGTTCCGGAAGGAACGCGTACTGCTCCCAGTCGTCCAGGCTCCAATGCGGGGGAAGCTCCGCAATCGTTCCTGCGGGGGTTTCAATCAGATACGGGACGTCCGCGTCCATCAGGCTGGAATCGTATTTCAGCCCGTACTCAGCTACCAACGACGGCGTCTGCCAAGAGGGCTCCCACAGTGCGGCCCTATGCCCCTTTGGCGCAATGCCGAAGCGCCCGAGTGCGACAAGCGCCAGGTCGAAATCGGCACGTTCCTCGTCGAAACTCATGTTCACTGCGGTGCGGTGAGTGTGTGAGTGGTGCGCGATCTCATGCCCCGCTTCCAGGACCTGTTCAACCATGTGGGGATAGCGCTCCGCGGTAACCCCTGGAATGAAGAATGTCGCCGGCTGTTGGACATCTTTCAGCATTTGGAGAATCCGAGGAACACCCACCTTGGGTCCGAACGCCTGGTGAGTCATCGCCATCGCATTCTCGGCGTAGCGGCGGCCGGCCGCCAGAACGGGTGACTCGGCGTCGACGTCGAACGTCAACGCGGCAACGCAGGCCGCCCCCTGCCTCCATCCGCCCTTAGCGGGCTCAGAAGTCATGGCTGGAAAGCCAGTCTGCGTAGTCGCCGATGGCCCGCTGCAGCGGCCAGGCCGGTTCGTAGCCCAGATCCGCGGCCGCGGAAGCGATGCTGAAGTGGCCCTGCAGGTCCAGGGTTGGATCCGCCCCGGGACCGATCTCCACAGTGGCGTCCGGGAATGCGATTCGTACTTCCTTGACGACGTCGCTGAGTGTCCAGTACTCGCTGCCGGAGATGTTGTAGGCCAGCGGCCTGGCCGAGGCTGTTTGTGGTGCCTGGACTGCCGCCAGGATGGCAAGAGCGACGTCGCGGACGTAGACCAGGTTGTAGCGGTGATCGGCCCCGCGGTCCTGTGAGAACGCACCGTCACGGACCACGCCGCGCATGATATCCCGCATGACTTCATCCATGCGGTTTCCGGGTCCGTAAACCTGCCCGATGCGCAGGGAGATAACGTCGATCCCGTACCTGTCGCCGTAGACCTGGCCGAGCCACTCCCCGGTAACCTTCGTCACGGCGTAGGGCGTCGTGGGATTTACGGGCTCCGATTCGAGAACCACAGGTGCCGAGGTCTTGCCGTACACGCACTCGGAAGAGAAGAAGATGATCCGTTTGACGCCGTGCAGTCGCGCCGCCTCGAAAACCGCCACCGTCCCTTCGACGTTGGCAGCAAAGGTTGCCAGGGGGAAGCTCAGGGAATAGGTCGGGTGGGATATTGCGGCGGTGTGGACGATGGTGTCGACGTCGTGCTCCTTGAATACTTCCAGGAGCCGAGGGACATCGAACAGCTCGCCCTGAACGGAAACGACGTCGGGGCGAGGAGCCTCGAGGAAATCCCGGTTGTAGCTGACGGTTTGGTGGCCGGCGTCGGCAAGTTCGTTGATGATGTGGCGTCCGGTGAATCCGGCACCGCCCGTGACCAGGACAGAGCTCATGTGATTTTGCCTTTCAGTACGTGCGTTGGATGTGGGATTCAATGTCCGAGTGGGAACGTCGTGGTTCGACCACCGTCGACAACAAGGTTTGTTCCCGTGACATATGAGGAATCAGGGCCCAGTAGCCACAGCGCCGCGGCTGCGATCTCCTCCGGCAGGGCGAACCGGCCAAGCGGCACGGACGCTTCGTCCCTGGCGCGTTCTGCTTCGTTCGCGAACTCGGCCGCGAGCATCGGAGTATCTGTCGTGCCCGGGGATAGTGCGTTGACCCGGACGCCGGCAGGGGCAAGTTCGGCGGCCAAAGACCGCATCATCGAAAGGACGCCGCCCTTGGTCGCGGTGTACGCGGAGTAGCCCGTCTGGCCGACCAGTGACAGCTCGCTGGCGGTGCAGACCAGCGATCCGCCGCCGTTGGATGTGAGCGTTCGCGCCGCTGCCCTGGCGAAGTGGAAGGTGCCGGTCAAGTTCACCTGGATCAGTCTTTGCCACAGCTCGTCGGACGTTTCTGCGATGGGCGCCACGCTGGAGATCCCTGCAGCGTTGAAGGCTCCGCTCAGTGGTCCGAGTTCGGCTTCCGCCTGGGCGAAGGCGCTATCGACCTGCAGGGACTCAGATACGTCGGCTTCGATGAAGATCACAGCGCCGGTCAGCTGGCGTTTTGCATCATCAAGCAGCCGGTCAGGCAGCCCTACTGCTGCGACCTTGGCCCCTTGCGCCAGGAGGGCTCGAGTGGTAGCGAGACCGATGCCGGAGCTGGCTCCCGTGACAAGGTAGGCGTTGTCCTGAAAATGGCTCATGTCTTCTCTTCCCGCATCGAATTGGTGGTTTAGCCCACGAGGGCACGGGTGTGGTCGTTAAGGAACATTCCGCGGGGGTCGAATTCCCGGCGAACCTGGATGAAGGTGTCAAGCTCCGGGTAGAGGCGCTCCAAGCGGCTCCTGGTCATGAAGTGGATCTTTCCCCAGTGGGCACGTGGCTCGAATTCCTGCAGCACCGCGTCTGCGTCCCGGAAGAAGGGCCAGTAGTCGGTTCCGGGTTCAGTGGTCAGGGTGATGACAGTGGTGTCGCGTCCTTGGAACTGGGACATGTAACCGTCGTCGGCCTTCACCCAGCGGACCTCGACGGGGTACTTCTGGTCGGAATGCTTGGTGCGGATCAGGTCCTGGACGGCCTCGACGGCCTCCAGTCCGTGCTCGCTGGGAACGAAGTACTCGAGTTCATGGAAGGGTGTGGTGAATCCGCCCGGGTAGATGCGGTAGGACCGGTCCAGCCGGGCACCCTCCGTCGTGGAAATTTCACGCTCGTCCTTGATCTGGGCAATGTTGTACCGCTTGGTGTAGCTGCGGTTTGCCATGCTCTGGCCCGGCGATCCGGGCAGGTCCAGGAGCTCGCAGGAGTCGTCGTCCGGGCACCAGAGGAACGAGTAGTGCCGGTTCGCGTCGATGTCAGCCTGCCAGGTTGCCGCGGTCTCCGCCCATGTGGGATAGGTAATCTCCTCCTGCAGGTAATAGCGGTCCTCGACCGCCAGTTCGACCTCAAGGAATATTCCGAGCGTCCCCAAGGCGACCTGCGCGGCCCTGAGTTCGCGGAGCTGTCCTTCACCGATTTCGACGATTTCGCCGTAGCCGTTGATCAGCCTGACCCAACGCAGTGCTGATGAGAAGCTGCCCAGGTTCTTTCCGGAGCCGTGCGTGCTGGTGGCGAGGGCCCCGGCGATCTGCTGCTTGTCGATGTCACCCTGGTTGCCCAATGCCAGCCCCTGCTCCCACAGCGGATCGCCAAAGGTGTTGATGGTGGTGCCGGCCAGGGCCCGGGCGCGACGCCGCATGAGGTCCGTTCCAGTGATGGCCGAGAGTGCGGACATGTCCATCAGGACGCCGCCCGTCTGGACCAGCGGAGAAGACGAATGCCCTGAACCGACGGCGCGTACGGGCAGGCCTTCGCGGATGGCGAACCGGACGGCGTCGAGCGCTTCCTGTTCATTCGTGGGCCGGACGGTGAAAGCGGGCGTGGCGCTCTGGTTGCCGCCCCAGTTGGTCCAGGTTACATCCGTCCCGAAGGGAGCGGACGGGGTTGCGGCGCGAGCCGACGACGCCGGGTGGGAATGATTCGTGGTGGTCATTACTGAGCTCCGATGCTGGTCTTAACGCTCATGCGCCGTGGTTGATCATGACGTGCTTGGTCCGGGAGTAGTCGTCCAGGGCATACAGCGAGAGGTCGCGGCCATAGCCGGATCCCTTGAATCCGCCCCACGGAACCTCGCAGGCCAGCACCAGGTGTGAATTGACCCAGACAGTGCCGAAATCGAGTCGCTTCGGAACGCTGAGCGAGAGGCTCGAATCCCGCGTCCATACCGAGGCAGAAAGGCCATAGGGGCTTTCGTTTGCCCGGGTAATGGCTTCTTCGGTGGTACTGAAGGACTCGACGGTGACGACCGGACCGAAGATTTCGTGGGTCGCAATAGGCGCCCCGGCCGGAACGTCGCTGATCACCGTGGGTTCAATGAAGTAGCCGGGGCCTGCCAACGCCGAGCCACCGACGGCCACCTGAAGGCCCGCAGCCTTTGCCTCGGCGAGCGCCTCCTTCACGCGTTCGAAGTGGGGGCGCGAAATCATGGGACCGATTTCCACGTCCTCTCCTGCGCCTGGAGCGCCGACGACCAGGGTGCCGACCTCACGTACCAGGTGCTCGGTGAACTCCTCGGCCACGGACTCGTGGACGAGCACGCGGCAGGCTGCGCCGCAGTCCTGGCCGGCATTCCAGAAGCCAGCGTTTCGCACGCCGGCGGCTGCCGCGCGGAGGTCGGCGTCCGGGAAGACAACAACCGGGGCCTTGCCGCCGAGTTCCAGATGGACGCGCTTGACGGATTTGGCCGCGGTCTCCGCCACCGCCTGTCCGCTGACGACGCTCCCCGTCAACGCAACGAGGGCGACATCAGGGTGTTCGGAGAGTCGCTGCCCCACGGTTCGGCCTTGTCCCGTCACGACGTTGAGAATCCCGTCGGGGATGCGTCCGGCGACAAGTTCTGCCAGCTTCAGCGTCGAGAGCGGGGTCTGTTCCGAGGGCTTGAGGACGATGCTGTTTCCGGCGGCCAGGATGGGCGCGATCTTCCAAGCAGCCATCAGCAGCGGGTAGTTCCAAGGGGTGATGACGCCGACGACGCCGACGGGTTCCCGGAGGATGACCGACGTGTGTCCGGTGGCGTAGTCGCCACCTGCCATGGACGTCAGTGTGCGGGAAGCCCCGGCCATGAAACGGAAGGTATCGATGGTGCTGGAGACATCGTCCTCCGCAACGGTCCGCGGTTTACCGGTGTTGGCGGACTCGATGATTTCGAAGGCTTCCCGGTTGGCTTCAATGATATTGGCGATCAGGGAGAGCACCTCGGACCGTTCCTTCGGTGTCGTGGCGCCCCAGGACTTCTGGGCCGCCACGGCCGCCTCAACCGCATCGTCCACATCCGAGGCTGTGCCTGCCTGAACGGACGTGATGACCTGCTCCGTGGTGGGGTCGACGACGTCGATGAGCCGGGTGGAGGAACCGGGAACAAATGCTCCACCGATGAAGTGCCCCGCGGGAGGCAAAACGGAGGGCAAGACGCTGGCGCTACTTTGCTCCGAGGTAGAGCGTCGGACCGTGAACTGCTCGGTGTCAGTGAGTGTCATAATGTTTGCCTTTGTTTTGTGCGCCGATCTCGGCGTCCGGAGTTTGTGTGGGGAGGGCGGTACGCCCAGGCTGGGCGTAGCGGCCGCGGTGGGCGTTAGGCCCGAGGGGCATCAATCAGTTCAGGTGCGAAGGCAGGCGACTGAAAGGGGGCAGCTTCCGACGTCTTCCGGAACATCCGCGCCGCAAAGTAGTACAGGGGTGCAACGACCACCAGGCCAACAATCCAGGAGACGTCCACGCCGTTCATCGCTGCGGCAAGAGGGCCAGTGAACATCGCTGTTGCCGAGAACGGAACCTGGATCAGTGCGCCGGCAACATAGGCTCCGATCGCAACCCAGTTGAACCTTCCGTACACCCCGCCGTCGCGCTTGAAGAAGTCTTCAACCCTGTAGTCGCCGTGACGCAGGAGGTAGTAGTCGACCAGGTTGATGGCTGTCCAGGGAACCAGGACGTACATCAGGAACGAGAGGAAGTTCGTGTAGAAGAAGATGAAATTGTCGCGGGCGAACAGCGCGATCATGAGGGCGAGGGTGAAAATGAGGATCGCCGCAATGGTTCGGGTCTTGGCGTGGGGCAACCAGGTCGGCCTGAACGTCTGCCCAATGGTGAGAGTGCACAGGACCCCGCAGTAGAGGTTCATGGCGTTCGACGCCGCCACGCCGAGGCAGAAGATTCCGATGATCACCATGGTCCACGGCCCGAGCATGGCTCCCAGGCTCCCCACTATTTCTACGGTGCTGCCATCGTTGACCAGCGCCAGTGCAAGCGTTCCCACCAAGGCACCCAGGACCATCGGGAAGAGTGTTCCCAAGACGCAGCCTGAGTAGGATGCCCAGAACGCCGGGGCCGAGCCGGTGCCCTGAGGCATGTAGCGGGAGTAGTCCGAGACGTAGGGAGCGTAGGCGAGCTGCCAGAGGGCCGAGACGGAGATGGTGGCCATGAAGCCCACCCAGTTGAAGTTTCCCTGGTCCAGGAAGCTGGCCGGCAATCCGTGGACGACCAGGATCCAGCCGAAGGCAAGCACCAGCGCCAGACCGGCCACGATGCTCAAGACGCGTGCATAGGCGTGGATGAGCCGGTATCCGAAGATGGTGGCAACGACGCTCAAGACGCCGATGACAATGATGCCTGCGTCAACACTGATGCCGGGGCTGACTGCGGCCAGTGCTTGACCGCCAAAGACGAGGTTCGCCGCAAAAAACCCGACGTACATGATCACCACGATCACAACGATCAGCAGCGCCCCGTACGAACCGAATTGGCCGCGGGTCTGAATCATCTGCGCCACACCCAGCTGCGGGCCTTGGGCCGAATGCAGTGCCATGAAGATGCCACCGACAAGGTTCCCAACGATGATTCCGACGATGGCGGGCACAAAGCCGAGCCCGAACACCGTGGTCGCAAGCCCCCCGGTCACGATGGTCATGATCATGATGTTGGAGCCGAACCAGATGGTGAAAAGGTCCCGTGCTTTGCCGTGGCGTTCGTCGGCCGGGATAGGTTGAATGGTCTTGTCTTCAAGCCGGGGCACCTCGGCCGCGACGGGCTGAGTGGGGTGAGTGGGGTGAGTGCTCATGATGCATTCCGGGAGTACATGGGAACCTCTTTGGTCTGTCCCGGCGCTTCGTCGAGCACGGGATCCGTTGTATTAATCATTCGTGACATTCGTCACGGTGAATATCCGGCGATTGAATAGTTGCCGAAAACACGTTCATACATACGTACAAATCGGGCGCGACTGCCCAGCCGTGATGGCTCAAACAGTGGCCGCTTGCAGATCCTGCGCGACGTTGGCGGAGGCCTTGCTACGGTTCACCATCAGGGCGAGAAGGTCGAAAACGAGGGTTGCCGCGGCGACCGTTGTGATGTCTGCGTGGTCATAGGCCGGAGCGACCTCGACGACGTCGGCGCCCACGATGTTGATGCCGTTCAGTCCGCGGAGCAGGGCCAGCAGTTCGCGGGAGTGGAGCCCGCCCATTTCCGGAGTACCTGTGCCGGGCGCGTAGGACGGGTCCAGGACATCGATGTCGATGGAGACGTAGACCGGGGTGTCGCCCAGCCGCTCCTTGACGCGCTGGATCGCGGCCGGAACACCGATGACGTCCAGGTCAGAGCAGCGGATGATCTGGAAGCCGAACTCGTGGTCGCGGAGGAAGTCGTTCCGGTCGTAGACCGGGCCGCGGATGCCCACGTGCATTGATTTGTCCTCGACGAGAAGGCCTTCTTCGAACGCCCGGCGGAAGATGGTTCCGTGCGTGACCGGCTGGTCGAAGTAGGTGTCCCACGTGTCCAGGTGCGCGTCAAAGTGGAGCAGGGCCACCGGGCCGTGCATCTTATTCAACGCCCGCAGCATCGGCAGGGCGATAGTGTGGTCGCCGCCGATGGAGATGAGCTTCTTGCCGGAGCCGGCGTCGCCGAGGAGCGGGAGTGCCTGCTCCTCGATCTCGCGGACTGCGCGGGCGATGTCGTAGGGGGTGCAGGCGATGTCGCCGGCGTCCACAACCTGGGCTTCGTACACGGGCTCGACGTCGAGCTCCGGGTGGTAGCCGGGGCGCAGGAGCCGCGACGCTTCACGGACAGCAGCCGGGCCGAAGCGGGCGCCCGGGCGGTAGGAGGTGCCGCCGTCGAACGGGACACCGACAATCGCAATGTCGTAGTCCGGAACACGGTCGATCTGAGGAAGCCGGGCGAAGGTGCCCAGGCCTGCGTAGCGGGGGACTTTTGTTGCGTCGACGGGTCCGATTGGCTTGTGCGTGGTCATGGCAGGGTTTCCTTCAGTTGCTTGGGTTTCAGCCGGTCCGGCAGGCTTCTTCTCCGTGCTGAGCTCCTGCGCCGGTTGAGGTCTATGACTCAACTATTAGTGATCGGCGTCACGCGGTACATGCGCCGATTGACTACAAATAACGGAGTGGCTTATACATGTGTATAAGCGGCTTGGGGGTGGCCTCCAGACCTATGAACAGGAACCCCTCATGGCGATCACCGTGGCCGAGCTGCTGGCCGAACCCCAGCTGGGCCTGACCCTTCTGGCGGGCTCCGCGGGACTGGGCAACCGCGTCACCTGGGCCCACACCTCCGACCTCCCGCGCTTGTGGGAGTGGATCACCGGCGGCGAGCTCATGATGACCAACGGACTATCCATTCCGGCCGATCCCGCAGGGCAGGTTGAGCTGGCCGAGGCACTGGTCAGCGCAGGTGCCAGCGCCCTTGCTATCGGCGAGCAGATGCATGCCCCCGAACTCCTTCCCGAGTTCTTCGAAGTCTGCGACCACCTGCCGTTGCCGGTCATCAGCATCCCGTACCCTCTTCCGTTCATCGCCATCGCACGCTCGGTCGCTGAGGCTTCGCTGCTTGAGGAGTCCCGCAGGCTGCGTCAGACGGCGCGCATCTACGACCTGTTGCGGCTGGCGGGGCCATCTGAGGACAACTGGCTAAGCCTGATCCTGGGCATCGAAGCTGAACTCGACGCGAGCCTCTTCGTGATTGATCGACGGTGCCTGCATGCCTGGCATCCCGGGGGCCAGTCATTGCCCCCGGATTTGAAGCGACACCTTGAACCGCTGACCAGCAAGTCACCGGTGGCCGGCAAGAAGTTTCAGTGGCACCGTTTCGGGGACAGCCATCTTCTGATGATGGACATCCCGACTCACGCCAATGCGCTTCTGGTGGTGCTGCCGAAATCCGAGCCGCTCCCTGATGCGGTGGTGCTGCTCCATGCGGCCACCGTCCTTGGACTGGAGCTGTCCCGGACGGTGCTGTCCCTCGAGAACCAGCGCCGGCTGGGCGCGGAGTTCCTCTTGCAGGCCTTCGACGGGCGTCTGGGGATCGCCGACATTGAAAGCCGGCTGCCTGAGTTCGGGATATCGTCACGGGAATTCCTCATCGTCTCCATGTCCAGCGAGGACAGCGAGCGTCTGGCGGGGATCCACGTTGATCTTTGGCGGCATGGCTATCCGACGGCGTGCCAGCGCAGGATCAATGCATTGCACCTGGCTGTCGCCTCGGACTGCACCGATGATCTGCTGCAGCACGCCGTCCCCTTGGACGTGAGAATCGGGATCAGCCGGCCGTCGGCGGCCGCTGGAGTGCAGAGGGCTCTTCAGGAATCGATGTGGGCGCTTGGGACCGCATCAAGCACCGGTGAGCGGTTGGTCCGCTATGCCGAGGGACCCTCGTGGCTGGGACTGACCAGCTTTGAGGAAGGCAACGCACTGGTCCAGCGGCTCCTCGGACCCATCTTCGAGTACGAACACGGAGAAAACGGGGACCTCATCGTCACGCTGAAGACGTTCCTGGATATGCAACGGTCCTGGCAGAAGACGGCGGCGGCCCTGTTCGCGCACCGGCAGACCATCATCTATCGCATCCGGAAGATCAGTGAGCTGACCGGCCTTGACATGACCGAAACCTCCACGCTGGCGCAGCTGTGGTTTGCCCTGCAAATCCATGAAGCCATGGATCTGCAGGGCAATCCGCGGCGTCTGCCGGCGGCTGAGGTCACTACTCCACGACGTTGACGGCGGGGCCGCCCATCGCGGTTCCCTTGCACCAGGCGGACTAAAATAAGGCATGGCCGTACGCCATACTTGTGGGATTCTGATGCTCACGGCACTCACTACTGTGGGCCTTTCGGCGCCCCCTCCCGCCGCCCACGCATCACCCCAGGAAACCGCGCCCTGCGCGAAGTTGAGTGCACACCAGACCCGGTACAGTGCCGGCACGGCCACAAGAGTGGTTTTCGTGACAGCCGCCGAAGCCGCACAGAATGCCGTGCTGATCACCGGCTGTGTCCGCAACCCCGAAGGGTATGTCCAGGAGTGGCAGCAGACCGGCTTCATCGGCAAGAACGGATTCGCCCCGGAGGGACAGCTGCGGGAGGGCCAGTACCGTTCACCCACCGGCTCGTTCTCCGCCACCGAGGCCCTGGGCAAGGCGGATCCCGGCACCAGGCTGCTGTACCACACGGTCAACCGGCGCTCCCGGTGGGGCGGGCCGGGCAGCCCCGCCTACAACAACTACGTGGAGGGCGGGTCGGCCGCCGACGAAAACCTCTGGTACTGGATGAACCAGGGCACCTACGAGCAGGCGGCCGTCATCAACTACAACCGACTGCCGGATGCCACCCCCGTCCCGGGCGCGGACTACGCAATCTTCTTCGGCGCCGGCAACCGGGTCTCGGCCGGGTGCGTCTCGACCACACTGGAGACCTCAACCCGGGTTGTGCAGACCCTCGTTCCCGGCGACCGCTTCATTATGGGAGCAGTGAGCGACGTCTTTGTGGCGGCCCCGCCGGCCACCTCGGCGCCTGCCACTGCCACACCGCCGGCCGCCCAGGCGCCGGCGGCGTCGTCACCCCCCGCGCCTCCAGCCGCCACGGCTGCGGCCTCGCCCTCGAGCCAGGGCGCGCCGGCTGCCGAAACGGGCGTCCCCGCGCCGGTCACCCTCGGGTTGCTGCTCGTTGTCGGCGGCGCCGCGGCGGTGGCTCTGTCCTTTGTACTGAGGATGCACCGCAAGCGCGGGAATGGCTGACGGTCCTGCCCCGGAACCGCGACCAGACAGGCATGAGAAAACCCCTCCGTTCCGGGCAATATCGCCGGAACAGAGGGGTTCGTGGGGCCCCCTGTCGGATTCGAACCGACGACCCCCGCTTTACAAGAGCGGTGCTCTGGCCAACTGAGCTAAGGAGGCATTCCTGGCGCATTCCGGCACCACGCCAAAAATGGCGCGGATGTCAGGACGCTAGATAAGGTTAGCCCACCGATGCCCGGTGAGAAAAACCGTGGGAAAAACGCGCACCCCACTGGAAGCGAAACGGAAGGCCCGGCCCCGAAAATATTGCGGGGCCGGGCCAACAGCTGCGGGCCTTCAACGGCGTGAGTGCCGTGGGCGGTTACTTCTTGGCGTCGACGGCGGCCTGCAGGAACTGGTCGAACGGAGTCTGGGCGCTGTCGCCGACGCCCCACTGCTTGCCTTCGACGAACACGGTGGGCGTCCCGGTCACACCGATCACCGCGGCCTCCTGGGTGGTGTGCTTGACCCACGGGCGGAACGTCTTGTCATCGACACACGACTCGATGCTCTTGGCGCCGACGTCGGTGGCCA
Organism: Arthrobacter sp. 10N43; assembly: GCF_056394525.1. NCBI lineage: Bacteria > Bacillati > Actinomycetota > Actinomycetes > Micrococcales > Micrococcaceae > Arthrobacter > Arthrobacter sp. 10N43. The sequence goes on along the minus strand of NZ_JBFTIA010000019.1, from coordinate 11,823 downwards.
TCTTCTTCAACTCCGTGTCGGAGAGACCGGCACTGCCTTCGGCCGGCTGCTTCGCGAACAGCGCATCGACGAAGTCCGAGTACTTCTCCGGGGATTCGTTGACCACACAGGCAGCGGCGTTGGCCGCGCGCGAGGAGTAGTTGGTGGTGGACCGGCTGTCCAGGAAGCCGAGCGGGCGGTACTCCACCGTGATCTTGCCTTCATTGCGCAGCTTGGTGAGCGTCTCGTTGTACTGAGCCTCGAAGTTCTTGCAGACGGGGCAGATGAAGTCGATGTAGAGGACCACCTTGACCGGCTTGCCGGCCTCCGCTTCGGCGCCCGGGGCCGTGACCGTCGCCGGCGGCGTGGCCGGCGCGGCCGGGAGGTCGGACAGCTTCACGGTTGCGGGTTCGGTCTTCGCAACCTCCGTGTTCGCCAGCAGGGTGACGCCGCCGTGGATATTGCCGTTGGCCGGGGTGGGTCCCTCGTCGGCAACCGGGGCGTTGTTCTTGATGTTGGAGGTGACAACAAGCGCCACGATCACAATGATGACGACGACGGCGGCAACAATGCCCCAGCCGATCAGCAGCTTGTTGCGCTTCTCCTTTTTCAGCTGCGCCTCACGGATCTCACGGGCTTTCTCGCGCGCCGCGGCAGTGCGCTCTGCCTTAGACTGTCGGGGTTCGTTTGCGGGGCTCATTGGTTCCTCGGGTCGTTCGGCCAGGGACGGTCCACTCTGTGGCAACTTCATCATTTTAGGGGAGAAACCCGAGAACTTGCGCTTTCAACTTTCCCCTCCGCCCTGCCCAACGGACGAATAGCCCGGAAGATTCCGTGCCGCTAGGGTTGATGGAGAGCCACGAGCGGACCCCAGGGGGCACCAATGGAAGCAACGGACAGAGCTGGCGACGGCGGGACAAGCACCGCCGAAGCGGCGCGGACGGCCACCGACGGCGCGGCATCACGTGCCGGGGCCGGGGATCAGTTCGACTTCATGGTGGTGTCCAACCGGCTGCCCGTAGACCGCTGTTCGCCCGAGGAGGCCGGCTGCGAGGGCGGCTGGCGCCGCTCCCCCGGCGGACTCGTGACAGCGCTGGCCCCGATGATGACCAAGACCGACGGCGCCTGGGTGGGCTGGCACGGGGCCCCCGACGAGACGGTCAAGCCCTTCAGCCACGGCGGCATTGACCTGATCCCGGTCCAGCTGAGCACGGACGACATCGAGCTTTTCTACGAGGGCTTTTCCAACGCCACCCTGTGGCCGCTTTACCACGACGTCATCGCCCCGCCGGAGTTCCACCGCACCTGGTGGGACTCCTACCGGAAGGTCAACAGAAGGTTCGCCGACGCCGTCATCCGCCATGCTGCCGAGGGCGCCACCGTCTGGGTGCAGGACTACCAGCTCCAGCTGGTTCCGAAGCTGCTCCGGGAGGCCCGGCCGGACCTGAAGATCGGGTTCTTCAACCACATCCCCTTCCCGCCGCCGGAAATCTTCGCCCAGCTGCCGTGGCGCCATGCGATCATCGACGGCCTGCTCGGCGCGGACCTGGTGGGTTTCCAGCGCACCAGCGACGCCGGAAACTTCATGCGCTCGGCCCGGCGCTTCCTGGGCGCCAGCGTCAAGCAGCAACAGGTCCACGTACGGGGCTCCGACGGCGAAACCACCCACATCGCCCGGGCCCAGGCATTCCCTATCTCCATTGACGTCAAGCAGATCAGCGAGCTGGCGAAGAGTCCGGAAGTCATTGAGCGCGCCCACCAGATCCGCCGGGACCTCGGCAACCCGAAGACCATCCTGCTTGGCGTCGACCGCCTGGACTACACCAAGGGCATCCGGCACCGGCTCAAGGCCTACGAGGAACTGCTGCAGGACGGCAAGCTCACCGTGGAGGACGCGAGCCTGATCCAGGTGGCCAGCCCCAGCCGGGAACGCGTGGAACAGTACCGCCTGCTCCGCGAGGAGGTCGAGGGCACGGTGGGCCACATCAACGGCACTTTCGACACCATGCAGAACACGGCAGTCCGCTACCTGCACCACAGTTACCCCATCGAGGAGATGGTGTCGCTGTACCTGGCCGCCGACGTCATGCTGGTCACCGCCTTGCGTGACGGCATGAACCTCGTGGCCAAGGAATACGTCACGGCCCGGACGAATAACGACGGCGCGCTGGTGCTCAGCGAGTTTGCCGGCGCCGCCGACCAGCTCAAACAGGCCCTGCTGATGAACCCGCACGACATCGACGGGCTCAAGGACACCATCATGAGGGCCGTCCATATCCCGCCGGCCGAGGCATCCCGGCGCATGCGGGCCATGCGCAAGCAGATTCTGGACCACGACGTCGACCTCTGGTCCTCCGACTTCCTGACCGCCCTTGCCGAAAAGGTTATTCGCGATGACTCCTGACGCCACCGGTACCGAGGATTCAGGCACCAACGACTCGGGCACTAGAAAATCAGGCACGGCCCGGCTCTCGCTCTCCCCGGAACTGCTGGCTGCCGTGCGCCGCGTCGCCGGCACCGGGCACCTGCTCGTGGCTATGGACTTCGACGGCACCATGGCACCGCTGGTGGACCATGCGGGCGACTCCCGCTCGCTCCCGCGCTCCGCGGCCGCCTTCGCGGGACTGGCGGAACTTCCCGAAACGACGACGGCGCTCATCTCCGGCCGCGCGCTGGACAGCCTGCGGGCCGTCGCCTTCCCACCGGAGAACACACTGTTGATCGGCAGCCACGGCGCCGAGGTCTGGATGGGGCCCGGGTCCTCGCAGCTCATGCTCGACGACGACCAGCGGGAACTCCTGGCCGAGGTCCGCAAAGAGCTTGCCGAGATCGTGGAGCAGGCGCCCGGGACGCTACTGGAGGACAAGCCGGCCGGCGTCGTCCTGCACACCCGGCTCGCTGCGGATGACGTTGCCGAGGACGCCGTCGCCGCGGCCAAGGCAGTCCTGCAGGACCGCCGCGGAGTGTTCCTCAAGACCGGCAACCGCGTCCTGGAGACCTCGGTGGTGCACGCCTCCAAGGGAGAGGGCATCTCCTTCCTGCGGCAGGCCACCGGGGCCACGGCAGTGGTCTTCGCCGGAGACGACACCACCGACGAGGACGCCCTGGCCAGCCTGGTCCCGGGCGACCTGGGCGTAAAGGTGGGGCTCGATTTCACCCAGGCCGAGTTCCGGGTGGAGGCGCCAGTCCACATCTGCGAGCTGCTCGAGGCCCTCCTGAGGGAACGCAAACGGGCCCTGGACCACTGAAAGCCCTCCCGGGAAACGCAGCCGCAGACCGCCAAGTGGGCAGCATCACCTGTGACATCCGTAACATTTTGGCCCAAATGTCAAAAATCTGACATACTCTGTTTGTGATGTGGCGCACAACTACCGTGCGGCGTCACTGGATACTCCTCGGCTTCGGCCGAGGAGTATGCGCATGAAAACCCACAATTAAATTAACAACTGCATAAAAAGACCATTCACTACGGATCGTCCGGCACGTACCTGCCGGTGAAGGGATTGATAACTGTGGCTACAGTTACTTTTGACAACGCAACACGTCTGTACCCGGGCACCGAAAAGCCCGCTGTTGACAAGCTCAACATTGATATCGCCGATGGCGAATTCCTGGTCCTCGTTGGACCCTCCGGCTGCGGAAAGTCGACCTCCCTGCGCATGCTCGCAGGTCTTGAGGACGTCAACTCCGGCCGCATCCTCATTGGTGACCGTGACGTCACGGACGTCCCGCCGAAGGATCGCGACATCGCCATGGTGTTCCAGAACTACGCCCTGTACCCGCACATGACCGTGGCGGACAACATGGGCTTCGCACTGAAGATCGCCGGCGTCAGCAAGGAAGAGCGCGCCGAGCGCGTCCGCGAAGCTGCAAAGCTGCTCGACCTCGAACCGTACCTGGACCGCAAGCCGAAGGCCCTCTCCGGCGGCCAGCGCCAGCGCGTTGCCATGGGCCGGGCCATTGTCCGTAACCCGCAGGTCTTCCTCATGGATGAGCCGCTGTCCAACCTTGACGCCAAGCTGCGCGTCCAGACCCGCACCCAGATCGCGTCCCTGACCCGCCGCCTCGGCGTCACCACGGTCTACGTGACACACGACCAGGTCGAGGCCATGACCATGGGCGACCGCGTCGCCGTGCTGAAGGACGGCCTGCTGATGCAGGTCGACACCCCGCGCAACCTCTACGACAAGCCGAAGAACGTCTTCGTGGCCGGCTTCATCGGCTCCCCCGCCATGAACCTGCTGGAACTGCCCGTCGTCGACGGCGGTGTGCAGTTCGGCGGCACCGTCTACCCGGTACCGCGCGACGTCCTCGAAGAAGCCCACGGCCAGACCGTGACCCTGGGCTCCCGCCCGGAGGACCTTGAGACCGTTGCCCAGGGCGAAGGCCTCCAGGTCGAGGTCGACGTCGTCGAAGAACTCGGCGCCGACGCCTACGTCTACGGCCACACCACGCTGGACGGCCAGAGCCACGACATCGTGGCCCGCGTCGACGGCCGCCGCCCCCCGATGAAGGGCGAGTCCATCTGGGTCCGTCCGCAGTCAGGCCACGTACACCTGTTCGACACCAAGACCGGCCTGCGCCTCGGCGACTAAGCCCACCGGTTCCCTAACCACGGCGTAACCGACGGCGGTCCTCCCCAGTGGAGGGCCGCCGTCGGGCGTTAACTGCACCGCTTTAGGCGGGCCCCGCAAAATACGGAAGAATTGATTCATGACCGAGGAAACCCCATGACCGAGGAATACAGCGCCCAGTGGCACGACGAGCCCACTGACTACGGTCAGATCGGCAAATTGCCCCGGCAAGAAGCCGCCAGCGCCAATGACGACAAGGCCTCGCTCGTGTCCAGTTCGCTGAGCATCACGGCCGCCGCCACAGAGCCCGAGCTCCTGGACCTGCCCTGGCACATTGCCCTCGAGGACTGGCCGGCCGAGTATCTGGCAGCCCTGCCGCGCGGCATATCGCGGCATATCGTGCGCTTCGCCCACCTCGGCGGCTCGGTCATCGCCATCAAGGAAACCTCGGAACACGTGGCCCGCCACGAATACCACATGCTCCGCAAGCTGGCCCGGCTGGACGTTCCCGGCGTAGAGCCGGTGGCCGTCATCACCGGACGCACCACGCCCGACGGCCGGCCGCTGAACCCTGTGCTGGTCACCCGGCACCTGAAATTCTCGATGCCCTACCGCGCGCTTTTCTCCCAGATGCTGCGCAAGGACACCCTGACCCGTCTCATAGACGCCCAGGCGCTGCTGCTGGTCCGGCTGCACCTGATCGGCTTCTACTGGGGCGACGTCTCGCTCTCCAATACCCTGTTCCGCCGCGACGCCGGCGCCTTCGCCGCCTACCTCGTGGACGCCGAGACCGGCGAGCTGTACCCGGATCTGTCCACCGGCCAGCGCGAATACGACCTCGAAATCGCCCGGGTCAACATCGCCGGGGAACTCATGGACCTGCTCGACGGCGGTCTGATCGAGGAGAAGGTGGACCCGGTGGCCACCAGCGAGCTGATCATGGACAGCTACCGCCGGTTGTGGACCGAGCTGACAGCGAAGGAGTCGTTCGAGATCGGCGAGCGCTGGCGCGTGGCCGCCCGCATCCGGCGGCTCAACGAGCTGGGGTTCGACGTCGAGGAATACGCGATCAAGACCACGCAGAACGGCTCCACCATCCAGCTCCAGCCGAAGGTGGTCGACGCCGGGCACCACCAGCGCCGGCTGCTGCGCCTGACCGGCCTGGACGCCCAGGAAAACCAGGCCCGCCGGCTCCTGAACGACATGGACTCGTTCCGGGCGGACAACAACCCGGGCATGGACGAGGAATACAGCGCGCACCTGTGGGTCAGCCAGATCTTCGAGCCGATCGTGCGCGCCATTCCCCGCGATCTCTCCGGCAAGCTCGAGCCGGCCGAGGCCGTGCATGAGGTCCTGGAGCACCGCTGGTACATCTCCGAAAAGGAGAACCGGCACATCCCCCTGGCCGAGGCCGTCCAGTCCTACATTGACAACGAGCTCCGCCACCGCCGGGACGAGGCCGCCATCATGCTCAACCCGGACACCGGGCTGCTCAAGATCCTTGAGGTGGAGACCGAGGAATCACGCTACGGTGCCGACGAATCGATCGGGGAATACCCCGACTCGGACGACTAACCTGCAGCCCGGGCCACGCCGACTGATGCGCCGGGCGCGTTGTGGCACGCCCGGGCTAAATAGTTTTCAGCTAAGTCGATTCAGCTAAATCGCTTTTCCGGGGTTCAGGATTCCGGCCGGGTCGAACAGCTCCTTGATCCGTCGCTGCAGTTCGCGCACCGGTTCCTTCTGCTCCAGGCCCAGCCAGCGCAGCTTGTACTGGCCGATCCCGTGTTCGCCGGTGATGGTGCCGCCCATGGCCAGCGCCACGGCAATGGACCTGTCCAGGGCGGCGCCGAGCCGCTCCATGGCATCGGGGTCCACTGCGTTATCCACCCGGTCGATCCAGAAGGTGGGGTGCAGGTTGCCGTCGCCGGCATGGGCCACGACCTTGAGCTGGACCCGGTGCTCGGCCGCCATAGCCTCCAGCTCGGCCACGTAGTCCACCAGCCGCGAGCGCGGTACCGCCACGTCTTCGCCCACCCGGTATTCGTCGTCCACCTCGGTCCCGCGGCTGTTGCGGCGCAGCTCGACAAGATGCTCCGCCTCGGCGTTGGCCTCCATGGTCACCACCGCTCCCCCGGCCGCCAGGACCGGGCGGATGGCCGCAGCCTCCGCCGCCGCACCGAAGCCGTCGGTCTGGATCAGCAGCAGGGACGCTCCGCGCGCGGCCAGGTCAGAGCCGTGGATGTCGTCGAGCTGGGCGAGTGAGCCGCCGTCGAGCAGTTCCATGATGGCCGGCTGCACGCGCGCCTGGCCGACGGCGAGGACGCCGGCCGCGGCGCTGCGGAAGTCCGGGTAGAAGGCTGCGATGGTGTGCACTTCGCGCGGCAGGTACTTCAGCCTCACGGTCACGCCGACAACGATCCCCAGAGTCCCCTCCGAGCCAACGAAGAGCCCAGTGAGGTCGTACCCGGCGACGCCCTTGAATGTCTGGTGGCCGGTGTGGATGAGGGAGCCGTCCGCGAGCACGACGTCGAGGGCCAGGACCGAGTCACGGGTGACGCCGTACTTCGCGCACCGCAGCCCGCCGGCATTGGTGGCCACGTTGCCGCCGATGGTGGACATCTTGAAGCTCGCGGGGTCCGGGGCGAACATCAGCCCGTGCGCGGCCGCGGCGGCGTTGAGGTCCGCATTGATGACGCCCGGCTCCACGACGGCGGTCTCGTCATCCGGGTTGAGGTCCAGGATCCGGTTCATCCCCTCGAGCGTGAGCACCACGCAGCCCTCACTCGCGTGCGCGCCGCCCGAGACTCCGGTGCCGGCCCCGCGCGCCACCAGGGCGACGCCGCGCGCGGCACAGGCACGCACCGTTGCCTGCACGTCGGCCACCGAATCGGCGCGAACCACGGCCAGCGGGAGCTGATAGTCCAGGACGGGAGCCTGGTCCACGGCGTACGCGGCCAGGGTGGTGGCGTCCACGGCAATTTTGGCCGGGCCCAGGGAAGAGGTCAGCTCATCGATGATGCTTCGCATGCGGTCTCCAGTTCGGTCGAATCCGAATCCCAGTCTAAGGCCGTGCATTGTCGGTGATCTGGCTCACAACCGCAAGCGCTTCCAAGCATCACTGTGTTATTCCAATCGTTGACCGAAACTACGCGTAAAAATGAATGTAAGCGTTTTCATTTTTCGGCTTTTCAGCCTTACGATTGCCGTCATGTCCGTAGATTCAGTTCTCTTCTCCCCCGCAGCGCTGGCCGGCCCCCTGACGGGTCCGCTGACTCCTGTTCACGCCGCAGACCACATTCCCGGGTGGTGGCGCTCTGCCGTGATCTACCAGGTCTACCCGCGCTCGTTCCGGGACCTGGACGGCGACGGCATCGGCGATCTCGGCGGAATTACCGCCGAACTGCCCCGCCTTGCCGAACTGGACATCGACGCCGTCTGGCTGTCCCCGTTCTACCGCTCACCGCAGCGCGACGCCGGCTACGACGTCAGCGACTACTGCGACGTCGATCCCCTGTTCGGCACGCTGGAGGATTTCGACGCCATGATGGCCGAGGCCACCCGGCTGGAGATGCGGATGATCGTGGACCTCGTGCCCAACCACTGCTCGGACCAGCACCCGGCCTTCCAGGCCGCCCTGGCCGCCCCCGCCGGCAGCCCGGAGCGGGACATGTTCATCTTCCGCGACGGCCGTGGAACATTCGGCGAGGAACCGCCGAACAACTGGCAGTCCCACTTCGGCGGTTCAGCCTGGACCCGGATCACCGAACCGGGCGGCGCCCCGGGCCAGTGGTACCTGCACCTCTTCGACTCCTCCCAGCCCGACTTCAACTGGGACAACCGCGCCGTCCACGACGAATTCGAGCGGGTCCTGCGTTTCTGGCTGGACCGCGGCGTCTCCGGTTTCCGGGTGGACGTGGCGCATGCCCTGGTGAAGGCCCCCGGCCTGCCCGAGTGGGGCGGACGCGCCGACGGCAGCAGCTCCGACGGCTTCCCCGGCCACGACGCTCCGATGTTCGGCCAACCTGCCCTCCACGACATCTACCGCCAGTGGCGGAAGATTCTCGCCGAGTACGGCCCCGACCGGATCCTCTGCGCCGAGGCAAACGTTGACCCGCTCCCCCGGCTCGCGGACTGGGTGCGCCCGGACGAAATGCACCAGGCCTTCAACTTCCCCTACCTCCACGCGGGCCTTGACGTGCACCGCATGCGCCACGTCATCACCGAGTCACTGACATCGCTGGACGCCGTCGCCGCCCCCAGCACCTGGGTGCTCTCCAACCACGACGTCGTCCGCCACGCCACCCGCTTCGGGTACAGCGGGCAGGCGCCGCGCGACGGTGACGGAATCGGCACCGGGGACCCGCAGCCGGACGAGGACCTCGGCCGGTCCCGTGCGGCAGCGGCATCCATGTTCATGCTGGGGCTGCCCGGCGGGGCCTACCTCTACCAGGGCGAAGAGCTCGGCCTCCCGGACGGGATCGACATCCCGGACACCCGCCGCCAGGACCCCACCTTCGCCCGTACCGGCGGCGCGCGACTGGGCCGCGACGGCTGCCGTGTCCCGCTGCCCTGGCGGGCCCGGGAACGCAACGCCGGGTTCGGCGACGGGCAAGACCCCTGGCTGCCCCAGCCGGAAAGTTTCGCGCGGCTGGCGCGCGATGTGCAGGCCGCTTCGCCGTCGTCACACCTGAGCCTCTACAAGCGCATGCTGGAGCTGCGACGCCGGCTGGACCTGGGCCGCGGCTCACTGGCCTGGTACGAGGACCTGTGCACGGACACGAGCCTTGCCTTCCTCAACGGCTCCACGCTGGTGCTGCTGAACGTGGGGTCCGAACCACTGGAACTGCCCGCAGGGCGGGTCCTGCTGCGCAGCTCATCGGCTCCGGACGCAGGTTACCCCGCCGAGGCCATTTCCAGCACCGGAGATCAGTTAAGCTCAGGTGAAACTGTTTGGTTGGAAATCTACATCGAGGACACGGAGGGGTAGGAATGCCCGGCATCAAGGACGTCGCGGAACGGGCCGGCCTCTCCAGCGCCACCGTTTCACGCGCCTTGAGCGGCAAAGGCAACGTCTCCCCGCGCAGCCGGGAACGTGCCAGGGCGGCCGCCGCCGAGCTCGGCTTCGTCCTGTCCTACCACGCCTCCAGCCTGGCCTCCGGCCGTAGCCACAATGTCGGCGTCGTGGTGCCTTCGGTCCACCGGTGGTTCTTTTCCTCGGTGGTCGAAGGCGTCTCGGCAACCCTGCTGGACGCCGGTTACGACCTCACGCTGTACAACGTCAGCGAAGGGCAGGAACGCCGGCACAGTGTGCTGAACGACTTCCTGCTGCGCAAGCGCGTGGATGCGGTGATCGCGGTCTCCTTGGAGCTCTCCGAATCCGAGATCGATCAGCTGCTGGCCATCCACCGTCCCATCGTCGGGATCGGCGGCCCGCTGCCCGGGGCCTCAACCATCCGCATCGACGACTCCGGAATCGCCGAGGCGGCTGCCCGGCACCTGATCCAGCTCGGCCACACCAGGATCGCCCATATGACCGGCGACGCCGCCTATGAGCAGGATTTCCGCCTGCCCGTAACCCGTCGGGCGGGGTTCAAGAAGGCCATGCGCGACGCGGGGTTGGCCGTCCGGCCCGAATGGCAGGTCTCCGCGGATTTCACCATCCAAGGCGCCTATGCCGCCGCACGGCACCTGCTCGGCAGCTCGCCGGAACGTCCCACGGCCGTCTTTGCCGCCTCCGACGAGATGGCGATCGGCGCTATCCTCGCAGCCCGGGACTTCGGCCTGAGGGTGCCCCAGGACCTCTCCGTCATCGGCATCGATGGCCACGAGCTGGGTGAGGTCTTTGGGCTGACCACATTCGACCAGGATGCGCGAGGCCAGGGCGCGCTGTCGGTGCGGCGTTTGCTGGCCAGGCTCGAGGGTACCTCCGACGCGGACGCCACGCACACCGAATATCCCACGCGCTTTGTCATACGGTCCAGCACTGCTGTTCCGCCGGTTGACCAAGGACTCCTGCGGGGCTAGCGTCCTGCCGGCAGCACCCGTTCCATGATGATTTCGGATTGTCCGGTATTGAGCGGGTAGGGCTCCCGCGTACCGGTGTCCTGGAAACCGTGGCGCAGGTAGAACCTCTGGGCCCGTCCGTTGTCCTGGTGCACGCCCAGCTGGAGCAGCCGGGCGCCAAGTTCCTCTCCTGCAGCCTCAACCGCCTGCCGGAGCATGGCATCGGCCAAGCCGGAACCACGGTGCTCCGGAGCAACATACACGCTGATCAGCATCGCCTGCCGAGGGCGGGCCAGGTCCGTCGGCAGCTTGGCTACTACCCGCATCAGCGCGTGCAACGGGCTGCCGTCCCGTCCGTCGTCTGCGACCAAGGACACGCTGCCTGGCCCCGCCATTGCTGCCGCTCGATCCTGCCACTGTTCCTCGGACTGGGCGCGGGCCGACTCCAGGCTTTCGACGTAGGCAGTGGGGGTATCTGCGAGCATCTCCAGGCGGATACTGCGCAGCTTCTGCCACTCGTCGGCCTGCAGCCGACGGATCCTGGCCTGCGGGCTGTCAGTCATCGGCACCGCCCATGAACCGAACGAAACGGTCCAGGACGCCGGGCCAGCCGGCTGCGTAGTCTGCCCGGGCCGCGGTGGGGTCCTCCGCGCCTTCCCAACCGCCGTGTACCAGGCGGAGCTCTGTTCCCCCATCTACTGCCCTGAATGCCACCCGCAGTTCGGTGGACCACATGGCAGTGGTGCCCGGGTGCCAGCTGGCATGGAAGGACAGCGGCGGCTGCCAGTCGTCAATCGACCCCCACACGGCCGTCCGGCCATCATCAGCGGTTTCCATGATCAGGTTTTCCTCGAACTCCACGTAGGAGCCGGCACCATAGACGCTGTGGTCCTCAAGCGGCCACCAGAGGTGCGTATGCTCGGTGAATCCGACAAAAGCCCGGGCGACGGCGCCCGGGACTACGACCGTGTAAACAACCGGCTCCAAGCCGTCTGCTGCCTCCGTCTCGGGGGCATCAGGCGGGTCAACGGGAGCGTGGCTGAAGAGGTTATCCATGGGCATTTACTCTACCCGTGCCGCTCAACCGGGCGGGCGCCGGATTTTTTGTTTTGTGGGTTAAATGCGGGAGGACCCCCAACATGTGTTGGGGGTCCTCGACCGTTAATGATGTTCCGGCGGTGACCTACTCTCCCACACCCTCCCGGGTGCAGTACCATCGGCGCTGTGGGTCTTAGCTTCCGGGTTCGGGATGGGACCGGGCGTT
>NZ_JBFTIA010000018.1:0-69033 GCF_056394525.1 Arthrobacter sp. 10N43 | reverse complement strand
CTGGTCAAAGTCCCGGGACCAGTCCAGCAGTTCCCGGGCCTGCCTCGCCCAGAACGCGGGCCGGTCCGCGTCGGCCTCGGCATACTCACCCGCGGTCACCACCGCATTCGCCGCGAACTCCGCCGAAGGCGCGAACCGCCGGTCCTCCTGCGACAGATTCTCAAACGCATCGCCGCCCCGGAGGAGGCTGGATGATGCCGCGGTGCGGGCGTTGGACATGGGTAACCCCTGTTCTTTTGGTCGATGGACGGCTGTGAAGATGGACCGCTGTGAAGATGGATTGCTGTGGAGATGGACTGCGGTGAATATGCGTGCGGGTGTGGGAAGCCGCGGCAGCGCATCCCCAGGCGCGCCCAGGGATACGCCGCCGCAGGCAGCCAGGAGTGGTCAGTACCTAGTGACTCAGTACTTGAGGACCACGCGGCCGTCGATCTTGGCGTGCTTCATTTCATCGAGGACGGCATTGACCTCGGAGAGATTCCGGGTGGAAACCGTGGGGTGGATCTTGCCCTGGGCGTAGAAGTCCAGGGCCTCCTCGAGGTCCTGCCGGGTTCCCACGATGGAGCCCCGGACTGTCAGGCCCTTGAGCACAATCTCAAAGATCGGCGCGGGGAAGTCCCCCGGCGGCAGGCCGTTGAAAACGATCGTTCCGCCGCGGCGTGCCATGCCGATGGCCTGGCCGAACGCTGACGGGTGCACTGCGGTGACCAGGACTCCATGGCAACCTCCGGTTTCGCGCTGGATGACTTCGGCAGGGTCTTCGTGCAGGGCGTTGACCGTCAGCTCGGCGCCGTGCTTTTTGGCCAGGGCCAGTTTGTCGTCCGCGATGTCCACCGCGGCGACCCGAAGGCCCATGGCCACGGCGTACTGCACGGCGATGTGCCCCAGCCCGCCAATGCCGGAGATGGTGACCCACTGGCCCGGTTTGGCCTCGGTCATCTTCAGGCCCTTGTAGACGGTCACGCCGGCGCAGAGCACGGGTGCGACTTCCACCGGGTCCGAGCCGGCCGGGATGCGGGCGGCAAAACGGCTGTCGACCAGCATGTACTCGCCGAAGGAGCCGTCAACGCTGTAGCCGGCGTTCTGCTGGGCCTCGCACAGGGTTTCCCAGCCGGTCCGGCAGTACTGGCAGTCGCCGCAGGCCGACCAGAGCCAGGCGTTTCCCACGAGATCGCCGACGGCCAGATCGGTGACGCCCTCCCCGACGGCAACGACCTCGCCGACGCCTTCGTGGCCGGGAATGAACGGCGGTGACGGCTTGACCGGCCAGTCGCCCTCCGCGGCGTGCAGGTCTGTGTGGCATACCCCGCTGGTCAGTACTTTGACCAGGGCCTCGCCTCGTCCCGGGGTGGGCACCGGAAGGTCCTGGATCTGGAGGTCCTTGCCGAATTCGGTAACAACAGCAGCTTTCATCGTCGTCATTGTCGATATTCCTTCGTCGCTTGTAGCCGCAGCAAATAGTGCGCCGGCCTGAATTTGAGCATCACGCCAGAAGCCGGCCGTGGGTGCCCGTTGTCCGCCGAAAGCCTCACAAGGGGTGTGGGTGAGGCGATCATCGCCGGTACATGTGCTGAGCCGGATGATGGCCGTTGCCTAGAGCCTAGGGAGGCGAGGGTTGCGACGAGGTTGCAGCCTTGTGAATCAGGTCACCTGGGCGGGCCAGGGCGCCGGTCTACACCCGGCCCAGGGCGTCGATGTCCTCAAGGAACTGCTGGTGGACTTCGGGGCTGACCGTGGTCCGGGTTTCGGCGATCGCATCGAGGTAGTCCTGGGTCGAGGGGCCCTTCCGGACCGCCTCGCGGACTGAGGCGCTGCCACCGGAGGCTGCACCGCCGTCGTCGTACACCGCTTTTTCCAGCGCCCGCTGGGAGGCGCTGCGGGCCGCGTACTCGATGTCCGCGGGGGAGAAGCCTTCGGCGCGGTCCACCAGGAGCTCGACGTCGACGTCGTCCACCACGGCGGCGGGGATGAAGCGCTGCCACATGGCCTCGCGGGCCTGCCGGTCCGGCAGGCCGATCGGGATGACGTAATCGAACCGGCCGTGCCGCAGGAACGCCGAATCCAGGGCGCGGATGAAGTTGGTGGCGCAGACCAGGAGCCGGCCGGGCTGTTCGCGGAAGGCCGGGATGATCTTGAGCAGCTCGTTGGTGACACCCTGCAACGGAGAAGGCGGCTCGCCCGAGCGCTGCGCCGCGATCTCCTCCACCTCGTCGATGAACACGACGGCGTGCTCCAGTTCGGCGATCTCCAGGAAGGTCTCGCGCAGCGCCCCGGCCAGCCCCTTGGGGTCGGCGGCCAGCCGGGAGGGAAAGACCTCCACGAACGGCCACTCCAACCGGGACGCGATCGCCTTGGCAAAGGTCGTCTTGCCCGTGCCGGGAGGGCCGAAGAGGACCACCGCCCGCGGCGGCACCACCCCGTATTCGTCGGCGAGGTCGGCCTCAGCCAGCGGAAGAACCAGCCGGCGTTCCAGGAGTTCCTTTTCGCGGCGCATGCCCGCCACGTTCTCCCAGAGGTCGCGGGCCAGGATCCGGCCGCCCAGCAGGCTGAGGGGTTCCAGTTCCTGGCGCTGGACCGGGATTTTCCGCTCGAAGTAACGCAGGTTCTTCTTCAGCGCGAAACCGCGGCCGAGGAAGGCCTCCACCCGGGTTTCGGATTCGGGCATCAGGGCCGAGAGCTTGTTCAGCCCGTGCGGGGCCATCCTGTTCTCCACCGCGGCCAGCAACGACGTGCCGATGCCGCGGCCCCGGAAATCCGGCAGCGTGGCCAGGAAAACGATCCAGCCCTGGTCATGCGCGGCCCGTCCGACGGCGGCGCCCACCACCTGCTCGCCCTGCACCGCGACGACGGCATGGTCCTTTTCGCAGGAGGCAAGCACCTCGGAGAGGGCGTAGACCGGCTCGACGTTGGTGGCCTTCAGGGACTCCCAGAGGTGCAGGATCCCGTCTAGATCGGCCGAATGGAAATCCCTGATCCGCCAGTTGGTCATGAGCTGTCTCCCGGGTGGTTCGTCGCTGAGCCATGTTGAGTCTTGAGCTGAGCATATGCGAACCGGGTGCGCGAGGGGTTGCGGGGACGTTGCGTTACGCGGCCGCAGACGCGGCCGCGTAACGCCGGAGTGCTACTCCGAAATCCCGTCGGTGCCCGCTGCGTTCTTCCCTGCGGGGCGGTTGGCGACGAGCGGGTACGGGCCGGTGAACCCGTCGCGCACAGCGGCGATTTCCAGGATGCGGTCCCGGCAGAGGCGCCAGCCGAGCATCAGGAGCGGAATGATCACCACCAGGGACGCGATGGTCCACGTTCCCACGGGCGAGTCGAAGGCCATCAGGACCAGCACCGCCAGGAGGAAGGCCAGGGTGATCCAGCCCGTGACGGGTGCGCCCGGCATGCGGAAAGCGGGCCGGAGGAGTTCCCCGCGGGCGGCGAGCCGGGCAAGCTGCATCTGGCACAGGACGATCATGGCCCAGGTGCTGATGATGCCCAGCGATGCGACGTTGAGGACGATCTCGAACGCCTCGGCCGGGACCACGGCGTTCAGGACCACACCCAGCACCGCGACGGCGGCGGTGAGCGCGATTCCGCCATACGGGACACCGGACTTGTTCATCCGCGCTGCGAACTTCGGCGCGGAGCCCGAGACGGACATCGAACGCATGATCCGGCCGGTGGAGTAGAGGCCGGCGTTGAGCGAGGACAGCGCCGCGGTGAGGACCACGAGGTTCATGATGGCGTCCACGCCGTCCACGCCGATGGAGCCGAAGAACGTCACGAAGGGGCTTTCGCCGGCCTTGTAGGAGCTGTAGGGCAGCAGGAGGGAGAGCAGCACCAGCGAGCCGACGTAGAACACCGCGATGCGCACGATCACCGTGTTGATGGCCCGCGGCATGATCTTCTCCGGGTTCTCCGTCTCGCCGGCGGCGGTGCCGATCAGTTCGATCGAGGCGTAGGCGAACACGACGCCCTGCATCACCACGATGGCCGGCACCAGGCCGTTGGGGAACAGGCCGCCGTTGTCCGCGATCAGGCTGAAGCCGACCTCCTGGCCTGCCACGGGCGTGCCGAAGATGACGAAGTAGATGCCCACGACCAGGAAGGACACCAGCGCCACGACCTTGATGAGCGCGAACCAGAATTCAAGCTCGCCGAACACCTTGACGCTGATGAGGTTCAGGCCCAGGACCAGGATCAGGGCTGCCAGGGCCCAGGTCCACTGCGGCACGTCCGCGATGGGCGCCCAGTACTTCTTGAAGAAGTTCATGTACAGCGCGACGGCGGTGATGTCCACGATCGCCGTCATGGCCCAGTTCAGCCAGTACAGCCAGCCCGTGACGAACGCGGCTTTCTCGCCGAAGAACTCGCGGGCGTAGGAGACGAAGGAGCCCGACGACGGCCGGTGCATGACGAGTTCGCCGAGCGCGCGCAGGATCATGAAGGCGAAGAACCCGCAGACGGCATAGCTGATGATCAGGGCCGGTCCGGCGGTGGCGAGACGGCCGCCGGCGCCCATGAACAGGCCAGTGCCGATCGCACCGCCGATCGCGATCATCTGGACCTGCCGGGGTTTCAGGCCCTTGTGGTAGCCCTGGTCCTCGGCGTGGAGCGCGGCCCCGGAGGCATGGGCATGCGCCGGAATGGTGTGGTCGGAGACGGCCTGTTGTTGGGCCGACAGTTCTTGGGCTGGCTGTTTTTGGGCACGGGCAGTTTCGGGATGAGTCATCGGGGTCCTTCGGGGTTCGAGGGTGCGCTACTTGCTCAGGTTGGCCAGGCGCTGCGGGCTGAGGAGCTCGGTGAGCTGCTCGGCAGTGAGCAGCCCGTGTTCAAGCACGAGCTCCGCGACCCCCTTGCCGGTGGCGAGGGCTTCCTGCGCGATGGCCGTGGCCGTGGCGTAGCCCAGGTGCGGGTTCAGGGCGGTGACGAGGCCAATCGACTGCTCCACAGTGAGGCGGAGGTGTTCGGTGTTGGCGGTGATGCCCCGGACGCAGCGGGCCGTGAGGGTGCGGCAGGCGGCTTCCAGGTGGGAGATGCTCTTGTGGAGGCTGTGGACGATGATGGGTTCGAAGGCGTTGAGCTGGAGCTGGCCGGCTTCTGCGGCCATGGTGATGGTGACGTCGTTGCCGATCACCTCGTAGGCGACCTGGCTGACCACTTCCGGGATGACCGGGTTGATCTTGCCGGGCATAATCGAGGAGCCGGACTGCACGGCCGGTAGGTTGATTTCGCCGAATCCGGCGCGCGGGCCGGAGGAGAGCAGCCGGAGGTCGTTGCAGATCTTGGAGAGCTTCACGGCCACCCGCTTGAGGACGCCGGAAAGATGCACGAAGGCGCCGACATCCTGGGTGGCCTCGATCAGGTCCACGGCCGTGACCAGGGGCAGGCCGGTGATTTCGGCCAGGTGCCGGCAGGCGGCCTCGGCGTACCCGGCCGGCGCGTTGAGTCCGGTGCCGATCGCGGTGGCGCCGAGGTTGATTTCATGGATCAGCAGGTCGGCCTCGGCCAGGCGGAGCCGGTCCTCGCCTATCGTGACGGCGTAGGTGCCGAATTCCTGGCCGAGGGTCATGGGGACGGCGTCCTGGAGCTGCGTGCGGCCCATCTTCACCACCGTGCGGAACTCGAGGGCCTTCGCGGCGAAGGCGTCTTCGAGCTCGGTGAGCGCTTCCAGCAGTTCCCGGGCAGCAAAGATCGTGCCGAGCTTGACCGCGGTGGGGTAGACGTCGTTGGTGGACTGGCTGAGATTGACGTGGTCGTTGGGGTGCAGCCGGGCGTAGTCGCCCTTCGGGTGGCCGAGGATTTCCAGGGCCCGGTTGGCGATGACCTCGTTGGCGTTCATGTTCGACGACGTCCCGGCACCGCCCTGGATGACGTCGACCACGAACTGCTCGCTGAGTTTGCCGTCCAGGACGTCGGCGCAGGCTTCCTCAATGGCTGTGGCGCGCTGGGCGTCGAGCAGTCCGAGCTCGTGGTTGGTGCGTGCGGCGGCCAGTTTCACGGCGGCCAGCCCGCGGACCAGGTACATGTTGGAGGAGAGCGGCTGGCCGGTAATCGGGAAGTTCTCCACGGCCCGGAGGGTGTGGACGCCCCAGTAGGCGTCGGCGGGAACATCCCGGTCGCCCAGGAGGTCGTGTTCGGAGCGGAAGTCTGCACGTTCGTCGGGCGATGTCATGGCGGTCCTTACAGGTCGTCGGAGGCGTTGGAGGTCTGGGGGAACGAACTGGGGGCAGCCGGGAAATCGGTGGCCTGCAGCAGCCCGACGGGCCGGCCGCCGCCCAGCACGGGGATCGCGGCGAGGCGCGCCAAGGGGGAGGTGTCGACGTCGAGCGCGGCCAGGAGGCGCACGGTGACGGGCATCCGGGCCCGGTCTCCGCCGTCGGAGACCTTTACGGCGATGGCGCGGCCGTCCGGGAGGCCCACCAGCTGGACGCCCTCGAAGCCGTCCTTGGCCAGCAAACCGGGAACCAGGCGCATCAGGGCGGTGACATCCCGGTCCTCGCCCGCAACCATCTCGGGGTTGCTGCGCATGGCTCGGGCGACGGCGGCTTCCGCACCGCCGTCGGAACCCTCCGCCGCG
This sequence comes from Arthrobacter sp. 10N43, assembly GCF_056394525.1. NCBI lineage: Bacteria > Bacillati > Actinomycetota > Actinomycetes > Micrococcales > Micrococcaceae > Arthrobacter > Arthrobacter sp. 10N43. The sequence goes on along the minus strand of NZ_JBFTIA010000018.1, from coordinate 62,468 downwards.
GCCAGACGTCCGAACGCGCGCGCCATGCCACGCAGCGTCAGGGCGAAGAGCGGGGTCCCGCAGCCGTCAGTGGTGGTGCGCTGCGGGTCCTCGCCGGTCAGGTCCACCACGGTCTGGGCCACGAGCCGCTGCAGCGGGTGTTCCGGGTCCAGGTAGCCCCGGACCGGCCAGCCGTTGATGACGCAGGTGGCGGCCATGGCGGCATGCTTTCCGGAGCAGTTCTGGGCCAGCTGGGTGGGCTGGCCGCCGTCGCCGAGCCAGTCCTCCCGCTCGCGGGCGCCGTAGGGGAGGTCGGTGCTGTTCTCGAGGTCCTCGGGGGTCAGCCCATGCAGGTCCAGGATGCGGAGCGCGCCGTCACGGTGGGCTGCGGCGCCCGAATGGCTGGCTGCCGTGAGGGCAAGGAGCTCGTCCGGGAGGTCAAGGCCTGCGCGGACCATGGCGACGGCCTGCAGGGGCTTCAGGGCGGACCGCGGGTAGAACGGGGCGAGGGGCTCGCCGGCGGCCAGGAGGATCCGGCCGTCCGCCGCGGTGGCGATGGCCGAGCCGTAGTGGACGCTTTCGACGATGCCGTCGCGGGTCTGGACCGCGAGTGGCGCGTGTTGCGGGAGCCGCTCCTGGGCCAGCGGGGTCGGGATGTGCGCGAGGGCGGGAGAAATCATTGCGTCCTTTTGGCGGGGTGGTTGTGGGTGGTCACTGTGTTGCTGACCCGGTGCTTGCGGAAAAGGGGTGTCAGGCGCTGACGTCTGGCGTCAGGGGTTGAGGATCGAGTCGAGGGCAATGCCCACCGCATGGAGGTGCTGGCTCATGGCGATGCGCGCCGTCGCGGCGTCGCCGGCTTCAATGGCGGCCAGGATGCGCCGGTGTTCCTCGTTGGACGCGTGCTGGCGGTCCGCCACCATGTTTAGGGTCTCGGACTGGTGGGCGAGGGCGTCGCGGATGTCCGCGACGACGTTTTCGAACACTTTGTTCCGGCTTGCCCGCGCGATCAATGCGTGGAAGCTGGAGTCCAGGCCCACCCAGACTTCGGGGTCGTCCTCGCCGGTCATCGCGGCGACGACGTCCCGGAGCATGGCCAGTTCCTCGGGTGATCGGCGCTCGGCAGCCAAACCGGCGGCAGGAACCTCGATATGGGGACGCGCCTCCGTGAGGTCGTGCGCGGAATATTGGCCCAGGACCAGGTCCTTGGCCACGTGGTTGGCGACGACGAACGTTCCCCGCCCGGTCTTGGTGACCGTCAGGCCCAGGGCGGTGCATGAGCGCAGTGCCTCGCGGACCACCGAGCGGCTCACGCCGTACTCCTGGGCGAGGTTGGCCTCGGAGCTCAGCTTGGTGCCGACGCCGAGCTTGCCGGATTCGATTTCGGAGCGGAGGACATTGAAGACTGCCTCGGCCGCGCTAAGGCGGGCCAACGGCTGTCCTGCTGTCCGGCTGTCTGACAGGTTCACGCCTTAAAATATGGCAGGCGTCACACCGGGTGTCAATTGTGACGGCGACGGCGGCCCACCCGATGTTGAGCAGTTCAACGTTGGGGGCACTGCCATGCGCCCTCCGGACGGAAAGGTCCATTCCATGACTGGATGCCCCGCTCCGCCGGTACGAACGTGCCGGAACTACCCTGTGCAGGTGCGTTTGTCCGATCTATACTGGAAATACGCCCAAAACGGCACGTTCGTACCTATAGGCGCGAGTCAAACGTGAGTTGATCAACGGAAAGGCGGCCATGGGGAACTCGTTTACGGACGACCTCGCCGCTGAGGTCCGCGGCCGGCGCGGGGCGCTCCGGCTCAGCCAGCGTGATCTGGCCGAATTGGCCGGGGTTTCCGAGCGCTTCGTCCGGTTCGTCGAACAGGGCAAACGCACGGTGCAGCTGGATTCCCTGCTGGCACTCCTGGGCACGCTTGGGCTGGAGCTCCGGATCCAGACCCGGACCAGTGCCGCCGCCCGGGCGCTGGCCGGGCCTTCAACCAGCGGAGATATAGGTGCCAGCGAACCGCCGGCAAACGGCAATCAGCGGAACGGCCCGGAGGCCCGGCCATGAGGCACCGCATTGCGGATATTTACAAGGCCGGCCTGCTGGCGGCGCGGCTGGAGCGGCACGACGGCGGCACCAGGTTCAGCTACCTGCCGGCCTATCTGGCGTCCGGCGGGCCCGCCGTCGCAAGTTCCCTGCCGCTGACTGCGGACCCCGTCCTGTCCGCGGCGGGGGCTGCTCCGCCGTATTTCACCGGGCTCCTGCCGGAGGGGCGGCGGCTAAATGCGTTGCGCCGCTCCGTCAAGACCAGCGTGGACGATGAGTTGTCCCTGCTCATCGCGGCCGGCGCCAATCCGGTGGGTGACGTGCAGATCGTCGGACATGGCGAGAAGCTGGACCCGGACGAGCACGCCGTCGAGCTTGACCCCGGGACGCCCGTCGATTTCGATGCCCTGCTGGGCGACTCCGGGCTCATTGACCCCGTGGCACTGGCCGGAGTGCAGGACAAGCTGTCCGCGGGAATGATCTCCATGCCGGTGGCCAGCTCCGGCCGGCGGTACATCCTCAAACTCAACGCGCCCGAGTTCCCGCACGTCGTCGAGAACGAGTACGCGATGTTCCGGTACGCGGCGCGGCTGCGGATTCCGTTGAGCCGAGTCCAGCTGATCCGCGACGTCGCTGGCCGGCCGGGCTTGCTCGTTGAACGCTTCGACCGGGTGCCTGTCGCCGAATTGGCGGCTCCGAAGGCGGCGGGTCCGAAGGCGGCGGCCGGGTCGCCGGATGCCGTGCAGCGTCTCGCCGTCGAGGACGGAGCGCAGGTGCTGGGTCTTTACCCGGCGGACAAATACAACGTGGGCTACGGGCAGGTGTGCCAAGCGCTGGCGGCGTACTGCGCGGCTCCGCTGCCTGCTTTGCGGAATTTGGCTCTCCAGGCGGCATTTGCGTGGCTTACGGGCAACGGTGACCTGCATGCCAAAAACGTTTCCATGGTGCAGCAGCCAACCGGGGAGTGGGCCATCGCACCGGTCTACGACATCCCCTCCACTGTTGTGTATGGCGACAAGACACTCGCCCTGACCCTGGACGGCAAGCGGACGGGGATCTCGAGGAAGCACTTCCTGGGCTGGGCCGCGGGGATGGGGCTGACTGAGCGGTCAGCCGTGCAGGTTCTTGAGCTGGCGTTGAGGGCGTCGGGGCCGCTGCTGACCGACCTTCAGGCGGGTACGGCGTTCCGCTCGATGACCGACGACGGCGCCGCGCCGTTTTCGGCGATGGTCACCCGGGACTGGCTCAAGGAGCTCAGGCACAGGCGCAGGCTGCTGTCGGGGTGATGCCGACGGCGTCGAAACCGGGCGGCGGCGTAATCCGGCGGCATCGTATGGATGTGGCGGCAACACGCGACCGCCGCAGCTGCCGGCGTCGTAATCTGCCGGGGCGCGATGCCTCAGAGGTGCTGGATGCCGGCCCGCTGCATTGCGTCTTTGTAGACCTCAACGTTTTTGGCGAGGAGCTCTTCCTGTTTGGCTGCCGAGACGGCGAAGGCGCGGCCGCCAAGCGCGGTGGCCTTGTAGATCTTGACGCCATGGTTCTTCAGTGAGGAATGGTAGGTCTTCTCGAAGAGCGTCAGGAAGGAGTGGGCGTCGGCGCCGTGGGCAATCACGGCCGAGACCCGCTTGTTAATCTTCAGGAACTGGCGGAAGGGCCGCAGGCCGTCCGTCTTCTCCTGGACGTTGAGGGCCGAGGCGGCGTCCGGATCGCGGATCCACGGGTAGGCATTCCACGGCATGACGTAGCGGGGATCCAGCTCTGCGGCCTCGTAGATGGAGGTGGCGCGGCGTGCGGCTTCATCGTCATTGAAGTGCGAGACGAACCCCGATTCCGTGCCCTTGCCGGGGCTGATATGCAGGCTGACGATCCTGCATTCGTCCTCGTCATGGATGGGGTCGATGTAGGGGACCACGGATCCAGGCTTCTTTTCCATGAGTTCGTCGCACAGCTGCGTCACCGCGGCGATGTTCGGCTCCTGCAGCAGGGTCTTTTTTTCGTCCCAGTCAATCGTCACGATTTCTCCCTCAGCACTTGGCGTCCAGAATCAGGCGGCTTCCTCCACTCTACGCTTTCGCGGCAGGGGGTGGTTCGGGCGGGGCATTCATTTCGGTCGCCAAGGGCGGGTCAATGGCCTACTTCCTCTGGTTCTGGCGATGGGGCGGGCGTAGGCTTTAAGTACCTGCAGGTAACCATCTGACGACGCCGGGTTGTTCGGGACATTGAAGTGTCCGAGCCTTCTCATAGCGAGATCGCGAAGGTACCTGCAGGCCTGACGCCAAGCTGCCACCGGGGTGGAGGGCGTCTTTTCTTTGTCGCCGACGCCGACGCCGGGAGAGATCTTGTCAGCGCGGACAGAGCCTGCGACCGGCCGTTTCCCACCGTCAGCTTTGAGTCCATCGGGGAGAACGCCAACGGCCTCGCCGGGGCCATCTTCGCCACGGGTGCCGCCGGCGTCACCGCCAACGCGGACGCCAAGGCTCCGAGCGTCAGGCTCGACTTCTACGATCAAACCGGGCTGGGCACCTTCACGCGCGGCTGAGCACGGACTTCCGCACGCTTTCTTCCGTAAGCTTCAAGGGCGCACACTGCCCCAAGTCAAGGAATCCATGCCGATCAACAGACAGACACTCAAAGAAGACGGGTTTACGGGGTTTCGGCCCCTCGCAGCAGCGGACGTCAACCGGATCCCGCAGCGGACCGGGATCTTCGCGCTGCTGCGGCCTGCAGGCTATGAGCCGGGGTTCCTGCCCAAGAGCACGGCGGGGGTCTTCAAGAAGAAGGAGCCCTCCGTAGCGGAGTCTGCGTTGAGCGCGGAGTGGGTTGACGACGCCGACGTCGTCTACATCGGGAAAGCGGGCGCCGGCAGCAAGGGCAACCGCGGACTTCGTCGACAAATCCAGGAGTTCATCGATTTCGGCAAGGGCAAGCCGCCGGGCCATTGGGACGGCCGGCTGATCTGGCAGCTCGCCGACCCCGGTTCCCTCCTGATTGCCTGGAAGGAGCTGCCGGCAGAGGCGGTCACCGGGGCGGAGGCCGGATACCACGCCCGGTTCCGCGAAGACCATGGCCGGCTGCCGTTCGCCAACCTCGTCCAGGCGCGCGTGAAAGGCAAGTAGGCCAAGCACCCTGGCCAAGGCATCTCACGCGGCTACAGACCGCCGTGAGTAAACCGTCCCGCCACCAATGTGGCGGCCACGGGCATGGCCGCAAACTCGGCGTCGGAAACCGTCAGCGGGTCGCCGTCGAGCACGGCAATATCGGCCGGATCCCCAACCCGGAGCCGGCCACGGCCGCGGGTTGACGCCGTGAGGGCCTCCTGCCGCGTGAGGGCCTGCTCGGCATGCCACGGCCCGCGGCCATCCTGCCGGGCCCGCGCCGTGGCGGCGGACATGGCAGTCCACGGATCCAGCGGTGCCACCGGAGCATCGGAACCAAGGGCGAGCGTTGCCCCGGCGGCCACCAACGAACGGAGCGGGAACGACCGGTCCGTGCGGCCGGGCCAGTTCGCCTCGGCGGCGTCCCGGTCATCAAGGGCATGCGCGGGCTGGACGCTCGCGGTCACGCCCAACCGGGCGAAGCGTGCGAAATCCTCGCTCCGGACAAACTGGGCATGCTCCACCCGCCCGGCGATGCCCGCCGCCTCAAACGCATCCAGCGCGACCCGGTTGGCCGCGTCCCCAATCGCATGGACCGCCGGCACAAAACCAGCCCGCCGCGCCTGGACCAGCAGGGCGAGCAGCTCGGTCTCGCTCACCGTCAGCAGGCCGTGGCCGCCGTTCGGATACGGGTCGACGCAGAACGCCGTGCGGGTATTGAGCGAGCCGTCGATCAGCACCTTCAGTGGGCCCACGGTCAGGAGCCCGCCGCTGCCGGTCACCTCCAACCCGGTCCGCAGCCCCTCGGCCACGGCCCGGTCAAGATCCTGCGCATAGACCGCGGCTTCAACCCGCAGGGCAGCGAAACCGCCGGAAATCCGCCGCAGCCAGGCGTCGCGGTTCCACGTCATCTCGAAGTCCACGATCCCGACGACGCCCCGCGCGGCAGCATCCTTCCCCGCCTGCTGCACCCACGGATCCACCACCGTAACCGGGAGCCGGCCGAGTTCACGGGTCAGGGCGAACGCCGGATCTTCCCGGAGCAGCCCGTCCGCATCCACCGGCACCCCGTATCGTTGGGCCGCAGCGGAGTTGAGCCAGACGCAATGGAGATCGTGGCTGATAAGCGCCGTCGGCCGGCCGCGCGTCACGCCGTCAAGGAGGTCCAGGCTGGGCAGGTCCGGCCAGACGGCATCGCGGAAACCGACGCCGACCAGCGTCGCGACAGCTCCGGAAGCGGCCCCACCGCCGTCGGTGCCGGCGCCGCCGTCGACGCCGGGGACATGAGAGTCAGTGATGTGAGACCCGACGACGGCGGCCGCCTCGCGCGCCGAGCCGGCGCCGGAGAGGTCAAGCCGGTTGGAGGCCAGTGCCCACTGCGTCATGTGGACATGCTCATCCCACAGCCCCGGAATGACGCAGCGGCCGTCCAGATCCACCACCCGCGTGCCGGCCGGGGCCGCAGCCACGTCCGGGCGCGTTGGGACGATCGCGGACACGGCGCCGTCGCGGACATGAACGTCGAAGCTGGCGTGGTCCCCGGGCAGCCGGGCGGAGGCCAGCACGAGATCCGGTGCGCGGCCGGGATCGAGTGGATCAGACATAGGAACAGGCTAGGCGCCCACAGGCCCTGACCCAAAGCCAGCCGACGCCGCATGGGCACAAGGGACTTTCGCCCCTTACCCCTGCAACGGGTCCCCACCAAGCTGATTGTGGGGAGGTTCCTGCACGGCCAGTTGGGGGCCGCGTAGTTGAGGGAGGAATCGCCCCATGGAATGCAGTACGGGTCTCACCGCACATTGGGGAAGGAAATGGCGTTTTGCATTTTCCGGCTTCAGCAGGAAAGGCAGGAGACCACGGCCACATGACCATGCACCACCATTCGGGGGACCCTAAACTCAAAGTTCTCATCCGCCTTAACGCCGACGCCGAATCAGCCCGGATCGAGGTACACGGCATCGTGACCGCAGCCAACGTGCGGGCACTCTACGTTGTGTGCCGCCGCGTCTCGGGCAAGCTCCCCGGGTTCGAACTCGTGCTGGACCTTGCGCATGCCCGCGTCTCGGCCGCGGCGATCGAGGAACTCCGTGAGCGCGCCCGCGTCTCATTGCTGTATTCGGGGATCGACGGCACCGAGACGCCATGCCGCCTGCGCCTGGTGGACCCACTAGTCATTCTCAAAGCCAAGGAACACGTATGAAAGCCCTCGTCTACGGCGGGCCTGGAGAGAAGTCGTGGACCGAGGTCCCCGACCCTAGAATTCAGAACCCCAGCGATGTGATCGTCAAAGTGGACACCACCACTATCTGCGGTACGGATCTGCACATCCTCAAGGGCGACGTCCCGACCGTAGCCAGGGGCCGGATCCTTGGCCACGAAGGTGTCGGCACCATCACGGAGATCGGCGCTTCCGTGACCAGCCTCAAAGTCGGGGACCGCGTCATCATCTCCTGCATCAAGTCCTGCGGGCACTGCGCCAACTGCAAGACGGGACTGTACTCACACTGCCTCGGCGAGGAAGGAACCTCGGGCATCGGCTGGGTTTTCGGGCATCTGATTGACGGCACCCAGGCTGAGTTCGTCCGCGTCCCGTACGCCGAGAACTCCCTGCACCTCCTGCCGGAAGGAGTAAGCGACCAACAAGCCGTCATGCTCTCCGACATCCTTCCCACCGGCTTTGAGATCGGCGTGCAGTACGGCCGGGTCAAGCCCGGCGACACGGTGGCCGTAATCGGCGCCGGTCCCGTTGGGCTCGCCGCGATCTGTACCGCCGGACTTTATGGCGCCGCGACCATCATCGCCGTCGACCTCGACGCGAACCGGCTCGAAAAGTCGCGCGAATTCGGTGCCACGGATGTGGTGCTCTCCAGCGACGCCGATTGGAGGGAACAGGTGATGGTCCTGACCGACGGGCAGGGCGTGGATGTCGCGATCGAGGCGGTCGGCGTGCCGGCGACGTTCACGATGTGTACAGACATCGTGCGGCCCGGCGGCAACGTCGCCAACGTGGGCGTGCACGGCAGGGCCGTGGAACTGCACGTCGAAGACCTCTGGATCCGGAACATCAACATCAGCATGGGCCTGGTAAACACCAACACCACCCCCATGCTGCTCAAGCTCGTGGCACAGCAAAAAATCCCGGCGGACAGATTCGCCACCCACCACTTCATCTTTGACGAGTTCATGGAGGCGTACGACACCTTCGCCCGCGCGGCGGAGACCAAAGCCCTCAAAGTGGTGATCACGGCGTAAAAGTGGTCCGAGCATCTGAGGCGGACCATCTGAAAGGGACCTTCTGAAAAGGGACCATCTGAAAGGGACCTTCTGAAAAGGGACCTTCTGAGAGGACGGTGGCGGCCATGAAAGCAGGCCGGATTGTCATGCTGGTGATCGGCGCGCTGTGCGCGATGCTCGGGCTGGGGCTGCTGGCCGGCGCCGGGGTCGCGGGCTGGGTCAACTACCAGCAGCGCGACGGCAGGTACTTCATCACACAGCCGGCGCCGTTCACCGCCAATTCCTACGCGCTGACCACGCCCGGGCTGGACTTCGGGACCGGGGGCGGCATGCGCGACGGCGTCCCGCCGGGTTTTGCGGGCAGCGTGCTGCTCCGTGGTTCCACCACCGATCCCGGCAAGGACATCTTCATCGGCGTTGGGCCGCAGGCTGACGTCGCAGCCTATCTGGCCGGGGTCCGTCACACCGAAATCGCAAACATCAGGGTCAACCCCTTCCGGGTCCTGTACCGCGATGTGCCCGGCGCCAGCATCCCCTCCGATCCGGCGCAGCAGAACTTCTGGGCCGCGACCGCCACGGGCCCGGGTGAGCAGGACCTCACCTGGGACCTTCGGTCCGGAGACTGGGCCGTAGTGGTCATGAACGCCGACGCGAGTGCCCCGGTAAGCGTGAACCTGCAGGCAGGGGCACGTTCCGGTCTGCTCCTGCCTGTGTTCATCGGCCTGCTGATCGGCGGCCTGGTGATGCTGCTGATCGGAGTGCCGCTGATAGTGCTGGGCGCCGCGGGGCTCGGCCGCGCTGCGGGCAAGGGCGGCCCCGGCAGCGGCGTCCCTCCCGGCCAGCTGCCACCCCAGGCCGGCCAGCCGTACCCGGTGGGCCCGTACGCGCCCGGGACCGCCCCTGGCCAACACAACGTGGCTGCCTCCTACAACATGGCTGCGCCGGCAGGCGCTGTAGCCGCCTACGCCGCCGCGCCGGGAACTCCCTATCCGATGACGCCGGGCGCGACGACAGCCTACGTGTACCCCGCGCGCCTCCACGGCTACCTGGACCCGAACCTGTCGCGCTGGATGTGGCTGGTGAAGTGGTTCCTGGCCATCCCGCACTGCATCATCCTGTTCTTCCTGTGGTTCGCCTTCGCCGTGGTCACGATCGTGGCCTGGTTCGCGATCCTTTTCACGGCGCACTACCCCCGCTCGCTGTTCAACTTCAGCGTCGGCGTGATCCGCTGGAACTGGCGCGTGGCCTACTACGCCTTCAGCGCGATCGGCACGGACGCCTACCCGCCCTTCACCCTGGCGCGCACCGACTACCCGGCGGACTTCGACGTCGACTATCCCGCACGGCTGTCCCGCGGCCTGGTGCTGGTGAAATCGTGGCTGCTGGCCATTCCGCATCTGCTGATTATCAGCATCCTGACGGGGACGGCGAGGGCGTGGGAGTACCGTGACGGCCAGTGGGTTCAGTATGGCGTAGGCATCTCCCTGATGGGGCTGCTGGTCCTCATCGCGGGCGTGATCCTGTTGTTCACGGGGCAATACTGGCGGGGGATCTTCGACCTCCTGCTCGGCCTGAACCGCTGGATCTACCGCGTCATCGCCTACGTTGCCCTCATGCGGGACGAATATCCGCCGTTCCACCTCGACATGGGTCCCGTCGATCCGGGCGACGTGCCCTTGCCCGCCTCCGGAGCTAGTGCCGTGCCTCGTTGACCGGGGTGCCGGACCCGATCTGATCCAGCGTATATCCGCCCGGGTGGGTGAGCGACGGAGTCACGGGAGCCGGTTCAGGTCGAGCTGCTCTTCGGCGGCCAGGAGGAACGTGCGCTCCTGCCCGGTCAGGGTTCCGCCGGAGGCGAGCTCAGCGTCCCAGACCTCGACGATCATCCGGTGCAGCCGTTCCCGGGCCGGCGCGGCGGGGTCGCTTTCGAGGAGGCGTCCGGGATCGACATTGTGCAGGACCCGTTCCCTGATGGGTTCGACGCCGGCGAGGGTTTTGGCCTCCCAGCGGGCCCGGCGTTTTCGTCCGCTCCGGCCTGCCAGGGCTGGCAGCAACAGACCCGCCCCGACCAGGATGAAGGCGAGCATCTCCACGACTCGGATAACTGAGTCGGAGGGGAGCGGAACGGCCGCGAACGCCGGCAAGCGGATCGAGAGCAGCCCGATCGTGAACTTGATCGTGACGACGAGGCCGAGGGCGCAACCGGCGCCGGCCATGGTGAAGCCGGCTTTGAAAGACCGGCGCATCCGCGGGACATACCGGAAACACACGACGGCGCCGCCGCAGCAGATCCAACCTATGAATCCGACAAGCACGGCGGAAAACAGGGCCGCTGGCAGGCGGTCGTGGTAGAGGCCCCAGCTGTCCGTGGTGGTAGTGGGGCCTGTCAGGACAAACAGCATGAACTCCAGCGCTAACGTGAGCGTTAGCGGCAGCGTGCGGATCACGGCCCGGCGCGGGTCGGCCGGCATTATCGCCTCAAGAACGGCGCGCCGGAGGTACCAGAGACTGAGGATAACTGAGGAATGCAGGGCGAGCTTTGCGATGTTGACGCCGCCGATGTGGGCATCGATCGTGGCGTACACGGCCGGCGACATCAGCACCGACGCGATCCCGGCGAACACTGCCGCGAGGAACACGGTGTCCCGGCGGTTCCGGACCACGGCCGGGATGCGAACCGTGGCCAGAACAAAGAGAACAGCGGCCGTCAGGAGCTGGATCATCCGAACACTGAGCCGAAGTTGCCCGGCTGGCCGCCGGAGCGGTCCTGGGAGCTGCGGATACGCGCGGCGAGACGGTCGGCCAGGAGCTCCGCTGCGACCTCGAACTCATTGAGGAAATCAGCCCTCTTGAGCGCCCTGACGACGCGCTCCGGATCCAGGTCCGGGAAGAACGTGGCGGCGTATTCGGCGGACACAATGTCCTGCTCGTGGCGCAGGATCATGTGGGCGAATTCGTGGAGGACAATCTGCTGCCGATGGACCTCGGAGGCTGCCCGTGCGTGCAGGATCAGGTCCATATGGTCAAGCCCGAACCACAGACCGCAGACCTTATCGGTGGCCCCTTCGATGGGGTTGATGACGATCTTGCGGTCCCGCAGCCGTTCAAGGTGCCGCTGGAGAGAAGCCAGCGAGACCGGCTCGCTGAGGCAGAGGCCGGCTTCTGCTTCCCGTGCCCGCGAACGGGCGGCGTCGTAATCCATGTACCGAGTCCTTGGCTGTTGATAGAGCGTCAGCGTGGACACGCCACTTCCTGACGGCCAAACCTCGCCAGAATCCTATCAGTGCAGGTCAAAGGGCGGTTAGCGGGTCAAGGAGCACCAACTTGCGGCTTCCCGACGCCGGGGAATCACCGCTGATCCGGATCCTCGCGGGAGAGCTGCTCATCGATCAGGTCCCGGATCTGGAGCAGGGTCTCCGGGGAGAGTCCGTCCAGTTGGCGGGCGGCAAAGTTGCGTACCTTGTTGGCCCGCATGGAGGCGAGCAATTCGAGCTGCGCCTCGACCCGGGGCGGAAGTTCTTCATCACCGTCGATCAGGTAGTTCTCGCTGACGCCGAAGAACTTGGCCAGGTTCTGCAGGAGTTCGACTTTCTTGACGGCCGGTCCCGAGCCCGATCGCATGTAGTGCCACCTGGCCCGCGAGAGCGGCGTCCCGGCAGCGGACATGGCATCCCGGACGTCATTGAACGTGATTTTCCGGCCCTCGGCCTCGGCGCTGTCCAGGAGGATGTTCAGCTTGCGGGCCAGGGCTAGACCCGGCGCGGAGGTCGGCTGGTCGTCGCTCACAATGGCTTCCTTCATCGGCCGGGCTGCATCAGCCGCGGCTTGTCACAAAACTTCAGGTCGCCAGCGAGTTTAGCAGATTGGACATGTCTAATCTGTTCCGGGTACGCTCAGGGCGAGAAATTGGACGTGTCCAATTACTCGCTGTAGGGGCGGCAGCAGTCCGCCCGCATCGTCGTGGTTCGGCCAGGAGTGTGCAATTGGGGGGACACCTGGCCGGGTCCCGGCGTCGCGGTGGTCCCGCCCGTCCTCTTGCCACCGGCCCTGCGCAAGAACATAGTTGAGGGAATTCACGAACTCCGCGGCACTAGGCAGGCGACCATGGTGAACATCGGGATTGAGGAACACGGCTTACTGCACGGCAAGACTGCCCTGATCTACGGCGGCGGCGGGGCAGTGGGCGGGGCGGTGGCCAGAGCCTTGGCGGCCGACGGCGCCACGGTCCATATCGCCGGGAGGACCGAATCGCGGCTGGAGAAAGTGGCCAATGACATCCGCGAGGCCGGAGGCACGGCCGAAACCGCCGTCGTCGACGCCCTGGACGAAGAGCAAGTGGATGCCTTCGTGAACCGGGTGGCGAAGAAGAGCAAGAGGATCGACATCTCCTTCAATGTGATCTCGTTCGGCGACGTCCAGCAGCCGCTCATGGAGATTGACGTCGATGACTTCACCCGTCCCATCGCCCTCGCCGCGCGCACGCACTTCCTCACCACCCGCGCGGCCGCCGGCTACATGGTCAAGCAGCGCTCCGGTGTGGTGCTCATGTTCGGCGGTTCGGGTCCACAGACGATCCCCGGCCTGGGCGGATTCAAGGTGGCGCTGGACGCGATGGAAGGGCTGCGCCGGCAGTGGGCGCTTGAGCTGGGAAAACACGGCGTCAGGGTGGTCACCATGGTCACCGGAGGCATTATCGAAACCATCCCGTGGCAGGCCGAAGGCCGCGAGGAGATCGTGGTGGAGATCGCCAGGGCCGCGCACCTGAACCGCACAGCCACGCTGACGGACGTCGGAAACGTGGCCTCCTTCATCGTCTCGGACAAGGCGGCGGCCATCACCGACGCCACCGTCAACATCTCCGCCGGCGCGATCGTGGACTACTGACGCCGGCTAGGCCACCAGGTTGGCCGCGGCAACATCCATGTGTTCGAGGACCGTTGTGCGGGCCAGTACCGCATTCCCGGTTTCGATCGCCGCGACGATGTCGTGGTGGCGGTCCACGCTCATGTTTTTGACGGCCCGCTCAATCCCGGCAAACATGATCGACATCCGGATGGAGCCCTCAAGGGACTCCCAGGAGTGCAGCAGGGTCTCGTTTCCAGTGAGCCGGCACAGCGTCCGGTGGAACTCGAGGTCGGATTCAATCCGTTCTTCCAGGCTCGCCTCGGCAGCCGCGGCCATGGCATCGACCGCCGAACGCAGGGACGCGATCACAGAGGCCCGGTCCGGCAATTCGCACAGCGTCCGGACCGCGAGCGATTCCAGGGCCGCCCTGACGGCGAAAATGTCCCGGATCTCCTTGCCGTCCAGGTGACGCACGGACAGCCTGCCGCGCGGTCCGGCCGACAGCAGTCCTTCTTGCTCCAGTTGGCGCAGGGCCTCGCGCAGCGTGCCGCGGCTGATCTGGAGCATGTCGGACAGTTCGGTCTCCACCAGATGCCGCCCGGGCTCCAGTTCGCCGCTCGTGATGGCCGTGCGCAAGGCGGATAGCGCCTGCTCGCGGAGGCTCTTCTTTTCCAGTCCGAGAAGCGGGGCTGTTGCTCCGGCCATGGTTAGTCCTCACCGTCAGTGGTCAACTGTTTACAGTTGGTGTGTTAACAGTTGATGGTACGCCACGTGCGCGGGGCCGGCAGCAGCCGCCCCCGCGCACCTTCAGCCAAGTTCGGCGAGCACCTTGGCGACGATCCGCTGCACCGAGAGCCCGTACCGTTCATGCAGGGTGGGCAGCGCGCCGGCATCGAGGAATTCGTCGGGCAGGGCCACCGGCACCACCCGTTTGCCCAGGCCCGCGGTGACCACGGCCGAGGCGACGGTCTCGAACAGGCCGCCCACCACACTGTGGTTCTCCAGCGTGACCGCGAGGCGGTCCGTGTTCAGCTCCGCGAGGACTGTCGCGGTGTCGAACGGCTTGATGGTGGGGGCATGGACGACGGCGACGTCCACATTGTGCGCCGCCAGCGCCTCGGCCGCCTGGAGCGCCCGCATGGTCATGAGCCCGCTGGAGACAAAGACGACGTCGTTGCCCCCGCGCAGGACCTTCGCCTTGCCGAGTTCGAAGGTGTAGCCGTACTCATCCAGCACCGTGGGGACATTGCCGCGGAGCAGCCGCAGGTATGTGGGCCCGTCGGTGGCGGCCAGCTGAGGGACTGCCTGCTCGATGTCGATCGAGTCGCAGGGATCCACGATGGTCAGGTTGGGCATGCCCCGGAAGATCGCCATGTCCTCGGTGGCCTGATGGCTTGGGCCGTAGCCGGTGGTCAGTCCGGGGAGGCCGCCGACGATATTGACATTCAGGTTCGGCTCGGCGGCGTCCAGGCACAGGAAGTCGTAGGCGCGCCGGGCAGCGAACACCGAGTAGGTCGATGCGAACGGGACCAGCCCGGTCTCCGCCAGGCCGGCCGCGGCGCCGAAGAGCAGCTGCTCGGCCATGCCCATCTGGAAGAAGCGTTCCGGGAAGGCCTGGGCGAAGATGTGCATGTCCGTGTATTTGCCCAGGTCCGCGGTCAGTCCCACGATCTTCTCGTTCCCCTGGGCCGCCTTGACCAGTGCGTGTCCGAACGGCGCGGACGCGGTCTTCTGGCCCGGATCCGCGAAGGAGGCGATCATGGCCGAGGTCTTCAGCTTGGGGGCAGTGCCCTTCAAATCAGTGGCGGTGCTCATCGTGCGGCCTTCCCTTTGAATCCTGCAGTCAGCTGCTCGCGGCAGAGCTGCCATTCGTGTTCCTCGATGCGCATGAAGTGCGCCTTTTCGCGGTCCTCGAGCAGCGGAACTCCGCGGCCCACCTTCGTGTCGCACAGGATCACGGAGGGACGTCCGACGGCGGCCGCCTGGGCGGCCGCGTTGTCGAACGCGGCCAGCAGAGCGCCGACGTCGTTCCCGTCCACGCGCTGGGTGTACCAGCCGAAGGCTTCCCACTTCTCGGTGACGGGCTCGGTGCGCAGCACGGTGTCCGTCTTGCCGTCGGCCTGCAGGGCGTTGATGTCCACCATGGCAGTCAGGTTGCCAAGCTGGTGGTGGTGGGCGCCCATCGCAGCCTCCCATGTGGAGCCTTCGTCGAGTTCGCCGTCGGAGAGGAAGTTGTAGACCCGGGCGTCGGAGCCTTGGTAGCGCAGGCCCAGGGCGGCGCCGACGGCGATCGAGAGGCCGTGGCCGAGGGAGCCGCCGGAAATTTCCATGCCGGGGGTGTAGGTGGACATCCCGGACATCGGCAGCCGGGAATCGTCCGAGCCGTACGTCTCCAGTTCCTTGACGGGGATGATTCCGGCCTCGGCGAGGGCCGCGTAGTGGCCGATCGCGTAGTGGCCGGTGGAAAGCAGGAACCGGTCCCGTTCTTCCCAGGCGGGATCCTCGGCACGGAACCGGAGCTGGTCCGCATAGACAACCGCCAGTATGTCCGCGGCGCCAAGGGCCTGGCCCACATAGCCCTGGCCCTGGACCTCGCCCATGTTCAGGGCATGGTGCCGGATCCGGTAGGCCGCGGCCGAAACGCTCTCGACGCGTTCTGTTGGGGTGGTGGTCACGGTTTCCTTGGTGGCGGTCATTTGGGCTTCTTCTGTCGTGGCCATCAGGCGCTCACGTGGGCGGGTGTGTTTTTGGTGGCCTCATCCGCCAGCTGGCGTTCGCGCCGGCCCCAGGTTTCGCGGGTGACGACGGCGGCCCAGAGCCCGATTGCGGCGTACGTGCCGAAGAGCAGTGCCGGTCCCATCCAGCCGAAGCTGACGAAGAGCAGGGTGGTGATGAAAGGGGTGAACCCGGAGACCATTGCCGAGATCTGGTAGGCCAGCGAGGCGCCTGAGGCGCGGGTCTTGGCCTGGAAGAGCTCCGGGAACCAGGCGCCCTGGGCGCCGGCGAGCGAGTTCTGGCACACGGCGTAGGAGATCACGAGGGTGGCGATGATGAAGATGAACAGGCCGGTGTTGACCAGGAGGAACATGGGCACGGCGAACGCCACCGCGAAGGCGCAGGACCAGATGTAGAGCGGGCGCCGGCCGATCCTGTCAGTCAGGCGGGCCCAGGCCTGGGTGGCGAAGATGCCGATCGCGGAGGCGATGCAAAGCGCCACGAGGGTCTGGGTCTTGTCGGCCAGATGCTGGCTGTTGAGGTAGGAAATCATGTAGGTGATGGACACGGCGTAGCCTGCGGTCTCGGCGATGCGGAGGCCGATGCCCTTGACGATATTGCGCCAGTCCGTCTTGAGGACCTCGACGATGGGTGACTTCACGATGGCGCCGCTGTCCTTGACCTCGTCGAAGACCGGGGATTCGGGGACCTTGGAGCGGATGATCAGGCCGACGACGACCAGCACGATGCTGGCGAGGAACGGAATGCGCCAGGCGAGTTCGCCGCCGAGCTGGACGCTGAAGAGGAACACGAGGTTGGCCAGCAGCAGCCCGACCGGGAAGCCGGCCTGGACCATGCCGGTGTACTTGCCCTTGGACTTCCAGGGCGCGTGCTCGTAGCTCATGAGGATGGCGCCGCCCCATTCCGCGCCGAAGGCCAGGCCCTGTACGATCCGGACGAACACGAGCAAGGCAGGAGCCAGGAGACCGACCTGGCTGTAGGTGGGAAGCAGGCCGATCACGAAGGTTGCGACGCCCATCAGGATCAGGGAGGCCACCAGGACGGGCTTGCGGCCCAGCTTGTCACCGAGGTGGCCGCCGATGATGCCGCCGATCGGCCGGGCCGCGAAGCCGACGCCGAGGGTGGCGAACGCGGCCAGCGTTCCCGTCACCGGATCACCGGTGGGGAAGAACGCCGTGCCGAAGTACAGGGCCGCAGCCGTGCCGAAGCCAATGAAGTCGTACGTTTCGATCACTGCCCCGACGCTGGAACCGATCGCGACGCGTTTCGCTTCCTTGGTGCCATGCACCGGGCCCCGCATGGTGAGAGCTTCGTTGCTCATGTCAATCCCTTTCGAAGAGAGCTGCCGGCGCTTCCGCACCAACACTGTCGACTGTTAACAGATGATACGCCAGTGTGACCCGCGCCATAAGTAATTGTCAACAGTCAACTTCAAGGGTTGACTGTTGACAGTCGACTTTGTAGTGTGGTCCCTATCACTACCGCCCTCGGGGCACGACCAGAGGATCAACGACGATGTTCAATTCCCGACTCGGCTGCTCGTCCATCAGCTTCCGTCACCAGGACCTGCCGACCGCCCTGCGGACCATCAGCGGCCTCGGTTTTGAGGAAATAGACCTCGGCGCCCTCCCCGGGGTATGCGACCACGTCCCCTACGACCTCGACGCCGATGCCGTCGCCACCGTGACGGCCGACGTCGTCGCCTCCGGACTGCGGGTGCGGTCCGTCAACGGGGACATCGGGGACCTGAACGCCGTGCTCAACGCCGACACGCAGTCCGCCCGGAACCGGCACCTGGACGCCCTCCTCACCCTTGCGGCCGGCACCGGCGCCAAGGCCCTGGTCCTGCCCTGCGGCGCCCTTGGCCACGACCCGGTCCGCAGCCTCGACGAGGACCTGGACACCGTTGCCGCCCAGCTCATCGCAGCCAAGCGGCGTGCGGACACGTTCGGCGTCGAGCTCTGGACCGAATCACTGCACTTCCTGCGGTTCTGCTGGAACCTGGAGCGCGCGGAACTGCTGGCGAAGCGGCTGGCCGGCTCCGGCGTCGGGATCGTCATGGACTTCAGCCACATCGTGGCCGCCGGCGAGGACCCGCTGGAATACCTCGAGCGGCACCAGGGCCGGGTGGCCCACGTCCACCTGCGCGACGCCGTGCCGGGGAACATCAACCTCAGCATCGGCAACGGCCAGGCCGATTTCGCCGCCGGACTGCGCGCCCTCGCGGCCGGAGGCTACACCGGCCACTTCTCCCTGGAACTGGAGACCCGGGACGTCACCCACGAGGAACGCCCCGCCGCGGCCGCCAAGGCCGCCAGCTTCATCACCGACCTCATCGATCCGTCGATTGCTCCGTAACCGCCCTTTTGAACAGTCAAAACGGCGTTTTCCGAGCACTCGATTCCATCAATCAACACACCATGCATATTCAAGGAGCATCATGACCACCATCCAGCGCACCGCCGTCCTCACCGGGGCAACCTCGGACCGGGGCATCGGCATCACCACCGCCCGCCGCTACGCCAGCCAGGGCTGGGCCGTGGTGATCCTGGATCTCGACGGCGAGAAGTCCGCCAAGGTCGCTGCGGAGATCGGCAACGAATTCAACGTTCCCGCGTTTGGCCACGAGGTTGACGTCGCCAACGAGGACTCCGTGACAGCCGCGTACAACGCCGTGGCCGCCGAGGTCCGCTCCGGCAGCCTCCCCGCCGTCGGCGCCCTGGCCAACATCGCCGGCATCACCTCCCCGGTGCCGTTCCTTGAGACCACGCTGGACCTCTGGAACAAGGTCATGGCCGTCAACGCCACGGGAACCTACCTTGTCACCCGCGCCTTCCTGCCGGACATGATCGCCAGCGGCTGGGGCCGGATCGTGAACATGTCCTCCGTCTCCGCCCAGCGCGGCGGCGGCGTCTTCGGCAAGGTCCCCTACTCCGCAGCTAAGGCCGCCATCCTGGGCTTCACCAAGGCCCTGGCGCGCGAAATCGGCAGCACCGGCGTGACCGTCAATGCCATCACCCCCGGCGCGGTGGACACCAACATCCGCGTCGGCAGCACCGAAGAACAGGAAGCCGCCATCAACGCCGGCATTCCCCTGGGCCGCAACGCCAGCACCGAGGAAATCGCCGCCGTCATCACGTTCCTGTCCTCCGAGGAATCCGCCTACCTCACGGGAACCACCATCGACATCAACGGCGGAAGCCACATCCACTAGCAGCCACGCCGACCAGACCGAGCGCAGCCGAGAGAGCCCACGATGACCAGAATATTTAACGACCCGTCAGATTTCGCCGAGGAAGCCCTCGCCGGCTTCTGCGACGTCCACGCGAACCTGGTGCGCCAGGTCCCCGGCGGCGCTGTCCGCCGGCACCGGCCCCGCGAGCCGAAGGTGGCCGTGCTGGCCGGCGGCGGCTCGGGGCACTACCCGGCCTTCGCAGGGCTGATCGGCACCGGGCTGGCCGACGGCGCCGTCGTCGGGAACATCTTCACCTCGCCATCTGCCCAGCAGGCGTACTCCGTGGCCAAGGCCGCGGATTCCGGCGCCGGCGTTGTCTTCACCTACGGCAACTACGCCGGCGACGTCATGAACTTCGGTATGGCCAGCGAACGGCTCGCCGCCGAGGGGATCGCAGTGGAGAACGTCCTGGTGACCGACGACGTCGCCAGCGCGCCGCCGTCGGAAGTGGAAAAACGCCGCGGCATCGCCGGTGACTTCACGGTCTTCAAAATCATGGGCGCGGCCGCCGAAGCGGGCGCTGACCTTGCCGGGGTGGTGCGCCTGGGCCGGAAGGCCAACGACCTGACCCGCACCATCGGCAGCGCCTTCCACGGCTGCACCTTCCCCGGCGCCGAGGCTCCGCTGTTCACGCTCAAGGACCGGCAGATGGGACTGGGCCTGGGCATTCACGGCGAACCAGGCCTGTTCGACACGGACCTGCCGCCCGCGAAGGAACTGGGCCAGGAATTCGTGTCCCGGCTGCTGGCCGAGACGCCGCAGGGTGCGGGGGACCGCCTCGCCGTCATTCTCAACGGGCTCGGCTCCACCAAGCACGAGGAACTCTTCGTCCTCTGGCTCAGCGTGGCACCGCTGCTTCGCGCCGCCGGCTACACCCTGGTGATGCCGGAAGTCGGCGAACTCGTCACAAGCCTGGACATGGCCGGTGTGTCACTGACCGTGACGTGGCTCGATGACGAACTCGAGCCGCTCTGGACCGCTCCCGCCGAAACCCCCGCCTACCGGCGCGGGAACGCAGCCCTCCCCGGCGTCGAGACGGACGAATCGGAGCATGGGGAGGACGCGGCCGCACCGGAGGCTTTCGCCGCGGCAGAGGCTTCCCGCGACTACGCAGGGCACTGCGTCGCCGCTTTGGCGGCGGCCCGCGAGGCACTCCACGACGCCGAGAAGTTCCTTGGCGACCTCGACGCCATCGCCGGCGACGGGGACCACGGGCGCGGCATGGTCCGCGGCATCGATGCGGCCTCTGACGCCGCCGCAGGGGCTGCGTCCCGCGGTGCCGGCGCGGGATCCGTGCTGACCACCGCCGGGGATGCCTGGGCAGATAACGCCGGCGGCACCTCCGGCGTCTTGTGGGGCGCCGGCCTGCGGGCCTTCGGCGAGTCCCTCGGCAACCACCACGCGCCCAGTGCTGCCGAACTCGCGGCGGCGGTGGCAGCCTTTGCCGCCCGGATCGCCGAACTCGGCAAGGCCGACGTCGGGGACAAGACCATGGTGGACGCGCTTGTCCCGTTTACCGGGACTCTCAGCCGGCTGGCCGGCGAAGGGGCCGGCGCGGATGCTGGCTGGACGGAAGCGGCACGGGAGGCCACCGCTGCGGCGCAGGCCACCGCGGCCCTGCGCCCGCTGAAGGGCCGGGCCCGACCCCTGGCGGAGAAGAGCGTCGGCACACCCGACCCGGGGGCGACGTCCCTGGCGATGGTCTTCACCGTGTTCGGCCCACACCTTGCCGGTGTGAATACTGCCGATGTGAAAATTGCAGGTGCGCAGCAGGCTGCCGGGGCACGCTCATGAGCCCGGCGGCCGGGATCCGGCTCATTGTTGGCGCGGACGAGGCCGGGGTGGACTACAAGGACCAGATCCTCGCTGACCTCCGGACGGACCCGCGGGTGGCAGAAGTCATCGACATCGGCGTCAACCGCGGCGACGCCCCCGAGCAGTTCGCCAAGCCCTACCCGTACGTGGGCATCGCGGCGGAGCTCATCCGGGACGGGCAGGCGGACCGCGCCATCCTGTTCTGCGGCACGGGAATCGGCGTCGCCATTGCCGCCAACAAGGTCGACGGCATCCGGGCCGCCACAGCCCATGACTCCTTCAGTGTGGAGCGTTCGGTGCTGTCCAACGACTGCCAGGTCCTCACCATGGGCCAGCGCGTGGTGGGGCTGGAACTGGCACGGCGGCTCGCCCGGGAATGGATCGGCTACACCTTTGATCCGTCCTCCGCCTCGGCGGACAAGGTGAAGGTGCTCACCGACTTCGAGGGCTGCTGAGGCGGTGTCCGGGGTCCTCCAAGGAAAGGCGCCTAACATAGGCCCGTGCCGCCCCTTGAAGCAATCCTCACCGCCTGGCAGATCGACTGGGCCGCCGCCGCCCTGATCGGCGGTTCGGCGCTGCTGTATGCCCTTGGCCTCAAATCCGCGGCGGCGCGCGGCCACCGCCATCCCCTGTGGCGGACGCTGGCGTTCTATTTCCTGGGCCTGGGGTTCCTGACAGTGCTGACGTGCGGCTTTCCGGGCGTCTACAGCGCGCAGCTCCGGTGGGCTTTCACGCTCAAGATTTCCCTGTTGCTGTTCGTGGTGCCGCTGCTGATCGGCCTGGGAAAACCCATTTCGCTGGCCCGCGCGGCCCTCCCACCGCGGGGCGTCGACCGGCTGAACAAAGGGCTCTCACACCGTATGGTGCGGCTGGCCGGCAACTCGATGGCCGCCCCGCTGCTGGGCCTCGCGCTCTTCTCGACCTTCCTCACGCCCGCCTTTTACACCCTCCGCACTGACCCGCTGGCCGGGGCGCTGCTGACCGTCGGGGTTCCGCTGCTGGGCATGATGATGGCCCTGCCGATCATCGAGGAGGCAGACTTCCGCCGGTCCAGCGCGTTCTTCGTCGTGGAGTTCGTATTCGTTTTCATTGAGTTGCTGGTCGACGCCGTGCCCGGGATCCTCCTGCGCCTCAACGGCCAGGTCCTCGATCACGTCACCACGACGCCCTCCCCGCTGGGCTGGTTTCCTAACGCCCTGCGGGACCAGCAACTGGCCGGAGATGTCTTGTGGTTCATCTGCGAAATTGTGGATTTGCCCCTGATCATCCTGATGTTCATCCGCTTCTCGCGCAGCGACAAGCGCGAGGCCCGCGGCTTCGATGACCTCACGGATGAGGAACTCGACGAACTGAACGCTGAGCACCTGCGGCGCAGCCGCTGAGCCCCGAATTTCGGGCACTACTCCAGGTTTCGGGAGCTACTCCACGCTGACCTTGATCCGCTGCACCACATTGTTCCCCATGCCCTGGTAGTTCCACGCCGGTTCCAGCGGCTGCACGGCGCCGCTGGCATCCGTGGCACGGCAACTGAGCTCGTGCTCGCCGGGATCGGCCACCCACGGCATCGACCACGCGCACCACGCGAACGGCGCGGCCGGGTGCTCCAGATGGGCCGGGGCCCATTTTCCGTCAATCCCGACGTCGACGCGCTCCACGCTGCCCTGCCCGGACCACGCCCGGCCGGTCAGCATCACCGGTCCGCGGGGCAGGATCCTGTTCCGGGTGAAGAAATCCGGGACGCCCGGAGGAACCATGAGTGAGCGGACCTTGATCCAGGAGACCGGGGTGCCGGGGTCCTCGGCATCCTGCTGGTAGCGGTACGCCACGGACTGCTGGAAGCCGCCGAAGGGCTTGGTCAGGACCTTAATCGAGGACAGCCACTTTACGCTCGCCATGCCGTACCAGCCGGGCACCACCAGCCGGAGCGGATAGCCGTGCTGCGGCGGCAGGTCCGCGCCGTTCATCTGGTAGGCGAGCAGCACGTCGGGCCGCAGGGCCTCGCTGATCGGCAGGCTCCGGGCGAAGTGCTGGGCGACGCCGCCCTGGACGCCGCTGTCCGCCCCGGTGAAGAGCACCTCCACGGCGTCCTCGTCCACGCCGGCCTGGGTCAGCAGGTAGGCGAGCGGGACGCCGGTCCACACCGCGGTGCCGACTCCCTCCAGGATCCAGGGCTGGCTCAACGGGCGGGGCCGCAGCAGGGACCGGCCGTTGCCGGCGCATTCCAGCGTGACCGGGAGGCTGATGCTCGGTGCCCGGCGCAGGGCCCGCAGGCTCAGCTCCACAGCCCGCTGCACCGCCCCGCCGAGCTGCAGATGCCAGTGCTCGACGTCGATGAACGGGATGTCGAAGTGGGTGAGCACATAGTGCAGCCCGGGTGGGGTGGTATCGCTCCGCAGGGCCTCCAGCGGCATGGAATGATTCCGCACGGCAAGCTGGAGCTCGTCGGTGGTCAACGGGCCATAGCTCGGCTCGCCGGAATGTGGGGCGAGTTTCCGGCCCTGCCGGCGCGGGCTCTTCAGGACGGCGGAGTGGCGGGACATTTGCTTTGGCATGGCCTTGCGATTCTTCTCCGCACCGGCCCGGTGCTGGCCGGTGTCACCTGGAATCAGGTCTACGCCGCGGCCCGGAAACCGTCAACACCGGGACAGGCCGGCCTGTCCCGGGCTGGCCCGCCCTGTCGTGTCCGCCGCGCGGGCTACAGGGTGTGCGCCTCCGCGAGGAACTGCTCCAGGCCCAGCGGTTCGCGGCCGGTCAGCTCGTGCACGGCCGAGGTGGGGCCGGCCAGTTCGCCGGCCGCGATGGCCGTATAGGTGCTCACCCAGGCGTCCACCTGCCACGGCGGCGCCCCGTAGGAGGCGCGGGACGCGTAGGCCTCCTCCAGGGTCTCGTTGTGGAAGGTGATGGCCCGGCCGGTTCCGGCGGTCAGGAGTTCCGCGCCGCGGGCCAGCGAGATGTTCTCCGGGCCGGTCAGGTTGTAGGTCCGTCCCACGTGCAGGGCAGGGTCCCGCAGCACGGTGAGGGCCGAACGGGCTATGTCCGCCCGCGCCACGGCCGCCATGACGCCGGTCCCGGCGGGGCCGCGGATGACGCCGTCGTCACCGGCCAGCAGCGGCAGGAAGTCCAGGTAGAAGTTGTCCCGCAGGAACGTGTAGTCCATGCCGGAGGCCTTGATGCGCTCCTCGGTCGCGAAGTGGTCCCGGCCCAGGGTGAACGTGCAGTCCGGCCCCGCGCCGAAGAACGAGGTGTACACGATGTGCTGGATGCCGGCCGCTGCCGCCGCATCGATAAAAGCGTAGTGCTGCTGCAGCCGGTCCTCGGCCTCGGCCGCGGAGACCATGAACAGGGTCTTCGCCCCCGTCAGCGCCTCCTTGGCCCGCTCCTGGTCCGCGTAGGTGGTCACGAACGGGACGGCGCCTTCGAGCTCGGGCGCCCGGGCGGCGTCCCGGACCAGGAGCCGTTGTGGGCTTCCGGCCGCGGCCAGCAGCCTGGCCACCACACCGCCCAGGTTGCCGGTGGATCCGGTGACGGCGAGCTCGGGCACGTTGGGCATGGGATTAGGCCTCGCGGGAGGCGGGTGATTTGGTCTGCGCGGGGTCGCGTTCGGCCAGCGAGCCGATGACGGAATCGATCTTGTCCATGATCACGGAATCCAGCTTCAGGCCCGCGGCTGCGACGTTCTTCTCGATCTGTTCCGGCCGGGACGCGCCCATGATGGCCGAGGCCACGTTCTTGTTCTGCAGCACCCAGGCGATGCTGAGCTGGGCCATGGTCAGCCCGGCCTCCTCCGCAATCGGCTTGAGTTGCTGCACGCCGGTGAGGACCTCGTTGGACATCCAGCGCTCGATCATTCGCGAGCCGCCCTTGGAATCCGTGGCGCGGCTGCCTTCGGGAGCAGGCTTGCCCGGGTGGTACTTGCCGCTCAGCACGCCCTGCGCCATCGGGGACCAGACGATCTGGGACAGGCCCAACTCTTCCGACGCCGGAATCACCTCGGCCTCGATCACCCTCCACAGCATGGAGTACTGCGGCTGGTTGGAGATCAGCTGGAATCCCAGGTCCTTGGCGAGGGCATGGCCGTCGCGGATCTGGTTGGCCGTCCACTCGCTGACCCCGATGTACAGGGCCTTGCCCTGCCGGACGATGTCCGCGAAGGCCTGCATGGTCTCTTCCAGCGGCGTCTCGTAGTCATAGCGGTGCGCCTGGTAGAGGTCCACGTAGTCGGTCTGCAACCGCCTCAGGGAGCCGTTGATGGATTCCATGATGTGTTTGCGGGACAGGCCCAGATCATTGTGGCCTTTGGGTCCGGTGGGGCCGAACACCTTGGTGAAGACTTCCAGGGATTCCCGGCGCTCGTCCTTCAAGGCTGCGCCCAGGACCGTTTCCGCGGCCGTGTTGGCGTAGACGTCCGCCGTATCGAAGGTGCTGATGCCGGCGTCGAGCGCGGCACGGACGCACTGGGTGGCGACGTCGTTCTCCACCTGGGAGCCATGGGTCAGCCAGTTGCCAAAGGTGATTTCTGAAATCTTGAAGCCGCTGTTCCCGAGGTATCTGAATTCCATGGGTTCCAACGTAGCGGACTTGCCTGCCCGGGGTAAGGGCTCAGCCGGCTTTGCGCTCCTGGGCCGGCTGCTTGGCCTTCGCGGTCGGCAGACCCCGCAAGGACACGAGTGAGCCGGTGTCCAGCAGGGACTTCGCGGCGGGCATGGCGGGCTTCTTGAAGGCCAGCGGGATCGCGCCGAGGGTTCCATTGGTGTCCGTGGCCGACTCCACCAGGGCCGAGACTTCCGTGATGTCCCGGGCCGATGCGGAAGGGTTGGGCAGGTCCCGGACCTTGACCCGGACGGCCGGTCCGGCTTCGGCCTTGGCCCTCGCGGCGGCGCGGGCATCTGCCCGGGCCACGGCGGCTGCCCATTCGGGCGACAGCGCCGGTTCCTTCTTGCTTGCGTTCCGGGCGGGGCGGCGCGGTGTGGTCATCCGGGCCGGGACTGCGGGCTTCGGTGCCTTGGCCGGTTCGTCCCGCGTCGGCAGTTCCCGCGGCCGCTCGTCCCGCACCCCGGGACCACCGCTGAGGAGCCCGGTGACGGCCAGGACAACGAATGCCGCGAGCCGGCCGATCCCCGCGAGCACGAGGGTGGCGGCGAAAACCATGAAGAGGCCAAGGAACATCACGAACGCCACGCCGAGGGTCCCGAAAAAGGTCAAGTTCAGCGCAATGGTTGTTGGATCTTCCATGTCACCTCTCCTTGCCGGCCTGCTGCAGCGGGTTCCCGGCCGCAAGCATGTGGCGGGGCAGGAGCCGCTCTTAACAATACGTACTTTTCGGCCGCCCCGCGCCGACCCGCGCGGTCCTGGCGAAGATGTGTCAAAGCCGTTATCCGCCGGCGGGGCGCGCCGCCGCTGGCCGGGCGTCTATAGTCAAAGACAGCCCCGCCGGCGTTGTCCGGCCCGCCGGAAGGACATCTTGTGACGCACGCCGCAGCCGCCGATTCTGAACCCGCGGGCACGTCTGCCGCTGGCAGTTCCGGGAGTGGTTCTGCCGCCGCGTACCAGGGGAACTGTCCGTGCCTGTCCGGCGAGCAGTATGCCCAGTGCTGCGGCCGTTTCCATCGCGGGGATGCCGACGCGCCGACGGCGGAGCAGCTCATGCGGTCCCGGTACAGTGCCTTCGTGGTGCTGGACGCCGAATACCTGCTGCGGACGTGGCATCCGGACACGAGACCCGCTGAACTGGAGTTGGATTCGGGCATGCAGTGGCGCCGCCTGGACATCCTGTCCACCGGCCGCGGCGGCCCGCTGGACGCTGAAGGCACAGTGGAATTCGCGGCGCACTTCCGGCACGACGGCGAACGCGGCGTGCAGCGCGAAACCAGCCGCTTTGCGCGGGTGGACCGGCGCTGGTACTACGTCGACGGCGTCGTGTCTGCCTGATCCTCCACCGGTGCCGGGCTGAAACCCGCCTTGTCCACCCTGCGGTGGAAGCGCATGCCCGCGAGGCCGCCCAGTACGGCACCAACCAGGGCAACGGCGGCCACGACCACCGCCGCGATGATGCTCATGGTGTTCAGTTGGCCCTCGTTGACCGGGATGCGCGGGAAGCTGTTCAGATTGGCCAGGATATTGAAGCGCTGCCCGGCGACCAGGCCCAGCACCGCGACCACGATCGCTGCGATCAGGGCCCAGATCCAGACCATGAAGCCCTGCCTGGCGCCGTTGAAGCGGGCCATCCGGCCGGCCACATACCCGCCGCAGTAGTAGGCGACCAGGAGGATCACCAGCAGCACGATGATGCCGGCAAGCCCGATCGTCTGGTTGTTGGAGGCCTGGTTGACGGCGTCGTTCACGTCGGTGTTGGTGGCGAGCCCGACGGCGGTGCCGCCGGCCGCGACCAGCGCGGTGAGCAAGACGGCCGTGCCGGTGGCGGCCAGCCAGCCGAAGAACGCCGAGCCGACCTGGATGCCGCCGAACTGTTCCTTCTCACGGGCCACGACGGTTTGGCGGGTCGGGATCTCGTCGACAACCGTGTCGCCGGCACGCGTGTCACGGACAGGCGCGTCGCGGACGGGATCATCGTGGCGGACTGCCGTCACCGGCGCGGTTGCGCCGTCCGCCTGCGTGGTGTGGCGCGTCGTTTTGTCGTCGGGGCCTGCGGTGCTGCTCATGCGGACTGCTCACTTTCGCCGGATGTCCGGCACCGTAGGGGTGACGGTCTCCCGTAAACCTAACCATGGCGGATTCCGGTTAGCAAGGGTGCTTATTATCGGCTGTGGCGGTCTCGCGGGGTCCGTTCAGCGGTATTTGCGGTGCAGGTCCTCCCGGACGGAGGGGCGCCGGCTGGCGTCCGCGATCCACGGGCCGGTCCCTTCTGACTGGTCAAGGACTCCGGCCTCAAGCCAGGCATAGTCGCCGGCGAGGGTCTGGCGGGCCAGGACGTGGTCGGCGTCGTCGGTGTTCCGCCACAGCCGGTCGAAATATTCGTCCACGCGAACGCGGGCCTGTTCGCAGTAGGCCTCGGCGAGTTCGTATGCGGAGGCCCCGCGTTCGGGATGAGTCCGCAGCAGCATCTCGGCTCGGGAGCAGCACGCGGCCATGGCAAACAGCTCGGCGCCGATGTCCACAATCCGTCCCAGGAACGCCTGCTTGTGCTCCAGCTTCGCCTGCCAGCGGCCCATGCCGTAGAACGTCTGCCGCGCCAGGCGCCGGGAGGAGCGCTCCACGTAGCGCAGCTGTTTGGCGAGCCGGCCGAAGTCGCTGTAGGACCGCGGGTCCATGCCGGCGCCGGCCACGAGTTTGGGCAGCCACTTGGCGTAGAAGCCGGAGGCGCCGACGGCGGCCTTCGCCTTGTCCGAGAGGCGGGCGTCCTCCGAGGCGAGGTCTCCTGCGGCCGCCAGGTGCGCGTCCACGGCTTCGCGGGCGATCAGCAACTTCATGATTTCCGAGGAACCCTCGAAGATCCGGTTGATCCTCATGTCGCGGAGCTGCTGTTCCGCGGCGACGGCGCGCTCGCCGCGGGCTTCGAGCGAGTCTGCCGTTTCAAAGCCCCGGCCGCCGCGGATTTGCACGAGTTCGTCGGCGATGAGGCAGCTGATCTCCGTGGACCACAGCTTGGCCAGGGCCGCCTCGATCCGGATGTCCTTCTGCCCGGCGTCGGCCATTTCCGCGGAGAGTTCAAACACGGCGTCCAGGGCGAAGGCGCTGGCCGCGATGAAGGCGATTTTCTTGCTGACGGCCTCATGCTGGCCAATCGGCCGACCCCACTGCGTGCGGGCGTTGGACCATTCGCGGGCGATCTTCAGGCTCCACCGACCCGTGGCGACGCACAGCGCGGGGATCGAGAGCCGGCCCGTGTTGAGGGTGGTGAGGGCGATCTTCAGGCCCTGTCCTTCCCGGCCCAGCCGGTTGGCGGCCGGGACCCGGACCTGATGGAAGCGGGTGACGCCGTTTTCGATCCCGCGGAGCCCCATGAAGGTGTTGCGGTTTTCCACGGTGATGCCCGGGGAGTCCATTTCCACCACGAACGCGCTGATGCCGCCTTTGTGGGCGGTGCCGTCCGCGTCGGTGTGCGGCGGCACGAGCGCCATGACGACGACGAGTTCGGCGATGACGCCGTTCGTGGTCCATAGCTTGACGCCGTCCAGGACGTACGACTCGCCGTCGTCGGAGAGGACGGCGGTGCTGCCCATCCGGGCGGGGTCGCTGCCGACGTCGGGCTCGGTCAGCAGGAAAGCGGTGATGGCTCCGGCGGCGCAGCGGGGCAGGTATTCCTGTTTTTGGGCCGGCGTGCCGAAGACTTTGACCGGCTCCGGAACGCCGATGGACTGGTGCGCGGACAGCAGGGCGCCGAGGCTTGGGTGCACCGAGCCAAGCAGGGCCAGTGCGCGGCCGTAGTAGACGAGTGTCAGGCCCAGTCCGCCGTATTCGCGGGGAATCTTCATGCCGAACGCGCCGAGCTCGGCGAGCCCCTTGAGATAGTCGTCCGGGATCCGGTCGTCGCGCTCGATGGTGCGCCCTGACATCGTGCGGCAGTAGTCGGTCAGCCGGGCGATGAACGCCTCGCCGCGTTCGACGTCGTCGGCCGGGGCCTCGGGCCATGGGTGGATCAGGCCCAGATCGAAGTTGCCCAGGTAGAGGCCCTTCGCGAAACTGGGCTGCTTCCAACTGGTCTCGCGGGCGGCTTCGGCAATGGCGCGGGCGTCGGCGGCCGTGGCATCGGAGCCGATGTGGCCCGGAGCCCCCGCGGCCTCTGGCGCATCGGTCGCTGGCGTTGGGGTGCCGGGTGTTGGGGTGGTGGGTGCGGCGGGGTCTTCAATGGCGGAGCTCACTGGGCATCTCCTCTAACCGGGTGGCCGGCTTGAGCCCTGGATCCGCCGCGGGTGGAGGACCCTTCAGCTGTCCCGCAATACTACTCGCGGGTAAGTGCCTGTGCTAGGGGCAGCCTGCCCTTGATACTCGGCCCGAATGTCCGTGCCAAAGTCGACCTGGAAGTCGCCGGGAAGCTCCACTGTTGAGGCGTGGTGCACCAGCCGGTCCCATGCGTGGTTGATGCCGTGGACCAGGCCAACCAGGGCGCCGGCCACGAGGTACCAGGCGAGCCGTCCCACCCCAACCAGAACCATGGCGGCGAAGGCGGACACCATCATGAAGGCACCGATCATCAGGGCAAACACGAGGGTTCCCATGACCACCATCGTGCCCGTTTCCACTGCGCTTAGGTCGAACTGCATTCTTCCCCCTGCACCATTGCTTCGGTTGAACCAGTAGCCCGAGCGTAGGGTGCCGGAGAGGTGCTCAACTAGGGGCCTTTGAGCGTTCGTGGCCTCTTGATATGGGATCGAAATGCTACCGGGGCGTAGGTCACGGCGCGGTTGCGGCACCCTCACCAATCCCGGGTGTCGCACCGCTTATGTGTGCCGCTTATGTGCCTTGAAGTTAGTGCCGCAAAACCCGTCAGTCGTCGTCGTGTTCGGGGGCGCTCTGGCTCATGACCTGGAAGTCCGCTCCGAGGGCGACGTCAACGTGCGTGCCGTCGCTGAGCCGCACTTCAACCTCGTAGGCTGCGCCGGAGCCGTCGCGCTCCACTTCGGTGACGGTGCCCTGGCCTACTTTCGCCAGCGCGGCGCTTGATGCCATGGCGCGGTCGGCGTCGGTGAGCGCCGGTCCGTCGGAATCGTCATCGAGGCTCCCGATGCTGGCTGCCAGGCCGCCCAGGGTTCCGAGCCGAAAATCCCGGGCCTGCTGGGTGGCCCCGACCGCAATCGACGCCCCGCCCAGGATCACCGCTGCAGAGGCCGCCCCCGCGATCCACATCGTTCTCTTCCGCATGATCGTCTCCTTTCAGCTGGTCATTCCAGTGTGCTCCCACGGAAGGAAGCAGACAACGATGAATGCGGCGTGAGCCCTGCGTTAACCTTGTAGCTGGCAGTTTTGCGAATCCGCTGCCCCGCAACACCATCCCAACCCATCCGCTGGCAGCCGAAGGAGAGTGCGTGTCCCGCTCCGCCGTGTCATCAGCCGACGCCATCAGCGCCCGGCTCCGGGACCTCGAACTCCTCACCAAAGGTCCGGCCTGGGCGCTGACGCGCTCGGCGCCCTGGGTGATCGCCGTGCTCCAGGCCTCCTTCACCCGAACCCGTGCCCAGCTTCCGCTGGAAGAGTTCCACGCCGACGTCGACGCCTTCCTCGAACAGCTCCGCCGGCAGGACCCCGGCGCGGGGGAGCAGCAGAGCGGCTCGGCTAGCGGCGCGCTATCAGGAAAAAAATATGCGGACGAATGGACCCGCAAGAACTTCCTGACCCGCCGGAACCAGTCCGGCCAGATCGTCTACGAAGTCACCGAACCCGCTGCCCGTGTCCTGGCTTTCCTGGACAGCCTCTCGAGCGAACGCTCCACGCTGAACGGCTCCCGGCTTGGCACACTGCTCGGCGATGTGGAGAAACTCGCCAACGAGACCAACCCGGACCAGAGCGCCCGGATTGAATCCCTCGAGGAGGAGATCGACGAGCGCCGCCAACTGATGGAGGACATCAGCTCCGGGGACTTCGACGGACTGCTCGACGACGACGAGGCCGTGGAGGCCGCCGGCAACATCCTCGACCTCGCCGCGAGTCTGCCCGCGGACTACAAGAAAATGCGTGACCGGATCGAAGAGCTCGTGGGGGAGCTGCGCAACCAGATCATCGAGGAATCCCTCAGCAAGGGCGCCACCATGGCCCAGGTGCTGGAGGCCGACAAGCGGCTCCGGCAGAGCCCCGAAGGCCGCACGTTCCGGTCGTTCACCGCGTTCCTGGAGGATCCGCAGCAGCAGCTGAGGTTCCGCTCGGCGATCGGCGAGGTGCTGAGCCGGCAGTTCGCGGACGAGCTCAGCCATGACGAGCGCGAGACTCTCAAGAACCTGGTGGCCGAACTCCGCAGCCAGCACAGCCAGATCCAGAGGATCTACGGCAAGCTCAGCGAAAGCCTCAACACGTACGTCCAAAGCGATGACTTCCGTCAGTCGGTCCGGCTCCGGAAGGTTTTGCGGGAGGCCGAGCAGGCGATCCGCTCCCTGCCCTACGAGCGCGAACGGCCCGGACTGGTCCGCGGCCCGGTGCTGTTCAGCGCCGGCTTCGAATCCCTTGCCATGGTCAAGCTCTTCGACCCCGACGAGTTCGCGGCGCCGCCCAAGCTCGCGGACCCCATCGCGTTCTCCGACTCGGACCGCGCGCGTTCACCCCGGACCGCCAAGGCCAAGCCGGAAGCCATCCGCGCTGCGCTGGCCGGGGCCTCCACCCTCACCGAGGCGTGGGAGCAGCTTCCCGCCGGGGAACGCCACATCAACTCCATCCGGGCCCTGCTTTCGCAGACCCTCCACGAGGGCGCCGGCTTCGACCGCGGAACCTGGGGCCCCATCGAATTCGAACAAATCGACGGCACCACCCGCACCGCTTACCTGCCCGTCGTCACGCTCGCGAAGGATTGACCATGACTGAAGAGACCGCGACAGAGACCGAGACCGAGACCGTGACCGAGACTGCCGCCGAGAATGCTGCGCCGGCCGAGAACGAGGGCGACCACGTCCGGAGCGACCCCTTCACCGTCACTCCCCGGGACACGTTCGTCGACGGCGCCGCCCTCTTCCCGGGCGATACCGGCGTGCTTCCGATGAAGGTCCGGCAGGCGCTCGTGAAGCTTCTTAAAGGCCCGTACATCGACGGCGGCCGCGACGAAAAACTGTGGACCACGCTCCTGGACAACCAGCTGATCCTGCGCAGCCGCCTCTCCGAACTGTTCCTCACCCTGCAGCTGGACCACGAACGCAAGGTGGCAGTCCTGCGCCCCGTGGACCCCGAGGCGATCGGCGGCAGCACCCGGTCCAGCATCCTGCGGCAGCAGCGAGCCCTGAGCAGGGTCGAGACCATTGTCCTGCTCCGACTGCGCCTCCTCCTGGACCGCCACGTCACCGCCCAGACCGACCCCACCATCACGCGCGAGGAAATCGCCGAACTCGTCGCCCACTACCAGCCCACCGGCCAGCAGGACGCCCTGCGCGACGCCGACGTCGTCAATCGCGCCATTACCAAGCTCCTGGCCCGCCAGCTCCTCCTCACCACAGGCCTGGACGAGGTCTACACGATCTCCAACGCCCTCCCGCTGGCGCTCCCGTTCGAAAATATCGGCGACATCCCGGCCCAAATCGAAGCCCTCGTCGCAGCCAGCACAGACCAGTCAGGAACAGAACCGCTGCTGGAGCTCGACGCCGACACCGTAGCCACTGGCGAAGCCGAAGACGACGCAGACAGTGAGCCGACCAGCGACGACGACGCCGATGTCGCCACCGGTGACGATGACGACCAAGACGACGACGGCGATGCCGCCCCGGGAGTGGCATCGGGCCTGTCGGAGCCGGCAGCATCGTCCGCAGGACGATTGCTGTCCGGCGAAGGGGCGGGGGCGGCATCGCCGTCGGCGTCACCCGACCACACCAGGGCGGGGGCGGCATCGCCGTCGGCGTCCCCCGCAACCACAACTGACGCAACCACGGACACGAACGGAGAAGCCAAGTGAGCATCGCAACCATGCTGCCGATGGGCGAGCTCACCAACCCGGGCCAGATGCGCCTCGCCCTCGTCCAGGTGGTCAACTGGGGCACGTTCCATGGCGCCCACTCGATGCACGTGGACCGCAACGGCACACTGCTGACCGGCAATTCGGGCGTCGGCAAGTCCACGCTGTTCGATGCCATGCTTCGGGTCTTCGACGCCCGCCCGCGCTCCAACGAAGCGGCTGCCCAGCGGGCCGGAGGCGCTGTCGAGGACAAGCGCACCACGTTCACGTACATGCGCGGCAAAGTGGGCGACAAGGCAGTTGGCGAGGGCTCGGCGAGTGCGTTCCAGCGGCCCGGAGCCACCTGGTCCGCTGTCGCCCTGACGTTCGATAACGCCGCCGGTACTAAGGTCACGGTCTCGGCGCTGTTCGATCTGCCCAAGAACGGCACGGAATCCAGCGTCGGCCGGTACTACGTGATCGACAACAAGCCGCTGGATCTCGCGGCGATCGAGGGCATCGCGGACAAGCGGTTCACCAAGTCCGCGCTCGACGCGGTCTTCCCGGACGCCCAGATCTTCGACGTCCACAAGGCGTTCGCCGAACGCTTCCGCCGCCTCCTGGGGATCAACTCGGACCAGGCCCTGCCGCTGCTGCGCGTCATCCAGGCCGGCAAGGGACTCGGCGGCAGCGTCAACACGTTCTTCCGCGACCAGGTCCTTGACGCCCCGGCCACGCTGGCCGCAGCGGACGACGTCGTCGAGGAATTCAGCAACCTCATGTCCATCCGGCAGCGCCTCGAGGACGTCCGGCAGCAGCGCGACCAGCTGGCTCCCGTTCCCGGGCTGAACAAGGAGTACGCGCAGGCGCTGCTGGACGCGAACCGGCTGCGGGACCTTTCGGGAGAGGAATTCGAGGCCTACAAGCAGCAGCTTGCCGTTTCTGTCCATGAGAAGACCCTGGCCCGGCTCAAGGAGCTCGCCCAGGCGAAGGCCAGCGACCTCGCCGCCGAACGCGCTGTCCGCGACGGCTTCGCCAAGGAGCTCCGTCAGCTTGAGGGGGAGTACAACAACCAGGGCGGCAACGCGATTTCCGCGATCGAGCAGTCCCTGGAGAACGCCCGGGTGGGCCTCAAGCTCCGGCAGGACGTGGAGGAATCGACCCGCAAGGCCCTGACCGACGCAGGGCTGGACCTGCAGTGGTCGGCCGCAGGCTGGGAACAGGCGCACGCCCACGCCGCGGCCCGCTCTGCCGAGCTCCAGAACGACTCCGAGGCGCTCAAGGAACTGCGGTTCGAGGCCTTCGACGGCCACGCGACCAGGAAGCGCGAGCTCGCCGCAGCCCAGCAGGAGCTCGTCTCGCTGAATACGCGCAAGTCGCTGCTGCCGCCGTCGAGCATTGAAAACCGCGGAGCCATCGCGGCGGCCACCGGGGTGCCGGAAGAACACATGCCCTTCGGCGGCGAACTGATCGACCTCGCCGAGGGCCAGGAGCAGTGGCGGCCGGCCGCCGAGCGCGCGCTGCGGAGCCTGGCCACCACGCTGCTGGTGCCTGGCGAGCACTTCGCCGCGGTCACCCGGTACCTCAATGACCACTCCGTGCGCGGGGCCCTGCGCGCAGTAGACGTCTCACGCCCCCTGCCCGGCGGCGCGCTGGCAGTCGAGGACGTGGCCGACGGCGACCTGCTGACCAAGCTCAGTTTCCTCACCGACGCCGGCCTGGCCGACGGCGCTCACGCCCGGGCGGTGGCGGAGGCCAGCGCCTGGCTCCGCGAACGCATTGCCGTCGACTTCGCCTATCCCTGCGTGGAGGACGCGGACGAGCTCGCCGGCCTGGATAAGGGCCTGAGCCTGGGCGGCGTGGTCAAGCGAAACCCCCACACGGTGGAAAAGGACGACCGTTTCACCTCCCGGCAGGACTACGTCCTCGGCTTCGACAACGCCGCCAAGCTGGAGCTCGTGGCGGCCCAGGTCGAGGACCTGCAACAGGAACTGGCCAAAGCCGCCGAACTGGCGCGAAGCCGCGAAGAGTCGCACCAGGGCATGACCCGGCAGCTCGAGGCCCTGCGCCGTGTGGCCGACGACCACCGGCCCTGGGAGCAGGTCTCGGCCGCCGTGGCCGCAGAGGAACTCGCCAGGATCGAGCAGCGGCTCAAGGACGCCCTCGCCGCGCAGGCCGACCTCGAACCGCTGCGCGCCAGCATCGAGGGCGCGCGGCATAAGCACCAGTCCAGCACCGAAACGGCGGCCGTGCTGCAGAGCGAGTACAAGGCCCTCGACGCGCGCATGACCGCCGCCGATCAGCTGCTCGATGCCGCCCGCAACAGGTTCGCGCAGGCGCCGCCGTCGGACGCCAGCATCGCCGCGCTGGAACCGTACTTCACCGGCTTCGGCGACATCCTGGAGATGCACGAGCTCGACAACCTCGCCAACCAGGTCCGCACCCGGCTCCTCGCCGAACTGCACGGTGCCGAGTCCCGCGGGCAGGCCACTTCGGAGCGCCTCACCCGTATTTTCGAGGGCTTCGTCCGCGAGTGGGGCACGGCGATTTCCGCGGACCACGGCACCTCGATCGGCGCCGCAGGGGAGTTCGAATCCCGCTACCACGCGATTGTCAGCGATGGGCTGCCGGCGCAGGAGGCCGAGTTCCGGCAGTTCTTCAACCAGCGGACCCACGAGTCCTTTTCCACCCTGCTGCACCTGCTGGACGAGGAACGCCGCGCCATCACGAGCCGCATCCTGCCGCTGAACGGCATCCTGTCCGAGGTCAATTTCCACGAGGGCAGCTTCCTGGAACTGGACATCAAACAGACGCTGCCCGCGACGGCCAAGCAGTTCAAGGACGCCATCCAGAACGCGCTCAAGGTCCGGCACACCCGGCCCGGGAAGACGGTCACAGCAGCGTCCGCCGCGGCGGCGCCGGGTGCCCAGTCGGACGACGACGCCGAGCTCACCACCCGCTACAAGTCGCTCGAAACGCTCGTGAAGCGGCTCGGCTCACAGACCCCCGAGGACCGGCGCTGGCGTGCCGAGGTGCTGGATGTCCGCGGCCACCTGTTCATCCAGTGCAAGGAGCACCGCGAAGTGCAGGGTATTGGCGCCAAGGGTACCGGCGCCAAAGGGGCCGCGAAGGGCGCCAGGAAGACCGAGGTCTTCATGCACGCGGACACCGGCTCCATGTCCGGCGGTGAGCGGCAGCGTTTCACCGCGTTCATCATGGCGGCGGCGCTGAGCTACCAGCTGGGCATCGCCGAACAGGGCTTCACCACCTACGGCACCGTCATGATGGACGAGGCCTTCGTGCTCGCCTCGGAGGAATTCGCCGGCGCCGGCATCAAGGCGCTGCACGAGTTCGGCTTCCAGCTCCTGCTGGCCGCGCCGGAGAACGTGATCGACCTTTCCCGGCACCTGGGGTCCGTGACCGAGATCCTCCGGGACAAGCGGACCAACCGCTCCGGCGTCCTGACCGCACCGGTGATTGCCCCGCGTGCGGGGACCGAGGGCACCTGGCGGTCCGAGGCGAACCCCGTGGACATCGTCCTGCGCTGACCCCGCGTTGCTTGGGTCGGCGCTGAGGACGGCGGAGCCGGTTCAACAGGAGTAGTTGTACCACCCGGCGCCCGACTTGCGGCCCAGCTTTCCGGCCCTGACGAGGGTTGCAACGGACTCGTCCGGGGCGTCGGCCGGATCGCCAGTCGCCGCATAGGTGGCCTGGGCGATGTAGTCCACAACATCCAGTCCCACCAGGTCCATCAGCTCGAATGGTCCCATCGGGTGCCGCAGTGCGGTCTTTGCCGTGGCGTCGATGTCTTCCATGCTGGCCACGCCGCCGGCCAGCAGCGCGAGTGCCTCCTTTTGCACGGCGCCCATCAGCCGGTTGGCAACGAAGCCCGGAACCTCCCGGTTGATCAGCACCGGTGTCTTGCCAAGGCGCCGGGCCAGTTCCACGGTAGTGTCCACGGTTTGCTGGGACGTTCCGGCGTGCCTGACCACTTCCACGCATTCCATGACCAGCACGGGGTTGAAGAAGTGCATGTTGCACACCTGCCCGGGCCGGCCGCTGGCCCCGGCCACGGCGGAGGAGCCGATCGTGGAGGAATTGGTGGCCAGGATGGCATGCGGCGGGGCGAGCTGGCCCAGCCGGGCAAAGATGGCCTTCTTGGTTTCCAGCCGTTCGGTAGCGGCCTCAATGACAAAGTCTGCAGAGGGCGCCACCGCGTCCAGGTCAGTGCTGAATTCCAGCCGGTCATGGGCGCGCTCGGCCCGTTCCGCGGCCAGTTTTCCGGATTTCACCATTTTGTGGGTGCGTTCGCGCAGTTGGGCCGCGGCGGCGTCCAGTTGGCCCGGTGACACGTCCTGCACGGTGGTGGTGTATCCGGCCAGGGCGGCTGTCAGGGCAATCTGGGACCCCATGGCGCCGGCGCCGACAACGAGGACACGCGTGATGGAGGTAGTGGGTTGCACGGTTTCTCCGGGTCCTAGGCGCTGGCTCCGCGGTGGCTGGCGACCTGGCCGCCGCGGAGGTAGACGGTGGTGGTGTGCGTGTAGAACTCCTTGGCGCTCTGGCCCTGTTCCTTGGGTCCGTAGCCGCTCTTCTTGGCCCCGCCGAAGGGCACATGCGGGTCGGCGCCGGCGGATTCGGAGTTCACGTGCAGGATGCCAACGTCCAGCTCTTCCATTCCCTCCAGTGCCAGGGTGACGTCCTGCGTGAACAGTGCTGCGGAGAGCCCGAAGTCGCTGTCATTCGCCAGGTCAAAGGCTTCCTGGGTTGAGGCTGCCCGGCGGACGCTGAGCACGGGGCCAAAGAGCTCATCGCGCCAGACATCAGCGTGGCTTGCCCCCGTGAGCTCCAGGATCGTGGGGGCAATGAAGTGGCCGTCGGCCCGCGCCGCGTCCTCATAGGGGAGGCCTCCCGTCAGCAGCCCGGCGCCCTGGTCCAACGCGGTGGCGATGCCGCGCTGGATGGACGTGCGGGCGTCGGCGCTGACGACGGGTCCCATCTGGGTGGACGGATCTGCGGGGTCGCCCACCAGCAGGGCCCGGGCCCTGGCGGCCAGCCCGGCGAGGAATTCATCGGCGACGGCGTCCGCTACGATCAGCCGCGACGTCGCCGTGCACTTCTGCCCTGCGGAGCGGAATGCGCCCAGCATGACCTGTTCGGCGGCTAGTTCAAGGTCGGCGTCGGCCAGGACGATGGCGGCGTTCTTTCCACCCATCTCCGCCTGGATCGGAACACCCCGGGCTGCCGCCGCGGCGGCCAGGGTGCGGCCCACGCCGGTGGAGCCGGTGAAGGACAGCCCGTCCAGCGCGGGATGCTCCACCAACGCGGTCCCGATGGCGCCGGGGCCAATGACCAGGTTCAGGACGCCGGCGGGCAGCCCTGCCTGTTCCAGCGCCTGGGTCAGCCGCATGGCCAGCAGGGGTACCGTGCTGGCCGGCTTCCAGACCACCGTGTTGCCGTACGTCAGTGCGGGGGCGATCTTCCAGGCCGGGATGGCGATGGGGAAGTTGAAGGGCGTCACGACGCCCACTACTCCCAGGGGCTTGCGCGTGACGAATATCTTTTCGCCCCGCCGCGGGGAGGAGTAGACCGCGCCGGCCTCGCGGTCGCCGTCGTTGCCGTAGTAGCGGAAGATCTGCGCGGCGCGCAGGACCTCGCCCTGGCCCTCGGCCAGGGTCTTTCCCTCCTCGCGGGCCAGTTCCAGGCCCCAGGCCTGCGAGTTAGCTTCGAGGATCGCCGCCGTGCGCAGCAGCACCGCGCCGCGTTCGTGGGCAGGGGTGCGGGCCCAGCCATGCTTCGCCGCTACGGCGCTTGCCATGGCGCGGTCGACGTCGGCCGGTCCGGCCTGCAGGCCCTGCGCCACCGTTTCGGCCGGGCGGGCGGGGTTGACGGAGGTGATGATGCCGCCGTCGCCCTGAAACCAGGTGCCCGAGATGTAATGCTGCAGTTCGACTGCTGTGGTCATTGCTGTATTCCTTTGCTCGCCGCGCCTCAGCGGAAGGCCGGGATGCCCGTGATGTGGTTGCCGAGGATCAGTGTGTGGACCTCGTCGGTGCCCTCATAGGTGCGCACCGATTCCAGGTTGTTCGCGTGCCGCAGCGGCGAGTAGTCGAGGGTGATGCCGTTGCCGCCCAGCATGGCGCGGGCGTCGCGGCAGATCTGGATGGCCTCGCGGCAGTTGTTGAGCTTCCCCACGGAAATGTGGTGTGGCTTGAGCTGGCCCGCTTCCTTGAGCCGGCCGATCTGCAGAGCCAGGAGCATGCCCTTGTTGATCTCCAGGGCCATGTTGACCAGCTTCTCCTGGGTCAGCTGGTATCCCGCCAGCGGCTTGTCGAACTGCAGGCGCTCCTGCGAGTAGCTGACCGCCGTCTCGTAGCTGTCACGCGCGGCCCCCATGGCCCCCCAGATAATGCCGTACCGGGCTTCATTGAGGCACTCGAACGGGCCGCGGAGTCCCTTGGCATTGGGCAGCAGCGCGGTGGATGGAAGGCGGACCTCGCTCAGTTCAATGTCGCACTGGATGGAGGCCCGCATGGAGAGTTTGGGCTCAATCGGGGTGGCTTTGAACCCGGCGGTGTCGGTGGGCACGATGAAGCCCCGTACGCCGTCGTCGGTCATGGCCCAGATAATCGCGATCTGGGCGATCGAGGCCAGACCGATCCAGCGCTTGGAGCCGTTGATGACCCAGCCGTCTCCGTCGCGGCGGGCGAAGGTTTTCATGCTGCCCGGGTCGGAGCCGGCGGTGGGCTCGGTCAGGCCGAAGCAGCCAACGACGTCGCCGGCGGCCATCTGCGGCAGCCACTGGTTCTTTTGCTCTTCGGAGCCGTGCTTGTAGATGGCGCTCATCGCGAGCGAGCCCTGCACGCTGACGAAGGTGCGCAGGCCCGAGTCGCCTGCCTCCAGTTCCATGGCGGCGATGCCGTATTCGACGGCGGAACGGCCGGGACAGCCGTAACCCTTCAAGTGCATGCCAAGCAGGCCCAGCCCGGCCATCTCCTTGATGATTTTCACCGGGAAGATGGCCTGCTCGTACCAGGCGGCGATATTGGGCCGGATGGTGCTGTCCACGAAGGACCGCACCTTGTCCCGCATGGCCAGTTCTTCGGGGCTGAAGAGGGAATCGATGTTCAGCAGGTCAGACGGGTTCAGCAGGTCAGAGGATTCGTTCATGGTGGTCTCCAAGAGTTATCAGGGTGGGACTTAGGCGGCGGACAGTGCCGCGGCGCTGGCGGTGTTTGTCTGGGCGTCATTTGCAGTCAGGATGGCACTGCGCAGCACGTCCAGGCCGTCGCGGATCAGCTCCGGGCCAATGACCAGGGGCGGCAGCAGCCGGATCACGTTGCCGTATGTGCCGCAGACAAGGACCAGGACTCCCTGCCGGTGGCAGGCGGCCGCCACCTGGGCGGCAAGATCGGCGCGCGGCTCCAGGGTGTCCTTGTCCGCGAATTCGACGGCCAGCATGGCGCCGCGGCCGCGGAATTCAGCAATGATGGCCGTGCTGTCCACGAGGGGCTGCAGCACCTCGCGGGCGGTTGCCTCGATGGCCCGGGCGTTGGCCAGGAGCGTGCCGTCCTCGAAGGCCTCGAAGACTCCCAGCGCAGCGGCGCAGGCCACCGGGTTTCCGGCGTAGGTCCCGCCCAGGCCTCCGGCGTGCGGAGCGTTCATGAGCTCGGTCCGCCCGGTGACGGCGCTCAGGGGCAGGCCGCCAGCCAGGGCCTTGGCGGTCAGGGTGAGGTCGCCGGCGACGCCGTCGTGCTCGCTCGCAAACAGCTTGCCGGTGCGGCCCATGCCGGTCTGGATCTCGTCCATCACCAGCACAATGCCGTATTTGGTGGCCAGCTCCCGCAGCCCGGCCAGGAAGCCGGGCGCTGGAACCAGGAACCCGCCCTCACCCTGGATGGGCTCAATGACCATGGCCGCGAACGTCCGGGGATCGTTCTCGAGCAGCAGCGACTCAACGCCAGCCAGCGCGGTGGCGGCCGCACCGTCCCCGCCGGTTTGGGCCCACAGCCGGGTGGCCGTGGGAGCACGGAAGACCTCGCCCGGGAACGGGCCGAAATTCTTCTTGTACGGATTCACCTTGGCGGTCATGGCCATCGTGAGGAGCGAGCGGCCGTGGTAGGCGTCGTCGAAGACCAAAACCCGCTCCCGGCCTGTGGCGGCGCGGGCAATCTTGACGGCGTTTTCCACGGCCTCGGCACCGGTGGAGAAGAGCGCCGTGCGCTTCAGGAAGTCTCCCGGGACGTGGGCGTTCAGCCATGCGGCCACCTGCGTGAAGGAATCGTATTCGGTCACCATGAAGCAGGTGTGGGTGAACCTGGCCATCTGAGCGGCCACCTGCGCCTGGACGTGGGCGTTCACGGCGCCCACGCTGGTCACGGCGATGCCGGACGCGAAGTCGATGATGCGGTTGCCGTCCACGTCTTCCAGGATTCCGCCGGAGGCCCGGTTGATGAAGACGGGCAGGGTCACGCCGAAGCCTGAGCTGACATGCGCTTCGCGCTCTCGCTGCAGCGCTATGGAAGCGGGGCCGGGAATGGCAGTGGCAACGTGGCGGGACTGGGGGAGGCTGTCTGTGGATCGCGTCATGTAGATAAGGTAATGGGCCAGCTCCCGGCTGACATTGGATGGTTTGTCCTCGTTCGAGCCTTATTTGGTTAGAATATCCAAAGGATTCATGTCTACCCGGAAAGGGCGGCCGCGTGATCAGTCTGGCCCAGCTGCACAGCCAACTCGGCAGCGATCTCAGCACGGTGGCCGGGGGTCCCGTGGCCCGCCGGCAGATCTCGGGCGTGCACATCTCCGAGCTCGACGATCCCACTCCCTATTTGGAGGGCGGTGAGCTCCTTCTCACCAC
Organism: Arthrobacter sp. 10N43; assembly: GCF_056394525.1. NCBI lineage: Bacteria > Bacillati > Actinomycetota > Actinomycetes > Micrococcales > Micrococcaceae > Arthrobacter > Arthrobacter sp. 10N43. Next base: position 20,111 of record NZ_JBFTIA010000018.1, on the reverse strand, counting down.
GGGCATCCCCGTTTCGCGCGGAGACGCCAAGGTGGCGGCCTATGTCCGGCGTCTGGTGGAGCGCAACATCGCAGCCTTGGGACTTGGCCTGGGCGCCGGTGTGGATGAGGTGCCGCCCGCGCTGATTGCCGCCTGTGCCTCGGAGGGGCTGGAGCTGCTGGTGGTGCCCGACGGCACGCCGTTCATGAACGTGTCCCGCGCCTACTGGGACCTCGTGGGCAGGGAGGGCCAGGCTGACCTGAGCGCCAGTCTCGGCACGCAGACAGCGCTGGCCCGTGCGGCGACGCAGCCGGATGCGCTCCCATCCGTGGTCAAGGCGCTGGCCCAGGCACTGGGCGGCTGGGTCGCCTACCTCCCGGCAGACAACGGGGCGGAAACGCTCTGGCCGGAGGACAACCACACGATTGTGGGGCAGCTGCGCCTTGAGGCGTCGCGGCTGGACATGGCGGTGACGCATTCGGCCTCCACCTTCCAGATTCACGGCACCGACGTCGTGGAGTATCCGGTCCTGGTGGGGCGGCGGACGGCCGGCTTCCTGGCCATCGGTGCCGGGCGAAAACTGACTCGGGCCGACCGGCAGATCATCATGACCGTGTGCGTCCTGCTCTCGCTCAAGGCCGCCCAGCAGCAGGAGAGCGCCGCCACCGCCGCCGCGCTAGGCTCGGCCGTGACCAAGCTCTTCCTGACCGGACATGTTGACGCCGGCCGGGCCCTGGCCCCGGACCTGGGCATCATCGCGCCCACCGGGCCGGTGCGGGTCCTTGTGGTGCGCGGCGAAACAGATGCCGGGGCAGATTCGGCGGCGGCCTTCGGGGAGCTGGAGTCTCGGCTGCGCGCCGGAACGGGCTGGGCCGGTTGGCCGCAGGCCGCCGGTGCCCTGCGATCCTGCCGCCTGCGCCATGAGGCTGGCGGCCTGAGCTATTACCTGCTGGACGCGGAGCACGACGCCCGCACTTCCGGCACCGCCGCAGGCGCCGCCCCGGCGCACCCGAACGACGTCGCCGCCGGCACCAGCACGGTCACTGCGGCGCTGAGCCGGCCGATGCCGCTGGAACGTGTCCACGATGAGGCGGGTCAACTGGCTGCCATGGTGCGTGCACTGGAGACCGGGCAGGTTCTCGAGGTCCCCGCCGGGGCACTGGACCCGCGTGCCCAAGGTTGGGTGGCGGCACTGCGCAGCTACCAGCGCGCGGACCTGATCGGCACCGTGCGCGCCTACTTGAGGCACCGAGGCCAGTGGGAGGGCGCTGCCCGTGAATTGGGGATCCACCGAAACTCGCTGCGCCACCGGATGGGAATCGCCGCCGAACTGCTGCAGGCGGATCCGGATGATCCCGATGTGGCCGCTAACCTATGGCTGGCCCTGCGCTGGGTGTAGCGCCGCACCGGTCAACGCCGGCACTCCCGCCGCCGCCCAGCCACGCGCGGAGTCCGCACTCCCGGCGGCGGCCAGCCACGCGCGGATGCCGTCGCCATGTTCGCCCAGCGACGGCGGGGCCGCCACGGGTGCCGGGAACGCCGGTGTCCAGGTAATTGGATGGCGGATCTGCCGCCCGACGGGCTGGCCCGCGGCGTTGCGGACCTCGATGGTCGGTTCAAGTCCCAGCGACTCGGCATAGTCAAGACCCTCATCGATGCCGGCCACATGGCCGGCCGGGACGCCGGCGTCGATGAGCTTGTCCTGCCAGATGAGGGCAGAGGACGTGGACAGCGCATCCTCCAGCAGCGGCACCAACTCCGTGCGGTGTTCCACTCGCGCGTTGTTGGTGGCAAAGCGCGGGTCACGGGCCAGCCCGGCAATGCCCAGAACCTGGGTCAGCTTGGCGAACTGTCCGTCGTTGCCGCAGGCCACTGCCAGCGGCGCATCCGCACACTCGAGCAACTGGTACGGCACGATCGAGGGATGGGCACTGCCCATGCGGTGCGGCACCTTACCCGCGCCCAGGAAGGCCTGGCCCTGGTTGGCCAGCGCACCCTGCAGGCTGGAGAGCAAGTTGAGCTCCAGATGGGCCCCGCGGCCCGAGACGTTCCGGGCCGCCAGGGCGGCAAGGACGCCAATGGCGGTGTCCTTGGCTGTCAGGACGTCGACCAGGGCGACGCCTGCCTTGGTGGGACTGCCGTCTTCCTCGCCAGTAATGCTCATCAGCCCGCCCAGGGCCTGGACGATGAAGTCATAACCCATCAGGTTGGCTCCGCCGGCACTGCCAAACCCGGTGATCGAGGCATAGATCAGGCCGGGGTTGGCGGCGGAGAGTTCCGCGTAGCCCAGGCCCAGTTTCGCCATGCCGCCGGGCTTGAAGTTTTCCACCAGGACATCGGCACGCAGGGCCAGCTCCCTGGCCAGCTGCAAATCGCCGGGGTCGGTGAGGTCCAGGCAGACCGATTCCTTGTTCCGGTTCGCGCTCTCAAAGTAGGTGGCCCCGGTAGCCGAGAACGGCGGTCCCCAGGTGCGGGTGTCATCGCCGGTGCCGGGGCGTTCCACCTTGACCACGCGGGCGCCCAGATCGGCCAGGGTCATGGTGGCCAGCGGGCCGGCCAGGACGCGGGAGAAATCGGCCACGAACAGTCCGGACAACGGTCCGGCGGGCATGTCCCGGGGTTCTTGGGCGGCGTCCCGGTCGGCGGAACCGGGTTGCGGGCCGGGCGTCGAAGTCATGGGGAGTCCCTTCGTGCATTCCCGCGGCACATCGCCGTGCCCCGGGATACCTGATCAAGGATTCGAAGCCTAACAAGGCGCAGTCGACCGATCATTGGATGAATCATCCAAGCTTTGGCCGCTCCGCACAATCGCATTCCGGCGCGAGGGTGCGGCCGCGGCGGACCCCGCGGTAGCGGGGCCGATAGAGTGGCGCTATGGAAGCAGATCCTTCGGTTCGGTCCCGCCGGGAACGCAGCTGGCCAAGGGCGCTGCGGTGAGCCAGGAACCGGCCGCCGCCGCGCCGTCGCGCGGTGCCCGGGCCGCGGTCTTCGCCCAACTGACCGGCGTCGGCAGATCTGAGCAGGTGGCCCAGCGGCTGACCGACGCCATTCTGTTGGGCGTGCTGGCTCCGGGCGATCGGCTACCCAGCGAGGCGGAGCTGGCCAAGCGGTTTGGTGTGGCCCTGGTGACGGCGCGCGATGGCCTGGGGGCTGTTCGCGAGGCCGGGCTGGTGGAAACCCGGCGCGGCCGCGAGGGCGGGAGCTTTGTGCTGGCCGCCGAGCAAACGCCGGAGCGGCTCCTGCGGGCCCGGCTGCGCGGACTCTCGCAGGTGGAGATTGCCGATCTCGCCGCCTATTTTGGCGTGCTGGCGGCCGGCTGCGCAGAACGGGCGGCCGAGCTGGCGTCCATCGATGAAGCCCAGCGGCTGACCGACTGGCTACAGGGGGCCGACTTTGGTTCCGCCAGCGATTCCGGCCGGAACGCCGGCGGTTTCTACCTCGAAATAGCCGTGATCAGCCAGTCACCGCGGCTTGTGCGCGAGCAGATCCGCCTCCAGGCGGAGTTCGGCCCCATGCTGTGGTTGTGCCTGACGGACCCCGCCATGCGGGCGCGGGTCTATGCGCAAAACGAGCGCACCGCCGTCGCGATCGCCGCCCGCGACGCCGCCGCGGCCCGCGCCTCGGTCCGGGCGCAGATCAGCGAGCTTTCCGTGTGGCTGCTGGCCGCCAAGGAACGGTTTGAGCAAGGAGCAACGGCTGATGGCTGACAATGACACGGCGGATACCCTCCAAGCCCGGGCGCGGGACTGCGCCGCGGCCACCGGAGCGTTGTTCAACGGCGTCTTCGACACCCTGCAGCGGTGGCGGGGGCAGGTCGAGGCCTCAACCGCCTGGGGCGCGGGAGATATTGACCCTGCCGTCTATGCGATGGTCGAACCGGAGCTGACGGCCGCCAACCCGCTGCTGATCGGCGCCGGGTTCATCGCGGCGCCGGGCGTGGTGCGGGGCAAGGGTCTCCATTTTGCCTGGTGGCTGGGTCCGCTGGAGGATAACCCGATCCTGGGCACCACCACGGAACCGAGCCGGCTGGATCTGGCGTCGCGCGATTACGCCGACTATCTTCGGGACCTCAGTGCGCTGGAGTGGTACCGGGTGCCGGAAACCACGGGGGTGCGCCACATCACCGGCCCTTATGTCGACCACTTGTGCACGTGCGACTACATCCTCACCCTCACCGCGCCCGTCAGCGTCGGCGGGTCCATGGCAGGAGTGGTGGGCGCAGATCTTCTGGTGCGCCGGCTGGAGCGGGACGCCTTGCCGCTGATGCGCGCCGTGGGGGCACCGACGGTGCTGGCGAACGCTGCGGGCAGGGTGGTTGTCTCCACCGATCCGTCGCTCCCCGTAGGGACCCTGGCCGCCCCGAATGCCGGCCCGGGCCCGGGCGGCGCCATTGCCTGCCCCGGCACCAACCTGAAGATCATGGTGGGAACAGCCCCGTTAATTAAACATCCCATTTCAGATGAATAAGGTGTAGTCTCACCATGTGGCCGTGAACCAGGTCACATTGTGGCGTGGTCCGCTGCGCGGCCCGGCCCACCCAATTCACTGAAGGGAACCCCATGAGCGTGCGGAATTTGCGGAACTTCGTCAACGGCCAGTTTGTTGACTCGGCCTCCACAAGCCGGTTGGAGATCCACAATCCGGCCACCGAAGAGGTCATCGCCACAACGCCCGTATCCACCGCCGCCGACGTCGCTGCCGCCTACGCGGCAGCCGCGGCGGCGTTTGAGACCTGGAGCGAAACCACTCCGGCGGAGCGCCAGCGGGCGCTGCTGCACATTGCCGACGCCGTCGAGACCCGGGCTGATGAGCTGGCCGACCTCGAATGCGCCGATACCGGCAAGCCCCGTGCGGGGATTGTCCCGGATGAGATCGACGTCCTCGTGGACCAGATCCGTTTCTTTGCCGGCGCCGCCCGGACGCTGGAAGGCCGGGCCACCGCCGAGTACCTGGCGGACCACAGTTCCTCGATCCGGCGCGAGCCGATCGGCGTCATCGGCCAGGTGGCCCCGTGGAATTACCCGCTGATGATGGCGGCGTGGAAGGTCATTCCCGCGCTTGCGGCCGGCAATACCGTCGTTCTCAAGCCCTCTGATTCCACGCCGAGCTCCACCCTGCTGTTTGCCGAGCTGGCCAGCGCCTTCCTCCCTGCCGGCGCGTTCAATGTGGTCCTGGGCGACCGCGAGACCGGCAAGGCCCTGGTGGCGGACGAGGCCCCGAGATGGTGTCCATCACCGGCAGCGTGCGGGCCGGAATGGAGGTGGCCGGAGCGGCGGCCGCCGACGTCAAGCGCGTGCACCTTGAACTGGGCGGCAAGGCCCCGGTCATAGTGTTCGACGACGTCGACATCGCCACCGCGGTGGCGGGCATCGTCCCGGCGTCCTTCTACAACGCGGGCCAGGACTGCACCGCGGCCACGCGGCTGCTGGTGCATGAAGACATCCACGATGAGTTTGTGGCTGCTTTTGCCGAAGAAGTGCGGCAGAACGCCAGGACCGGCGGTCCCGCCGAGGACGGGATCCTGTACGGCGCGCTCAGCAGCGCCGACCACCTCCAGCGCGTCGCCGGATACCTGGAACGGCTGCCGGAGCACGCCACTGTTGAAGTCGGCGGCAAGCGCCACGGCGGCGTGGGCTACTTCCACGAAGCCACGGTGGTGTCCGGGCTGAACCAGGACGACGAGCTTGTCCAGAGCGAAGTGTTCGGCCCGATCGTCACTGTGCAGAAGTTCTCCAGCGACGCCGAGGCCCTGGCCCTGGCCAACGACGTGGACTACGGGCTGGCGTCCTCGGTGTGGACCAAGGACCACACCCGGGCCATGCAGTTCGCCAAGCGCCTCGACTTCGGCTGCGTCTGGATCAACACCCACATCCCGCTCGTGGCCGAGATGCCGCACGGCGGATTCAAGCACTCCGGGTACGGCAAGGACCTGTCCATGTACGGGCTGGAGGACTACACCCGGATCAAGCACGTCATGAGCTACATCGGCTAAGCAGCGCAGCCGCCGGCACGTCCGCCGCCGGCACGAGCACAACCGGCGTCCTGCGCCGGCCCCCCAGAATCTCCCGCCAAAGTCGTCGGAAGGAAACCATGTCTACCGAACCCCGCAACACCGCCGAGCTTAACGACAGTGAACATCTTGCCGTCCTGGGCTACCAGGATTCCTTTGACCGGTCCATGTCCCTGTGGGCCAATTTCGCCCTCGGATTCACCTACCTTTCGCCGCTGGTGGGGGTGTACTCGCTCTTCGCCGTCGCCATGGCGGCCGGCGGGCCGCCGTCGGTCTTCTGGATCTTCATCGTGGGGGCCGGGCAGATGCTGGTGGCACTCGTATTCGGCGAAGTGGTGTCGCAATATCCCATTCACGGCGGCATCTATCCGTGGACCAGGCGGCTTTGGGGCCGGCGCTATGCCTGGATGGCGGCTTGGGTCTACATCTGGGCCATGATTGTCACCATCACCGCCGTGGCCGAATTTGGCAGCGGCTTCCTGGCCAGCCTGTTCGAGATTGAGCTGAACCGGGAAAGCACGCTTGGCCTGTCGGTGCTGCTTCTTCTCGTGGCGCTGGTCCTGAACTTCACCGGCACCAAAACCATGGCCCGGGTGGCCCGGATCGGTCTGGCGGCAGAACTGATCGGCGTGATCGCCGTCGGCCTGTACCTGCTGATTTTCCAGCGCAAACAGAGCTTCGGCGTGTTTTTCGACTCGATGGGCGTGCAGGGAGACGGCAGCTACCTGAACGCGTTCATGGGCGCCGCCCTGGCCGGCCTGTTCCTCTTCTACGGCTTTGAAGCCTGTGGTGACGTGGCGGAGGAGGTCGCCAACCCGGCCCGGCGGATCCCGCGTGCCATGATGATGACCATTGTGGTGGGAGGCGTCTCCGCGCTGTTTTCCTTCGGCGGCTATGTGCTGGCCGCGCCCAACCTGCAGGAGATCGTCAACGGCCAGGATGCAGACCCCATCCCCGCCATTCTGGAATCGGCCCTCGGCCCGGTGGGTGCCAAGATCTTCCTGGTCGTTGCGATCACGGCGTTTCTGTCCTGCGTGCTGAGCCTGCAGGCGGCGGCCAGCCGGCTGATCTTTTCCTTTGCCCGTGACGGCATGGTGCCCGGACACCGCTGGCTGTCCAAGGTTTCCGGTACCGCCAAGGTTCCCGCGAACGCCCTGATCGTCGCCGCCAGCATTCCCCTGGCCATCTGCATCATCATCTATCTGGGCTCGGACGAACTGCTCACCCAGATCACGTCCTTTGCCGTACTGGGCATCTACATTGCCTTCCAGTCCGTGGTGCTGGCTGCCCTGCGCCAGCGCCTCAAGGGCTGGCGGCCGGCGGGGCCGTTCAGCCTGGGGGCCGCGGGATTCGCGGTCAATGCCGCCGCCCTGGCCTACGGCATCTTTGCCATGGTGCTGCTGGCTTGGCCCGGCAGCACGGGCGTCTTTGTCACCGACTGGACTGTCCTGCTCGGCCTGGCCGTGGTGGCGGGCACCGGCCTTCTCTACCTCCTGCTGGCCCGCCCGGACGCCAAGTCCACGGCGCCGGCCGGCGACGCCATCGACGTCGCCGCGAGGCTGCGGGCCGGCAGTGCCCGGCAAGGCAGTACCTCCATCGCCCCATAAGGCTGTACTGCGAGTCCGACTGGGCCGCCCCCCGACGCGGGGGCACCTACGGCCGATAAACACCACCGTGATAGGCCGTAAGTGCCCCCGCGTTGCACCTAACAGCAGGGCATCGCCCTGGAAAACACGACCGCGCATCAATGCTTCCGTGCACGTCACAGGCCAATTGAGACAATTACGTTACTCAAACCTTTCTTAATTACTGAAAGGGTAGGCTAGCCTTACTTAGGTTTGCATCACTTACCTAAGGAGTTCCGTGGCTTCCGCCGTCTTCCCCCGTTCCGCCGGCCGCCCTGCCGGCCGCCGCCTCCGCACGACCGCGGGGCGGGCCGCAGCTGTTCTGGCCGCCGTCGCGCTGTCCCTGACCGCCTGCTCCACCGGACCAGCAACTTCGACGGCGGCGGACGCGAGCTCCCAGCCGGCCAGCGCCGCCTTCCCGGTCACCATCAAGCACCTCTTCGGCGAGACCACCATCAAGGAACAGCCCAAGCGAGTCATCACCGTTTCGTGGGTCAACGACGACGTCGCGATCGCCCTCGGCGTGGTGCCCGTCGGCATCCCCAAGAACGAATGGGGCGGCAACGACAAGGGCTCCACACCGTGGAAGGACGCCGCGCTCGAGAAGCTCGGCGCTGGCTTCGGCACGGAGAAAGCCCCTGTCCAGTTCTCCGAGGCTGACGGCATCAACTTCACCGAGATCGCCAAGCTGAACCCGGACGTCATCCTGGGCGCCTACTCCGGCCTGACCGAAGAGGACTACAAGAAGCTCAGCGAAATCGCCCCCGTCGTGGCCCAGCCGGAGGTCGCCTACGGCACCTCCTGGCAGGACTCCACCACCATCATCGGCAAGGCCCTGGGCAAGGAAGCCGAAGCCACCAAGCTGGTCTCCGACACCGAGGCCACCATCAAGGACAAGGTCTCCAAGTACCCGCAGATCGCCGGAAAGTCCTACATCTACGGCAACCTGGAACCGGACAAGAGCGACGGCGTCAACGTCTACACGGCCAACGACAACCGCCCGCGCTTCCTCAGCGAAATCGGCATGAAGCTCGCATCCGTCGTCGAGGACAAGTCCAAGGGCTCCAAGGAATTCTTCATCCCGTGGTCCGCAGAAAAGGCCAACGAACTCAGCTCGGACATCTTTGTGACCTGGGTCCCGGATGCGGCCACCACGGACTCCATCAAGGCTGACCCGCTGCTGGGCCAGATCCCGGCCATCAAGACCGGCGCCCTGGTAGCCGACTCGAGCAACACCCTGACGCTGTCCATCTCCGCTTCCTCGCCGCTGAGCCTGCCGTGGTCCCTGGACACGTTCCTGCCGCAGCTGGCCAGCGCGGCGGACAAAGTCGCTGCCGCGGCGAAGTAACACCCTCCCATGACGAACAGTACGACGACGGCGCCCGCCGCCAGCGCGCCCGCACTCCCGGCCCCCACCGGGAGGAAAGCCCCCGCAAAGCAGGCGGCCTGGCTGCTGGCCGCCGTCGCCGTACTTGTTCTGGTCTGCGCGACGTCCCTGGCTGTCGGCGCCCGCGGGGTTCCCCTCGGCACGGTCTGGCAGGCGCTCACGCAATTCGACCCCGCCGACGGCAACCACGCCGTCATCCACGCCCGCATCCCGCGGACCGTGCTGGGGCTGCTCGCCGGCGGCGCCCTCGGACTCGCGGGCGCGGCCATGCAGGGTGTGGCCCGCAACCCGCTGGCCGACCCCGGCATCATCGGCGTCAACGCGGGAGCCGCCCTCGCCGTCGTCACCGGGATCTACGTCTTCGGCGTTTCGTCCCTGACCGGCTACATCTGGTTCGCGTTCATCGGCGCCGCCGCCGCCGCCGTCGTCGTCTACCTGATCGCATCCATGGGACGCGACGGGGCGACGCCGGTCAAGCTGGCACTGGCCGGCGCGGCCCTGAGCGCGGGGCTGTATTCGCTCATGAACGTCGTCCTGGTCTCCAGCCAGGACACCCTGGACCGTTTCCGGTTCTGGCAGGTCGGCGGGATCGCCGGCCGGGACTGGTCGGTGGTGCTGCCCGGGCTGCCGTTCCTGGCCGCGGGGGCACTGATCGTCCTGTTCACCGGGAGGATCCTGAACAGCCTTGCCCTGGGGGATGACATCGCCCGCGGACTGGGCCAGCGCGTCGGCCTCGCCCGCGGCGTTACCGCGCTGGGCGTTGTGCTGCTCTGCGGTTCGGCCACTGCACTGGCCGGGCCGATCGGATTCGTCGGCCTGGTGGTTCCGCACGCGGTCCGCTTCCTGACCGGGCCGGACTACCGCTGGATCCTGCCTTTCTCGCTGGTCCTGGCGCCCGTGCTGCTCCTGCTCTCGGACGTAGTGGGCCGGGTCATCCTGCTGCCCGGCGAAGTCCCCGCGGGCATCATGACCGCCCTCGTGGGTGCGCCCGTCTTCGTGTGGCTGGTTCGCCGCGGGAAGGGGGCCGGGCTGTGAGCAACGCAGACCTGACCCGGGAATCCTCCACCGAGATGGCACTTGGCGGCAGTGATCCGCGCAAACATCGCCGTTATCTGCCATCTCGCGGACTCTTCCGGAGCCGCACCGGGTTCCTGGCCATCGCCGTCGTGGTGCTCCTCGCCGTCAGCATCCTGCTGGGCAGCTACACCGTCACCATCCCGGACTTCTTCAGGATCCTCATTGGCCACCTGACCGGCGGCGAGAAAATCCCCGGCGCCAGCTTCATCGTGATGGAAAACAAGCTGCCCCGGGCAGTCATCGGCACCATGATCGGGATCGCCTTCGGCCTCTCGGGCACCCTGTTCCAGACCATGCTGCGCAACCCGCTGGCCAGCCCCGATGTCATCGGCATCAGCTACGGGGCCAGCGCGGCCGCCGTTACCGCCATCGTCGTCTTCGGAGCCTCCGGGGCGGCAGTTTCCGGCGCGGCGCTCTGCGGGGCCATGGCCGTCGCGGCCGTGATCTACACAATCTCCCGGAGCGGTTCCCTCGGATCCGGGGGCGGCAACCGGGGCAACGCAGCCGGCAGCCGGCTCATCCTGGCCGGCATCGGCATCGCCGCGGCACTGAACGCCGTGGTCAACTTCCTCATGACCCGCGCCGACATCCGCACCGCCGCGGAGGCGCTGATCTGGCTGAACGGATCGCTGAACTCCGCCAGCTGGGACCGCGCCGGGGTGCTGGCGCTGGCGCTGCTGGTCCTGGTGCCCGCCGTCGCCGTCCTCGCCGGCCCGCTCCGGATCCTGGAACTCGGAGACGACGCCGCCGCCGGACTCGGCATCCGGGTGGGCATCACCCGGCTGGGCGTGGTGGTTGCTGCCGTCGCCCTGGCCGCCGTCGCCACCGCGGCAGCCGGGCCTGTGGCCTTCGTGGCCTTCCTGGCCGGACCCATCGCCCGCCGGTTCACCGGCAAGGCGAGCCTGCCCGCCGGCGCGTTCGTTGGTGCCCTGATTGTCCTCGCCGGAGACTACTTCGCCGCCAACATCGCCCCCTTGCTCCTTGACGGCACCGTCCTTCCGGTCGGTGTGGTCACCGGCGCGCTGGGCGCCCCGTTCCTGCTGTGGCTCCTGGTCACGGCCAACCGAAAGGACGCCTGACATGGCGGTTCTCAAAGCCCAGGACCTGACGCTGCAGTACGACCAGCGCCGGGTGGTGGAACGCCTTACGGCGAAGATCCCCGAAGGCAAGGTGACCATGATCGTTGGCGCCAACGCCTGCGGCAAGTCCACGCTCCTTCGCGGCCTGTCCCGGCTGCTCAAGCCGGCCGGCGGCGCCGTGACCCTGGATGGCAAGGACATCCATTCCCGCCCCGCCAAGGAACTCGCCCGCATCCTCGGCCTGCTCCCGCAGCATCCCACCGCTCCGGACGGCATTCTGGTCCGTGACCTCGTGGGCCGGGGACGCTACCCGCACCAGGGCTTCTTCCGGAGCTGGTCAGCAGCCGACGACGCGGCCGTGCAGCGCGCGCTCGAAGCCACCGAAACGCTGGAGCTCGCCGACCGGAACGTTGACGAACTCTCCGGCGGGCAGCGCCAGCGCGTCTGGATCGCCATGGCGCTTGCCCAGGAAACCGACGTGCTCCTGCTCGACGAGCCAACCACCTACCTGGACCTGGCCCACCAGGTGGAAGTCCTGGACCTGGTCACCGACCTGAACCGGCAGCGCCGCACCACCGTGGCAATCGTTCTGCACGACCTGAACCTGGCGGCCCGGTACGCGGACCACGTGATCGCCATGAAGGGCGGCAGGATCGTGGCCGAGGGGCCCTCCACCGAAGTGGTCACCGAGGAGCTGGTCCGGGACGTCTTCGGCCTGGAATCGCGGGTGCTTCCCGACCCCGTTTCCGGCACGCCACTGATCATTCCGCTAGGCCGGCACCACACCGATTTCCCGAAAGCCGAAACCACAATCCTGGAGTTGGTCCCATGACGAGCCGAGCACATCTGACCCGTGCGAATGCAGCCCGCGTGAATTCAGCGGTACGAGACAAACTTGCCACCCAGCCAATGACCCTGGCCTTCGACGTGACAGTCTCCGCTGTGCAGGAGCTCAGCCCCAACTTCCGCCGCATCACCTTCGGCGGGTACTCCCTGCGAGACTTCGGCGTCCACGGCGACACCCTGGACCTTCGCGTGAAGCTGATGATCCCCTCCCTCGCCGAGGACGGCACCCGCCTGCCGCTGCCCGTGTTCGCCTTGGAACAGTCCGGCTGGTACCAGGAATGGCTGGCCATGGATCCCGCAACCCGTGGTTCCATGCGCACCTACACAGTGCGGGAGGAACGCCTCGACGCCGTCTACCCGGAGATCGACGTTGACTTCGTCCTGCACTTCGACGACGCCGGCGACGGCGGGCCCGCCGCGAACTGGGCCGTGTGCGCCAGGCCGGGGGACGCCCTCACCATCATCGGCCCCAACAACCGGGCCGCGCACTGTGTCACGGCGGAGACCTACTCCGGCATCGAATGGCGGCCGGGCCTGGCCCAGCGGGTACTGCTCGCCGGTGACGAGACGGCCGTTCCGGCCATCAGCGCCATCCTGGAAAGCCTCCCGTCCTACATGAGCGGGCATGCGTTCCTGGAGGTCCCCGAGGGAGGCGACTTCTTGGACCTTAAGTCGGACGCCGGCGTCGAAATCACCTGGCTGGCGCGTGGCGCCTCGATCGGCCGCTCGCGTCCGCACGGCGAACTCCTGCAGGAAGCCGTCCGCGCCGCTGTTCCCGAGCCCGGCTGGGTGGGCATCAAGGCTGCCGCGGGCGGCGCCGGCCCGGAACCCGATGACGTCAACGTGGACCAGGACATCCTCTGGGAGACCCCCGCACGGATGGACGCCGCGGCGATCGGAGCCGGCAAGAACCCTGACAAGCCCGCAGGGGCGCTTCCCTTCTACGCCTGGATCGCCGGCGAAGCGGGCACCGTCAAGGAGCTGCGGCGGTATCTGGTGCGGGACGTGGGGATCGACCGGAAGCAGGTTGCGTTCATGGGTTACTGGCGGCAGGGCAAAGCCGAGCTGTAGACCCTCAGGCGGCTCCCGGGTCAGTCACCTTGGGTTCATCCGCTCTTTCCCTTCCGGCTTTTTGCGGCCGCTAGGGTGCCGGGGTGGGTTCTTTTCCTTTGCTTCCGGATCGAGGCGGGCGGCGGGTCTTTGTTGCCTTGGGGGATTCCTTTACCGAGGGCGTGGGGGACCGGAGTAAGACGCTGCCCAACGGTGTGCGCGGCTGGGCGGACCGCGTCGCGGAGAAGCTGGCCAAGGCACAGCCGGGCTGGCATTACGCCAATCTGGCCATCCGCAGCAAACGGCTCCGCCACATCATCGACGAACAGCTCGAGCCCGCCCTGGCCATGGAACCGACGCTGGTCACCCTGTACGCCGGCGGCAACGACATCCTCGACTTTGGCACCGACATGGATGAGCTGATGGCCGAGTATGAGGCGCTTGTGGCCCGGCTCGCCGCGACGGGTGCCACGGTGGTGCTGTTCACCGGCTTCGACGTCAAGGTATCGGCCGTCCTTGAACCACTGAAGAGACGCAACACCCTCTATAACCGGCGCGTCCGGCAGATTGCGGCGAAGTACGAAGCCGTGCTGGTGGACTACTGGTGCTTCGACGCATTCCACGACCCGCGAATGTGGGATTTGGACCGGTTGCACATGTCCAAGGCCGGCCACAAATATCTCGCCGGCCAAGTGCTGGACCATCTGGGCGTTCCCCATAAGATCAGCCCGCTGGACTGGGAGCCGCCGGCCAGGTTGAGCCTGCGGGAGTGGGAACGGCGGCAGCGTCGCTGGTTGCACGATTGGGTGCTGCCGCTCTTTGGCCGCAAGCTTCGCGGCGTCACCCTCGGCGACCGGCTCAGCCCGCGCTGGCCGTCGCCGGTCAAGGTCCCTCGGAAGGGCGGCCTGAAGAAGCTGATGGAGAAAGCGTCACGCGCCGAGCTTTGACGCCGGGCCGAAGTTTTGACGCCGGGCTTAAGAGGGCGCCTCTGAATCCAGCAGGTTCTCGTAGCCCGGAGCCACCCTGTTGGCATGGAACTCCATGACCTCGAAGTCGGCCACGCCATTGACGTAGAACGGGTCCTTGGCCAAGGCGGCGTCAAGGCTGGCCCGGTCCGAATTGGAGAGCAACAGGCCGCCGGTGCGGGGGATTTTTCGCCCCGCGACCATGAAGACGCCGTCGTCGAAGGCCGCCTGTAGCCACTCAACGTGGGCCGGGAGATGGAACTCCACAATGTCGTCGGGGACCTTGTAGGTCAGGGAGACTACGTACATGCGGCCAGCCTACCGGTAGCTGGCCGGGGACAGGCGGGAACATTTAAGGAATTCCCAGCTTGAAGTTGAATCGTCAAGCTTCCAGTCTCCTAGAATGTAGCCATGACCGAACCCCGCTGGCTCAACGCCGATGAACGCCGGGCCTGGCTCGCCCAGCTCAGCATCAACACCATGCTGCCGGCCGCCCTGGACACCCAGCTCCATGCCGCGGGCAAGCTTTCCCTCTTCGACTACAACGTGCTGGCGATGCTTTCCGAGGCCGAGGGGCGCTTCCTGCCCATGAGCGAGCTCGCCGCGCGCACCAGCGCCTCGCTGTCCCGGCTCTCCCATGTGGTCACCAAGCTGCAGAACCGCGGCTGGCTCGAGCGCCGGCCGCACCCCGGCGACGCCCGCGTCACGACGGCTCACCTGACCGATGAAGGCATGCAGACCATCGTGAGGCTCGCCCCTGGCCATGTGGAGGCCGTCCGGTCTTTGTTCATGGATGCCCTCAGTCCCAAAGACGTCGCGGACCTGGCCCGGATCGGCGAGAAGATCGTGGCCCGCCTCGACGACGACCACTGGATCCTGCGCGAACGCTGAGCGCTGCAGCTGCACGCCGCCGCCGGGCCGTCCCGTCTTTGTTGCTCGCGGCAACTGCTGGCAGACTTGACCCATGGATTTCACGTCCCGCTATGTGGCCCTTGGCGACTCCTTCACCGAAGGCGTCGGCGACGACGACCCCACCCGGCCCAACGGCGTGCGGGGCTGGGCGGACCGGGTGGCAGAGGTGCTCGGCGCCGCCGATCCCGGCTTCGGGTACGCGAACCTTGCCATCCGCGGCAGGAAACTCCGCCAGATCATGGCCGAACAGGTGGATGCCGCCGTCGCACTCAAACCCACCCTGGTCAGCATCTACGCCGGCGCCAACGACATCCTCCGGCCCAAGGTCGATATCGATGACCTGCTGGCGGAGTACGACGCCGGCATCCGCAAGCTCACGGCCGCCGGCGCCACCGTGGTGATGTTCACCGGTTTCGACGCGCGGGGCTCCAAGATTTTCGGCACCATGCGCGGCCGCACGGCCATCTACAACGAGCTGGTGCGCGGAATCGCCGGGGACCACGGCGCCCTGCTGGTCGACTACTGGCGCTTCAGTGAGTACTACGACTGGGGCATGTGGGCCACGGACCGGATGCACATGTCTCCGGCCGGCCACGCGAACATGGCAAAGCGCGTCCTCACCGTCCTGGCGCACGAGCACTCGATCGACGTCCCGCCCATGACCCCGGTGCCCGAACTGAGCCGGGTGGACGCCATCCGGGCGAATGCCCGGTGGGTGCGCGAATTCGCCGGCCCGTGGGTTGTCCGGCGCGTCACCGGCAAGTCCTCCGGCGACGGCCTGGAGCCAAAATACGGCCGGCTCACACACCTCTAAACCGCTAAGTCAGAGAACGGCAAGCTAGGTACGAAATCCCGGCGTCGCGAGCAGTTCCCCGCCGCGGCGGACGGCCAGCACATCGATCTCCCAGCCGTCCGTGGCCCGGTGTAGCATCTCGGTCCCGCCCGCGACGATCGCCGTCGCAAGCACGTCGGCCGTGACAATGTCTGCAGCGGCCACGGAGACCTGAATGAACTCGGCGCCCCGGGAGCCCGCGGTCCAGATGTGGTCACCCCGTTCCGCCGAGCCCGACGTCGCAAGGGCGCGCCGGGTGCCTGTTTTCCAGCCGCCCCGCCCGCCCAGCTCGCAGGCGGACAGCAGCGCCGAGCGGTCCAGCGGATCAGCAATTCCGGCCGCCCACGAGGCCCCGCTGCCCGGAACCGGCGAGCCCATCACCAGCACGTCACCACCGGCATTCAGGCACCAGTCAGTGATTCCCCGGATGCGCAGCGCCTCCCCGGCCTGCCCGATTGCGTAGCCCTTGATAATCCCGGATAGGTCCAGCACGCCGTCGGGCCGCTCCGGGGAGAACGCGCCCTCCGTCATGAGCCGCCAGCCCACAGCATCCGCATAGCGGTCCCGCATCCCGGCGGATGAGTCCCGAAGCGACAGCTCGCCGCGCGCCAGCCGACTGGCCTCGGAATCGGGACGGTACAGGCTGAAGGTCTCATCCGAGCCGGCAAACACCCGTTCGACGGCGGCAGTTGCGGCGTCGAGTTCGCGGTCACCGATGGCTCTGGCAGGAATGGTCAGGCTGACGACGGTGCCCATGGAGCCAAAAGTCCTGGCCCTCAGGGCCGATCCGCCCCGCTCAGAGGTTGGCTGCATCGAGGGCCGCCTGCAGGGAGTTCAAATACGCGTCCGACGTCACCGTCGCACCACTGATGGTCTGCACGTCCGCGGACTGGGCCTGGAGCACCTCGGCGCGCAGGAGCGGGGCCGCCCGGTTGCTGATCTGCACGGACTTGCGTTCAGCGTCGGTCAGCTGGAGCGCCGTGACGTCAGTGATCTTTCCGCCCTGAACCGTGATCTGAACCTGGACGGAGCCGAACCGGGTCTGGACAACGGAGCCGGCATACGTCCCCCCGGCCTTGGCCGAGGCTCCCGTGGTGCCGGTCGCGCTCGACGAACCGGACGAACCCGTTGAACCGGACGAACCCGTTGAGCCGGACGTTCCGCTCGAGCCGGATGATCCCGTGGATCCGGTGCTGCCGGTAGTGCCGGCCGCCGCGCTCGCGACGGTGCTGCCCGTATCGGCAACGTGGACGCCCGCCTGCCAGCCTGCAATGAGGATGCCGGCGGAGGCGAGGGCTGCTGAAACTGCTGCGCGGGTTCTCACCAGTCGAACCTTTCGTAGTGGAGCTGATCTTCCCGGACGCCGGCTGCGCGGGCGTCCCCAAGCACGCTTTGCGCCCAGGCGGCGGGGCCGCAGACGTATATGTCGGCGTCGGCGATATTGGGGTCATAACTGGCCAGCCGATGGCCGGCGCGTGCGGAGTTCTCCGGCAGCCAGGTCCGGACTCCGGCCGGGCGGGGGCCGGTCAGGTGGAACAGCGTGGCTCCGCGCCGCTGGCAAAGTTCGAGTATTTCCTGGCCCAGGTACAGCTCGGATTCGCTGTGACCGCGGAGAATGACGGTGGCGTTTCCGGGCTGGAACGGAGTGCTCTCAAGCAGGGCGCGGACCGGGGTGATGCCGATCCCGGCGCCGACCATGACCACACGGTTGCGGCTCCGTGCCGCCGTGCTGAACAGCCCGTACGGGCCCTCCAGGGCCACTTTGGTGCCGGGCTTGAGCCACGCGAGCTGGGCCGAACCCCGGCCCAGGTTGCGGACCGTGATCCTCAGTGTGCCCTGGCCGGCGGCGTCGAGCTGCACGGGATCGGCGGACAGGCTGAACGGATGCGGGTGCCACCACAACCCGGGAGCCAGGAACCGCCAGATAAAGAACCGGCCGCCGCTGCCCGCCAACTGGTCCAGTCGCAGGCCGGACATCTCGATGCTCACCACGCCTGGGGCCACCGGAACTACCCGTTTGACCGTCAGCTGGTGTCGGAACGATGCCACCAGGGGCTGGGCCACCCGGTAATACGCCAAGGCGGCGCCGGTCCCGATGCACAGCGCCAGCCAGTACCAGCGCTGCCAGGTGCCCTCGGCAAAGAGGCCGCCGACGCTGAACTGGTGGGGGAGGGCCGTCAGGACAGCCGCATAGGTCAGAAGGTGGACGGCGTACCAGAATTCGTAAGGGAACCGACGTCGGACCGCCACCAGGGAGGTGACCACGACGGCGATGAACAGGAGCATGGAGATGTAGGCGAGCCACACGTCGGGCACCAGGACCCACAGTGCAACCGCCTCACTGACAGGATCCAGCCCTTCGGCCATGCCGTACCCGATCGCGATGAGGATCCCGTGGGCGAGCAGGAGGTACAAGGCGGGCTTTCCCAGCTTTCGATGCAACTCCAGCGCGCGGTCGTGGCCCACTGTGTTGTCGATCAGTGGAATCCGCGCCGCCAGCAGCAGCATGAGAAGGACCAGGTCCATCCCGGCGAGGCCCGCCACAATCCCCAGCGCGGTGAAGGAGCCGGACGCCGACGTGAAGCCGGCGGCCCCGCCGTCGGCCAGCCACAATGCGACCGCGCCGGCCACGGACGCCCAGAAGAGGACTGTCAGCAGATCCGCCCGCAGCAACCGCCGCCGATGCTGCCCGTCGAACGGGTTCACAGCGCCACGGGGGCTGCGGCGAACCCCGGGACGGCTCGTCAGAAGTTGTGTGTTCATAGAGCCAGAATCTCCTCGCCGCCTATCATTTGGCTGTGAAAATACTTCGCCCGGCATATGACCTGGGAAGAGACCATGCCGTCTGTGCGGACCGGCTGCGGGGCAGTCCCTATACACCATTCAGCGCCGGATTGGTCTTTAATTCGTCGAACTCGTAGACTTGGTAGGCGCTAGGTGGCGCGGAGCGTGTGCAATTGCTCCGGTTGGCAGGACCTGTCTGAGAAATCGACGGTCTTGGTGGCCGGTAGTTAGGGGCTCAAGTTGCGCGCATTCCTGTATTTCGCCCAGCATCCCGGCACTTCGCAATGGCTGTCCACGGACCGCCAACGCCAAGTGCCCGTGGCCCACAATCTTCGCCGCAGTGAGGAACCAGCCGGTTTGTGCCGTCTGACTGAATCCCGCGGAACCGATGGTTGGGGGAGGGAGCCGGATGCGGACGCCGCCTAACGCACGGTCAGCAGGAACTCTGTTAGCCGTTTCATTTATTTTTTGAGGAGAGTCGTCATGGCAGCACACTGCCAGGTGACCGGAGCCGAGCCGGGCTTTGGACACAGCATTTCGCACTCGCACCGCCGCAACAAGCGCCGGTTCGACCCGAACATCCAGAAGAAGCGCTACTGGGTTCCGTCCCTGCGCCGTAACGTCACGCTGCAGGTCTCTGCTCGTGGCATCAAGACCATCGACGTACGTGGCATCGACGTAGTCGTCGCCGCAATCCTGGCACGAGGAGTGAAGCTCTAATGGCAAAGGATAAGGACGTACGTCCGATCATCAAGTTGAAGTCGACCGCGGGCACGGGCTACACCTACGTGACGCGCAAGAACCGTCGTAACGACCCGGACCGCCTGGTTCTGAAGAAGTACGACCCCAAAATCCGCCAGCACGTCGAATTCCGAGAGGAGCGCTAAACACATGGCTAAGAAGTCAATGATCGCTAAGAACGAACAGCGTAAAGTCATCGTCGAGCGTTACGCTGCAAAGCGCCTCGAACTGAAGAAGACCCTGGTTGACGCCAACGCAACCGACGAAGCACGCGAAGCTGCTCGCCTCGGCCTGCAGAAGCTGCCCCGCAACGCCTCTCCGGTACGTCTGCGTAACCGCGACATCATCGATGGCCGTCCCCGCGGTACCTTCCAGAAGTTCGGTATCTCCCGTGTTCGCTTCCGCGACATGGCTCACCGCGGTGAGCTCCCGGGCATCACGAAGTCTTCCTGGTAATTCAGTACTCCTGAAGCCAGTGGCTTGAGAAGGGCCGGCAACCGTTTGGTTGCCGGCCCTTCTTGCGTTTAACGCCGATGGTGGGCCGGCGCCCGGGCCGGGGCGGCTGCCAATTGCCGCGTGGCCGCCTGCCCCACCACGGAGGTCTGTGTCCGCCCCGAGCCACGGTGACGCACCGCACAATTCTCACTTACGACGCCGGAGCCCCGGATTGGGTGCCCGGGCCCGCGTTTGGCCGCGGGTTTTGGGGGTTTTGGGGTGGTGGTGGGGGTGTGTGGGGGTGGGTTTGCGGTGGGGGCGTGGTGGGTGTATTGTTTTCTAAGTCGCCGAGAGGGAGACCAGCGGAAATGCTGGGAACCGGAGGCGGC
>NZ_JBFTIA010000017.1:0-70253 GCF_056394525.1 Arthrobacter sp. 10N43 | reverse complement strand
GAAGTCCGCTACGGCGGGATCTGCGGTTCGGACCTGCATTACTGGCTGCACGGCGCGGCGGGGGAGTCCATCCTGAGGGCGCCCCTGGTGCTCGGGCACGAGGTCTCCGGCACGGTGGTCCGGGCCGCGGCGGACGGCACCGGGCCCGGACCGGGCACGGCCGTGGCGGTCCACCCGGCCACGCCCGGCCCGGGCGCGGCCCGGTATCCGGCGGACCGGCCCAACCTCTCGCCGGGCTGCACGTACCTGGGCAGCGCGGCCCGGTTCCCGCACACCGACGGCGCGTTCAGCCGGTACGTGAACCTGCCGGCGCGGATGCTCCGGGCGCTGCCCGCGGGCCTTGACCTGCGCACCGCGGCGCTGATCGAGCCGGCGGCCGTCGCCTGGCACGCCGTCGCCCGCGCCGGGGACGTGGCCGGGAAGACCGCGCTGGTGATCGGCAGCGGCCCCATCGGCGCCCTGGCCGTCGCGGTCCTCAAACGCGCCGGCGCCGCCCGGATCGTCGCCGTCGACATGCACGCCAAGCCGCTGGACATCGCCCGTGCCGTGGGAGCGGACGCCGTCCTCAAAGCGGACGACGCCGAGGCGATCGCCGCCGTCGAGGCCGACGTCGTGATCGAATCCTCCGGCAACCACCACGGCCTGGCCTCGGCCATCCGGGGCGCGACCCGCGGCGGCACCGTGGTGATGGTCGGGCTGCTGCCCACCGGCCCGCAGCCGGTCCTGATCTCCCTGGCCATCACCCGCGAACTCGAACTCAAGGGCTCCTTCCGCTTCAACGACGAAATCGACCACGTCATCGCCGCCCTCACCGACGGATCCCTGCAGATCGATTCCGTCATCACGCACGAGTTTCCCGTGGAACAGGCCCTGGAAGCCTTCGGCGTGGCCCGTAACTCCGCCGAGTCCGGGAAAGTACTTCTGAGCTTCGGTCCGGGGGAAGCATCATGACCACGATTCATCCGCCGCTGGTTGTCATGGGCGTCTCCGGCTGCGGAAAGTCAACCGTCGGTTCCCTGCTGGGGGAGCGGCTGGGCATCCCGTTCTTCGACGGTGACGACTTCCACCCGCCCGCCAACAAGGCAAAGATGGCCAGCGGCGTCCCGTTGGACGATGAGGACCGGGCGCCCTGGCTCGCCCAAATCGGTGCCGCGCTGGCGACTCCGGCCGAGGAAACCGGCTCGCGGATCATCGCCTGCTCGGCGCTCAAGCTCCGGTACCGCGACCTGCTGCGCAGCTTGGCCCCGGACCTGGTCTTTATCCATCTGTCCGGTGAGGCGGCGACGATATCCGGCAGGCTGAGCAGCCGGGCGCACGAGTACATGCCCAGCAGCCTCCTGGCCTCCCAGCTGGCCACGCTCGAACCCCTGGGCCCGGATGAGGCCCACGTTGTTGCGGACATCCGCGACGATCCGGAAGCGCTCGTGGACGGAATCGTCCGGCAACTGGGGCTGCTCGCCGGCCGATCGGCCGTGGCGGGAGCCAAGGCCTAACACCGCCAACGTCAGCCGCGCCCCCCGTCTGCGCCACTGCGGCGCGGCCCGCCGTATCCATCCCCCTCCCGCGACCTAAGCGCATAGACTCGTGGGAGAAGGAGATTGAAATGGCAAAGGGTCCCACGGTTTATCACGTTGCCGAGCTGGCAGGCGTTTCCATCGCCACGGTCTCGTTCACCTTCCGGCAGCCCGAGAAGGTCAAGCCGTCCACGCGGGAGCTGGTCCTCGCAGCGGCGGAAGAACTGGGCTACGTCCCCAGCGCCAGCGCCCGTGGCCTGGCGCGGGGCCGGACCGGTGCCCTGGGCCTGTTTGCCTACGACTTCCTGCTGGATCCGGCCGACGGCGTGCGCGGGCAAAGTACGCAGTCAGACGGGTCCGCGGCGGCCGACCTGGAACGTCAGAATGAGGACCTGCGCCTGTTCCCGCTGTATGTGGACGAGGTCCAGCGCGGCGTCGAACTGGAATGCTGGCGGCGCGGTCAGGCGCTGTTTGTGGGCGGCGGCAACCCGGAAAACAATGAGGCCATGCTCTCGGACATCGCCGGCCGGGTTGACGGGCTGGCGGTCTTCCCCCGGTCCGTGCCCAGCGAGGCCCTGGTCCGGATCGCACGGCGCATCCCTGTCGTCGAAGTCTCCGAGAGCGTGCTCCACCGGGACCTGGACCACGTCACCGTGGACAACGTCACGGGCACGCGCGCGATTACCGAACACCTGATCAACGCACACAGCCTGGCCCGGCTCATGTTCCTGGGCGGCATGCCGTCCTCGGACAACGACCAACGGCTCGAGGCTTTTCTCGGGGCGCTGCGCGACGCCGGACTGCCGCCGGCGCGCGAGCCGGACTATCCATGCGGCGGGGAGCACGCCGTTGCGGAGGTCATCCGGACAATGTGCGCGGACGGCACCCTGCCCGATGCCATTGTGTGCGCCACCGATCAGGACGCGCTGGTGGTCCTGGACGAGCTGGCCGCTGCCGGCGTCGAGGTCCCAAAGGACGTTGCCGTCACGGGATTCGACGGCATCGCCGCCGGCAGGGTGGTCCGGCCGTCGCTGACCACCGTGCGGCAGCCCATGGAACAGATGGGCCGCACCATGGTCGAACTGCTGCTGGACCGCCTGGACCACCCCGAAAAACCGCCGGCGGCCTTGCGGCTGCCCGTGCGCGTGGTGCTGCGCGAAAGCTGCGGCTGCCAGCCAGGCTGAACGGCTCAGGTACCTGCGGGCGGCAATGAATACGTTGTTGTGGATTCTCGTTACAGTTTGTTGGCTGCCGGACATTAACAGGGCATGAGCTTACAGACGGTGCTGGGGGAACGCGTGGAATCCGAACGTGAAATGCGGTTCCTGGCCGCCCACGCGGAGGGGCACGACCGCATCTACCGCTATTTCCGGCGTCGAACCGACAATGCTGCAACTGCGGAAGATCTGTGCGCGGAGGTGTTCCGGATCGCCTGGGAGAAATCCGGCCAGGGCGGAGCACTTTCGGTCATGGTCCTCTTCGGTGTAGCCAAGAATGTGCTGCGGAACCATGACCGGTCACAGACCAGGTCCGCGGGCCTCATCGGAGCCTTGCGGATGGAGCGCCCCACCGAAGAACCCGGCAACGAATCCGCCGTCAGGGACGCCCTTAACCTGCTCTCCACCGACGATCGTGATGTGCTCCTGCTGACCTACTGGGATGGACTCACCTCTTCGGAAGTCTCCGCTCTTCTCAACACCACTTCCACGGCCGTCCGAATGCGGCTGCATCGGGCACGCAAGGAACTCAGCCGCGCGCTTCAAGGTCAGGCAATCTCCGAGGGAGCAACAGAATGAGCCAGGATCCCAACTTTTCAGCCAATGTCCACGACATGCTTTCAGCCGCGGATCCCGCGCTCACGATCACCGAGGAAGAACTGATCCGCAGCCGAGAGCGTTCCCTGTCCTTCGTGGATTCCGATGTCACGCACATAGCCGTGGGCGGGTCTATCCATGACTTCCACCGCGCCCCGGCCAAACGTCATTGGGGGCGTTTGGCCGTCGCCGGCTTTGCCGCCGTTGCGGCGGTCGCGGCCAGCGTGCTCGTTGCCTCGGCCGTCGGATCCGCTCCCGTAAACACGGCCGCCGCATCGATGGCCGCGGCCAGCAGCCCGGTGCAGTCGACGCCCACCGGGCCTCTCCATGACCTGTTCGCCTCCGCCGACGAGGTCCTGGTCCTGCAGGCCCTGCCGAACAACGCTGTATGGCAGCAGAAGTACGAAGCCTTCCTGCCCCAGCTGAGCCAGGGGGGGCCGCCGGCCGGGCCGCCCGGCCTCGGCGTGGAACCGGTGAATGTCCTACAAGTACTCAAAGGGACGCGTCCTCCCGGAAAGAGCTCCTTGGACGTTTCTGTCATGTCGGCGCCTGAATGGCAGAACACCAACACCGTCGCCCCGCTGACCTACCTGGCGTTCATCAAGACGGGCCCCGACGGTATCGGACACCTCATGAGCGCACCTAACTCCCTGCTACAAATCCTGAACCTTCGCACCGCCGCCATCGGTGATCCCCTGCAGCAGCAGCCCGTGGACATCGGCACGGACCTCCGTTCCCGGATTTCGGTTGCCCCCACCGGCGACGTGCCCCTGGCGACCTACGCGGCCGTACCCCCTGTCGAGGAAGGCCATGACGTCATCCAGGAGCAGACGAAAAACCCGGTTGACGGAACGTCGCAAGGAACCATCCACGGACACGTCACGGTCTCCGAGGCATGCTTCACCTACCAGACCAGCGCGGAGAAAGTCATTCTGCGCTGGCCCGCCGGATACACCGCAGCCATCCGATCCCTCCCCCAGGATGCAAATGGGGACTTCAGGATCGACGGCACCTCGCACGCCGACCGCGCCGTGGTGCTCAACGAATGGGGAACGGTCTACGCCTACGACACCGAGCCGGCTCCGCAGATCACCGGCCACCGAACAAGCGAACAAGCCGTCTGTGACGGACAGACTCTTCCGGTTTTGGACATCACACCACCCGGCGAAGGAGCCACCCCTTTCCAGCTCAGCCACGGCGCGGCTGGCCCCAGCCCGCAACCATAACCTGTGTGGGCTCCTCACACTCCGGGAGTTGGGCTACCCAGTGGACTGGCTCCGCAGCACCTGAACTCTCCGGCCGCAAAATGTCGTCCGCCACTCGCGGAATGACTTGCTGGCCACTGGCGCGGACGACAGACTCAAGCCATGAACGAGTTCGACGATCTGCCCCGCTCCGAATTCGGCTTCCCAGGACCACTGCGCGACCGCCTTGTTGCCGCGATCCTCGAGGGGACCAAGACGGCGACGACTTCCTTAGCTGTGCAGTATCGCATCGAGGACGAGCCGTTCCCTCAGGTCGGCTCGCGGCAAGTTCTTGTCGATTCAGCTGAGAACGCTGTGGCGGTGATCGAGACCACCGACGTCCAGCAAGCCCGACTGGCGGCCGTTCCTTGGGAGCACGCCCGCGACGAGGGCGAGGGATACTCATCGGTTGCAGAATGGCGGGCCGGACATGAGCGGTTTTGGCACAGTGAGGAGATCCGGGTCATCCTCCGAGCCCCTTCGTTCACTGTGGACGACGAGACGGTTGTTGTTCTCGAACGATTCCGCTTAGTCAGGTTGCTTTGAGGCAAACCAACCCACTGGACCTATTCATCTAAGCGCCGGTTCACCTAAGGGCCGGTTCACCTAAGGGCCGGGGGCGCCGGCCAGTTCGCGTTGCCAATAATGACACCATCCAGCGCTGCCCTTACACCCTTCAACCCCGACCTGCCCATTAGGGCGGCGTGGGCCTAAGGGATGGCGCTCGCCTTGTCCACGGAAAGTAGCCGGGCATAGTTCAAGCACATGCTCAAGCTTTCATTTGCCGGAACGCGGTTGCCGTCCAGTGATACGGAAGCTCCCTCGGTGAGCGAGGAACGATCGGGTAGAACCAATGATTCGCCGTCGAACTTTGTACCCTCGGGGAAAACCAGCGTCCAGTCATCGCCATCTGTGGCCCGCACGGTCATGCAACCAGCTCCGTCCGATTCCAGCCTTCCGGTGAGCTGGGCCTTCACTTTCGGGGCGGAAGACGGCCCGGAATGAACAATGGCCTTCCTGCCTCCGCCGCTGAGAAGCAGCTCGGTTGGCAACTCCTGCTGCGCTGAAGGCGAGGCAGACTCCCTGAGGGGTTCACCGGCCGATATTGCCGCGCACGACGCCAAAGAAAATGAGATGGCCGCGGCGGCGCCCCAAGTAAGAACGTGCTTCATATCTGGTCCCCAATCAGAAAGCTTTCCGGTTCCACAGCGTAAAGCCAGCGGAAGCAACATGAAACCTAACCGGTTCGACTGGAACGAAATTGAAGCCCGGGACGAACCTCCTCGCCGGGCCCACCACGCCCACCGGAAAACGTAATTCTTTGGACAAACTGTTGCCAAGATCACATTCAATGCGCTTAGATTGACTCCGACGGCGAATCAAAGCGCTTAGATACTTGCGTCGGGATGGTTTCGCCGGCCCCTGTCCTGTCCGCAGCCTGCCGAAGCCGGCACGCACGCGGAACCCACGAAAGGAACAACGATGATCCATCCGAACGCCATGAAGGCAGCCGCCGTCGGACTCGCAGCCGCACTGCTGCTCACCGCCTGCGGCAGGGACTCTGCAGGTTCAACCGCGGCGTCGGCGGCCACACCGATTGCCGACGGGCCGGCCTCCGGGACCATCACCCTCTGGGCGCAGGGCAGCGAAGGCGAGGCGCTTCCGGCGCTGCTGAAGGAGTTTGAGGCCGAGAACCCCGGCGTCAAGGTCAATGTCACGGCCATCCCGTGGGACGCCGCGCTCAGCAAATACCAGACCGCCATCGCCGGCGGGACAACCCCGGACGTCGCCCAGATGGGCACCACCTGGATGGGCGACTTCGCCGGCTCCTTCGACGCCACGCCCCAGGAGATCAATGCCAGCGATTTCTTCCCGGGCTCGGTGAAGTCCACCGAAGTCGAGGGGACCACCTACGGCGTGCCGTGGTACGTCGACACCCGCGTGGTCTACTACCGCAGCGACCTCGCGGAGAAGGCCGGCATCACCAAGGCGCCCGAAACCTGGGATGACTTCAAGGCCCTTGCCAAGGGTCTTCAGGAGAAGGCCGGGGCCAAATACGGGGTCCAGCTGCCCGCCGGCGTCGCGGGCTCCTACCTGGACACCCTCCCCTTCCAGTGGTCCAACGGCGCCAAGCTGATGAACGACGACGGCACCAAGTGGACCCTCGACACCCCGGAAGCGGTAGACGCCCTGAAGTACTACTCCAGCTTCTTCAAGGACGGGATCGCGTCCAAGTCGGTCTCCACGGGAACCACTGCCGAGGCGTCCTTCGTCGACGGTTCCGCGCCCATGATGATCAGCGGCCCCTGGCACGTCGGCCTGCTCAACAAGGCCGGCGGCCCAGGCTTCGCGGACAAGTACAAGGTTGCCCCGATGCCGAAGGGGAAGACCTCAACGTCCTTCGTTGGCGGCTCCAACATGGTGGTATTCAAGAAATCCAAGAACCGGGACGCGTCCTGGAAGCTCCTCCAATGGCTCTCCAAGCCCGAGGTCCAGCTCAAGTGGTACCAGGCCACCGGTGACCTGCCCGCACAGCAGAGCGCCTGGAAGGACCCCTCCCTCTCGGCGGACAGCAAGCTCTCCGTGTTCGGCGACCAACTCAAGACCACGAACAATGCACCGGCAGTCCCGGCCTGGACCCAGGTTGCCGCCGCCGCGGACAGCGAGATCGAGCAGATCGTCAAGGCCGGCAAGGATCCCGCGCAGGCTCTGAAGTCCCTGCAGCAGACCGCAGACTCGATCGGCACCGGGAAATAGCAGTGGCCACCACCACAATCAGGAGGCCTGCCGGCGGCAAGAATGCCGGCAGGCCTCCGGCCCGAGCCAAGGTCCGGGCAGGACAATCACGGCGACGCCGGAACGCCCTCACGGCGTGGCTGTTCGCGGCGCCGTTCGTCCTGATCTTCTCCGTGTTCATGCTGGGACCGCTCGTCTCCTCGTTCCTGATGTCCTTCACGGACTTCGCCAGCCGCGACATCGACAACCCCTTCGCGGTGGGATTCGTCGGACTGGACCAGTACGCAGCCCTCTTCCGGAATCCGCAGTTCCTGCACTCGGCCCTGAATACCGCCTATTTCGTGGTGGTCGGGATTCCCCTCACCACGGTTCTGGCCCTCGCCCTGGCGGTCGCCCTGAACAACGGCATCACCCGTTTCCGCACGGCCTTCCGCGTTGGCTTCTACACCCCGGTGGTCACCAGCATCGTGGCCGTGGCCGTCGTGTGGCGGTTCATCCTCCAACCCGACGGACTCCTGAACGTCATCCTTGGCTGGTTGGGCATCGCCGGCCCGGACTGGCTCAACAGCACCACCTGGTCCATGCCGGCCCTGATCCTGCTCGCGGTCTGGCGGAACCTGGGCACCCTGATGATCATTTTCCTGGCCGGACTCCAGGGCGTCCCGGGGGACATCCTCGAGGCCGCGGAAGTGGACGGAGCCAACGCCTGGCAGCGGTTCATGCGGATCACCCTGCCCATGCTGCGCCCCACGCTGCTGCTGGGCACCGTGCTGCTGTCCGTGGGCTTCCTGCAGTTCTTCGAAGAACCGTTCGTGATGACCAAGGGCGGCCCGCTGGACTCCACGCTGTCCGTCAGCTACTTCACGTACAACCAGTTCGGGTTCGGCAAATACGGGCTGGCGTCCGCTGCCAGCTACGTGCTCTTCGTGGCCATCGCGCTGCTGAGCCTGCTCCAATTCCGAGCCCTGCGATCCAAGGACTGAGGCCCGATATCCGATGACGATCCCCGAAACCTCATCACGGCTTCCCGCCACCGCGGCACCCGCCGCCGTCGTCCGCGAACCGTCTCCTGCCGCAACCGGTCCCGGCCAACCGGTCCCCACCGGCAGCCCCCAAGACGGCAACGCACGACGGCGGTCCGGCCGGCGCGCGCCGGCGCGGCGCACGCTGACCTACGCCGTCCTGGTGGTCGCGGTCTCCGCCACCCTCCTGCCGTTCGCCTGGATGTTCCTTGGCGCGTTCAAGACCCAGGGCGAACTCCTCCGCCGGCCCATCACCTGGTGGCCGGAGCAGCCCACCCTGGATAACTTCCTGGTCTGGTTCAACGAGCTGCACATCGGCACGTTCTTCCTCAACAGCGTGGTGGTTGCCGTGTTCACGGTCCTGGGCAACCTGCTGTTCTGCTCCATGGTGGGCTACGCGCTGGCCAAGATGGATTTTCCGGGCAAGCGCTTCCTGTTCCTGCTGGTCATGGTGATGCTGATGGTCCCGGGCGTGGTGACGTTCGTGCCACTGTTCGTGATGGTGAGCAAACTGGGCCTGGTCAGCACGTACCCGGCCCTGATCCTGCCGTTCCTGGCGGCCCCGATGGGCGTTTTCCTGATGCGCCAGTTCATCATGGGTATCCCGGACTCCCTGATCGAAGCCGCGCGGATCGACGGCGCGGGCGAACTGCGGACCTTCCTGCGGATCGTCATGCCCCTGTGCGGACCGCCGCTGGCCACCCTGGGCATCCTGACGTTCCTTGGCTCCTGGAACAACTTCCTGTGGCCGCTGGTGGTTGCCCAGAGCGAGGACATGTACACCCTGCCGGTGGCACTGTCCCTGTATGCCAACGGCCAGAACGCCACCGACTACGGTCTGTTGCTCGCCGGATCGGTCCTGGTCATCACGCCCATCATCCTGCTCTTCGTTGCCCTGCAGCGGTACTTCATCCAGGGCGTCGCAGCCACCGGCATCAAGTAGACCCGCTTCCCCAGCATTTCCCGCTACCCGACCCAGGAAAGCACCCATGACTTCACAGATCGACACCAGCCCCAACACCAGCCCGCGCGCCGGATCCACCTTGACCGGGGAGGCCACCGGAACCGCCAGGACCTCCGTGACTGACGACGGCACGGAATACCGGGACCTCAATGGCAACGGGATCATGGATCCCTTCGAAAACCCGGACCTCAGCCCGCACGAACGCGCCGCCGACCTGGTGGGCCGTCTCAGCCTCGAGGAAAAGGCCGGGCTGATGTTCCACACGGTCATTGAAACCGGCCCGGACGGCACCCTGCTCGAAAAACCCGGCAACATCAGCAAGTCGCCCACCAGCACCGTGATCCTGGGCAAGTTCATGAACCACTTCAACATCCACGCGCTGGGCACCGCCCGCGAGGCCGCCCGCTGGAGCAACGCCCTGCAGGCGCTCGCCGAGCAGACACCGCACGGCATCCCGGTGACCATCTCCACGGACCCGCGCCACGCCTTCATGGAAAATTCCGGGGTCTCCTTCACCGCGGCACACTTCTCCCAGTGGCCCGAACCGATCGGCCTCGCCGCGGTGGGCAGCGCGGACCTGATCCGCCGCTTCGCCGAGATCGCCCGCATGGAGTACACCGCCGTCGGGATCCGTGCCGCCCTGCATCCCACCGTCGACCTGGCCACCGAACCGCGCTGGTGCCGGCAGGCCGGAACGTTCGGGCAGGACTCGGAGCTCAGTTCGAAATACGTCGTCGAGTACCTCCAGGGGTTCCAGGGCGAGGAGCTGGGGCCGGACAGCGTCGCCTGCACCACTAAGCACTTCCCGGGTGGCGGTCCGCAGCGCGACGGCGAGGACGCCCACTTCCCCTACGGCCGCGAACAGGTCTATCCAGGCGGCCGCTTCGATGAGCACCTGGCGCCGTTCCGGGCCGCCATCGCGGAGAAGACCAGCGCGATCATGCCCTATTACGGCATGCCGATCGGCGTCGAGCTGGACGGCGAACCGGTCGAGGAGGTCGGCTTCGGCTACAACAAGCAGATCATCACCAACCTGCTCCGGGACAAACTCGGCTACGACGGCGTGGTCCTCAGTGACTGGGAGCTGGTCAACGACAACATCGTGGGCGACCAGGTGCTGCCGGCGCGGGCCTGGGGCGTCGAACAGCTCACCGCCCCCGAGCGGATGCTGAAGATCCTCAACGCCGGGGTGGACCAGTTCGGCGGCGAGGAATGCACCGAGCTGCTCATCGGCCTGGTACGGGACGGCCTGGTCAGCGAGGAGCGCCTCGATGAATCCGCCCGCCGCCTGCTGCTGGTCAAGTTCCAGCTCGGACTGTTCGACAACCCCTTCGTGGACGAGGACGCCGCGGCCGAAACCGTGGGCAACGCCGCGTTCCGGCGGGAAGGACACCACGCCCAGGCCCGGTCCGTCACCGTGCTGGCGAACGGAACGCACGACGCGGGAACTATCCTGCCACTGACCGCCCTGCCGCTGACCGGCTCGCCTTCGGTCTATGTGGAGGGAATGGACGCCGCGGCCCTCGCCGGATTCGGGACAGCCTCGCAGGACCCGGACCTGGCGGACGTCGCCATCATCCGGCTCCACTCGCCCTGGGACCACCGGGACGACCTGTTCCTGGAGCAGCACTTCCACGCGGGGAGCCTGGACTTCCCGCCGGGGCTGGTGTCCCGGCTCCGCACCCTGGCCGCAAAGGTGCCGCTGATCATCGACGTGCGGCTGGACCGCCCTGCCGTCCTCGCGCCGCTGGCCGGGTTCGCGTCGGCCCTGGTGGGCACCTTCGGGGTCTCGGACACGGCGCTCCTCGATGCCCTGTTTGGACGGATCGAGCCGCAGGGGAGCCTGCCCTTCGAGATCCCGCGGTCCATGGACGCCGTGCGTGCCTCGCGTTCGGACGTCGCGGGGGACACCGCCAACCCCCTCTTCCCGTTCGGGCACGGGCTGCCGCTGCCGCAGACGGCAACCGAGACCGCCACCAAGACCGCCACTGGAACCGAGTCAGGACTGAGCTCATGAACCAGCACCTTGAAGCCACCCCGAGACTCTCCACCGCCACCCGACGCCAGCTCCTCGCCGGCGCAGCCGCCTTTGCCGTCACCGGACTCGCCGCCGCCACGGCGAAACCCGGCTTCGCGGCGGCGGCCGCAGCGCCGGCGTCGGGCCTGTCCAGCGCACGAAACATGGGCGGGATCGACCGCAACGTCATCAACCGGTGGGCGCGGGACACCTGGAAGTCCCTGGTCGCCATGACCGATCCCGGGACCGGCCTGCCGGCCGACTATATCGGCGAGTCCATCACCGCCCCCAAGCGCAGCGGCTTCACCTCGCCCACCAACATCGGCGGCTACCTGTGGAGCACCGTGGTGGCCCGGGAGGTGGGGATCATCAGCGCCAGGGAATGCCGGGAACGGCTGACCCGGACCCTCACCACCCTGAAAGGCCTCAAGCACCACGAGCCCAGCGGCATGCTCTACAACTGGTACGACGAGGCCACCGGCGACGTCATCACCGTGTGGCCGGAGAACGGGAACACCGTGGCGCCCTTCATGTCCAGCGTTGACAATGGCTGGTTCGCGGCAGCCCTCATGGTGGTCCGCAACGCCGAGCCCAAGGTCGCCGCGCTCGCGAACGGCATCCTCGGCCGGATGAACTTCGGCATCTTCTACAACAAGGACGCCAGGCCCGGTGTGGCAGCGGGCCTGCTGCGCGGCGGCTTCTACGACGCCAAACCGGCCGTGGAAACAGTCCAGGGCAACTACCTCGGCAAGGGCCCGGACGTCTACTACACGCTCAACCACTACGACGTCACCAACTCCGAGCCGCGGATCGCCACGTACATCGGCATCGCCCTGGGCCAGATTCCACCGGCCCACTACTTCGCCACCATGCGGGTCTTCCCGGACACGTGCGACTGGTCCTGGCAGGAGCAGAAACCCGTCGGTGAGCACCGGACCTACCAAGGCATCGACGTCTTCGAGGGCGCCTACACCTACCGCGGAATGCGGATTGTGCCGAGCTGGGGCGGGGACATGTTCGAATCCCTCATGCCGGACCTGTTCGTCCCGGAATCCAGCTGGGCGCCGAAGGCCTGGGGCATCAACCACCCGCTCACCGTCCGCGCCCAGCGCGAATTCGGCCTGGATGACGCCAAGTACGGGTACTGGGGGTTCTCACCGGCCAGCCACCCGAACGGCGGGTACTCCGAGTGGGGCGTCGACGCCCTGGGCATGAGCAGCGACGGCTACCCCTCCGACGTCGAACGGACCAGCGTGGACACCGGATTTGATGGCTGCCGGCCCGCAGGCAACCCGGCCCCGAGCTGGGGCGACGGCGTGGTGACCCCGCACGCGGCGTTCCTGGCCATGGAATACGAGCCCCGAGAGGCGTACCAGAACCTGGTGAAGATCGAACGGGACCTCGCAGCCTACGGCGCCGGCGGCTTCTTCGACGCCGTTGCCGTCAAGTCCGGCACCATCGCCCGCCGCTACCTCTCGCTCGACCAGGCCATGGTCCTGGGCGCGATCGGCAACGTCTTCGGCAACAACGTGATCCGCCGCAACTTCGTGCAGGGCGAGGTCGAGAAGGTCATCAAACCGCTCATTGGAGTCGAGGAGTTCGGCGCGGGGCTGGTCGGCTAACCCCGGGAGTCGCCGGCGCCGGACTCCAGCAGGCCACCGCCGGCCCAGCGCCTGAGCGCGAGCTTCTCGGCGTCGTCGAACTCCATGAGGGCCAGCCGGCACAGCTCCTCGACATTTCGGGTCCACGCGGCGGCGAGTTCCCTGGCCGTCATCTCATCGGAGAGCGAACCGCCGGCATACACGACGCCCTGGATCACGAAGTTGACCGCAGAGCGGGACACCGGCTGCCCGGCCGCAACACAGTCGTCCCGGACGGACCGGGCCAGTTCGCCTCGGTTGGCCACGTGCTCGCGCAGCTTCGCCTCCAGCGACAGGAAAACCTGCCCGAACTGTTCGGCGGACAGCGCCGGCACGTCAGTGACCCGCGTGACCTGCTCCTCGATGGCAGGCCGGCCCTCGGATGCCAGCGAGGACAGCTCCGGGGAGAACCGCTTCGAGTCCCACACCCAGCCAGGCGATGGCGTGGACGAATACTCAACGCCCTGGCCGATCTGCGCGATCCAGGCCCCGAACTTCCCGTGCCCGCCCCAATCGGTCTTCAGCGACGGGTCCGCGGTCAGCGCCCGGTGTGCCGCGACTGCACCTGTGACTGGGCCGGGCGCGGCCTGTACCAGGGCCCTGACCTCGTCGGCGGCCGTCGTCGCGGAGCCGGGAGCGCCCGGTGCGGTGCGGAGCGGCTGGCCGAGGCCGGCAGTCGGCACCATGCGGGGAATGCCTGCGGAGGTCCCGTTGAGGATTGCCACGAAGTCGTGGGACTCCACCACGCTGTCGGCCATTTCCCGGTACGCGAACGCCACGGCGCCGGCGGCGATGACGGTGGTCATGCGGTCCGCCGCCCGAAACCGCTGGACCAGCGAGGTGAAGTCCGCATCCGCCGACGCGACGAAGAATTCCTCAACATGGGCCGCGCCGGACAGGGCATCCATCGCGTCCAGCACCAGGTTGATGTCGGTGCTGGACTTGCCCCGCTGCGTCAGGGACGGGCAGTCGATCACACGGAAGCCCGCACGCGTCCAGTACGGCCGGTACTTGGAGTAGATCACCGGGTTCAGGTAGCAGTTGCGGATCAAAAAACGCCGGGATTCCTCGCCCGCGCCGCCGTCGGCCAACGCCTCCGTCCAATGCTTGGGATCCTCCGCGAACCTCTTGGCCGCGGCCGGGTCCAAGGCCATCAGGCCGGTATAGACGTTGTCGAAATCCACGAACATCGCGGCGCGGATGCCGGGCCGCCGGGGCTGGGAGAGGGGATCGCTCATCGGCTCAGTGTGCCAGCAAGAGAGGGGACGTACCAGATGTGTCCTTCACCGGGTGCCGTTGTGTCGGGTGCCGTTGTTGCCCGCGTCCAGGCCCCCGGCCCCCACATCCAGCAGACGCAAGGGCAGGTGCCGGGGGCCCCACGCGCAGGTCCCCGCCCCGGCGGGACCGGGACGGGGACCTGGGTGAGGCTGCAGCTATTCGTTGATGCTGGCCGGGCTGTGCTCCACCGCCGGTCCGGCCTGGCCGGCACCGGGTGAGCGCCTACTCATCTGGAACTCAGGGATGTCATCGGGCGCCGGGCCGCCGCGGAACTTCGGTGACGGCTGACCGCCCTCACTGATCCGCTCGAGTTCCTGGTCCTCGAAGTCATCCTCCGCGCCGAGCATGATCGCGGAATCGTGGTTGGTGATCTCGCCGCGGAAGGCGCGGACCATGACGTCGCGGTCGAACTGGCCTTCCCACTTGGAGACCACGAAGGTGGCCACGCAGTTGCCCAGCAGGTTCACCACCACACGCATGGAGTCCATGAGCCGGTCGGCGCCGAGCAGGAGCGCGACGCCAGCGACCGGGAAGATGCCCAGGGCCGCTGCCGTGGCGGACAGTGCAAGGAACGAGGAACCGGGCACGCCGGCCATGCCCTTGGAGGTCAGCAGCAACACGCCCAGTGCCGCCAGCTGCTGCCCCAGATCAAGGTGGTGACCGAACGCCTGAGCCAGGAACAGCAGCGAGATCGAAAGGTAGACCGCGGCGCCGTCGAGGTTGAAGGAGTAACCCGTGGGGACCACCAGTCCGGTGGTGGCGCGGGAGCAGCCCGCGTTGGTCAGTTTGGTCATGATGCGCGGCATCACGGCCTCGGTGGAGGCGGTGCCCAGGGCCAGCAGGAATTCTTCGCGGGTGTATTTCAGGAAGTGCCACAGCGGGACCCGGGCAAAACCCCAGGCCAGGAGGAACAGGAGCCCGATGAAGATGACGGCGGCGCCGTAGCAGGCGGCGATCAGTTTGGCGTAGGTGCCCAGGGTTCCGAGCCCGTACTGGCCGATGATGAACGCCATGGCGCCGAAGGCGCCGATCGGCGCGACCTTCATGATCCACGACATAATCTTGAAAATGAGCTCAAGAACAGTCTCCATGAGGCTGATGACCGGCATGCAGCGTTCGCGGCCAATGACGACGATCGCCGCTCCGAAGAACACGGAGAAAAACAGGACCTGAAGCAGGCTGTTGCTCGCGAAGGCTCCGACGACACTGACGGGAATGATGTCCAGGATGAACGCCGCCGCGTCCTTCGGCGGCGTGGTGCCGGTCTTGGCGTTGAGGGCTTCCTGGGACAGCGTGCTCGGATCGATGTTCAGGCCAGCACCGGGCTGGACGATGTTGCCCACGATGAGGCCGAAAACCAAGGCAAACAGCGTGGCCGCCGTGAAGTACAGAAGGGCCTTGACTCCTACCCTTCCGACCGCTTTGACGTCGCCTACGGCCGAAATTCCGGTGACAATCACCAGGAAAATCAGCGGCGCGATGATCATTTTGATGAGCTGGATGAATCCGTCACCGAGTGGCCTCAGCTGGGAACCGAGGTCCGGCCAGAAATGGCCAATGAGCACTCCTGCCACGACGGCGATCAGAATTTGGAAGAAGAGCGACCTATACAAGGGCTTCTTCTTCGACGGCGCCGAACTCGCCTTCAGCGCCGCAGAGTCTGGGATCTTCATTGATCTGTACCTATCAATCGGGAACAGCTCCGGAAATCGGAGTCTGTTTCCAAAGTAACGTCGCTCACATATTTCCACAAGAGGAAAATGCAATTTCACAATGTGGAATTGTAAGAGCGGATTACCGACTGCCGCCCGCCCTGCGGCTGCAAATTCAAGGGTTTCCGCGCCAAAAGGAGGGCTGCCCTGCGCCCGCGGGTGTCCGCCCGGCCGCTCTTTCGGGCAGAAATCCCGCGAGCGGGCGCTTTGTGACTCCCCGGCCTGCCCTCCCTTGTCGCATTCCTGCCGAACGTGGGTCTATTCCCAGACGGGGGTGTTTCTGGCATAGCGGGCGCCGAACCCGCCGGTGGGCAGGATCTCGGCAATGCGGGCCAGGTCCGCCGCGGTCAGCGCGAAGTCGGCGGCACCGACGTTCTCTGCGACTCGCTGCGGGCTCCGGGTTCCGGGGATGGGGACGATGTCCTTCCCCTGCGCGAGCAGCCATGCGAGGGCCAGTTGGGCGACGGTGCCGCCCTTGGACTCGGCCAGTTCGATCAGCAGCCGTGTCGCTTCGACGTTCTTCTCGAAGTTGCCCGGTTGCCAGCGAGGATCCGTGCGGCGCATGTCGGTCTGGTCATACTCGCCGGCGGGCTTGGCTGTGCCGGTGAGGAAGCCGCGGCCGAGCGGCGAGTACGGCACGAAACCGATGCCCAGCTCGGCCAGGGTGGGGAAGATTGTCTCGACGTCGCGTTCGAACAGCGAGTACTCCGTCTGCAGTACCGAGACCGGCTGGACGGCATGGGCGCGGCGGATCGTGTCCGGGCCAGCTTCGCTGAGGCCGAAGTACTTCACCACGCCGGCGTCAATGAACTCCTTGACGGTGCCGGCGACGTCCTCGATCGGCACGTTCGGGTCGACGCGGTGCTGGTAGAGCACGTCGATGTGGTCCACGCCCAGGTAGCGCAGGCTGTTCTCGACAACCTCGCGGATATGTGCGGGGCGGCTGTCCAGGCCGTAGTCCCGGGTGAATCCGAACTTCGTCGCGATCACGATGTCATCGCGGAAACCCTTCACGGCCCGTCCCACGATCTTCTCGTTCTCGCCCCAGCCGTAGAGCTCGGCAGTGTCGAAGAACGTCACACCCAGGTCGCGCGCCGTCTGGATGGCCGCAATCCCCTCCTGTTCATCACCCGGCCCGTAGGCGAGGGAGATGCCCATGGCGCCATAGCCGAGCGCCGACGTCTCAAGGCCCTGCTGGCCCAAGGTTCGCTTCTGCATGTCTGCATTCCTTCCATCGATGTTTAGTCAGCATACGCCCTACCTGTCAGTAACTGACAAGTTATGCCGACGCTGTCGGATTTGCACTAAGGTGAAAGGGTGACAAATGTGAAGAGTGAGGCGAAATCCGGGCTCCGCGACCTGACCCGCGCATCAGTGCGGGCCCACGTGGCCGAGCAGGCGCTGCGAATGTTCGACGAAAACGGATTCGACGCAACCACGGTTGACGACATAGCGGGGGCGCTCGGCATATCCGCCCGAAGCTTTTTCCGTTATTTCCCCGCGAAGGAAGACGTGGTCATTGGCGACCCGGCACCCATCGGCATACGCGTCCGGGACGCCGCAATGGCACGGCCGGCAGGCGAGCCGATTTGGACCGTCCTGCGCCGGGCGTTCGACCCCATCGAGATTGCGACTCCGGAGGAGGTCACCCGGGGCCTGCGAACCATGCGCGTCATGATGAGCACAGCCTCGCTCCGCGCCCGCAACCTGGAAAAGCACATTGCGTGGGCCGCCCTGCTGGAACCCGTCATCTTCGAACGGCTCGACGGGCCCGAGGACACCCGGCGGTTCCGCGCCCAGACACTGATCCATTCCGCGCTGTCCTGCTTGGACGTCGCCCTGGCTGAATGGACCCGCCGGGAAGCCGCCACCCCAGTCCAGGACCTGCTGGACGAGGCGTTCGCCACGCTCAACTGCTGACGTTCAAGGATGTACTGCCGCCAACCAGGACCGACGCCCTTCTCGGCGGAAAACGCGACTGACCTGCGACGACGCATATCCCGGCCGGTGAGTCGCCCGGACTAGGATGGATGCAAATTGTTGAAACACTCCCTTGCAAGGGGGGCCTTTCGCGGGACGGCGCCAGCAGGAAGCGCCTGACGGATTTACCTGGGCCCGAGGCTCGGATTTGTAGTTCCACCGTCGGTCTCGATCGGCGGGTCTATGTGTCTGAATGGAAGGCGGGTTGCCCGTTTATGACTGGCGCAGCAGTGAGAAACAACGTGCAGATGTACGGGCTGGAAGATGGCCCGGTCCTGTTGTTCGCCCACGGTTTTGGCACCGACCAGAGCATGTGGCACAAGATTCTGCCCTGGTTCACCGATCGCTACCGGGTGGTCCTGCTGGACCACGTCGGCTCCGGCGGCTCCGACCAGTCCGCCTACGATTCGGCCAGGTATTCAGGCCTTGACGCCTACGTTGATGACCTGATGGAGGTCTGCGCCGAGATCGACCTGGAGGACGTGACCCTCGTCGGCCACAGCGTCGGATCCATGATGGCCGTCAGTGCGGCCGCCCGGGACGAAGGGCGCCGGTTCGCCCGCCTGGTCCTGGTCACGGCGTCGCCAAGCTATCTCGACCACCCCGAGGACGGCTACGCGGGAGGGTTCACCCGGCGGGACATTGAGGACGTCTTCGAATCCCTGGACGCCAACTACGTTGTCTGGGCCGAGTCGATGGCCCCGGTCTACATGAATACTCCGCACGCGCCTGAACTGGACCACGAAATCCAGGGCAGCTTCGGACGGATCAGCCCCAGGGTGGCCCGCGACTTTGCCCGCGTTGCGTTCCTGTCCGATGTCCGGCACCTGCTCGGCGAGGTCACCATCCCCGTGCTGGTCCTGCAAAGCACGGACGACGTCGTCACGCCGGACCACGTCGGCACCTACCTGCACAATGCGCTCGCCAACAGCACCCTAGTGCGGCTTGCCGCCACCGGCCACTTCCCGCAAAGCAGCGCGCCGGAGGAAACGTCCGCCGCCATCCTCGAATACCTGAAGCCGGCATGACCCAGATGGCCACCGCGGCTATCGATTACGGCCAGCTCTTCCACCAGGCACCCGCCGGCTACATCGTGGCCAGCGCCGATGGCACCATCCTGGCCGCGAACGCGATCATGTGCGCCTGGATCGGGGTCCCTGCGGGCGGTCTGGACGGAACCCGGCTGTTGGACCTGATGCCGGCCGGGGACAGGCTGATGTACCGGACGCATGCCGGGCCGAAGCTGGAACGCGACGGCCATCTCGGCGAACTGTCGATCGAGCTGATAGGACCGGACGGGGAGCGCCGGCCGGTCCTGCTGTCGATCACCCGGACCGTGGACGGGACGGAACCGAAAGACCTGATGGTCTTTTTCGCTGCTCCCGAGCGGCGGCGATACGAGCGCGAGCTGGCCAGCGCGCACCGGAAACTTCAGGACGCCGAGGCGGACCGCGCAAAGCTCTTGCAGGAGGCTCGCCATCGGGCGCTCCATGACCCGCTGACGGGGCTGCCGAACCGGCGGCACTTGGAGGAAGACCTGCTCAGGGCGCTGGCCCGCGCCGGCGAAGAACGGCACCGCGTGGGCGTGCTGTTTTGCGATGTCAACAAGTTCAAGCAGGTGAACGATACCCTGGGCCACGCGACCGGAGACCAGGTCCTGGAACACGTGGCCCGTATGCTTTCCGGGGCCGTGCGCGGGGCAGACACCGTTACGCGCTACAGCGGAGACGAGTTCGTTGTCCTGATCCCTCGGCTGGAACACCCCGGAGAGCTCCAGGCGGTTGCCGGCCGTGTCCGGGGCTGCCTGGCGGGCGAAGTCACCATCGCGGGGAGTGAACTCCGGCTGGGCATGTCCGTTGGCCAGGCTGATACCGCAGTCCGGGCGGCCGCCGGTCCGGCAGAGCACAAGGAACTGGCCAAGGCCCTGCTTTTGGCCGCCGATCTGGACATGTACCGGGTCAAGACCGAAATGAGCGGCATCTCAACTGCCGGCTGATCTCCGCCGGCTGATAGTGGGACCGGAGGCAACGACGACGGCGGGAGGAGGCTCCCGCCGTCGTCGTTGTGGTTGCTAGGAGGAAACTGCCTCGAGGTTCGCTCCACCGTGGTTCAGGCTCAACGTGAAGGTGCCGGGTCCGCTGGCGTGCACCGCGATGTTGTTCTTGGAGGTGTTGTGGCGCTCGGAGAGCTCGTGCACCAGGGCGTCGAGCTCGTGGTGCATGGTGGAGCGGTCCCAGAGCTTGTGGGTTACAGAGGTGGCAGTTTCAAACGTCATTGTTCAGTGCTTCCATTCATGAATCCGGATGTCCGGCTCCGCACCGATGCGGAGCCGCCGTGGGGCCAAACCAGGAACGCCTGAGACCTTGGGCAGCTCTGCGAGCTCACCGGTTTGGCCTCATTGCGTCCACCAGGATGGGTGCCCCGGGTTCACTGCGGACGCGGGGCGTCGGAGGAACGTCGGGGCTGCGTCGGCGGGAAATCACATTCCCCGCGTTGCCTTTCCATAGTGCACAGCGCCGAGCGGGCGGCTCAAGCCAGATGGCGAAAATTGTGCGTGAGACTCATCACAGGCCCTGGGGCGGAGCGGGTGTGTGCTTGCGGCTCAGGCCCCGGGCGGGAGCGGGAGCGACCGGCACTGGCCCGCCGGGCTCCGGTCCGGCCGCGGCGGCGGCCCGTCCATAGCGTGCGGCCAGCGGCGCGGCGCTGATGCCATGGGCCAGGACGCTGAGCAGCACAGTGGCCGCGATGACGGCGACGGCCTCATCGGCAATGGATCCAAGGGCTTCCAGTGCCAGCAGCGCGAACACGAGCGACGCCAGGCCGCGCGGACCGAACCACCCGACGAACAGGACGGTGGACCGGCCGAGGCCGGCGCCAATCAGGGCCAGGGCCACCGGCGCCATGCGCACCACCGTGAGGCTGAGCACGGCATACGCAATGGTCAGGGGGACGGAGTGCGCCACCATGATCGGAATGGTGATGGCTCCGAAGGCCAGCCACACCAGCAGCGACACCAGGCCGCCCATCTGCTCGACGAAGACCAGCTCGGCCGGGGCCCGTTGGCCGGCGCACGTGCCGAACGCCAGTCCGCCGCAGAACGCGGCGACAAATCCGTTGCCGCCCGCGGCGAGGGCGGCGCTGTAGGCGAGCAGGCTCAGGGCAAGGACCCCGATGCCGGCGAAGTCCTCCGCGCCGGTCCCGCGCCTCCGGGCTAGCTGCAGCAGCAACCCGCCCCCGGCGCCGATCAGTGCGCCGACGCCGGCGCCGAGCAGCAGTTCGACGAGCGCACTGCCGGGGCCGGCGGCGCTCTCCAGGCCCGCCGCGGCAGCCGCACCGGCGATCGCGAGCATGACCACCGGGGTGGCGATGCCGTCGTTGAGGCCGCTCTCGACCGTGATCAGCTGCCGGATCCGCGAGGGCACCGCCGGATTCGTCACCACGGGGATTCCGAGTGCGGCGTCCGTTGGGGCCAGCGCGGCGCCGACCAGGAGGGCCAGCCAGAACCCGAAGTGGGGAAAGAACCAGGCGGCCAGGGCCCAGCCGAACACAATCGTCAGGGGCAGGCCGATTCCCAGCAGCCGCATGTAGCGGCCCACGTCGCGGCGCAATTGCTGCAGCGGCAGGCGGGCGGCATCGGAGAAGAGCACCCACACCAGGGTGATCTCGACAACCGGGGTGATACCCGCCGGGGGCGAGGACCCGTCGATCAGCCCGAACCAGGCCATGGCCGCGCCGAGGGCGGTGAAAACGATTGGTGCGGTCAGATCCGCCTGCTGCAGCCGCACCGAGACCAGCGCCCACGCGAACAGGGCGGCAGTGATGAGGACGACGACGGTCAGCTCCATGACGGATCTATGCCCGCTTCCGCCGGACCCGGGCGAGGGTTGTCCGATTCCGGCAGCCGGACCAGTCCGCCCACAGGGACCACGCTCCCTCCGCCGCATGTTTGCGCTAGACCTACGGTCCACTCAAGCCTTCGACACGGCTCCGCGCCAGAGAACTAAGCCCTGTCCTGCGGCCCTGTCCTGTTAGGCCCTGTCCTGTGGCCCGGGCCGGCTACGGCGCCGCCGGTGCAGCCGTAGGAGCCAGATCCATGGTTGTCAGGCGCAGCCAGAGCCAGAGCCGTTGCTGCGGGTCGTCCAGGTCCAAGTCGAAGTCCTTGGCCAGGCG
Source organism: Arthrobacter sp. 10N43 (assembly GCF_056394525.1). Taxonomy (NCBI): domain Bacteria; kingdom Bacillati; phylum Actinomycetota; class Actinomycetes; order Micrococcales; family Micrococcaceae; genus Arthrobacter; species Arthrobacter sp. 10N43. Next base: position 48,162 of record NZ_JBFTIA010000017.1, on the reverse strand, counting down.
TCCCACGCGGTAGCGGACGGTGTTGTTGTGCACGTGCAGGCGTGCCGCCATGGCGGAGATGTTTCCGTTCGAGGTCAGGTAGGCGCGGAGGGTCTCCAGATAGTCCGTTTGCTGGTCTGCGTCGTGGGCCTGGATTTTCGTGATCTCGTCGAGGTCCGCAAGCCCGTTGTCGGCGATGAAAGCGCCGACTTTCAAAAGGCTCAGCGGAATCCGGTGGTCCTCGAACAGGCCGGCAGCGGAGGCTCCTGCGCCGCTGTCGCCCGGCGTCGCAGGATGCCGATGGACCAGATATTGCTGCGTTTGCAGTGCTTCAGACCTGGATCGAGGCAGGTCCTCGAGCTTGGGCGCAATGCCTCCAACCGCGGCGATGATCGGGTAGGAGCTGATCGTGTGTGCGTATGCCGCGATCTCCTGGGCCACGCGCCGGTGCGCCATCCTAGGGCTGGTTCCCCCGCAGGGCAGGAGGGCATAGACAACCGAGCCGATGAGGGCACTGTGGCTCGCGCTGAACTGAATGTTGCACACCGTCGTGACCAGGTGCAGCAGCCGATGAATTTCGCGCACCGATTCGAGGCCGCCGGATTCGGGGCGGTTGATGGAAAAAGCCGCGACCGCCAGTCCCGGTCCCGCATCGAGCCCCAGCTGGGCGGCGGCAAAGGACGCGTGGACGGTGTCGTCCAAAAGCGTGCGGATCAGATCCCCATTGCGGCGTTCGCCAAAATCGGATGCCGAACGGGCATGGAGCATGTGCAGCCCTGCCAGTGGCGCCATCCTGGTGAGCGCCTCCAGGGAAGCCGCCCGTTTGCTCTCGCCGGGGTCGAGGATCCAGATCGAACCAAGCAGTTCACCGCCGGCCCGCACGGCAAGTGCCAACCTGGCCATCTCGCCGTCTGCCTCCGGGATCAGCACCGCGCCCGGGGACGCGTAGACGATCTTGAAATCGGCATCGAAGGCCGGCGGCTTGATTTCCTGCAGGGAGAGTGTGGTGACGCGGCGCAATTCGTCGATGGGCTGGCCCGGCAGGGTCGAATAGCCCAGCACCCGTCCCAGCGGGTCAACGATGCTGGCGGCGCCGCTGGTGATGGATGCGGCGGCGTTGGCGAACGCGTAGAGATCCCCGAGCCGGACCCCCGAGACGGAGTCCACGGCGGCCCCCATGACCGATGCCCTGGCCAGTGCCACGAGCCGCGTCCAATCCGCGGTGTCAGGTGCGACGAGGACCGCGAGGCTGTGGCGGACCGCGGCGGAACGCAGCTGCTCCAGGGACGCCCCGTGGGCCTTGACGATCACGGCGGCCGCGTTGCTGTTCGACGCCCGGTGCAGCAGCTGGTCAAAATCGGGCGAACCGCAGCTTAGCCCGACAGCGAGGATGATCCGGTCCTCGATGCTCGTCCATTCGTCCATGGGGTCATACATCAGGACGTCCGAGACGGGATGCGCGAGGTTGTCCGGGGCGGGATTGGCATGCACCAGGCCGGCCTGCATGAGCTGGATGCAGTCCGACAACCTGACCAGCGCGGCGTTCTGGTCTAGCTCAACAACAGGCTGTTCTCGCGGGTCCATATATGGAAGATATCACAGGCAAAAATCAATTCTTTTGGAGGAATCTACATATAGGCGAGGTGAGATCTTCGTCACCATTGAGGGACGAAGTTGATCGAGGTTTCCACGCAGGAGATCCACGCAAGACATAAAGGACGCGAAATGAGAATCAAGGACATCAAGTCACTGGCGGCGGTCCAGGGGCCCGCCCGGTCAGTGGCGGAACGGCTGCAGCGGCGTTGCTACAGCGTTGAGGACATGCGGAAACTGGCCGCCAAGCGCCTGCCCGGGAGCGTGTTCGACTACATCGAGGGCGGCGGCGAGGACGAGGTCTCCCTGCGGCGCAACCAGGCGTCCTTCGATGACTGGGCCTTCCTCCCGAAGTGGGGTTCGGTGGAGCACCTGGACCTCAGCTCAACCCTCCTGGGCGGCCGGGTTGCGATGCCGCTGACCCTGTCCCCAACCGGCGGAACCCGGTTGTTCCACCCCGACGGCGAGACCGCCGTCGCCCGCGCAGCCCTGGACGCCGGCGTTCCCTACGGGCTGGCACACCTGAGCACCACCACCATGGAGCACGTCAGCGCCGCCGCCCCCGGCCTGCGGCGCTGGTTCAACCTCGAGCCCACGGCGGACAAAGGCCTCCTGCAGGCTGTCCTGGACCGGGTCTCGAACGCGGGCTACGAGGCACTGGTGGTCAATGTCGACTGCCGGGCCATTGGGCACAGGGAACGCGACTACCGCAACGGATTCACCGCTCCGCCGTCCATCAAGCCCAAGACCGTCATTGAAGGGGCGCTGCACCCCCGGTGGGCCCTGGGATTCCTGGCCAACGATGCGATTGCCTTCCCGAACCTGGACGCCGAAATTCCGGAAGGCCCGCTCTCCAGCACCCCGGACATGTGGCGGACGCTGCTGGCGGGATCCTACGAACCCACCGACTGGGACGACATCCGTGACCTCAGGGAGCGGTGGAACGGTCCCATCATCCTCAAGGGCGTCGTCAACCCCAGGGACGCCGTCCTGGCTGCCGGGATCGGCATCGACGCCATCCAGGTCAGCAACCACGGCGGCAGGCAACTGGACCACATGGCCTCGGCCCTGGACGTACTGCCCGACATCGTCGAGGCGACGGCCGGCCGGCTAGAAATCATCGTCGACGGCGGCATCCGCCGCGGCTCCGACGTCGTCAAGGCCCTCGCGCTCGGTGCCGACGCCTGCGCAATCGGCCGCCCGTACCTCTACGGTCTCGCCGCCGCCAGCCAAGCCGGCGTTGCCCACGTCCTGAAGCTGATGGCCGCCGAAATGACGCGCACCATGATGCTGCTCGGCGTATCCACGATCCAGGAGCTGCGCGAGGAGGGCCGTGACCTGATCCGGTACCGCAACGAGGCCTTCACGCGCGCCCTTCCCACCGAAATCTCCCCGAACCCATCTTCCGCGGCCCAGCTGGCCTACTCCGATACGAGGACCCCCTGATGAAAACCCCCACAGCACCGGCTTCCCTGAAGCTCATTCCACGCGGCGTCCCCGCCGTCCTGGCCGTGGCGGCACTCCTGCTGGCGGCCACCGCCTGCGCGCCAAGCACCGCCACCTCACAGACGCCGACGCCGTCGGGAGACTCCGCCGGCACCGGCACCGGAGTCCCGGCCCTCGCGGTCAACGACGCCGCTGCGCAGCTGCTCCCGGACTCGATCAAGTCAACAAAGGTCCTGCGCGTGGCCATCCCCACCAACGAGCCGCCGACTCAGTTCTACCGCGAAGGGACCCAGGAAATGACGGGGACCAACCCGGACATCGCACGCCTCCTCGGCCAGGCCCTGGGTGTGAAAGTGGAGATCCAGGTGGCCAATTTCGACTCCATCATCCCCGGGATGGCCGCAGGCCGGTATGACATGACCGTGTCCTCGATGACCCCCACGGAAAAGCGCATGGAGGTCCTGGACTTCGTGGACTACATGCAGATGGGCAACTCCATTGCCGTGGCAAAGGGGAACCCGCAGGGGATCACCGACCAACACGCCCTGTGCGGACGCAAGGTCGGGCTCCTGACCGGGTCCTACCAGCTCACGGTCAACGTCCCCGAGTACGACAAGGCCTGCACCGCGGCCGGCAAGGACACCATCCAGAGAAGCGAATTCCAGGACACACGGCAGGCCATCTCCGCCCTGTCCAGCGGACGGCTGGACGCCGTGCTGGCGGATTCGCCGATTCTGAACTTCGCTGCCACACAGAATCCCCAGATCGAGATCGCCTCAAAATATGACTTCACACCGGTCGGTGTGGGCATTCCCAAGGACTCCGGCCTGGTGAAATCCGTCTCCGCCGCACTCTCCGAAGTCATCAAGAGTGACTCCTACCTCAAGGTGCTCGGCAAGTACGGTCTTGAGTCCAGCGCCATCACCGACGCCCGCGTCAATTTCGCCCAATAGGAGGTGACGTCCATGCAGCAACAACACGCCCTCAACGCCACCCGCCAGGACACGCCGGCGTCGCCGGACTCCATCCCCGTGGTGCCGCTCAGGCACCCGCTCCGGCTGGCGACCGCCGTCGTTCTCATCCTGGTCGCACTCAGCGCCGTGTGGGACGTGGCGGTGAACCAGCGGTACCACTGGGACGTCGTCGTCTCCTATCTCTTCGCCCCGCAGGTCATCGCCGGGGCCGGGCTGACCATCCTCCTGACCGTGGTCTCCATGAGTGTCGGCGTCGCCCTGGGCACGGTCCTGGCGGTCATGCGGCTCTCGGCCAACCCGATCGTGAACACCATCAGCCGGGGCTACATCTGGTTCTTCCGGGGCACGCCCCTGCTGGTGCAGCTGATCTTTTGGTACAACATTGCCGCCTTGTATCCGGTGATCGCCTTCGGCCTTCCGCTCGGGGGCCCCTCCCTGGTCCTGGGATCGGCCAATGCGCTCATCACCCCGCTGGGCGCCGCGCTGCTGGGGCTGTCCCTGAACGAGGCCGCCTACATGGCCGAAATTATCCGCGGCGGCATCGGATCCGTGGACAAAGGCCAGTACGACGCCGCCCGGGCCCTGGGCATGAACGGCAGCCAGCTCATGCGCCGGGTCATCCTTCCCCAGGCGATGCGCGTGGTCCTTCCGCCCACCGGCAACCAGGTCATCTCCATGCTCAAGGGCACGGCCCTGGTCAGCGTGCTGGCGATCTCGGACCTGCTGTACTCGGCCCAGATCATCTACTCCAACAACTACCAAACCATTCCGCTGCTGATCGTCGCCAGCCTCTGGTACCTGCTCATGACCACCGTCCTGAGCTTCTTCCAAACCAAACTTGAACGGCGCTACGGGCGCGGCTTCGACGCAGCGCCGCGGCGGGCACGCCGGTCAAAGACCCGTTCAAAGACAAGTTCAACGACAAGGACAGCATCATGAACACCGCCATGGTGGAAGCCCAGGGAGTCCGTAAGAGCTTCGGCTCGACCGAAATCCTCAAGGGCATCGATTTGAGGATCGAACGCGGCTCGGTGACCTGCCTGATCGGCCCGTCCGGTTCCGGAAAGACGACGTTCCTGCGGTGCATCAACCACCTGGAAAAGGTCGATGCCGGACGCCTGTACGTGGATGAACAGATGGTCGGCTACGCCGAGCGCAACGGACGCCTCTACGAAATGAAAGAACGGCAGACGGCGCGGTCACGGCTGACCGCAGGCATGGTCTTCCAACGCTTCAACCTGTTCCCGCACATGACGGTGCTGGAGAACATCGTCGAAGCGCCCGTGCATGTCCTCGGACGTCCCCGAAACGAAGTCACAATCGAGGCACAGACCCTGCTGGAGCGCGTCGGACTCGGCAACCGGGGGCACTCCTACCCCCAGGAGCTCTCCGGCGGGCAGCAACAGCGGATTGCCATTGCCCGGGCGCTGGCCATGAAACCCAAGCTCATGCTCTTCGATGAGCCCACGTCGGCGTTGGACCCGGAGCTCGTCGGAGAGGTGCTGGACGTCATGAAGTCCCTGGCCGAGGCGGGAATGACCATGGTGGTGGTCACCCACGAACTCGCGTTCGCCCGCCAGGTCAGCGACCAGGTGGTCTTCATGGACCAGGGAGTCGTAGTCGAAAGCGGGCACCCGTCCGAGGTCCTGGATAACCCGCAGCACGAACGCACCCAGGCCTTCCTGTCAAAGGTTCTCTAGAACCACCGGCAACCGAGCATCACCAACTTGCCATCACCCACTCGGGCCGGCCAGCAGGCCGCCCGCATGAAAGGACACCATCCAATGTCGCGACAGCAGATCAGCACCGACCTCGCGCCCAGCCCGGCAGGGCCCTATTCCCAGGCCATCGCCGCCAACGGCTTCCTCTACACTGCCGGCCAAACCCCGCATGTTCCGGCCACCGGCGAAACCGTCGGCACCACCATTGAAGAACAGACCGAACAGACCATGAAGAATCTGGCCGCCGTCCTCGGCGCGCACGGCCTGGACTTCTCCCACGTGGTCAAGGCCACCGTGCACCTGAACCACCCGGGCCGGGACTTCGCCGGGTTCAACGCCATCTACGCAGGGTTCGTCGAAACCCCCTACCCGGCGCGAACCACCGTGGGATCGTTCCTGGGTGACTTCCTGGTCGAGATCGACGTCGTCGCCGCTCTTCCCTAGCGGTCCCGGCGCACGCCGGAACCGCCCTTCCCTAGCGGTCCCGGCGCACGCCGGGACTACGGAGTGGGGCTGGGGGAGGGGCTGGCGGTGGTTGGGCTGGGGCTGGGGCCAGCCGTGCCCGCCGAAGCCGTGCTCCCGGATTGCGTGGGGGAGGAGGTGCCGGATGCGGGCGCCGCGGGCATGTAGGACTCGTATTCGGGCAGCGTCGCGTTCAGGACCGGAAGTTGTACATCGGCCGACGTGCCCGTGGCGTCTTCGCTCACACGCACCGTGACCATGGAGCCGGGGGCTCCGCCCGAGGGGTCCAGCGTCATGGCCGGTGGTTGGGCCAGGGAGGTATGGCCGTTGGCCTTGACCGGAATCGATACCGGAGCCCCTGAGGCGCCCGAAATGGTGACAGTAGCGTCCTTTGAGGAGGCGTTGAACACCGTTCCGATGATCCGCCCGGGCTGGTCCGCTGCGTGGGAGAGGATGAGCATGTCCGCCAGCTTTATCGAACCGACCACGGTGTTGATCCCGTTGGTCGCCGGTGTGATCTTCGCGGTTTCCGCCGGATTGTCGTAGGAGCATCCGGTGGTCAGCAGGACCACGCCCAGCGTGAGGGCGGCGGCCGCATATCTCATCCCTGCCCGAAAGATCGTGGTTGCCACGGCCGGCTCCTCTCGGCAAAGCGTTGTCTGGATAGCTCCGATTATGGTCCGGACGGGCGCCGAAATCGAGGGAGCCGGCATAGGAACAGAAATCACAAAACCCTTGACGCGGGCCCGCACGCAGGCGCATATTTAACACATCAGTTAATTAGCAGAAGTGTTAAATGCGAAGGAAGCATCCCGGTGTCAACCGATCGGCTCAGCCTCATCTTCTCGGCGCTCGCCGACCCCACCCGCAGGGCCATCCTGGCCCGGCTGGCGGAGGGCGAAGCCACCGTCAATGAGCTGGCCGAGCCCTTCGAGATCAGCCTCCCCGCGATCTCGCGCCATCTTAAGGTCCTGGAGGCCGCGGGCCTGATCACCCGGAGCCGCAATGCGCAGTGGCGCTCCTCCAAGCTGGAGGCCGCGCCGCTGCGCGAGGTTGCCGAATACATGGAAGAGTACCGGCGCTTCTGGGATGCCAGCTTCAGCCGCCTCGACGCGCATCTGCGAAGAATCCAGCAAGTTCCCAAGAATCAGGAGCCAGGCAATGAACACCCAACAGAACACCCGTGAGTCCCACATTCTCTCGATGACCAGGGAGTTCGATGCTCCCCGCGAGCTGGTCTTCAAGGCCTTCACGGATCCGGACCAGCTCGCCGCCTGGTTCGGCCCCGTGGGAGTGGACTCGCCCCGGGACCGGATTGTCGTTGAGCCCCGCGTCGGAGGCGCGTGGCAGCTGGTCATGGTCTGGGAGGAGGGCGGCGCCGCCAAGGAAGGACCGATCGACGCCGTGATCTCCGTCTTCGACCCGCCGTCGCTCCTGGTGGCCACCCAACGCGCGGAGCCCGGCGCCGGCACCGTTGTCCATCTCGAGATGCGGCTGGAGTTCGAGGACCTGGGCGGACGGACCCGGCTGCATCTCACGCAAGGACCATTCGACAGCGCCGAATTCTTGGACATGACGCGCGAGGGCTGGGGCACCTCGTTCACCAAGCTCGACAAGGTCCTGGCCTAGGCGAAGCGCCTCCAGCGTCCCAGCGGGACGCCGCAATGCGGCGCCCCGCTGGGTGCTTCGCTGGAGGCCGGGTGGCGCTCTTCGCGACGCTAACAATCCACAACGCGATGATTTCTTACTGATTTGCGGATCAGAATGCCCATATCTTCCGCAAATAGGAGATTATGGTGTCATGCCGAAAATTCGCGTATCAGAAGCAGCACGTTTTCTCGGGGTCAGCGACGACACCGTCCGGCGCTGGACCGAGAGCGGGATCCTGACCCCGGTCAAGGATGACTCCGGCCGTCTGGCCGTGGATGGCCTGGAACTTGCTCACCTCGCCCGCGACCAGGCCCAGCTTCCCGAGGACCCCACCAAGGTAGGCCGCTCCGCCCGCAACCGGTTCGTCGGCCTGGTCACGGGAATCACCGCCGATAAAGTCATGGCCCAGGTTGAGCTGCAGTGCGGGCCCTTCCGCGTCGTGTCCCTGATGAGCAGCGAAGCGGTTCGCGAACTGGGCCTGGAGCTCGGATCCGTCGCGACAGCCGTGGTCAAAGCCACCACCGTCATCATCGAAACGCCCCACGGAAAGAGCATCATATGATCATCGCCCGCAAGCACGTCACCGCATTGTTCGCTGCCGGCGCCCTGACTGCAGCCCTGGCCGGCTGCGCCTCCGGGACCCCGGCAGCCACGGGAAGCAGCCCCGCCGCCGCGAGCGCCTCCGCGTCGCCGTCACTGTCCGGCACTGTGACCGTGTTCGCCGCGGCCTCCCTGAAGTCAACCTTCACCAAGCTGGCCAGCGACTTCGAGGCGAAGAACCCGGGCACCAAGATCACGTTGAACTTCGCCGGTTCCTCGGACCTGGTCACGCAGATCTCCCAGGGTGCCCCGGCGGACGTCTTCGCCTCTGCCGACACCAAGAACATGACCAAGCTGACCGACGCAAAGCTGATCGACGGCGCCCCGGTCAAGTTCGCCACGAATGTCCTGGAGATCGCAGTCCCGCCGTCCAACCCGGCGTCGATCAGCTCCTTCGCCGACCTCGCCACGCCGGGCATTAAGGTGGTTGTCTGCGCACCCCAGGTTCCCTGCGGCGCCGCGACCGCTACCGTCGAAAAAGCCACCGGTACCACCCTGGCGCCGGTCAGCGAGGAATCCTCCGTAACCGATGTCCTGGGAAAGGTCACCTCCGGTGAGGCCGACGCTGGCCTGGTCTACGTCACGGACGTCAAGACCGCCGGCGACAAGGTCAAGGGTATTCCCTTCCCCGAGTCGGACCAGGCCGTGAACACCTACCCGATCGCCACCGTCGGCACGAGCAAGAACAAGGAACTGGCCGCAGCCTTCATCGCCACGGTCACCGGCAGCGAAGGCCAGAAAGTCCTGAGCGACGCCGGCTTCGGCGCCCCCTAAAGGACGGCATGAACCCACGCAGCGGCACCGGCTACACCGGGATCCCGCCTTGGATCTACGCCATCGCGGCGGCAGGAGCACTCTTCGTCCTGCTGCCGCTGGTGGCCATGGTGGCCAAGGTCAACTGGCCGCAGTTCATCCCGCTGATCACGTCCGAATCCTCGCTCACTGCCCTGGGCCTGAGCCTGCGCACCTCCACGGCCAGCACCGCCCTCTGCGTCGTCCTCGGCGTGCCCCTGGCACTCGTCCTGGCCCGGAGCCCGTTCCCGGGCCAGCGGCTGCTCCGGGCCTTCGTCCTGCTGCCCCTGGTGCTGCCGCCAGTGGTGGGAGGCATCGCCCTGCTGTACACCTTCGGACGGCAAGGTCTCCTGGGCCGGAGCCTCGAACTGGCCGGCATCCAGATCGCGTTCTCCACCACCGCCGTCATCCTCGCCCAGACTTTCGTGGCCATGCCGTTCCTTGTCGTCAGCCTCGAAGGCGCCCTGCGAACCGCCGGCAACAAATACGAGGCCGTCGCCGCAACCCTCGGGGCACGCCCCAGCACCGTGCTGCGCCGCGTCACCATCCCGCTCGTCCTGCCCGGCCTCGCCTCCGGCGCTGTCCTGTCCTTCGCCCGCAGCCTGGGCGAATTCGGCGCCACCCTGACCTTTGCCGGAAGCCTGCAAGGCGTCACTCGCACGCTTCCGCTGGAGATCTATTTGCAACGCGAAACCGACGCCGACGCCGCCGTCGCGCTGTCCCTCCTGCTGGTCGCCGTGGCGGTGGCCGTCGTCGGACTCTCCTACCGGCGCCCGCGCGTCGGCGCAGGACCGGAAGGGGCATTCCAGTGACCTTTCAGCTCGACGCAACCCTCGCGGCACGGGGCTTCGAGGTCTCGCTCAGCCTCGGACCGGCCGAAACCATCGCCATCCTCGGCCCGAACGGTGCCGGCAAGTCGACACTGCTCTCGATCATCTCCGGGCTGCTGCGCCCCGACGCCGGCCGGGCCGTGCTCGGGGACACGGTCCTCTTCGACCTGGCGGCGGAGAAGAACATTTGGCGGGCACCCCACACCCGGGGCACGGCGCTCCTGGCCCAGGAGGCCCTCCTCTTCCCGCACCTCAGCGCCCTGGACAACGTCGCGTTCGGGCCCCGCAGCGCCGGCGCGTCCAACGCCGCGGCCCGGGAGACGGCCATGCACTGGCTCGCCGAAGTCGACGCCGGGGACCTCGCCGCACGGCGTCCTGGACAGCTCTCCGGCGGACAGGCCCAGCGCGTTGCCGTGGCGCGCGCCCTCGCCGCCGACCCGGACCTGCTGCTGCTCGATGAACCGATGGCAGCCCTCGACATTCACGCGGCCCCGTTGCTCCGCCGGCTGCTCAAGCGGGTCCTCGCCGGCCGCCGGGCGATCATCATCACCCACGACATCCTTGACGCCCTCATGCTGGCCGACAGGGTGATCGTCCTGGAAGACGGCCGGATCAGCGAGGCGGGACCCACCCGCGACGTCCTCGAAAGACCTCGCAGCCGGTTCGCCGCCGGCCTGGCCGGGCTGAACCTTGTGGCCGGCACCGTCAGCACCGCGGGCGTCACCACCGCGGCGGGGATGGTGGTCGCGGGCCACCAGGACGGAAGCATCGACCCCGGGCAGGACGGCGTCGCGGTCTTTCCGCCCTCGGCAGTATCCGTCTTCCTCACCGAAGAGCACGGCAGCCCGCGGAACTCATTCGCGGTGGCAATCACGGACCTTGAGCCGCACGGCGACCAGATCCGGGTCCATGCCGGCGGCCTCTCCGCGGACATCACCCCGGCCGCATCAGCGGACCTCGGCCTCACCCCGGGAATGACCGTCTACTTCGTCATCAAGGCCACGGCCATCGCCATCTACCCGGCCTAGCCACCGTGCGTCCGGTGGGGATCAGCGGATGCGCCGTGGTGGGGACAGGCTTACGGACGCTCCGGCCGGCGGAGTAGTCTCGGTGCCGGGCGCTGCCGGCGCTGACCGATTCCGGGTGAAGCCGATTCCGGGTGAAGCCGATTCCGAGTGAAAAGGGAAAGCTATGACTGATAAGTATGTGGCGACGTCGACCACCACCATCGAGGCGCCCGCGAGCCGGGTATGGTCCGTGCTTACGGACCCTGCCGCCATCAAGGAGTTCATGTTCGGCGCCGACGTGGTGACCGACTGGACGGTCGGCGGGCCCATCGCGTGGCGCGGCGTTTGGGACGGCAAGGCGTACGAGGACCGAGGCAGCGTCCTGGAGTTTGAACCCCGACGGCGGCTCGTTGTCACGCACTTCAGCCCGCTGAGCGGCCAGGAGGAAGCGCCCGAGAACTACCACACGCTTACCTGGACGCTTGAGGAACGGTCCGGTACGACAGAATTCACGCTCTCGCAGGACAACAACGCCAGTGCCGAGGAGGCCGAGCACTCGAAGGGCATGTGGGACAGCCTGGTAAAGAGCGTAAAAGCAATCGCTGAGCGGCAATAGGGCGAGGGTAAGCAGGACAGGAATAGGGCATACGGCCGACTGCTACGGCAGCGGGTGTCCGCTATGGCAGCCGCGACGGGCGCAGCAGCGTGGGAATTCCGGCCTGCGTGGGGTCCAGGGGAACGGGGCTGACCAGCACGGCCGGTCCGCGACTGAGAAGGCCGTCCGAGAGCGGCTGGCAGCGGACGCCTCCCCGGCCCCGCATCGCGGCGTGCGCGCCCGGGGCCAGCATCCGGTCCATCCAGGCGCAGGGATGGGCCGGCCGTCCGGCCCGCAGCCGGACCACGTTCCCCCTCGATTCGAGCGCGAAGTCATGGCCCAGCAGGGGAGCGAGGTGCGCGCCCCTGAGGACAACGTTGCGCCGCGTCAGGAGCGGGTCAAAGGGCCCGGCTCCCAGTTCCTCGGCCATCGCCTCGAGGGCTTCGATTGAGAGAAGGGTGACGGCGGCGTCCATGTGTGCGGCCTTGCCGTAGAACCGGTCTCCGACGATGCCCTTGCCGGCCACCAGTTCCACCCGGTCCGCGTCGGCGGTGGGTACTTGTGCGGCGCCATCGCGTGCCCGGCCGAAGTAGGCGTGCGCCGGCGACACGAGGAGGTGCAGGACCTCGACGTCGTACCTGTAGCTTGCCGTCATCCCCTAAAACTATCCCGATCGCTGCCGCGCGCGAAGCCGCCGGAAACCCGCGAGGTCGCCGTAAGCTTCCGGCGAATTCGCAGGTTTCCGGCGAACTCGGCGGTGGGCTGCGCTTCGTAATGCTGCGGCGGGGGACCATGCCGGGCTCAGGGTACGAGCACGATCTTCCCCTTTGTCGCGGTGCTCCCCAGGAGCTCGTGGGCGCGACGAACCTCGGAAAGCGGCAGACGCTCGGCCACCACGGGGTGAATCTCGCCGCGGCGGAGCATCTCGAGCAGCGCGAGGAAGTCGGCCTGGAACCAGTCCTGGTGCTGGATGCGCAATTTTTGAATCCGGTAGGACAGCACCTTTCTGCGGGGCGACAGCCAGCCCCAGAGTGCGACGGTCCCGGTCGCGGCGTACCAGGCGATGACTCCGGGCCAGTTCTTGCGCCCCTGCGCGATGGTGGCGTAGCGGCCGAACACGACGAGCCGTCCGCCGGGCCGGAGTGCGCGGAAGGAGCGCAGCGACAGCGGGCCACCGATTCCGTCCAGGGCGATGTCCACGCCGTCGACGGTGAGCGCGCGGACACGGGCCAGGAAGTCCTCTTTCTGGTAATCGATCGCCACGGCACCCAGCTCCTCCACCGCGGCGCGATCCCGGCCCGCGGCGGTCCCGTAGAGGCGGAGGCCGGCCAGCGCCCCCAACTCGAGGATCGCGGTGCCTACCCGGCCGGCCGCGCCGTGAACCAGAACGCTCTCCCCGGGCTTCGACTTGGCCGTCCGGTGAAGCAGCTGGTAAGCGGTCATGTAGGGGAACACGAGGCTCACGACCTCGGCCGGGTCGAGGTCCTCAGGCACCTCACCGCGTATGCCTCCGGCACGCAGACGCGCTCGGCGTTGGCGCCCCACACGGTCAGCGCGCCGATGCGGTCTCCCACCCGTACGCGCGAGCAACCGGGCCCGACCTCATCAACGATGCCCACGAGCTCGTAGCCGGGCGTGAAAGGCGGCTTCGGTCCGCCAAGATACGTGCCGGCGCGAAGCTGGGAGTCGGTGAACGAGACACCCGACGCCAGGACCTTGACGCGGACGTCGCCCGGACCGGGCCGTGGATCGTCGACCTCCACCACTGTCAGGACCTCGGGGCCGCCGAAGCGGTCGATAACCACGCGCTTCATGGGCTCACTCTACGCTCGCGGCATTGTTGGCACATGGGCTCCAGGCCACGCAATGTCAGGGCCCTTCGGGCACCCCGACGGTCTCAGGGGGTGTGCGGCGGCCGCGTTGCGGGAAGTCGCCGGACACCTGCGGGCTCGCCGTACGCCTCCGGCGAGCCGGCGGGTTTCCCGCGAAATCGGCGGCCTGAGGCAACGCGACCCCTTGACGCCCCGGAAGCGGTCGGACTATCCTACAACCAAATGGTTGTAGATCAGCTCCGAGACCAGCTCAGCGACGAAGAACTTGACCGCCTGTTCCAAGCCTTCGCCGACACCACCCGCCGGGACATCGTGCGGCGGGTGACAGTGGGCGAGTACTCGGTCTCCGGACTGGCTGCCCTCTACGCCATGAGCTTCGCGGCCGTCCAGAAGCACGTGGCGGTCCTGGAACGCGCTTCCCTTGTCTCCAAGGAGAAGCGGGGGAGGGAGCAGATTGTGCGGGCCAACCACGACGGACTGCAAAGGGCCCGCCGGCTGCTCGACGAGTACGAAGTCATCTGGCGGCAGCGCGCCGATCGGATCGCCGCCCTCCTCGCCGAGACGGCCACAACAGCACCAGTCAATACGAAAACAGTCCACAAGCAAACCAGCAAGGCATAACCAGCACAGATGAAGGATGGGAAGGGTTCGTCATGACGGTTACCAATTCAGTCAAGAATCTTGAGGCGCTGAGCCTCACCGTGGTCGCCGAGTTCGACGCCGGCGTGGAGCGCGTCTGGCAGGTCTGGGAAGACCCGCGACTGCTCGAACGCTGGTGGGGACCGCCCACGTGGCCGGCCACTTTCGAGACGCACGAGTTTGTCCCCGGCGGCGCGGCCAGCTACTTCATGACGGGGCCAGAGGGGGAGAAACCCCGCGGCTGGTGGCGGTTCACCGCCATTGACGCGCCGCACCGCCTGGAGTTCGACGACGGCTTCGCGGATGACAACGGCGATCCCGTGGCCGACATGGGCGCCGGTCACGCCGTCGTCACGCTGGAGCCAATCGGCGACCGTACCCGAATGACCATCCTGTCCACGTTCGAGTCCGAGGAACAGATGGAGAAGATCCTCGCCATGGGCATGGAAGAAGGCATGAGGGAAGCGCTGGGCCAGGTGGACGCGATCCTCGCCGAGTCCGTCAACGCCTGAGCTGCGACGCAAGCGGACGACGGCGGGAATCTCCCGCCGTCGTCCGCGAAGCCCTGTTCAGCCCGGTCCGTGCGGCGGTAACATGCCCTGTGGCATTCACGCACGGATACGCGGCGAACGGCGACCTCCGCATGTACTACGAGGTCCATGGCCCCGCGCTGGCCGACCGGCCCCCGCTGCTGCTGATCCCCGGCGGAGGCTCGACTATTGAGACCAGCTTCGCCGGCCTCATCCCCGCGCTGCTGGCCGAGAGCCGCCAAGTGATCGCCGTCGACGAGGAAGGCCACGGACGCACCGCCGCCACCGGCCGCCCGCTGACCGCCGAAAACTCGGCCGAGGACGTCAAGGCCGTGCTGGATGAGCTCAACGTGGAGTCCGTGGATGTGCTCGGCTTCAGCGCCGGGGGCCACACCGCGCTGGCGCTGGCCATGAAGTATCCGGATTCCGTGCGGTGCCTCATCGCCGCGTCCACCTTCGTCAGCCGCGACGCTGTCGCCGACGAGTTCTGGGAGGGCATGGCCACGGCCACCCTCGATCAGATGCCGGAGGTGTACAAGGACGCGGACCGCCGGCTGAATCCGGAGCCCGGACACCTCGAGCGGATGTTCGAGCTCGACCGCCAACGGATCCTGACCTTCCCCGGCTGGACGGATGATGACCTGCGCCGCATCACGGCCCGCACGCTGGTGCTGAGCGCCGACCGCGACGTCATGGGTGCCGAACACGCCGTGCGCATGTCCCGCGTCATTCCGGGGGCGCGTCTGATGATCGTGCCCGGCAGCCACGGAGACTACCTCGGCGAACTGGCCGCGAGTGGCGGCGACCTGCGGGCCATGCGGACCGCCATCCCGTACCTGCTGCGCTTCCTGGAAGAGTAGTCGGCACTTAGGCCGGTGCCGGCGTCGACGTCTATTCCGGAGCGGAGGTCCAGTGCTGCCGGTGAAGCCGCTCAAAGCCGTCCAGGAGCAGGTCGAGCGCGAACTCGAATTCGAACTGGTCATCGCACCCCTGTCCCACCACGGAGTCCTTGTGCGCGGAGGCGGTGGCGACCTTCAGGATGTTCGGATACCGCTCGGCCATCTCCTGGAATATGGCGGCCTGCGCTTCGGGCACCAGTGCCGCCGGCCCGTCCGCGCTCTGCCCGGCGGAGCCGTCGAACAGCTCCTGAGTGAACCCCCACATGCGGCTGCCGAGGGCATGCATGACGTGATGGGTCAGGTCCACGGAGAAGCCTCCGGCCAGGAACATTCCGATGAACGAGTCCATGTAGCCAAGGACCGCTGGCGTCTTGTTGGTGCGCGATTCCAGGACCTGCCGGCCCCACGGGTGTGCCAGGAGCGCCCGCCGTGCCGAGAGCACCCGCAGGCGCACGGCGTTCTTCCAACCGGCGTCGCGGACAGGAGGATCGATCTCACTGACAAGGGAGTCCACCATGCCGTCGAGGAGTTCCTCTTTGTTGGCCACGTGCTTGTAAAGCGCCATCGGCACGACGCCGAGTTCCTGCGCCAGCCGGCGCATGCTCAGCGCCTCGATCCCCATCTCATCGGCCAGCGCGACGGCGGCAGTCAGGACGCGGTCACGGCTCAACGGGATCCGGCGCGTGCGCTCCGCTTGCTGGGTCATCCGGCCACCCTTCCCTAACGGTTCCCTATTGACAAGTGTACGCCGTACACCTAACGTGGCCGCATCGGGTGTACGCCGTACACCTCGGCCCGTGCACTACCGCCGACAGCCATTCCAGCCAAGGACCACGCCGTGACAACACAATCCAGCAGCGCCCCTGTGCCCCGCGTCCGCCGCCGCCCCCAGTGGCCCGTGCCGGCCGGATTGATCCTGCTCAGCCTCATCCCGGTGATCGCTGGCGCGGCGCGGCTGACGGAACTGACCGGCGGCGCCGCAGTCACGGCCCAGAACGCCCGGTTCTTCGCCTCGCCCGTGCCCGTGGTGACGCACATTCTCAGCGTCACCACCTACAGCCTGCTCGGGGCGTTCCAGTTCCTCCCCGCGCTGCGGGGCCGCCGCGGCTGGCACCGCGTCGCCGGCCGCGTCCTGGCGCCGGCGGGACTGCTGGCCGCCCTGTCCGGGTTGTGGATGACCATCTTTTATCCGCTGCCGCCCGGCGACGGGCCCGCGCTTTTCGTCCTGCGGCTGGTCTTCGGCTCGGCCATGGCGGCGAGCATAGTCCTGGGAATCGCCGCGATTGTGCGCCGGGACTTCGTCCGGCACGGCGCGTGGATGACCCGAGGCTACGCGATCGGCGTCGCCGCCGGGACGCAGGCGCTGACGGACCTGCCGTGGATACTGCTGGTGGGCCCGCCCGACGAGCCGACCCGGGCAGTGCTTCTGGGCGCGGCCTGGGTGATCAACCTTGCGGTGGCCGAGTACGTCATCCGCCGGCGCGCCCGTCGGTCCGTGCGGGTGCCGCGGCCTTCCGGGCGGACGGCTGTGGCGGGTGCCGTCACGCCAGGCTAGCCTCCCTGCACGGAAATCACGCCCCCGGCCGCCGCCGTGGCCCGCCGCCGTCGTCGAAGTCGCCGGCCGCCGCCGTCGAAGTCGCCGGAAGCGTGCGGGTTCGCCGTACTTTTCCGGCGACGCGGAGAGTTTCCGGCGAGTTCGAGGCCGAGGCGGGCGGGGCGGGCAGGGGACGGGCCGACGAGTGGACTACCTCGGCGCGCCACGAGGCCGACGGAGGCCGCGCCGCTAGACTCACGCGCATGACAATTGTGGACGATCAGGGCCGCCCCGAGCCTCCCCTTGCAGCCGACGAAGCCGCGACCCTCCTGGGTTTCCTGGACTTTCAGCGGGCAACGCTGGCGTGGAAGAGCGCCGGGCTGGACGCGGCCGGCCTCGGAGCGACCACGGCTGCCTCATCGATGACGCTGGGCGGACTGCTGAAGCACATGGCCTATGTGGAGAGCGAGTGGTTTTCCCGTTCCCTGCACGCACGGGATCGCGAGGCGCCGTTCGACACCGTGGACTGGAAGGCCACCCCGGACTGGGAGTGGGACTCCGCGGCGGAGGACACCCCGGACCAGCTGCGCACCCTGTGGCAGGACGCCGTGGACCGGTCCCGGGCCAGTGTCGCGGAGGCACTGGCGGAGGGCGGCCTGGACCAGCTGGCCAAGCGCCCGTGGCCAGATGGCTCGGCGCCGAGCCTGCGCTGGATCGTGTGCCACATGATCGAGGAGTACGCCCGGCACAACGGCCACGCCGACCTCCTCCGCGAAGCAGTGGACGGCCAGACGGGCGAGTAGGTTCCGCCCGGATCTTGCCGGGGAGCGCCGCCGCTTGAGGACGGCAGCCCGCGCGCCGCCGCCTGAGGACGGCCGCCCGCGCGCCGCTGGCGAAGCAAAGCTGAGGACGGCGGACGACGACGGCGGGCGGCTCCCGCCGTCGTCGAAGTCGCCGGAAGCGCTCCGGTTCGCCGTCATGTTCCGGCGACCCCGCAGGTTTCCGGTGACTTCGGGGTGGGACGCCCCTAGTAGGCCTTGACCCGCTGTTCGACGACGAGGTGGATCAGGGCGAACACCCGGTCCCGGTCAATGGCGGCCAACGCTGCCTCGAGGGCGGCCGGCACGTCCTGGTCCTGGGTGACGGTGATGCCGAAGCCGCCGAAGGCCTGTGCCATCAGGCCGAAGTCGGGGTTCTTCAGCTGCGTGCCCGATACCCGGTCCGGGTAGTGCCGCTCCTGGTGGGTGCGGATGGTGCCGTATTCCTGGTTGTCCATCACGATGATCAGCGGCGTCGCCCCGTACTGCGCAGCCGTGGCGAGCTCCTGGCCGTTCATCAGGAATTCCCCGTCGCCGGCGATGGTGACCACCCGACGCTCCGGGCTGGCCAGCGAGGCGGCAATGGCCGAGGGCACCGAGTAACCCATGGAGCCGTTCCGGGCACTGATCATCGAGGCGTAGCGCCGGGTGGGGAAGTACCGGTGCGCCCAGTTGGTGTGTTCACCGGCCCCGAAGGTCACCAGCGCGTCCTCCGGCAGCAGCGGAACCAGGTTCGCCATCAGGGTGTCCATCTTCGCGGGCCCGTTGCCGGGGGCCGACGGCGGCAGGCTGGCGAAGGACTGCTGCTCGGCGCGCATCCGGGCCGTCCACGCCTTCCATTCCTCCTTGACCGGGAGGTCGATGTTGACCAGATCCCGGACGAAGGCCTCCGGCTTGGCCAGGATCTGGCGGGAGACCGGGCCGGAGCGGCCGCGCAGCGAAGGATCGATGGTGACCAGGAAGTTCTTCTTGTTCCAGTCCTGCCGGCAGAGAAAGCCGTCCGTGATCACGTCCCCCGGGACCGTCCCGACGAAGACGAGCAGGTCGGTTTCCTCCAGGAGGTCATAGGTGGGGCGGGGCCGGCCGTAGCCGATCGGCCCCACGTAGCTGGGGGAGTCGAAGGAGACCGTTCCCTGCGTGCGCCATTCCGCCGCGGCCGGGATGTGGTGCTTTTCGAGCCACCCAGTGAGCTCCGAGGCCGCCTCCTGGGTCCAGTCGTTCCCGCCGGTGACAAAGAGCGGCTTCTTGGACTGCGCCAGGGCTTCGGCCAGGGCGCCGGCATCGGTGCTGCTCATGCCGCCCGCCGCCACCGGGATGGCCGGGTGCAGGGCCGGATCCATCTGGACCCGGATGATGTCCTCCGGCAGGCCCACCACCACCGGGCCGGGACGGCCGCTCATGGCCGCGAACATTGCCTCCGCCACGATTTCGGAGGCCCGCTCGGGATGGTCCAGGACCATCACGCGCTTGGCTCCGGTATCGAACCACGCCTTGATGTCGAACTCCTGGAACGCCTCGCGGTCACGGTGCGCGAACGGAATCAGCCCGACAAAGAGCAGCATGGGCGTGGAATCCTGCCATGCGGTGTGCAGGCCCACGTGCGCGTTCGCCGCACCGGGGCCGCGGGTGACCATGGCGACGCCGGGGCGCTGGTTCAGCTTGCCGTCGGCCTCGGCCATGTAGGCGGCGCCGCCCTCGTGCCGGCAGACCACGGTCTCGATCTCAGAGCCGTGCAGCCCGTCGAGGACGTCCAGGAAACTTTCCCCCGGCACAACGAAGGTGCGCTCAACCCCGTGCGCCACGAGCGAATCGACAATCACGTGGCCCGCGGACTTGAGGGTCCTGCCGAGGGCAGGGGTTCCCGGAACGGTGGCCGGAGCCTGGTTGAGAAGGTCGCCGTCGAACGGCTGCGTGTCAGTTACGGTCATGGTGGCTGTGGACTCCGTTGTCATCACTACTGTTTCTGGTGGTTGGGATGGGGCAGTTCCGCCGGTGCGGCGGAGGGTATTTGAGAGGGGCTACCGGGCCCGGACCCCGGGGCTGGGCCGGGCTGCCTAGTCGGTTTCCGGTCCCGTGCAGAAGAAGCAGCCGTCCTCGCAGCCGTCTGTCTGGCTTTCCGACGGCGGGGTGAGGGTGCTCGGTGGGTTTCGATGGGTCATCGGGCTTCCAGTTCCTTGATGGGGGCGGGTTTCGTGGTTCGGAGGGAGTCGGTCCACTCCTGCACATGCAGGTGCGCGACCAGTGAGTGGCGGGGATTGCCGAAGTCCAGTCCGGTGATCCGGCTGGCCTTACCGATCCTGTAGTAGACGGTGTTCTTATGCAGCTGCATCCGCTTGGCGCACTCGGCCACGTCCAGGGAGGCGTCGAAGAGTGCGCGGAGGGTCTCGGCCAGTTCCGCGTCGTCGCGGAGCAGGGCCCAGAGGCTGCGGTGCCGGAAGGACGCCGTCGTAAAGTTCTCCACGGCGTCGTGGAAGAGGATCTCGGCTTCGAAGTCGTCCACTGTGGCCACCGAGGCCCCGGCGGAGCGGCGCATGCAGCCCAGCAGTGCTTCGGATATTCCGGTCACGGAATGGATCGAGACCAGATCGGGAACCGTAGGTCCGACGGCGGCGTAGGGACTGATGCCGAGGTGCTTGCCGGCGTCTTTGACGATTGCCTCGGCCAGGCTCCGCAGCCCGGCCCCTGCGTTGGCGGACTGGAGCCCTGGAAGGATCACTGCGGTGTCGCCGTGAAACTGTCCCACGATGGCCGAGGGCTTGTAGGCGGCCGCATGGATGGACGCGAGGTTGGCCAGCTCGCCGTGTTTGAGTGCGGCATCGTCCATCTGGGCTTCTGCGGCCGACAAGCCAATCAGGATCAGGGCCGCGGGACGGTCCGCGGGGATCTTCTCGCTGTGCGCGCTCGCCGCTGCTTCCGCCGGACCCGACAACAGCCGCACGATCCGGTCCTCGCGCATGTGCACGGACTGCTGGTTCCGGTACCGGATCAGCTCGGCGGACGCCCGTGCGGCTGAGCCGGTGAGCACGTAGTCGACGTCGTCACCGAAGCCGGCACCGGTTTCCTGGAGCCAGATGTAGCCCATGATGCGCTCGCCGGCGAACAGGCTGATGGCGACCCGCTCCCGCAGTCCGTCCTGGGGCCGGGCGGGGACCCGGACCGGCAGGCGCGTGCGGTGCAGCTCGCGGTAGGCGCCGAGGTCCTTGAGCAGGAGTTCGTATTTCCGCGGACCGCGCCGGGCCAGGATCGAGGCCTTGCGGAGCTCGTCAATGGCGTTGGTGACCGTGGAGTACGCCAGGACCTTGTTGGCGGCGTCCTCGATCACCACGTGGCTGGAGGTCAGCCGGGCAGTGGTCTGGGCGATGGCGAAGAGGTCTTCTTCGAGCAGGGTCAGGACTTCGCTCTGGTAGCTGCGCGGCTGGATTCGGTCCTTGGCGATGGAGAACAGGCGGTCCCAGTCAGCTGCCGGGTCCACCAGCAGCAGCCCGGTCCCGGCGGCGCGCAGCAGCTCTTCGGCCTCGGCCAGTTCCTCCTGGCTGCCCTTGACGGCCAGGACCAGGGGAGGGTTTTTCAGGAGCCGCCGCACTGCCGGCAAGGCAGAGCGTCCGCGGACGCCAATCAGCAGGACGAACGCCGACCCGCCGTCGGAGGTCTCGTCATCGGCGTCAACGATCAGGAAGCGTTCGATCGCCGCGTCCGTGCGGTCCGGCCGGAGAATGAGGCTGGCGAAACCGAGCGGGAGATCCGCGAGGATGTCATCCACTGTAGCTGCGGCCATGGGCTTCCTTCTGACATCGGCACCCGCCCGGACTCCACTGTCCGGACACCCCATGCTATCCAGCGCCCACCGCCAAAAATATGGAAAAGCTCCTAAGTTACGCGGCCCGTTTTAGGTCTGCGGACCAAGGCACGCCGGCCCTCAAGTGCGCGCTACGTGGCGGCGAGAGGCGCCTTGAGTTCGACAACAGCGCCGCGGCCGCCGACGTCACCGTGTTTGCCGCGGCCCTGGCGGCGGACGAAACTCCATCCATTGCTCCCTAAGCGCCGTTATGACTCCTCAAAAGGGCGTCTGCGGAGCAATCGATGGGGTCTTTGCCGGGGTCAGGAGCTTTCGATATCCCCGGGCGGTTCCTGCCAGGGCTCCGGGCCGGGGCCGGGACTGGGGCTGGCCCCGTCCAGGAGTTGCTGCTCGCCGCGCACCACCTGGTTGATGTAGACGGTCAGGAAGTCCGCCTCGGCGCGGTAGTTGGCAGGGTCGGCCAGGGGCATCGTCGCCTGGACAAGCAAGGTCCCGTTCTTGGCCGCCACGCGGAGGAAGTGGGCAGGGGGTCGACCCTTGAGGAAGATGGTGGCGATCACGGCGTAGCTTTGGTCAGCCTCGGTAAACGCCGAGGCCCGCTGGTAGGTCGCCGTGATCGTACCGTTCTCCATCGTCAGTCTGGCGGGGGAACAGTCCGGCAGTTTCCTCACGGAGGAGAACGCCAGCGCGAGCACCGCATCACGGTCCGCGGTCACCCCGACGAACACCGGCTCGGCGTCGGTTCCGCTGAAAGTCCCTGCCGCCGGCAATTCCCCGGACATCAGCATGGCCCACGCCAGCACTCCCGAGCACTTCGCCGGGCTCACCTGCGCCGACCCCGCGCCGAAGTGCAGGGATTGGTTTTCGTCCCAGAGCGGGCCGCCGGTCAGGACCTCGCCGGTAACTCCGCCGGGCCCTGCCACGACGCCGGCCAGGGACTCCACCTCGGCCTGGGAGAACAGGCGGGCCGCTTTCGCGGGAGCCGACGGTGGGCTGCCGCCGTCCGGGGCCGCGGCGTCCCGGCTGGCTTCAATACCGGCGGCCGGCCCGGGCGACGCCGGCATGGACCGTGCGAAGGGACCACCGGCAGGCGAGAACGGAGCGCACGCAGTGAGCAGGCCCAGCGCGAGCACCGCCGCCCACAGGCGGCGACGTTTGTTTCCGAGTGCCATCGTGGTACCCCCAACCTCGACCTGATGTGAGCGCATCCTATGCCGCCGCGGCGGGACAGTCGCCAGCACCAATCCATCGATTGCTCCATAGGTGCCGTTTTGGCCGGTCAGAACGGCACCTATGGACCAATCGATGGGGTTTTGGCGGTGCCGGTCAACAGGGGTACTGACAGTCACTCCCGGGCCGTCGCGGTCGCGCTTAGCCTAGAGGACGTGGGCGTGGCCGGTGGGCCGACGCCCACGCCCACGCCCACGCCGGCGCCACGCCTGCGGTGCGGCGACGCCGAGGGCGGGCATTTAGCACTTCGGGACCGGCACGGGCACCGCCTCCGGCACCGGCGACCTGACAGGAGACCACTACATGCACACGCGTCAGCGGCGAACGGGCGCTCCCAGCGCGGCCGGCCAACCCAGGGAAGCAACGCCGGCCGTGCGGCGGCCGCGCCTGCTGGTATCGTCGGCGGCCCTGCTCTGGGGGCTGCAATTCGCTCTCCTCAACCCCGCGCTGGCGCTCCTGCTGGTGGCGCTCTATGACGCAACCCCGGCAGATGTGGGGTGGGTCCTTGCCGTGTACAACGCCGGCGGATTCGTCGCGGCCCTGCTGGTGCCGGCCTATGCCGACCGCGTGAACAACTATCTGCGGCCCCTCCTGGTCTGCGCCGCCCTGACCCTCGCCCTCGCCGGCGTGCTCGCCGGAACCACCTCGCTGCCGGTCGCCGTCGTCGGCTTGGTCGCCCTAGGAGGCCCGGCGGGAGTCGGTGTGTCGCTGCTCTTCGCGCACCTCAAGCATTCAGGTGCACCCCAATCGGAAGTCATGAAGACCCGTGCCGTGGTCTCGGTCGCCTGGGTTGCCGGGCCGCCGCTGGCGACGCTTATCATGGGCACGCTCGGAAACCGGGCCATCCTGCTCGCCCTCGCCGCCGTGGCCCTGCTCAACATCGGCACGACGGCCGCCATGCACCGCCGGAGACCGCCGGCGGACGGCGTCCCGCCAACCGCGACCAGCCACGACGACGGTCCGGCGCTGTCCCGGGCGGGCGTCGCCGCCGTCGTCCTCGCCTTCATCGCCCTGCAGGCAAGCAACAGCGCCGCGGTGTCGATCATGGGGCTCTTCGTGACTGGCCGGCTCGGGCTCGACGTCCTCTGGGCCGGCGTTGCCCTCGGCGTCTCTGCGGCCCTGGAGATCCCGGCACTGCTCCTGATTGGCAGGCTGAGCGCCCGTTTCTCCAGCCACGCGCTGATCACCTCAGGCTGTGTTGCCGGGATTGCGTACTACGCCGCCATGGCCTTCGTCGCGGACCCCATCGGCCTCATCGCCCTCCAGATCCTCAATGCGTGGTTCTTTGCGATTGTCGCCGGGATAGGCCTGACCCTGTTCCAGCAGATCATTCCCCGGCCGGGGCTGGCCTCGGGCCTGTTTGTGAACACCCGGCGCGTCGGAGCGATCGTGTCCGGCCCCATCATCGCCTTCGGATCGATGACAACGCTCGGATACCAGGGAGTCTTCGCGGCCTGCGCCGGGCTCGCCGTCGTGGCCCTGGCAGCCATAATGCTGACGCGGAGGTTGAAGCCCGCCGTTCCGGATCCGGACCGCGCCCGGAGCATGGCGGCCTAGGGCGTGTCTCCTAAATGTGCGTGCTCGTGGCTGGAATGCTTGAGGGGTGTCGCGAACAGCTGTTCTGAGTGATGACCAGTGGTCCCGGATCGAGCCGCTGCTGCCGAGTTCGGAGGGGCGGCGGGGCCGTCCGTTCCGGGGCCACCGTCAGGTCGTGGAAGGCATCGTTTACCGTTACCGGTGCGGTATCGCCTGGCGGGATCTGCCGGCGGAGTTCGGGCCCTGGCAGACAGTCTGGAAGCGGCATCGCCGATTCGCGGCCGACGGGACCTGGGACCGGATCCATGCGCGGCTTCTGGCGGAAGCGGACGCGGCCGGTCAGATCGATTGGGCCGTGTCGGTGGACTCCACGATCAACCGGGCACACCAGCACGGGACGAACCTTCCCCGCACCACAGGGGGAGCTCCCGAATTACAAGAAACTGTTTGAGGAGCCACCGGACCACGCCATAGGGCGTTCACGCGGCGGACTGGGAACCAAGATCCATCACGCCTGCGACGGCAAGGGCCGGCCCCTGGCTATGATTCTTGGCCCCGGGCAGGGTGGTGACTCGCCGATGCTTCCTGTTCTCATGGAGGCTTTGACCGTTCCACGGCTCGGCGGTGGCAGGCCCAGGACCAGGCCCGATGCCGTGATGGGCGACAAGGCCTATTCGTCCCGGGCCAACCGGTCCCTACTGCGGGGCCGCGGCATCAAGACCGTGATCCCGGAGCCGTCGGATCAGATCGGACACAGGAAACGACGCGGATCCCGCGGCGGGCGCCCGGTCAGCTTCGACTCCACTGCTTACAAAGGCAGGAACACCGTCGAAAGGTCCTTCAGCCTCTTCAAACAATGGCGTGCCGTAGCCACCCGCTACGACAAGCTGGCGCTGACCTACCGGGCCGGCGTGGTGCTCTATGCCGTAGTCATATGGCTACGGCAATAAGGAGACACGCCCTAGGCAGGGTACGGCGCGTGGCGCGCCCCGCCGACGTCGGGACCGGTCATCATGGAGTGTTGGTGCGTCGTTGCGGATTCCGACATCCGCCGCACCCCCACTAATGCCGCCGCACACAGGAGAACGCATGGACACGCCCCCGGAGCTGATCGACTTCACGACGGGAAGCCCACGTATCGCCGATCTGGACGTGGCGTGGATCCACGGATCAGAGTCCGCAAAGCACAATACCGACCCGGACATCCAGGTCCATGCCTGCGGCGAGCACACGTTCATCCTGCGCCAGAACATGGCCGTCAACTACGAGGCGCCGTTCATGTTCCTGCTGTTCGGCAACGACCGGGCCGTGCTCATCGACACCGGCGCCACCGCGTCCGCGGACTTCTTCCCCCTGCGCCGCGTTGTCGACGGCTTGGTGGACAGGTGGCTGGCCGCTCATCCCCGCGACGAATACCGGCTCCTGGTCCTCCATACGCATCCGCACGGGGACCACGTTGCCGGTGACGCCCAGTTCGCCGGCCGGCCCGACACCGTTCTGGTGGACGCTGGCCGGGAGCGAGCATGGGAATACTTCGGGTTTTCCGGCGACCCAGATGGCGGCGACAGCGGCGACGGCGGCGCCGCCGCCGTTCAGACGGCGCACGTGGATCTGGGCGGACGCGTCCTGGAATGCTGGCCCAGCCCGGGGCACCACAACGCGGCTGTCACGTTCTACGATCCCCACACCGGGTTCCTGCTCACCGGAGACACGGTCTATCCCGGCCGGCTGTACATCCAGGACTGGTCCGCGTTCAGCCGCTCCATCGACCGGCTGATCCGGTTCTGTGGCATGAACCCAGTCACGCATGTCCTGGGCTGCCACATCGAAATGTCGAGGGAGCCCGGCGTCGACTATCCGATCTTCACCACTTACCAGCCCGAGGAACCACCACTGCAGATGACAGTGGACCAACTCCGGGAGATCCGCCGGGCTATCGACGAGGTGGGCGGCCGCCCCGGCCGGCACGCGTTCCCCGGCTTCGTCCTCTGCATCGAGGGGGACTGAACCGGCCAGCCCACCCGGCGGGCAGTCACCCCGCGAGTGGGCACTTCGCGAGTGAGCACTTCGCGGCAATGTTTGTCACGAACATTGCCGCGAAGTGCCATCTCGTCCGGACGCCGGGGGTCCGCCGGAATCCTTGCGCAAACCTGCGGCTGCGGTGCGCTGCGGCCTAGCGCAGTGCGGCGTTTTCCGCGTCCTCGGGCCCGACGAAATTGCACGAGGCAGGGTGGCGCACGGGCAACGTGCAGGTGCGCCCGGTGGGCAGGTGGACATTGCCGCACCATCCCGCCATGGCCACGTCTTCGCGGACATGGGTGACGTGCGTGCTGCCCTGATCCTGGGGCGCTTCCTCACGGCTGGTGGGTTGGGGGCTTCCGGACGCACTCTGGTTTTGGCTGTTCACGGCTGCAACTCCTCGGGACCTGCTGTGCAGAAGGGATGGGAAGGATGCTTAGTTTTATCCGAAGCCATCAGCTTCGCACGGGCGGGTTAACACCGAGTTACGGGAATGTAAGGATCTGCCCAGCCTGGGCGCCGGGCACGCCAAAAGCGCTGAACCCGCTGCCAGTGGCGGGTGGCTAAGTTCCTTCGCCCGGCACGAGGACCTGGACCTCGTGTGCGGCAAGGGCAGCCGCCAACTCGGCCGGGGGCGTGGTGTCAGTGATGAGGTAGTCGGCCGCGCCCAGGTCCGCGATCTGCGCGAAGAGGCTGCGCCCGAACTTCGACGAGTCGGCGAGGACGGCAACCTTGGTGGCGCGGTGCATCATGTCGGCCATCATCACGGCCTCATCCAGGTTGCTGGTCGAATACCCGCCCTCTGCCGAGACGGCGCCCACGCCAATGATCGCGAGGTCGCAGCGGATGTTGATCTCGTTGACCTGCCCGGGGGCGCGGAAGGCGAGCGGACCCAGGGTGGCCTGGGCGCTCAGGCGCACGGCGCCGCCGACAACCCAGAGATCGCGGCATACGTTGGGCGAGAGTTCGGCGGGGATCCGCAGATTGTTGGTCACGACTGTGAGTCCGCGCTGATCGTGGAGGTGGCGGGCGGCGGACAGGGCGGTGGTCCCGGCGTTGAAGATGACCACTGATTCATCGTGGACCAACCCGGCCGCGAGCGCCCCGATCTTTTCCTTGGCCGTGGTCTGCAGGCGCGACCGCACGTCCACGCCCGTGTCTGCACGCGGGTGGGCGGTGAGGCTGACGGCGCCGCCATGGGTGCGTATCAGGACGCCGTCCGCATCGAGCTGATCCAGGTCACGGCGGATCGTGTCCGAGGAAACCTTGAACCGGTCGGCGAGCGCCGCGACCGTCACTTCCCCTTCTGCGCCGACAAACGCGGCGAGATCGGACTTCCGCCCGGCCGGCAGGCGGGGCCGGCTCTGTTCCAGGTCCCCCACTGATTTCTGCATGTACCAGATGTAGCACAGAAGTGCGTTTTCTTGCCATTATCTGCGCGGCATTTTCGGGGTGATTCCGCAAGAGTGTGCGGCCAAGCCTCAAAAACGTAGCAATTGGGCAGTTGTCGGGCACTTGTTGACGCGCGATGTGACGTGGATTACTGTGCAGATATGCGCACAAGTTTGCAGGAAAATGCAACAACCGGCGTAAATAGGCACTCTTTGATAGGAGAGTTATGAGCAAGGATGCTCGAGTCAAACGCGGCGTAGTAACCGCAATTGCGGCTGCAGCGGCCGTCACTTTGATCGCCGGGTGTGCGGGGGCAAACGCCGGAAGCGGCGGAACATCGGCAAGCAGCGATGTCACCCTCGAATTCGCGCAATGGTGGGAACCGGAACTTCCGGCAGGATCGCTTCGGCAGCTCATGGACCAGTTCGAGCAGCAGAATCCCGGCATCAAGGTCAAGCTCCTCAGCGGGCCATACGCCTCCACGAAGGAACAGGTGGTGGCCGGGGCAGCGGCCGGCACCATGTCCGACGTCGTCGGCCTCGACGGCGCGTGGATCAGCGACTTTGCCAAGCAGGGGGCGATCGCGGACCTCGGCAAGCTGATGACCGACGCCGGCTATGACCAGAACCAACTGACCAGCCAGGTCAAGGTTGAAGACGCGTCCTACATGCTCCCCGTGCTGAACTTCGTGTACCCCATGTTCAGCAACAATGACCTGCTGGCCAAGGCGGGCGTCACCAAGGCCCCCGCCAACCGGACCGAGTTCGCCGCCGCAGCCAAAGCGGTGAGCGCACTGGGCGGCAACGCCAAGGGCTGGGTCATGCCCCTGTCCCTGGAAGCTCCGAACGGCGTCCAGAATGATGTCATGTCGTGGGCCTGGGCGTCCGGGCAGAGCATGCTCAAGGACGGCAAGCCGGACCTGACCTCACCCGAGATCACGGGCACCGTCGACTACGTCAAGGGCCTGTGGGACGCGGGAGCGATCGCCCCCGGTTCCTTCACCATGAAGGAGCAGGACAAGGTGGAGGAATTCACCAACGGCCGCGTGGGCATGATGATCGACTCCCTGGCCCACATCACGGCCATCCGGGAAAAGAACCCCAACCTCAAGTTCAGCATTTCTGCTGTTCCCGCGGCCGACGGCTTTAGCGGCAAGCGCGGCATCCCGTACGCCTCCTGGGGCATCGGCGTCGCGGAAAACAGCCAGCACAAGGCGGAGGCCTTCAAGCTCATCCAGTTCCTCATGAGCGAGAAAATCAACGGCGAACTGGCCACCACCGCCAACGCCTTCCCCGGCAACAAGAACGCGACGCCGGACTTCACCGGCAAGGACGAGCTGTTCAAGACCGCGTTCGACGTCTACAAGAGCGGCTACCCCGCCAACGAGTTTGTGGGCCTCCCGGTCGCAGAGCAACTCATGCGCAGCTTCGCCGAGCAGTTCCAGAAGACGCTCTCCGGAGACCAGTCGGTCGACGACATGCTGAGCAAGACCCAGGACGCCTGGAAGCAGAAGTTCTAGCCCAACCTACCGGGACCCGGGCTGCGCCAGGTTCGAAAACCTGGCGCGGCCCGACCCCAGGAAGCTGTAGACATGGTTCTCACAACCGAAAAACAACCGGTGCAGGGAACCGGGACCGGTCCCGGTCCTGGACTCCCGTTGGCGCGCAGACGCAGGATCAACCTGGTTCCGTACGGGTTCCTTTCACCGACAGTGCTCCTGATCGTCGTCCTGATGCTCATCCCGATCGCGATGGTCATCTGGTACTCGGTGATGGACAACGTCATCACCAAGAAGAACCCCAAATTCGTCGGCTTCAGCAACTACGCCGAAGTCCTCGGCAGCGAGGTCTTCCACACCGCAATCACCAACACCGTTTTCTTCACAACGGTCAGCGTGGCCGCGCACCTGGTACTTGGCCTGGTCTTCGCCATGCTGCTGAACACACGGTTCCTGACGTCCTTCACCAGGGCGATCTTCCGCGTGATTTACGTGATGCCGTGGCTGTTCACGGTGGCGATTATTGCCATCCTGTGGCGGCTCCTGCTGAGCCCCAACGGGATCATCAACTTCCTGGTCATGGAGCTTGGGCTTTCCACCACGTCCATCGAGTGGCTGGCGTCCCGCGACACTGCGCTTCTCGCGGTCACGTTCATCAACATCTGGGCGGGCTACCCCTTCTTCATGGTCAGTCTCCTGGCCGGGCTGCAGGGCATTCCGAAGGATCTCTACGAGGCCGCGCGGGTGGACGGGGCCAACCCCTGGCAGCAGTTCGTCAACATCACCCTTCCGCAGCTGCGCCCCATCATCATCAGCATGGCGCTGCTCGACCTGATCTGGACCAGCCAGCAATTCGCGCTCATCTGGATGACAACCGGCGGCGGGCCGATCAACTCCACGGAAATGCTCAGTACGTTCACCTACAAGCTGGCGTTCAGCGACTACAACTTCTCTATGGCGGCCGCCAGCGCCGTGATCATCCTGGTCTTCTCCATGGTGCTGGCCTTCTTCTACGTCCGCTACCAAAAGGCGCGTGATTGACATGATGACCACGAGACAACGCCGCGAACAGGCCAGCAAAATCGGCATCATCCTGGCGCTCTGTGCCGGCGCGGTGTTCGCCGGGTTCCCCGTCCTTTGGATGCTGCTAAGTTCCTTCAAATCCAATACCGAGATCTTCGAGTTCCCGCCTCGCATCATCACCGAGAACTTCTCCTTCGGGGCCTACGGTGCCATCTTCGGAGACCCCACGAAGGTCCGGTTCTTCATCAACAGTTACGTGGTGTCCCTGACCGTCACAGCCTTGACCCTGGTCGTTGCGCTGATGGCGGCCTACGCCCTGAGCCGTTTCGAGTTCCGCTTCAAAAGCACGCTGAACATCGTCATCATCAGCGTCCAGGCGGTCCCGCCGATCACCCTCCTGGTGCCGTACTTCGGCCTCATGGTCTTCCTGAAGCTCTTCAACTCCTACCAGGGCCTGATCCTGACCTACATGGTATTCACCCTTCCGTACGCGATCATCATGCTGACCGGCTACTTCAACACCCTTCCCAGGGAGTTGGACGAGGCCGTCAAGATCGATGGCGCCGGCCATATGGTGGCGCTGTGGCGGGTCCTGGTTCCCGTCTCCGTACCCGGGATCGTCTCCGTCGGGATCTACACGTTCATGATCGCCTGGAACGAGTACCTGTTCGCCCTGACGCTGACCAAGACCCCGGACATGCGGACCGTTCCCATCGGCATCCAGCTCCTCATGGGCCAAAACTCCTACGAGTGGAACGAAATGATGGCGATGAGCATCCTCGGCTGCATCCCCATCCTCATCCTCTTCCTGTTTTTCCAGCGCTACTTCATCGGCGGCATGACCTCCGGTGCCGTCAAGTAGATAGCTCTCAACCAAGCCGCCCATCGTGGGTCAACCAAGAAAGAAGAACAAACAATGTTGGTAAATGGAAAAGTAATGCTCGACGTCGCAAACGCCAATAACTTCGCAGTCCCGGCCTTCAATATCAGCGACTACGCCATGATGAACGGCGTGTTCGAGATCAGCGAAGAGCTGGAGGCGCCCGTGATCATCGCCATCCACCCGGACGAACTTAGCCACATCGGCGTCGACATGCTGCCGGCCATCATTTCCCGGGCGCACCGTTCCACCGTCCCCGTCACGATCCACCTCGACCACGGCGCCACCTACGAGCAGGTCCTGACCGCCATCCAGGCAGGCTTCACCTCAGTCATGATCGACGGCTCCACGCTCCCGTTCGAGGACAACGTGGCGATTACGAAGAAGATCGTGGAAACCGCCCACGCCGTCGGCCTCTCCGTGGAAGGCGAACTCGGCACCATCGGCAAGACCGACGACGAAGCTGAGGACGGCACCGCGACAATCGTCTACACCGAACCTGCGGACGCCGTTCGCTTCGTCGAGGAGACCGGCGTCGACAGCCTGGCCATCGCGATCGGCACCTGCCACGGCATCTACCCGGCGCACATGAAACCGGAGCTGAAGCTGGACCTGCTCCGCGAGATCAAGGACGCCGTCAACGTCCCCCTCGTCCTGCACGGCGGCTCCAACAACCCGGACAGCGAGATCGGCGAATCCGTAAAGCTCGGCGTCAACAAGATCAACATCTCCAGCGACATCAAGGTGGCCTACCACCAGAAGATGCGTGAGGTCTTGGCCGACGCCGGGGTGCGCGAACCCAACACCATCCAGCCGCCGTCGATCGCGGCCATGAAGGTGGTCGCGGCGCACAAGATTGCGCTGTTCGACGCCGCGGGCAAAGCAAAGCTGTACTGAGCACGGCCATGACGCAGAATGTGGTGCTGGGGCTCGGCGGAACGGTCGACTATGAAATCAGGTGGGACTCCGCCGTCATGGATGAACTGGTGGCGTCCTACGGGATCCGGCCGGAGGAGCTGTCCCGGACGATTCCGGTCGAAACCGAGCGCGATCTGACGCTCACCCTGCTCGCATTCCTGCGCGACGGCGTCGGGGGAGAGCGGTTCATCGCCTCCTCCGACGTCGTCGAGGCATTCGCCGCCCGGTTCGAGAAACGTGTCACGCTGGGCGGCACCCCGGTCAGGGCGGCCCTGGCCATGTCCAAGATTGGAGTCCCCAGCACTGTGCATCTGGTCAGCATCGACGACGACGTCCGGCGGCTGCTGCCGGCAGGCTGCCAGTATGTGTGCAGCGCGCCGGGGGACTCGACCGACCCGCACCTGATCGTCCAGTTCAGCCAGGGCGACGCCGTCCGGGTGGGCGATGTGGTCTTGGCGGCGCCTTACCCCAACCGGGTCATCTACACCAACGACCCTCCGAACACCGAAATGCTGCTCAGTAATCAGCTCGGCGGGCTGCTGGGGACCGCTGACGTTTTCCTCGTCTCCGGGCTCAACGTCATGAATGATCCCTCGGCGCTGGAGGAACGGCTGCAGGAACTGCGCGGGCTGATCCGGAGACTCGGCCCAGGCGCCCGGGTGGTTTACGAGGACGCGGGCTTCCACCTCCCGGAATTCGGGGACCGCGTCCGGGATGCCATGGCGGCGATGGTGGACGTCTACAGCCTGAACGAGGATGAAATGCAGGCGTATCTTGGCCGCGAGCTCGATCTCCTCGACGCCGCGGAGATGGAGTGCGCACTCACCCAGCTCCGGGCCGTGGTTCCCGCCAGGGCACTCATTGTCCACACCAAGTACTGGTCTGCGGCCCTAGGCCAGGAGGCTGCCAGCTTCACGGCCAGCCTCCGCGGAGGCATCACCATGGCCAGCACCCGGTTCTGCCACGGCGACGACTTCACCGCCGCCGACTACCACGCCGTGGCGCGGATGCCGACGCACCCTGCCGGAGCGGAATTCAGCACGGCGATCGAGGAACGGCTGGCGCCCCTGGTCCGGTGCCTTCCGGCCTTGGCGCTCACTCCGGCCGTCCCCACCACCATCGGCCTGGGTGATTCGTTCGTTGGCGGATTCATTGCCGCGCTGGGCACGGTGCCTTCCTCCTCTGGGGCTCGAAGCGTTCCCGCCTCCTCGGGGGCTTGACGCGGCGACGAGCCGGGCCCCCGTGCTTCACCCAGTGCGGGAACCCTGAACGAAATCCCGGCAGGCCTTTTGCCACCACCGGGCCGTTCCTCATACTGGAAAGGCAGATCCGCGATTCCGGGCGGAGGACGGTGGTGGCTGATGAGCAGCGGCGTGAGTGGTTCCAGCAGTGCGTTCCGGCGCCGGGTGGAGCGTGCCGCGGAACTCCGGGCGGTGCGGGCCTCGGGCAGTACTGCCCAGGAGAATGACGCGCTCCACGCCGCCGAGGAGGAACTCCGGCAAAAGCGCGCCCGGATCGACGATGCCGCCAAGGCCGAGTACCTGATCCGCGACGCCATGGCACAGGGCAAGTTCGACAACCTCAAGTACGCCGGCAAGCCCATTCCTGGCCTGGGCGAGGCGTATGACCCGGACTGGTGGGTCAAGGGCCTGATCCAGCGGGAGAACATCTCCGGCCTGGGCCCGAAAGCGATCCTGCTCCGCACCGAGGACGCCGAGCTGGATGCCCGGCTCGACGCCCAGTTCAGCGAAAAGCAGGTGCGCGAAATCGTGGCGGACTTCAACGCCCGGGTCATCGACGCCCGGCGGCAGCTCCAGGGCGGGCCGCCTGTGGTCACCAAGACGCGCGACGTCGACGTCGAACTGGACCGCTGGCGGGGGCGCCGGGCTGCCGCGGCCGCCGCTGCCCCGCCCGAGCCGGCGCCGAAGCAGTCCTGGTGGCGGCAGCTTTGGAACGGGACGGGTTAAGCGCCGGCCGGTTAGGCACCGGCCGGGGCGTGCCCGCTGGAGCCGCGCACCACCAGCTGCGTCGGAACGAGGTGCAGGCGCTGCGGAAGATCCCGGTGTTCTCGCCGTTCCAGGATGAACCTGCCCGCCTGCAGGCCCACGGCGAAGTTGCCGTTGTCCACTGAGGTCAGGGACAGGTGGCGGATCCGGGCGAGATACGTGTTGTCGTAGCCGACCAGTGAGAGATCGCCCGGCACGGACAGGCCCTGGTCGGCGGCGGCCGAGAGCGCGCCGATGCAGGCGAGGTCGTTGAAGGCAAAGATCGCGGTGGGCCGCTGCGGTCCCGCGAGCAGGCGGCGCGCGGCGTCGTACCCGCTTTCCTCACTCATTCCGCCGGCCACCACCCACGGGGCAAGCCCGGCGTTCCGCATCGCATCCTCGTAGCCTTCGCGCCGCAGCCGGCCGATCTCGCCGGGACCCTGAAGGTGGGCGACGCGCCGGTGGCCAAGTCCAATGAGGTGCTCGGCGGCCTGGCGGGCGCCGGAGACGTCGTCGTCCACCACGATGTCCGCGCCGGGCAGCGCGGGCTCCCGGGTGCCGGCCAGGACCACTGGCACGCTGGCGATGGCGGCCTCCAGGGCCGCCTCTTCCGGTGTGGTGCCGACGACGACGAGGCCGTCGATGCGCTGCTCGAGCAGGGTGTCCACGGAGCGGCGGCCCACCCGGTGGTCGGTGTAGGAATCGACGAGGACGGGGGAGACGCCGGCCGCGTGCAGCGTCGCGCTCAGGCCCTCGAGGAGTTCGACAAACCAGGGATTCCGGAGGTCGTTCAGCAGCACGCCGACGGTGCCGCTGTGCGGGCTCGACAACCCGCGGGCCAGCTGGTTGGGCTTGTAGTCGAGTTCGGCCATCGCGTCCAGGACAGCCTGACGGCGACCGGCGCCGACGTTGGAGGACCCGCCAAGCACCAGGGAAACGAGGGACTTGGACACTCCGGCGCGCTCGGCGACGTCGCGGATCGTGGGCCGGCGGGGCGGTGGGCCGGGGGCCGGCGGGTGGTTCATGACGCTCCTCCTGTGGATGCCGTCCCAGCATAAGGGGTTGACGAGTGATCCCGACACCGTCCATTATGGACCGGTCCAAGTGTTTGTCCAAGTAGTCATCCAAGCAGATGTCCAGCAGTGAGGAATAGTTATGAGTGCACCACAGTCCGGGCGGCTCATCGCCGGGATGGTCGGCGGCGGCGCGGGCGCCGACATCGGCAAGACGCATCGGTACGCGATGCGGCTGGACGGGCAGTTCGACCTCCTGGCCGGCGTGTTCGGCCGGGACCGCGGCCGCTCGGCCGCCCTCGCCGCGGAACTAGGCATCCCGGATGACCGTGCCTACGCCAGCTACGGCGAGATGGCGCGGGCCGAGGCCGCCCGCGGGGACGGCGTCGACGTCGTGGCCGTCGCCACCCCCAACGACAGCCACTTTGAGATCGCCCGCGCCTTCCTGGAAGCCGGGATCTCGGTGGTCTGCGAAAAACCCCTGACGCAAGATTCCGCCACAGCCGCGGAACTGGTGCGGATCGCCGCTGAGCACGACGCCGTGCTCGCCGTCCCGCACTGCTACTCCGCCTACGCCATGGTCCGGCACGCGGCCCGGCTGGTGCGCGACGGCTGGCTCGGCGCGGTCACGTTTGTCGACGTCGAACACGCCTCCGGCTGGGCCACGACGCCGCTGGAACTGCTGGGGCACAAGCAGGCGTCCTGGCGCACCGATCCCGACGTCGCCGGCTTCCCCAGCGTGGTGGGCGACCTTGGCACCCACGCCTATCACCTGCTGCGCTACATCACCGGGCTCGACGCCGAGCGGCTCTCCGCACGGCTGAAAACCCTCGTGCCCCAGCGCCGCGTCTTCGACCACGCCACGGTGGAAATGGACCTCACGGGCGGCGTGCCGGCACGGCTGTGGGCCAGCATGGCCGCCACCGGACACAACCACGGCCTGCGCATCCGGGTCTTCGGCGAAAAGGGCAGCCTCGAGTGGCAGCACGAGGACCCGCACCACCTCACGCTGCAGGACCTCGACGGCACCACCACCATCCTCACCCAGGGGCTCAGCACGCTCTCCGAGGACGCCACCCGCCTCACCCGGGTGGGCCTGGGCCACCCCGAGGGCTTCCTCGAGGCCTTCGCCAACTTCTACGTCGACCTCGCCGAGGTGCTCCGCGCCCGCCGCGACGGCACAAAACTCCCGGCCCGCGAACTGAGCTTCCCCACCGGCCGCGACGGCCTGATCGGCGTCCAGTTCGTCGAAGCGGTGGCCGCATCGCACACCAACGACGCCGGCTGGATCACGCCGAAGTCGGCCCTTTACGAACTCCACGAGACAGGACACTGACATGCTGCGCTTCGCCCTCCTGGGGGCCGGTTTCATCGGCTCCGTCCACGCCGCCAACCTCGCCGCCCATCCCGGCGTCGACTTCTCCCGGGTCTATGACATCGACCAGAACCGGGCCAAGGCCCTGGCCTACACGCACGGAGCCCGCGCCGCCGCGGATCTGGACGAGGTGTTCGATCCCGAACACATTGACGCGGTGTTCATCGCCTCCTCAACGGACACCCACGCCCAGCACCTGGTCCGCGCCGCCGACGCCGGCCTGGCCGTGCTGTGCGAAAAGCCGATTGACCTGGACCTTGACCGGGCCCGGGAGGCGGCCGCCCACGCCGCCGGGCGCGCCGTGCCGGTCATGGTCGACTTCAACCGCCGCTTCGACCGCGACTATGCCGAACTCAAGCGGATCATCGACGCCGGCGGGATCGGCGACGTCGAACTCCTCCAGCTCACCACCCGGGGACCGTCCATCCCGCCGCTGTCCTACATCGCCACCTCCGGCGGCCAGATGCGGGACCAGACCGTGCACTTCTTCGACCTCGCCCGCTGGCTCACCGGACTGGACCCGGTGGAAGTCTTCGCGGTGGGGTCCGCCCTGGCCGATCCCCGCCTGGCCGAGTACGACGACGTCGACACCTCCGCGGTCACGCTGCGGCTGCCCACCGGGGCGCTGGTCCAGATCGACAGCGCCCGGCGTACGGGCTACGGCTACGACGAGCGGATCGAGGTCATGGGTTCCGCCGGCCTGGTCGAGGCCGGCCGCCGCCGCACCGGAGCCGTGTCACGCTACAGCGCCGGCCAGGTGGTGGACGACGGACTGCACCCCGGGTGGTTCGAGCGCGTCCAGCCCACCTACGCGGCGGCCCTGGACCACTTCGTTGCCGCGGTAGCGGGCGGAACTGCCCCGACGCCGTCGCTCGATGACGGGCTCAAGGCCCAGGCCATCGCGGAGGCCGCCACACGCTCCCTGCACACGGGCCGGTCCGAGCCGATCGAGTACTAGGACTGTCTTCGCACGGCGGGGCACGGGACAGGACAGCGGGGCCGGCCGCGGGGCTGGCCCCGCCGTGCTCACCGACGAAAGGTGGCGGCCCAGGCGGAACGGACTACCCTGCTCTTAACTGGGTCTTTCCGCGAAGAGAACAGCTAGGAGCACCAATGTCTGAACAGGAACCTGTCCTGGTGGTCGGCGCAACGGGACATCTCGGCGGCCAGGTGGTCGACCGGCTTCTCGCCAACGGTAAGAAAGTGCGCGCGCTCGTCCGCCCGGCCTCGGACGCAGGAAAACTCCAGGCCAAGGGCGTCGAGATAGCCCGCGGCGACATGCTCGACCTCGATTCGCTCGTCTCCGCCATGACCGGAACCGCCGCGGTCATCACGACGGCGGCCGGCTACACCGGGAAGAACAAGAACGCCCACGAGATCGACACGCGTGGCAACACCAATCTCGCCCTCGCCGCCAGCAAAGCCGGGGTGCCACGCTTCGTGCTCACCAGCATCCTCACCAGTGACCAGACACCCGGCGTGCCGCATTTCTGGCACAAGAAGCTCACCGAGGACAAACTCGAAGAACTTGGGGTCCCCTTCGTCGCGCTGCGGCCGGGAGCATTTTTCGACCAGGTCGCCCTGATGGGCGGTGACCCGTTCGAGAAGGGCCGCATCATCTGGCTCGGCTCTAAAAGCGTCCCGCTGACGTTCGTGCTGGCCAGCGACCTTGCGGCCTACCTCGCCGCGGCCGTCGACGCGCACGTCGCCGATGGGGAACGCATCGATATCGGCTGGACTCGCCCGATCAGCATGCGGGAAGGCGCCGCCCTGGCGTCCAAAGTGGCGGACAAGAAGATCAGGGTCCTGGCCATGCCCGCCGGAGTGCTTCGCACCGTGGGCAAGGTTGCGGGAAAGTCCGCCCCGCTCATGAGCGACATGGGAGCCATGGCGGCCTGGTTCGATACCGGACGCTACGTGGCGAATACGAGCCGCCAGGCAGAGGTTTTCGGTCCCGTGCCAACCCCGGAAGACGCCATCGCCCGCTTCGCTGCCCGGCTGGGCCACTGAGGAGCGAAGCCCTGGTGGTGCCGTGACGATGCGCTCGGACGGGAGACGCCCGGATCACGGACGACGGCGGAGGGAGGTCCCGCCGTCGTCGTCCAACGCGCCTTCCGGTAACCGGACGCGGGCCTGCCCAAAATTGCTGGGCGGCGCTACTCGGCGATAGGCCGCTGCCGTTGCCGCTTCGTCGCCGCCCGCTGTTCCTTGGCGGCGAGGCGCCGGCGGTTCGAGCCCCGGGTGGGCTTGGTAGGCCGGCGTGGGGCGGCTCCGGGAGCAAGGCCCTCCGCCACGAGGTCGGCGAGCTTGGCCAGGGCGATTTCGCGGTTCCGCAGCTGGGAACGCCGCTCCGAGGCGGTCACGGTGACCACCCCTGCGATCAGGCGTGGTCCGAGGCGGGCGAGCAGCATCAGCCGCTGGCCCTCCGATAGCGCCGCCGAGCCGGCCACGTTCCACGAGAGCTCGGCCCGGCTGTCCGAAGTGTTGACGTGCTGGCCGCCCGGCCCGGACGATCGCGAGAACCGCCAGCCGAGTTCCGACGCGGGAATCGTGAGCGCGGGCGATACCTCCAAGTCCATGCACCAAGCGTTGCACGATTTTGGCGCGCACGGCCGAAGTCGCCGGAAAGCTGCCAGTTCGCCGGAAAACTCCGGCGAGTTCGCAGGTTTCCGGCGACCTCGCCGGGCTCGGGCTCGGGGCGCCGGGCTCGAGGCTCGGGGTGCGAGGTGCCAGACCGTGGCTTCGCGGGCACGACCGGCGTAGCCTGCGCATAGGCGCACGCATCGCGCCCTGCACGCCAGCACGAAGCAGGCGATTCCCATGGAAGAGTTTGGCACGGCAGACAGTCCGAGCCCCCGGCTGGCGGCGTCGGACGAACCAGGGCGCCTGCCGCCGTCGCGCGGGCCGTTGCGCCTCGCGGCCACGCTGGCGATTGCCGGCTTCGCGGTGTCCGTCGTCGCCGGGCTGCTCCATGCCGACACGGCCAATGCCAACGACCACGCGGCGACGTTCGCCGAATACGCCCGCAGCGGCATCTGGACCGCCGTCCACCTGGGCCAGTTCGCCGGCATGACGCTCCTCATTTCAGGGCTGCTGGTCCTGCTGGTGGTCCTGAAAGCGCCGGACGGCGCCATGGCCTGGACGGCCCGCTTCGGCGCGGCGGCGGCCGTCGTCGCGCTGGCCCTGTATGCAGCCCTCCAAGCCGTGGACGGGGTTGCCCTCAAGCACGCAGTGGACGCCTGGGCCGCCGCCGCGGAACCGGAGAAATCCGCCCGGTTCGCGACCGCTGAGGGCATCCGTTGGCTGGAGTGGGGCATGCGCAGCTACCAGAGCTTCGTGCTGGGCGCGGCCCTGCTCCTGACCGGCACCGTGGTTGTCGGGGCGCGACGCGTCGCCCGGCTGATCGGCTACCTCATGGCCCTGTCCGGACTTGCGTACCTTGCCCAGGGCTGGATCATCGGCGCCGAAGGCTTCTCCCCGGCGAATACCATCCCGACACTTGCCGGGATTGTCCTGATCCTTGTGTGGACCCTGTGGCTTCTGGCCAGCGCATGGTTCGGCAAGGCCCGGCCGAAGTAGCCGGAACGTTGCCGGTTCGCCGGAAAATTCCGGCGAACTCGCAGGTTTCCGACGACTTCGGCGGGCTGCGAACCGGGCTAGGGCAGCCGGTAGCGGATACCCCAGCTGAGGTGCCATGTCTCGCCGGGGGCCAGCCAGCGCAGGCCCTCACCGCTGTTGAAGGCATTGGCCGGAGCCGTCATCGGTTCCACGGCGACGGCTGTGACCAGGCCGCCGCCGTCGCCGGGGAAGATTCGGGTGGTGAAGGACTGCACATAGCCGAAGGATGCATCCATGAACAGCTGCACCTGGCTGCCGTCCGGGGCTTCGAGATAGTGCCGCGAGCTGCCGTCCGGTTCCCGGCGGACGTCGCCCCACGCGTCATCGAGGTCGACGGCGCCCACGCGTTGCCCTGCCCGGAAGTCATACCGCGTCCCGCCGACAGCTGTGGTGGCGCCGGTCGGGTTCAGCCGTTCGTCGACTTCGATGTGGGTCTCGGCATTGATGAACAGTTTCAGGTCTTCGGTCGGGACGGTGCCCAGCTTGAGGAAGGGATGGGCCCCGACGGCGACCGGGGCGGACCGGCTGCCCGTATTGGTCAGGCCGTGCATGACGAGGAGCCCGTCCGCCGTGAGCTGATAGCGGACCGTTGTCGCGAGTTCAAAAGGGTAGCCCGGTGCGGGGGTGACATCGGCGGCCAGCGTGATGCTGTCGGCCGTGCGGCCCGCGACACTGTACGCGGCACCGGACAGCAGACCGTGCAGGGCGTTGCCGTTGGCCGGTTCCGTGATCGCCAACTGCTGCGGGGCGCCGTCATGGGTCCACTTTCCGTCCGCCACGCGGTTGGGCCACGGCACCAGGACCCAGCCCGCGCACGACGGCGGTGCGGACGCGGCGGGGTAGTCCTGCAGGAGGTCGACGCCGTCGACCTCCAGGGCGCGCAGGCTCGCGGCGATTTCCGTCACGACCGCGCGTTGGCGGCGGCCGCCCAACGCTGCCTGCAGTTCGTAGTGCTCGCCCATGGGCGAGATGGCCTGCTTCTGCACTGCTTGGTTCTGCATGGTCAGCCTGTCTGTGACGCGGGTGCGCGTCCTGGTGATGGCACGGTGGCGGTTCCGATGCCCGCGGGATCGGCAAGGAATTGTGCGAAGGCCAGCTCCGCGGCTCCGATCATCATCAGATCCGAACCGAGCGCCGCCCGGTAGATCTTCACCTGGCCCGCGGGGCCGTCCAGGGCCTGGGAGAGCAGCGCTTCGTTCAACGACGTCGGG
This sequence comes from Arthrobacter sp. 10N43, assembly GCF_056394525.1. Classification (NCBI taxonomy): domain Bacteria; kingdom Bacillati; phylum Actinomycetota; class Actinomycetes; order Micrococcales; family Micrococcaceae; genus Arthrobacter; species Arthrobacter sp. 10N43. The sequence continues at coordinate 6,767 of NZ_JBFTIA010000017.1, read as the reverse complement.
GCGAGCGCATGCAGCGTCCCCAGGAAACCGCCCAGGACGATGGCCTCCGGGTTGAAAATGTTCACGGCATTGCGGAGCGCGATGCCCAGATACAGAAGCTGGCGCGCCACCTCGTCGTTCACCGTGGCGGCGTTGCTGCTGGCCAGGGCCTCTTCGAGGTCGGCGGCGTCGCCGCTGCCCAAGCCGGCCAGTTCGCGGAGCCGGGACTGGGACACTTCGGTTTCCAGGCAGCCCGTGGCGCCGCAGTGGCAGGTGGTGCCTCCGGAGCGGACAAAGGTGTGGCCGAGTTCCCCGGCGTAGCCGGACGCGCCCCTGAGCAGTTGCCCGTCGGAGATGATCCCGCCGCCAATGCCGCTGGCGCCGCCGTTGAGGTAGATCAGGTTCCCCTGCCCGGCGCCCGCCCCGAAAATCATCTCGGCCTCGGCGCCCAGGGAGGCGTCGTTGGCGGCCTGGCACGGGTAACCCGTGGCCTCACCCAGCATCCGGGCGACCGGTTCATTGCGCCAGCCCAGATGCGGTGCATGCCGCACGACGCCGTCGTCGCGGTTAACCAGGCCGGGCACGGCCACGCCGATGCCGGTGATCCGGTAGGAGGCATCCAATTCGGAGCGCATCCCGGCGATCACAGCCGAGGCGATGTTCACCGCTTCCCGGGCGCTGGGGATCCGTTCGGTTGCGAACCGGATCTTCTTTTGCACCTTCCCGCCGAGGCTGACCAGGCCGATGGTGACGGCGTCGATTTCCGGATTGACGGCCAGCGCCGCAACCGACGGGCTGGGATGGACCTCCGGACTGGGCCGGCCCACCTGCCCCTCACCGGCCGGCGCCGTTTCATAGACCACGCCCAGGGCCACGAGCTGGCCGATCAGCGTGCCGACGGTGGAGCGGTTCAGCCCCGTCTGCCGCGTCAGCTGGGCGCGGCTGAGGACGCCGTGGTGATGGACGAGGGAAGTCAGCAGCGACAAATTATTGCGGCGCGACGGGTCCGGCTCGCTGGCCGCGGCGGAAACAGGGGTACGTGGAGGCATCATCGTGACACTATCAGCGGCCGAACACCGTGCGGTCCAGGAAGGCGTTGCGGAATTTTCCGGCCGGATCGAGCCGGCCGGCCAGTGCGGTGAAGTCGGCAAAACGGGGATACAGCGGGGCGAGCCCGGCGGCGCTGGCGTGGAACAGTTTGCCCCAGTGCGGCCTGGCGCCGAACGGGGCCAGTTCCGCTTCGAGGAGCGGCAGGATTGCCCTGACCGCCGGTTCGTCCTGCCGCCAGGTGAAATGCAGGCCGATCCCGTCCCGGCCGTAGTTGGGGCTGAGCCACAGCTCGTCTGCCGCGATGGTCCGGATTTCCCCGACCAGCAGCAGGGGAGTGACCACGCCGGAGAGCCTGCGCATCGTGCGGAGGGCCTCCACGGCGTGCTCCCGCGGGATCAGGTATTCGCTCTGCAGCTCGTCGCCCTTGCTGGGGGTGAACTCCATCCGGAAGTGCGCGAGCCTGTCAGCCCACGGCCCGGGAATGCCGAGTTGCTGGGTGCAGTTGCTTCCGGACACGCCGGGCAGCGGGTGACGGGCCTGGGTGGCCGGCGTGCCGGAGAAGAATTCCGGCAACCCGGCGGGCAGCACGGCCCGGTCCGTGCGGTTCTTGAGCCACGCCTGGCCCACCGACGGCCCGCTCCAGTCGGTGAACAGGCTCACGCTGTAGGCCGAAGAGGTCAGCGCGTCGAAACTTTCCAGGACCTGGTCCCAGTCGAGGCCTTCAAAGACGCTCTGGGCAATCTCGAAGCTCGGCTCAATGTCCAGGGTCAGCCGGCTCACGATGCCCAGGGCGCCCAGTCCCACCACCATGCCGGCGAAGTCGGGATCGCCGCGCCGGGCCGAGACCACCGTGCCATCGGCAGTAACCAGCTCGAGCGCCGCCACGGCCGTGGCGAGGTTGCCGTTGGCGTCGCCGGAACCATGCGTGGCGGTGGCAACGGCTCCCGCCACCGAGATGTGCGGCAGGGAGGCGAGGTTGTGCAGGGCGAAGCCGTGGCGCTGGAGCTCCGCCGCGAGCGTCCCGTAGCGTGTGCCGCCGCTGACGCTGACGGTCATGGACTGGGCATCGATGCTGATGCCGGCGTCGAGCCTGTCCAGCACCACCAGGGTCCCGGCGGTGTCCGCGATGTCATTGAACGAGTGCCGGGACCCCAGCGCGCGGACCTTTCCGGCGCCGGCCACGACTTCCTGCAGCTCGGCGACGCTGGCCGGATGGAACATTTTCGCCGCCTGGTAGCCGTAGTTTCCCGCCCAGTTGCGCTCGATCGCCAGCTGGTCGATCACGGTTGAATCCTTCACTCCGGGCCCCTTTGGCTATGTGCATGCCTGTTCGTGCTTCATCGGCGGCACTATTTGCTGTTGTTCACAACATAACAGCCGCTTCCGCAAAACGCTACGGAAATCCCCTGTGAATCTTCGCAAGGGAGCGGACCAGTTTTCGGAAGTCTTCATCGGAGTGTGGTTGACACCACAGAAATCCATAATATGTTTGTGTGTAGAACAATTCATTCTGAACCCCCGGCAACACATCTACCCTCGGAGCATTCAATGACGATTCAGCCCACCCGTGAAGACAAGTTTTCCTTCGGCCTCTGGACGGTCGGCTGGGAGGCCCAGGACCAGTTCGGCTCCGCCACCCGCCCGCCGCTGGACACGGTCGAGGCCGTCAACCGGCTCAGCGACCTCGGCGCCTACGGCATCACCTTCCACGACAACGACCTCTTTCCCTTCGGCTGCTCTGCCGCCGACCGCCAGCGCGAAATCGACCGGCTGACGGGCGCGCTGAAGGCCACCGGAATGATCGTGCCGATGGTCACCACCAACCTGTTCAGCCACCCGGTCTTCAAGGACGGCGGCTTCACCAGCAATGACCGCGGCGTCAGGCGCTTCGCCCTGCGCAAGGTGCTGGACAACATCGATCTCGCGGCCGAGCTCGGTGCGGAAACCTTCGTCATGTGGGGCGGCCGCGAAGGCAGCGAATACGACGCTGCGAAGGACATCCGCGGCGCCCTGGAACGCTACCGCGAGGCCGTGAACCTGCTCGGCGACTATGTCACGGACAAGGGCTACAACATCCGGTTCGCCATCGAGCCCAAGCCCAACGAACCCCGCGGCGACATCCTGCTGCCCACCCTGGGCCACGCCCTGGCCTTCATCGAAACGCTCGAGCGCCCCGAACTGGTGGGCATCAACCCCGAAACCGGGCACGAGCAGATGGCCGGCCTGAACTTCACGCACGGGATCGCCCAGGCCCTCTACCAGGGCAAGCTCTTCCACATCGACCTCAACGGCCAGCGCAGCATCAAGTTCGACCAGGACCTGGTGTTCGGCCACGGCGACCTGCAGAACGCGTTCTCCCTGGTGGACCTGCTGGAAAACGGCGGTCTCGACGGCGGTCCGGCTTACACCGGTCCGCGCCACTTCGACTACAAGCCCAGCCGCACCGAGGACATCGACGGCGTGTGGGACTCCGCCGCCGCCAACATGCAGACCTACCTGCTGCTCAAGGAGCGCGCCAAGGCCTTCCGCGCCGACCCCGAGGTCCAGGCGGCCCTGCAGGCCTCGCGTGTGGCCGAAATCAACGAACCCACGCTGAACCCGGGCGAGGGCTACGAGCAGCTGCGTGCCGACCGCGCTTCCTACGAGGACTTCGACGCCGACGCCTACTTCGGCGGCAAGGGCTTCGGCTTCGTGAAGCTGCAGCAGCTCTTCATCGAGCACCTGCTCGGCGCCCGCTGATCTCGTGACGGCTGCTCCCATGACACTCGTTGCCGGCGTCGACTCCTCCACCCAAAGCTGCAAGGTGGTGGTCCTGGACGCCGGCACGGGCACGCTGGTCCGCGAAGGCCGTGCCGCCCACCCGGACGGCACCGAAGTGCACCCCGACCACTGGTGGCGGGCTTTGTCAGAAGCGTTTGACGACGCCGGCAGGCTGGCGGACGTCAGCGCGCTCTCGGTGGGGGGCCAGCAGCACGGCATGGTGCTGCTGGATCACGCCGGCGAGGTGGTGCGGCCGGCGCTGCTGTGGAACGACACCCGATCGGCCGGGGCCGCGGCCGCGCTTACCAGCGAAGTGGGGGCGGAGGACTTTGCTCGGAGGACCGGGCTGGTCCCGGTGGCCTCTTTCACCATCACGAAGGTCCGCTGGGTCCGGGAGCACGAGCCGGACCTGGCGGACCGGGTGGCGGCCGTCGCGCTGCCCCATGACTGGCTGACCTGGCGGCTCCGCGGTTACGGCCCGGCAGCCTCCAGCCCGCTGGGCCCGGACCTGGAGCAGCTCACGACGGACCGCTCGGATGCTAGCGGAACGGGCTATTGGAGCCCCTCGGCCGGGGAGTACGACCTTGACCTGTTCAAGCTGGCCTTCGGCCGGGACGCCAGGGAAGCAGCCGGGAACGCCGGGCCCGGGGAACCGGGAACCGTAGTCCTGCCCCGGGTTCTTGGCCCCGGCGACTCCGCCGGATCGATCCACCCCGGCTGCTTCGGACGCGAAGCGGCGGACCTGCCGGGCACGGCGGACCTGCCCGGCACGGCAGCGGGATCCGGCACGGCAGCGTCCGGGCACCGGATCCTGCTGGGCGCCGGTGCCGGGGACAACGCGGCCGCCGCTCTGGGACTGGGAGCGCAGCCGGGGGACGTGGTGGTGTCCGTGGGCACCAGCGGCACGGTGTTCTCGGTGGCGTCCCGCGCCGTCGCCGATCCCAGCGGAACGGTGGCGGGATTCGCGGACGCCAGCGGCGAGTACCTGCCCATCGCCGTCACGCTCAACGCCGCACGGGTGCTCAGCTCCGTGGCAGGCATCCTGGGTGTGGACTTCGACGAACTTTCGCGCCTTGCCCTGGACGCCGAACCCGGCGCCGGGGGCGTGGTGCTGGTGCCGTATTTCGAAGGTGAGCGCACGCCCAACCTGCCCCACGCCAAGGCCAGCTTCCACGGGCTCAGCATTGCCTCCAGCACGCGGAGCAACCTTGCCCGGGCAGCGATTGAAGGCATGCTGTGCGGCCTGTCCGGCGGGCTGGACTCCCTGCGGGCGCAAGGCGGCGCCGCAACACGCCTCCTGTTGATCGGCGGTGCCGTGCAGAACCCGGCGGTGCAGGCCATCGCGGCCCAGGTCTTCGACCTGCCCGTAGTGGTCCCCAGTCCGGGGGAGTACGTGGCGCGGGGTGCTGCTGTCCAGGCCGCGTGGGCCCACCACGGCAACCGTCCGGAGTGGCCGGTCGCGGTGGACGCCGCGCCGGCCCCGGACTTCCAGCCGTTCATTCGGCAGAATTACCTGAGGGCGTGCGGCCACATTGACTCCGGCAACTGAGCCGCTGCTGGCCGGAACGCCGCTGCTTGCCTCCAGCCATCAGGATCCCCTCCGCGACTCCGGCAATCCTGTCCACTGGGGCGTGGTCGCCACCGGCAGGATCGCGTCCATTGTCACCAGCGATCTCGCCCTGTTGCCGGACGCGGTCCTGCATGCTGTCAGTTCCAGGTCCCGTGCTGGCGCGGAGGAGTTCGCCGCCCGGCACGGTTTCCGCCGCGCCTACTCAGACGACGACGGCGGCCTTCCGGGATACGTCCAGCTGATCCAGGATCCCGACGTCGACATCGTGTACGTCGCCACGCCGCACGCCAGCCACTTCGCCGTGGCCAAGGCGGCGCTCGAGGCCGGCAAGCACGTSCTGTGCGAGAAGCCGATCACCCTCAACGCGCGGGACGCAGCTGTCCTGGCCGAGCTGGCCCGACGCAAGGGGCTGTTCCTGATGGAGGCCGTCTGGACCCGATTCCTTCCCAGCATGCAGCGTGCGGCGGAAATCATCGCCTCCGGTGAACTGGGTGAGGTCCGGTCGGTCCAGGCGGATCTTGGCTTCCCCGCGCCCCGGTTTCCGGGGGCCCGGCTGTGGCAGCGGGCGGCAGGCGGCGGCGCGCTGCTGGACGTCGGCGTCTATCCGCTGACCTGGGCACTCATTGCGTTGGGGGCGCCTCAGTCCCTGACGGCCGCGGCCCACGTCAACGGCGACGGCGTGGATGCCGAAACCGCCGTTATCCTCTCCTATTCCTCGGGGGCCTTCGCCCAGTTCCTCGTCTCGCTGACCACCGTGTCGACTCAGACAGCCACGGTGTCCGGCACGAACGGCATGCTGCGGTGCAACGCGCCGCTGTTCAACCCGACGGAGCTGGCCCTCACGTTCGGCTCGGGAGAGACCCGGCTGGAGACCTTTGTGCCCGCGGGACACGGGTACACCTACCAGCTGCGCGAGGTGATCCGCTGCCTTCAACTCGGACTGACGGAGAGCCCCACCATGCCGCTGGACGACTCGCTGATGGCCATGTCGCTGCTCGATGAAGTCCGCCGGCAGGCCGGAATCACGTACCCCTCCGACTAGCCCGGGACCAGTTCAGATCAGCGCCTCCGGCGCCACAAGACAACAGCGCATGCGGGCGTGGTTCACGCCCGCATGCGCTGTTGTCTTGTCGGGAAGGGACACCCGTGGTTCTCAGAGGGTGTGCCAGTGGCTGTTGTTGCCGGCGCTGGTTTCGATGGCGGCGAGGACTTTTTGGACCTGGAGGGCGTCGGCGAAGGAGGGTGAGGGCGGCCGGTTGTCGGCGATGGCGTGGATGAGGTCGACGGCCTGGTGGGTGAAGAGGTGTTCGTAGCCCAGGCCGTGGCCGGTGGGCCACCAGTTCCCGGTGTAGGGGTGTTCGGGTTCGGTGACGAGGATCTTGCGGAACCCGGCGTCGGGGCCGTCGGC
>NZ_JBFTIA010000016.1:0-87692 GCF_056394525.1 Arthrobacter sp. 10N43 | reverse complement strand
CCCGACGCACCGACACGCCGGGCGGCACCCAGGATCGACATCCCTGCGCATACCAAATCGAAGAATTCAGTGCGCGCATCCAGGGAAAACACTCTGGCCATCTAACGCTCCATCAATCAGAGCGTTGCTGCGACCATATGACTCTGCCGACCCTTTGACAGCCACAAGTGATAGAGCACCGGGGAAGGAAGCGGCTACTTCTCGACGAGGGTCAGGACGTCGTAGGTCGCCACGATTTCGTCGTTCTGGTTGGTCAGGACGGCGTCCCAGGCCACCTCGCCGTATTCGTCGGTCTCGCGCGGGGTGATCTTCTTGGCCGTCAGCGTGACCCTGATGGAGTCGCCTGCGGCCACCGGGGTGATGAAGCGCAGGTTCTCCAGGCCGTAGTTGGCCAGCACCGGGCCCGGCGCGGGCTCCACGAACAGGCCCGCCGCCCAGCTGAGCAGCAGGTATCCGTGCGCCACGATGCCCGGGAAGAACGGGTTGGCCTCGGCGGCTTCCTGGTTGGTGTGGGCGTAGAAGGTGTCGCCCGTGGAGTTCGCGAACTTGGTGATTTCCTCCAGGCTCACTTCGCGCAGCTCCGAGCGGATGGCGTCGCCGATGTGCAGCGTGGCCAGGGACTTCCGGAACGGGTGCTGGCCCTCGGTCTCGAGCGTGAAGTTGCGGTCCGCGCCGGTGTGCCAGAGTCCGGTGACGGCGGTCAGCATGTTGGGGGAACCCTGGATGGCGGTGCGCTGCATGTGGTGCATCACCGAGCGGATGCCGCCGAGCTCCTCGCCGCCGCCGGCGCGGCCGGGCCCGCCGTGGACCAGGTGCGGGACCGGGGAACCGTGGCCGGTGGAGCTGCGGGCGTCCTCGCGGTTGAGCATGAGCACGCGGCCGTGGTGGGCGGCAATTCCGGTGACGAGTTCGCGGGCAACCTCGGGATCGTTCGTGCAGACCGAGGCGACCAGCGAGCCGCCGCCGCGGGCGGCGAGGCGGACGGCGTCGGCCAGGTCCGTGTAGCCGATCACCGAGGACACGGGACCGAAGGCCTCGAGCGAGTGGACCTCCTCGGCCTCCGGGTTGGCCCAGCTCAGCAGGACCGGTGACATGAAGGCACCGCCGTCGACGACGCCGACGCTTCCGTCCGCGCTGGTGACCTTCGGCGCATCGAGCGTGCCGTAGGCAAGCTCTCCGCCGGCGTCGAGCATCGACTGGACGGCGGCGCGCACGTCGGCGAGCTGCTCGAGGGAGGCCAGGGCACCCATGGTGACGCCCTCGGCGCGGGGGTCACCGAGCACGACGCGTTCGCGGACGCGGTCCCCCACGGCGGCGACGACGTCGGCCACCAGTTCCTGCGGCACGATCGCGCGGCGGATGGACGTGCATTTCTGGCCGGCCTTGGCTGTCATCTCGGTGACAAGGGACTTGATGAAGGCGTCGAATTCCGGCGTGCCCTTGACGGCATCCGGGCCCAGGATCGCGGCGTTGAGGGAGTCGGTCTCGGAAGTGAAGCGGACCCCGCCCTTGACCACGTTGGGGTGGGACTTCAGCGTGTTGGCAGTCGAGGCGGAACCGGTGAAGGCAACGAGGTCGCGGTAGTCCAGGTGGTCCAGCAGGGTGCGGACGGAGCCGGAGATCAGCTGCAGCGAGCCCTTGGGCAGGATGCCGGATTCGTCGATCGCCTTGACCACGGCGGCGGCCACGTAGCCGGTGGGGGTGGCCGGCTTGACGATGGTGGGAACGCCAGCGAGGAAGGCCGGGGCGAGCTTCTCGAGCATGCCCCAGACCGGGAAGTTGAAGGCGTTGATCTGCACGGCGACACCGGGGATGCGCGTGTAGATGTGCTCGCCGGCGAACGAACCGTCCCGGGACAGCACCTCCATGGGGCCATCCACCACCACCTGGGCGTTGGGCAGTTCCCGGCGGCCCTTGGAGCCGAACGTGAACAGGACGCCGATGCCGCCGTCGATGTCGATCATCGAGTCGATCTTGGTGGCACCGGTCTGGGCCGAGAGCGCGTAGAACTCCTCGCGCCGGCCGTTGAGGTACTGCGCCAGCTCCTTGAGCTTGAGGGCCCGCTGGTGGAAGGTGAGGGTGCCCAGTTCCGCCTGGCCGGTGGTGCGGCTGTAATCCACGACGCCGGCGAGGTCAAGTCCCTCGGTGCTCACCTTGGCCAGGAGCTCGCCGGTGCTGGCGTCCAGGACCGGCGCGGCGCCGGCAGCGGAGGCGGCGTCGGGGGTCCACCAGGAACCCCGGATGAAGCTGGGGACGATCTCTACAGTGTCTATGGTGGGTACGGCTGTGGTGGTCATCGTTGACGGGTCCTTCCATCGCGGGGCAAGATCAACACGGCCGGAACATTACTGACCGTCCGTTCGGTAATATGTTCTAGAGTACATGAATGAGGCCTGCCGCACACTAGCAGCGGTGGCACCGACCGGCATGGCCCCTCCGCCGGCCTGCAACAAAGGAGACGCAATGACGCCCGAGACCGGCAGCACCGAGATGTGGAAGATCACGCTCGGGGAACTCGACGAGAAAATGGGCGTGAAGATCCTCGAGGAGTCCGTGGACCGGGTTGTGGCGACCATGCCGGTGGAAGGCAATCGGCAATCGTTCGGGCTCCTGCACGGCGGCGCCTCACTGGCAGTCGGCGAGGCGGTGGGCTCCTGGGCCGCCGTCATCCACGCCAGCACCCTGGGCAAGACGGCGGTGGGCGTGGACGTCTCGGCCACGCACCACAAGTCCGCCCGCGAGGGGCTGATCACCATCACGGCGACCCCCATCCACTTGGGCGGCACCCTGACCACGCACGAGGTGCTGATCACCAACGAGGCGGGCCAGCGGCTTTGCACGCTGCGGATCACCAACCTGCTGCTGGACCGCAAGGGCTGAGCCCCGGGGTCCCCGGCCCGCGGGTTCGCCCCGGCCCACCCCGGCCCGCGGGTTCGCCGGAACCCTGCGGGCCCGCCGGTTATTTACGGCGTTCTGGCAGCGTACCGGCGAACTCGGGCGCACTCCTTACCTCGATATTCCACAGCGACGTAGGGCCGATGGACCCGGAAGGCCCGCTCCCCGGACTGTTAGCTTGGAAGGGCCGAGTCGCCCGGCACCGCCGGGTTTCACCGGTCGCACCGGAAAGGGTCCGCCATGCTCTCAGACACCTCGCGTCCCGTCATCCAGGCAACGCTTCCTGTGGTCGGCGAGCACATAGAGGAGATCGCCAAGCGCTTCTACAAACACATGTTCGAAGCACGGCCTGACCTCCTGGACGGCCTCTTCAACCGGGGAAACCAGGCAGACGGCCGCCAGCAGCAGGCACTCGCCGGATCCATCGCGGCATTCGCCAGCACGCTCGTGGAGCATCCTGACCAAGTGCCGGATCATCTGCTCTCCAGGGTGGCGCACAAGCACGTGTCGCTAGGACTTAGTCCGGACCAGTACCAGGTTGTCCACGACCACCTCATGTGGGCGATCGTGGATGTCCTCGGGGACGCCGTCACTGACGAGGTCGCCGCGGCCTGGGACGAGGTCTACTGGCTGATGGCAAACCTGCTCATCAACAAGGAGCGCGGGCTGTACAACGCCGTGCACCTGTCCCCGGAGACCATCTGGCGGACGTGGAGGGTGGTACGGCGGATCCAGGAGACCGATGACGTCATCTCCTTCGTAGTTGAGCGGACCGACGAGCGCGACGTCAAGCCGTCCCTGCCCGGGCAGTACGTCACCATCAAGATGACCATGCCCGACGGCGTGCAGCAGCCGCGGCAATACAGCCTGACCAAGGCCGACGACGGCCAGCACCGGCAGTTCGCGGTCAAGCGGGTCCACAGTCCTGGGAAACCCGACGGCGAGATGTCCACGCTGCTCCACAACAACGTCCAAGTGGGCGACGAGGTGGTGCTCTCGGCACCGTTCGGCGACGTGGTGCTGGAGTACACGGACCGGCCCCTCGTCATGGCCAGCGCCGGAATCGGCGTCACTCCGATGGCAGGAATGCTCTCCCATCTAGTGCAGTCCACTTCCCAACGCCAGGTGATGCTCCTGCATGCCGATGACAGCGAGGCATCCTTCCCGCTCCGCGCGCAGGTCCAAGAGGATCTTGCGAAGCTGGCTGACGGGACGCTAAAGACGTGGTTCCTGACCCCTGCTGAGGCCGGAGAGTCGTCCGGAGCCGCGTTTTCCGGCTTCATGGACGTCAGTGCTGTAGAGCTCCCCGACGACGCCGAATACTACCTCTGCGGTCCCCTGCCGTTCCTGAAGTCGGTTCGCAGTGCCTTGATCGCCGGCGGTGTCGCTGCCAAGGACATTCAATACGAGGTATTCGGCCCGGATCTCTGGTTGGCTGATTTCCAGTAGCCGCGGCTCGCTGCCCTGCCCTCCTGCCCCCGAGCCCTCGAATTCGCCGGAACGCTGCGGGCTCGCCGATTAATTGCGGCGTACTGGCAGCTTTCCGGCGAACTCGAGCCAGGAGCCGGAGCCCGGTAGGCCCGCGGCCCCGAGCCAGGAGCCGGTAGGCCCGGAGGCCCGGAGTCCCGGAGATTCTGCTAGCGGCGTGCCCGGCGCCGGCCGAAGGCCACGAAGGCCGCGCCGAGCAGCAAGGCCGCGGCGCCGAGACCGGCAGCGGGTAACAGCCCGGCGGCGCCCGTGCTGGCCAGCTGGTCCGCATTATCCGGCGAACCGCCCGGCGTTTGGCCGCGGGCCGTCACGGAGGCGTCCGACGGCGGGACGGGAGACGGCGCCGGGGCGGCCGAGGTTACCGGCTGCTGCGGAAGCGGTTGCTGAGCGATCGGTTGCTGCGCGGCCGGCGCGGTTGGGGTTACCGGCTGCTGCACGGCCGGTTCCTGCGGGAGCGGCTGCTGCGCGGCTGGCGCGGCCGGGGTTACCGGCTGCTGCGCCGCCGGTTGCCCCGCGATCGGCTGCTGCGCGATCGGCTGCTGCGCCGCCGGTTGCCCCGCGATCGGCTGCTGCGCGATCGGCTGCTGCGCCGCCGGTTGCCCCGCGATCGGCTGCTGCGCGATCGGCTGCTGCGCGATCGGCTGCTGCGCCGCCGGCTGCTGGTTGGCCGGCGGGCCGGGAGCTGCGGGCTGGCCCGGCGCCGGGGTCCCGTCAGGGCTGCCCGCCGAAACAGCTGCGGCGTCGACGGTGAACGCAACGGTGGCCGGAAGCGATGTGACACCGTCAATGGCTTGGGTCACCGTCAGAGTGTGCGCTCCGGCGGCCAGTTCTGCGGGGAACGCGACACTCCACTGGGCACCGCCGGCCAGGTTTCGTGGAATCCGCGGCTGAAGCGCGGCCAGCGTCCCTGCCGCTGACCCGCCGGAGCCGGCCTGCGCTGATCCAACGGGCGCACCGTCCACGGCCACGGTCACCGTGGCACCGTCAATGGCTGTGCCGGACATGCCGGCGGGCAGGGCGTCTTGGCGCACACGTCTGCCATCCCGGGGGCTCGACACCGCCGGGGCCGGCGGAATGATGGAGAGCGTGCGGGTCACTGCGGGACTGTCAGATTCCCCGGGAGCCGTGAGCACCGCCGTGAGCGAAACCTTCCCGAAGACCGGCTGGTCGGCCACCTTGATGCTCCACCGGCCGTCTGCGGCGACTTTGCCCGTTCCGGTGAAGCCGCCGGAAAGTCGTACCGTGCGGCCGGCTTCACCGGTGCCCTCGATCGTGTCGACGGCGGTAAGCGCCGGGCCCTCCGCCGGAGAGGTGATGGCAGGGGCGGCGAGGACGGATACGTCGACGGACAGGGAGACTGCCCCGGAGCGGCTGAATCCGTTCACCGTTTCAGCCGAGAACGTGTAATGCCCAGCCTTTGAGGGCGCGGGGACCCGCCAGTTTCCCGATGCGTCGATTGGTACTGCCACCGATTGGGCGGCCTTCTGGCCAGATTTCTGGCTTTGGACCGTGATGCGGACTTTGGAATTGGGAGCCACCACGGAGGCCGGACCGGCGTCCACATGCCCGGTAATGGGCTCGCCGGCCGTGACAGCTCCGTTGGCGGCCTTCGTGAGCGTTGGCTTGGTCAGGAACAGCTGCAGCTGGACGCCGCCGGGGACCCGTCCGGTGGCGTCCACGAGAGTGGTAGCGATGGCCCGGGTCTGTACGCCGTTTTCGCTCTCGGCCCCGGTGTGCATGCCGACCGCGAAGTTCCCGCTGATCCATGGTCCGCCTGAGTCTCCGGGGCGGGATTTGACGGTGCTGGAGTCGAAGCCGTTGAGCGCACGGAGGTCGTTGTTGTAGTCCGGCGGGAGGGAGTGCGGTCCAGCGATGACCCAGGTTCCCACCGAGTCCACGGTCCCGCACGACCAGCCGAGCGTCCGGCCGGACCGGCACACGGGCTGGCCCTGAAACGGGGCCACGGTTCCGACGATCTTTACGGACGTCGGCCCCGGGTTGGCGGGGTTGTCCCACCGCGTGATGGCGGGCTGGAGATCCACGCCGCTCCGGATGCCCTTGAGGACGGCGATGTCCGTTCCGACGTTGGTACCGTCCGACGCCACAGTGGTGTTGCCCGGACCGCCGAACTGGCTGAACCCGAACGTCCCCAGGATCCCGGCGGCCTTGCCCGAGCCCGGGGTGGCTGAACCGGCGGCGCTGGCCGCCGGCGCCCCTGCCGGGTCTTCAATCCGGGCCTGTTTCGCGGCACCGTCATCGGCGCAGTGTCCTGCCGTCAGGACCAGCGGCTCACCCGCGGGGTCGTAGGCACCGAACCCGGCCGAGCACAGTGTGCGCCCGTCAATGATGTAGCCCTGGCCGCCAAAGAAGTCCCCCTCCGTGGCGACCCGCGATCCTTGTTCCAGCGCAACGTTTGCGTAGCGGGCCACGAAGTCGGCCGCGGACATCTTCGCCGTCGCATTCGGCCCTGCCGCCGGTTGCCCGGCCAGGCTGGCGTCGGCGCCAGGGTCGGCGTGGGGCTTGGTGCCGGCGTCGGCCTCGGCGGCCGGAGCAGACTGCGCGGTGTTGGTGCCGCCGGTGCGGATGACGAAGTGGCCGTTGGTGTACGTGACCGCCTGCAGCCCGGCGGCCCCGACCTCGCGGACGTAGGCCTCGAACAGTTGCTGCGTGCTGGAGGCCAGGAGCTCCGCGGCAGACGGGACCGCAGCCGTGGCCGCAGGGGCGGAAAGCACGAAGTCGGCCGGGCCGGTCCGGTTCAGTTCGGCCACGCGGGCCAGGAGTTCGGGGCTGCTTCCTTCCACAGCGATCTTGCCGCCGGCGAGGCTGATCCCCACATAGCCGGGGAGGGTGCGCAGGGAGGGTGCGGCGTCGGCCGCCCGCCGGGCCAGTGCACCGGCGGCGTCGAATTCCGCCAGGGTCATGCCGAGGTCCCGCTGCACGGCCTCAGCCAGGCCGGCACCGCTGATGGGCGCCGTGGAAGGCTCAGCGGAAGGCGCAATGGAAGGTGCAGCGGAGGGCGCCGAGGACGAGTCAGCCGGTGAAGCATTAGGGAATGAAGAAGCGGAAGTGTCCGACGGCGCCGGGGTCGCCGTCGTCGAGCCGGACGGCGCCGGTGCGGGCGTGCCGGAGCCGGCTTCGGCCAACGCCGGAACGGCGGACAAGGCACCGGCGGACACGGTACCGGCAAGCGCAATCGCGAGGGCCGCGGCCCGCACCATCGGCTGGAACTTCGGAGTCTTCACTGGGCCACCCTACCCGCGGGAGCCCTATCTGCCGAGCTTGGCAAGGATGGCCGCGAGCTCCCCGGACGTCACTCCATGGCGGATCAGGTAGTCCGCGGTGTTCAGGGACCGGACAAATTCCAGCAGACTTTCGCCCCGGGATTCCAGCAGGGGCAAAAGGACGGCGTCGGGCAGGAACCGTTCGTGGGGATGCGGGACAGCGGCGTCCCGGTGGTGCTCGTTGATGCCCCGCATGGAGCGCTGGTAGCCGCGCACAATGGCCTCGTCACTGTGCCCGGCGAGGTCCTGGAGCATGGCGGCAATCATGCCGCTCCGGTCCCGGCCAGCAGAGCAATGGATTACCACGCCGCCCTCCGCGGCGGCCACCGCCTTGAAGACGCCGGCCAGCAGGTCCGGGAACAGCCTGGCGTTGTCGGCGTAGGAGGCCGGGTCGTTCAGGTAGGGCACGCAGAGCGCGCGGAATTCGGCGTTGCCCGGATCTTCGGTGGGTGCCATCACGACGTCGATACCGGCCAGGGCGGCCGGCGCCACCGGCGGGTCGGTCTCCCGGCGCCGAATTTCGGTTTCGTTGCGGAGGTCGACGACGGTCCGGATGCCGTGGCGGTACGCCTGCCGCCAGCCGGCCTCGGTCAGCCATTCGCGGCGTCCCATCCGGTACACGTCCCCGGCCACATGCCACGCGTTGACGGCCCCGTCCCACTCCATCGCTCCGGGCGCCGCCGTCCCGGACCCGTCCGCTCCGCCTGCCCGCTGCAGGCCGCCGGCAGCCATTACCGGACCCTGGCCAGCCGGGCCTCCAGGCCGTTCCGGACCATGGGCCACTCGTGCTCGAGGATGGAAAACACGACAGTATCGCGCAGCGCACCGTCGCCGCTGCGGGTGTGGCTGCGCAGGATGCCGTCCTGCTTGGCGCCCAGCCGCGCGATCGCCTCGCGGGACTGGTGGTTGAGCCAGTGGGTCCGGAATTCGACGGCGGGGCAGCCCAGGGTCTCGAAGGCGTGCCGCAGCAGCAGCAACTTGGAGTCCGGGTTGCTGCCGCTGCCGTGTGCGGACGCCGCGTTCCAGGTGGAGCCGATCTCCACCCGGGGCGTGCCGGCGTCGATGTTCATGTAGGTGGTCATGCCGATCACCCGGCCCGGCCCGCCCGTGGCGGGGTCAAGGAGCCGCGTGGTGAAGGGCAGCATGGACCCCTGTTCCTGCAGGGCCAGGCGCCGCTCAATCTCGGCGGCCATCTGTTCCGGGGCGGGCACGCTGGTGTACCAGAGGTGCCACAGTTCGCCGTCGCGGGCCGCCTCGACCAGGCCGTCGTGGTGGTCCTGGCTCAGCGGCTCAAGGACGACGTATTTGCCGGTCAGGGTGATGGGGGCGATAGCGGGACGGTCCAGGGAAGTCACCGCACCATCCTAGGGGCACGGACCTGCGCCGGTCACTTGGTCCAGTCGAAGAAGCCCTTGCCGGACTTGCGGCCCAGTTCCCCGCGGGCCACCTTGTCGCGGAGGATCTGCGGCGGGGCGAACCGCTCGCCCAGGGTGGACTGCAGGTATTCCGCGATGCCCAGGCGCACGTCCAGGCCCACGATGTCGGTGGTCCGCAGCGGGCCCGTGGGGTGCTTGTAGCCCAGGACCATGGCGTTGTCGATGTCCTCGGCGCTGGCCACGCCCTCTTCCACCATGCGCATCGCTTCGAGGGCGATCGCGACGCCCAGCCGGGAGGAGGCAAAGCCGGGCGCGTCGTTGACCACGACGGCGGTCTTGCCGAGGGCCTCGACCCAGCCGCGGGCGGCCTGGGCCAGGGCCTCGGACGTCTGCTCGCCGAGGACCACCTCGATGAGTGTCGACGCCGGCACCGGGTTGAAGAAGTGCAGGCCCAGGAAGTTCTGCGGCCGCTTCAGCTCACGGGCCAGTCCGTTGACGGACAGCGATGACGTGTTGGACGCGAGGCAGGCGTCCTCGGCAAGCCGCTCCTCGATGCCGCGCAGGGCGGTGACCTTCAGGTCCCAGTCTTCGGGAACGGCCTCGATCACCAGCTGCCGGTCCTTGAAGTCGTCATAGTCCACGGTGACCGCTAGCCGGGAGACCATTTCGTCCAGGTTGCCGTCCACGGCGCCGCGTTCAATGCTCTTGGCGGCGGCGGATTCGACCCGTTCCCGGGCGGCCTCGGCCGAAGCCTCGTCGCGCTCGACGACCAGGACATTGGATCCCTTGATCAGGAACGCGTGGGCGATGCCGGCGCCCATGCGGCCGCCGCCCAGCACTCCGACGGTAGCGGGCAGGTTGGCGGGGAGTACGGGGTTGCCCATGGCTATTTCTGCTTTCCGGGTTCAGTGGCGGACGTCTTGGCGGCTTTCTTGGCTGCTTTCTTATCCAGGAAAGCCTGCATGCGGTCGAACTTGGCCTGGGATTCGAAGAGGATCCCCTGCGCCAGCTGGTCAATCAGGGGATGTGCCTCGGCCGGGGCATGGAACACGGATTTGGTGATCCGAACGGCGAGCGGGTCCTGAGTGGCGATCCTGTCCGCGAGCCTGTGGGCGGCGGCCATCAGCTCGGAGGGTTCATGGATTTCGGTGATGAGGTTGACGGCCAGGGCACGTTCCGCGCGCAGCACGGCTCCGGCCAGCAGCATTTCCTTGGCCACCGGCTCCCCCACCAGTTCCTTGAGGCGCCAACTGGCGCCGGCGGCGGCCAGGATGCCGAGACCGGTTTCGGGGTTGCCGATCCGGACGGACGGGGTGCCGATCCGGAAGTCGGCGGCGTACGCCAGTTCGGCACCGCCGCCGAGGCAGAAGCCGTCCAGGGCGGCGATGACGGGCATCGGCAGCTTGGCGATCCGGACGAAAATGGTGGAGTTAATGCCCTGCAGGGCATCATCGCGGCGGCGTTCGCGCAGCTGACCGATGTCGGCGCCGGACGCGAAAACCCCGTCGGCGCCTGCGATGATGAGGACTTTGGGATGCTGCTCAAGGTGGGCGCACACGGTGTGGAGTTCGTCGACCATCTGCTGGTCGATCGCGTTGCGGACCTCGGGGCGGTTGAGCACCACCACCACGCGGTCCTCGCGCTGGTCCACCAGCAGTGTGCTGAAGCCGGCCGGGTCGAGCGCCGGGGCCGCCACTAAACCCGCTCCAGCAGCATGGCCGTGCCCTGGCCGACGCCGATGCACATAGTGGCCAGGCCGATCTTGGCATCCTCGCGTTCCATCCGTCCCAGCAGCGTGATGGCGATCCGGGAACCGGAGGAACCCAGCGGGTGGCCCAGGGAGATCGCACCGCCGTCGCGGTTCACAATCTCCGGGTCCAGGCCGAGCCGGCGCATACTGGCCAGCGACTGCGTGGCGAACGCTTCGTTAAGTTCGACGGCGCCAAGGTCACCGACGCTGAGGCCGCTGCGCTTGAGGACCTTCTGGGTGGCCGGAACCGGGCCGATGCCCATGATTTCGGGCTCGCAGCCGGCGGAGGCGCCGTCGATGATGCGGGCGCGGGCCGTGAGGCCAAGCTTCTGGATCGCGGCTTCGGAGGCGACGATGATGGCGGAGGCGCCGTCGTTGAGCGTGGAGGAGTTGCCGGCGGTAACGATCGAACCGCCCTTGACCACAGGGCGGAGCCCGGCGAGCACGTCCATGGTGGTGCCGGCGCGGGGGCCTTCATCGGTGTCCACCAGGGTTTCGCCCTTGCGGGTTTTGACGGTCACGGGGACGATTTCCTCGGCGAAGCGGCCGGCGGCGATGGCGGCCAGGGCGCGTTCGTGGGAGCGGACGGCGAAGGCGTCGGCGTCCTCGCGCGAGATCCCGTCGACCCGCCCCACTTCCTCCGCCGTCTCCGGCATGGAGTAGGTCATCTTGCCGTCGCGGGAGAGCTCGCCGGTGGTGAACTGCGGGTTGGCGAAGCGCCAGCCGATGGAGGTATCGAAGATTTCGCCCGGCTTGGCGAAGGCGGTCCGGGGCTTTTCCTGGACCCAGGGTGCCCGGCTCATGGATTCGACGCCGCCGGCGATCACGATGTCAGCGGCGCCGGACTTGATCATGTGGCTGGCCATGATGATGGCGCTGAGCCCGGAGGCGCAGAGCCGGTTCACGGTGATGCCGGGGATGTGCAGGGGCAGTCCAGCAAGGAGGGTGGCCATGCGGGCCACGTTGCGGTTCTCTTCGCCGGCGCCGTTGGCGTTGCCGAGGATTACCTCGTCAATGGCGTCAGGATCGACGCCGGCGCGGACCACTGCCTCGCGGACCACCAGTGCGGCCAGGTCATCGGGGCGGACTGCGGAGAGGGCGCCGCCGTAACGGCCCACTGGGGTGCGGGCGCCGCCAACAAGAAAAGCCTCGACCATGAGAACATCCTTCACCAAGAAAGCGGGGCCGGCAGCAGAGTAATTTACCGACCGTTCGTTCTATAAAGATTACACGGCAGGGCAAGTGGGTCAACCGGATGCGGCCGGATTACGCGACGACGACGCCCAGGTGGCTTGCGAGCAGCGGCGCCAGCAGGGTGAGCTGGTAGTCGTCGATCACAAGGCCGGCCAGGCTGCCCAGGCCATTGATCGTGCGGAAGTCGGTGCCGCGGAGGTCGAAGTCCTTGAGCCTGGCTCCACTGAAGTCCACGGTGCCGATCGTGCAGTTCTTCAACGCCACCCGGGTGGCGGTGCAAGAGCCCAGATCCAGCTCGTTGATGATGCAGTCGCTGATCTGCACGTCCGTAAGCTTGGATCCGCGCAGGTTCACGTAGTCGAGCTTGCCGCCGTCGATCCGCACCGACTGCCAGCCGCTTTCATAGAACTCCGCCGATCCCCAGCGGGGGTTGCCGATCTCCACATCCCGCAGGCTTGCCCGGGCCGCCGTCAGCACCGGCGCGTAGACCTCGGTGAGGATGCAGTCACGGAAAGTGGCACCACGCAGCTGCGTCTCATTGAAGGAGACACCGGCGAATTCGCACTCGGCAAAGTCAGTGCCGCCGAGCTCCAGCCCGTCCGCCGAGGCGCGGCTGTACCGGACGCCGTCGTACCGTTCCCCACGGCGGAAGTCCGGGGCAGGATCGTCCCGCAACTCCCCCGGCCGGACCGGCGCCAGGCGGGGCGCGGT
Source organism: Arthrobacter sp. 10N43 (assembly GCF_056394525.1). NCBI lineage: Bacteria > Bacillati > Actinomycetota > Actinomycetes > Micrococcales > Micrococcaceae > Arthrobacter > Arthrobacter sp. 10N43. The sequence goes on along the minus strand of NZ_JBFTIA010000016.1, from coordinate 74,997 downwards.
GACCTTAGGGGCTTTTCCAGCTGCGCGCCCGGCCATCAGAGGGATTCGGCTTTGGCGGCGATTTCCGCCAGGTCTTTCGCAAGCGCCTTGCGGGTAATGCGCATGCCGAGGGGACCAAACACGGTGAGCATGATCTTGCTGAACCGGGTGGGCTTGATGACTTCGGCGCCAAAGGTCAGCGTGAGGTCAGTCCCGCCGTCGCGTTCGGCCAAGGAGAACCGGGAGGTGTAGTCGGCGCCGCCCTGGAGGGCTTTCACCGTGGTGCCGCCCGCCCGTCCGGGCGACGGCGGCTCGCACTGGGAAACCCACATCTCCACGGTTTCCGAGCGCCCCATCATGGTGCGGGTTTCCTTCCAGCGGGTGCCCTCGGCATAGGGCCCGTCGGTGAGCATCTGGATCGCATCGACGCCGGACAGGGTGGCGGCAGATCCGGGAATGTCCGACACCACCGCCCAGACCGAGTCAGCCGGAGCATTGATGTGCTGGGTGAGCGTGGTCTTGTGGTCCATGACCTCGAGCCTATCGGATCGGCCCGCGCGATTGACTTGAATTAGTAAGCATGCTTTGTGTTAGTCTGGACGGACAGCAATTTGGACCGGAAACGAAAGGTGGCCTGAACCATGGGTATCGGAGACAAGATTCAGAACGAAGCGGAGCACCTGGGCGGCAAGGCTAAGGAAGCCGCCGGAACTGCCACTGACAACGACCAGCTTCGGGCCGAGGGCCAGCGCGACCAGGTTGTGGCCGACGCCAAGAAAGTTGGCGAAAACGTCAAGGACGCCTTCAAGAAGGACTAGTCCTTACAAAGTTTGGCGGCGCCGGATTTTCCTTTGGGGGATGTCCGGCGCCGCTTTTTTGTGCCCGGTTTTATGCCCGGCTTTTGCCCCTCTTTGGCCGCCAGCCTGCAAGAATGGCCGCACAGACCGACGGAGGGGACACCATGGCGGGAACAGGGACGGACCACGGCAGGCACGCGAGCCGGGATCGCAGCAACGTCGACCTGAGCCGGGCCAGCGTTGCCGCCGGCGGGTCGCCGGTGTTGCGCGGCTACCTGGCGGCCCCGGCGGGCGAAGGGCCTTTTCCGGCCGTCCTGATGGTCCATGAAGCCTTCGGCCTGGATGACATCACCGTCCGCCACGCTGACCGGATGGCTGCGGCGGGCTACCTGACGCTGGCCGTTGACCTGTACAGCGACGGCGGCGCCCGCCGCTGCCTCGTGGCCACCATGCGTGCGCTGGCGGCAGGCGAAGGCCGGGCCTTCATCGATCTGGCGGCGGCCCGGGACTGGCTGCAGGAATCCGGCCGGACCACAGGCAAGGTCGGAGTGATCGGCTTCTGCATGGGCGGCGGCTTCGCCCTGCTCCTGGCCAATGACGGCTTTGACGCCGCAGCCGTCAACTACGGCCGGCTCCCCAAGAACCCCGAAGAGACGCTCGCCGGCGCCTGCCCGATCGTGGCCAACTTCGGCGGCAGGGACCGCACGCTGCGCGGCGGGGCGGCGAAGCTCGAGTCCGTGCTCGACCGCATCGGCGTGGCCCACGACGTCAAGGAATTCCCGCACGCTGGGCATGCCTTCCTCAACGATGCGGAGACCGGCCCAAAGGTACTCCGGCCGCTCTCCCGGGTTATGGGCATCGGCCCTGACCCGCAGTCCGCCCCGGAAGCCTGGCAGCGGATCGAGGACCACTTCGCCCGGCATCTGACGGGCTGAGTACCTAAAGGGCTGAGTACCTGACGGGCTCAGCACCTGGGTTGGGCACCCGCGCGCCGGATGGCGCGCGGGTGCTCGGATGTCACACGGTCTTGGTCAGCCCTGTCCGCAGGAGGGGCTCGAAGAACGCGGCCAGGTCCGTCGTCGCCGTCAGCGGCAGGACGTTCGCCACGTACTGGTCCGGGCGGACCACCACGACGACGCCGCCGCGGTCGAGGCCGCGCAGTTCGAAGATGTCCGCCGTGGGATCGGTGCCGTAGACCTTCTCGAGGTAGGTGAGCTTGAACGGCCCGACTTCCGGCTTGAACACGGCAGGCACGGCGCCGATGTCGATGCCTGTGTGGTCCTGCTGGTAGATCACCTTCACGTCGAACCACGCGTCACGGTCCGCCCCATCGGGGGTGGCGGCGAGCGGCGAATCCGGCGCGTTGGCCAGCCACGCGGCGAGGTCGGCGGTCGGCGACGGCGCTCCAGCAACGGCCGCGTCCGCGAAGACGTAGATCCGCCAGCGGCCGTCCGCCGTGGCCTGGTGGCCGAGCTGGACCGGGTTGGTGTCACAGACCCGCACAACGGGCGCGGACTTGAAGCGCTTGCCGACGGGGAAACCGGTGGCCAGGTTCTGATGTGTCGCCTCGGCGACGATCATCGACGGCGAGTACTCGGTCATGAAGCCCGCGGGGAACTCCGCGGTGCGCACGTAGAAGTCCTCAAGCTCGGAGGGGTTCTCGAACTCCTCGGGCTTCTTTGCCATCAGCGTCGACCACACCTTGTCGAAGTCGATCAGGTTCTTCGCGACGACCTGCCGCTCGGCCGAATAGGTGGAGAGCAGGCTTTCCGGGCTGCGGCCCTCCAGCACATGGCCAAGCTTCCAGCCGATGTTGAAGCCGTCCTGCATGGAGACATTCATGCCCTGGCCGGCCTTGGCGCTGTGGGTGTGGCAGGCGTCGCCGGTGATGAAAACCCGCGGCGTGCGGGTGCCGAGCTGCTCCGGCAGGACGTCATCGAACCGGTCGGTGAGGCGGTGGCCCACCTCGTACACGCTGTGCCAGGCCACGTTGCGCACATCGAGCGTGTAGGGCTGGATGATCGCGTTGGCCTTGGCGATGATCTGCTCGATGGTGGTCTTGCGGACGGCACCGTTGTCGTTTGCGGCCACCTCGCCAAGGTCGACGTACATGCGGAACAGATGCCCGCCTTCGCGCGGGATCAGCAGGATGCTGCCGCCGTCGTGGGACTGGATGGCGCACTTGAGGCGGATGTCGGGGAAGTCCGTGTTCGCGAGCACGTCCATGACGCCCCACGCGTGGTTGGCCTGGTCGCCGGCCATGGTGCAGCCGATCGAAGCCCGCACCTTGCTCCGCGCGCCGTCCGCACCCACAACGTACTTCGCCCGGACTATGCGCTCCTGACCCTCGTCGGGGCCGGCCGTGTGAACGAGGGTCACGGTGACCGGGTACTCCCCTTCACCGGTGACCTCAAGGCTGCCGAACTCCAGGCCGTAGTCGGGCGACATGCGGGTGGGTGAGTTCGCCATGAACTCGCCGAAGTAGTCCAGCACGCGGGCCTGGTTGACGATCAGGTGCGGGAACTCGCTGATCCCGCCCGGGTCATCGAGGGTGCGGGCGCTGCGGACGATGCTCGAGGGGTTCTGGGGGTCCGGCTTCCAGAACGCCATCTCAGTGATGCGGTACGCCTCAGCGATGATCCGCTCGGCGAAGCCGAAAGCCTGGAAGGTCTCCACGCTCCGGGCCTGGATGCCGTCGGCCTGGCCGATGGCGAGCCGACCTGCGCGGCGCTCCACAATGCGGGTTGTGACGCCCGGGAACTGGGACAGCTGGGCGGCCGCGAGCATCCCTGCCGGGCCGGTGCCCACAATGAGCACGTCAACCTCGTCAGGAAGCTGTGTGGGTCGGTCGATGCCGGCGCCGGCGGCCGGCTGGACGCGCGGGTCTCCGGATACGTAACCGTGATGGTGGAAATGCACGGGCTTTCCTCACTTCGTTGTGTGGCGGCCTGTCGCCGTCTTGCGTGTTCGATAATAGAACTTCGTGTTCGATAATCGAAATATATTCTGTGATCCAGAACTGTACGGCAGACATGACGCGGGTTACAAGTGCCTTGAAAACCCCCGGAACAAGGGGTTGACGATCGGCGTTTCTTGGGACATAGTCATCGTATACGATTTCGTACTCGATGAGGAGACAATCTTGGAACAGGTCACCGACCACATCCTGGCCGCGGCCCGCAAGGTCATCGCGGTGCATATCAACTACCCCAGCCGGGCGGCCCAGCGCGGCCGCACACCGGAGCAGCCCTCCTACTTCCTGAAGCCCTCCTCCTCCCTGGCTATCGGTTCGGCGGAGGCCCCTTCATCGGTGGAGCGCCCGGCCGGCTGCGAGCTCCTCGGCTACGAGGGCGAAATCGCTTTGGTCATCGGCAAGGCCGCCCGCCGCGTGGGCATCGAGGACGCGTGGAGCCATGTCGAGTGGGTCACGGCCAGCAACGACCTCGGCGTCTACGACCTCCGCTACGCGGACAAGGGCTCCAACCTCCGGTCCAAGGGCGGCGACGGCTTCACCCCGGTGGGCCCTGGACTGATCGCCGCGGACACCGTTGACCCCGCGGCACTGCGGATCCGCACCTGGCACAACGGCGAACTGGTCCAGGACGACACCACCGAAGACCTCCTCTTCCCCTTCACCCGGCTCGTCGCCGACCTGTCCCAGCTGCTCACCCTCGAAGAGGGCGACATCATCCTCACCGGCACCCCGGCCGGGGCATCCGTGGCCAAGCCGGGGGACGTCGTCGAGGTGGAAGTCAGCACCGAACCCACCGGGCTCTCTACCGGCCGGCTGGTCACCCGGGTTGCGGAAGGCACGACGCCGTTCGCGGACTTCGGCGCCGGGCCCAGGACCGATGATCTCCAGCGGGAGGAAGCGTACGGCTCCCGCGAAGCGGCCGGCCTTCCCGCCGTCGGGCCGGTTACGGTCCTGACCCCGGAGCTGAAGGCGAAGCTGGAAAGCGTCTGCACCGCCACCCTGTCCTCCCAGCTGCGCAAGCGCGGCCTGAACAACGTCAGCATCGACGGCCTGACCTCCACCCGGCCGGACAAGCGGATCGTGGGCCTGGCCCGGACCCTGCGCTACGTGCCCAACCGCGAGGACCTGTTCAAGACCCACGGCGGCGGCTTCAATGCCCAGAAGCAGGCCATCGATTCCGTCAACGAGGGCGAGATCCTGGTGATGGAAGCCCGCGGCGAAAAGGGCACCGGCACCATCGGCGACATCCTGGCCCTCCGCGCCCAGGTCCGCGGCGCCGCCGCCATCATCACCGACGGCGGCGTGCGCGACTTCTCCGCCGTCGCCGCCATGGACATGCCCACCTACTATGCCAACCCGCACCCCGCCGTCCTTGGCCGGCGGCACATCCCGTGGGACACGGACATCACCATCGCCTGCGGCGGCACCACCGTGCAGCCCGGGGACATCATCGTGGCCGACGCCGACGGCATCCTGGTGATCCCGCCGGCCCTCGCCGACGAGCTCGCCGACGAGTCCATCGCCCAGGAACGCGAGGAAACCTTCATCGCCGAGATGGTGCAGCAGGGCCACAGCGTGGACGGGCTCTACCCGCTCAACGCCGCCTGGCGGACCCGCTATGAGGCATGGGAAGCAGGCAAGGCCAATGACTGACACAGCCGCCGCCGCAGGCACCAACATAGCCACCACCGTCAGCAAGTCCGAGCAGGCCTACGCGGCCGTCAAGTCCCGGATCGTGGACGGGACCTACTCCCCCGGCTACCGGCTGGTGCTCGCCAAGATCGCCGAGGACCTGGGCGTCAGCGTGGTCCCGGTCCGCGAAGCCATCCGCCGGCTCGAAGCCGAAGGCCTGGTCAAGTTCGAACGGAACGTCGGCGCCACCGTCTCCGGGATCGACCCCACGGAGTACCTCTATACGATGCAGACCCTCAGCATCGTCGAGGGCGCCGCAACAGCCCTCTCGGCTCCGTTGATCGGGGAGGCAGACGTGGCCCGCGCCCGGGCCGTCAACGCCGAGATGCGCGACTGCCTGCAGCACTTCGACCCGGTCCGGTTCACCGCGCTGAACCAGGACTTCCACAGCGTCCTGTTCGAACACTGCCCCAACCCGCACATCCTGGACCTGGTCCACCGGGGCTGGAACCGGCTCGCGTCACTGCGCTCATCCACGTTCCGCTTCGTCCCCGGCCGCGCCCATGAATCCGTGGAGGAACATGAAGCGCTGCTGCAGCTCATCGAGTCCGGCGCCAGTCCGGACGACATCGAAAAAGCCGCTCGCCGCCACCGCAGCGCCACCCTGGACGCGTACCTCGCCCAAACCACACAGCAGTAAGGAAAAACAATGACGTTCACTGCACCTGAGACCACCACCCACTACGTTCCGCAGGACCTTCCCACCCACATCCAGCACTACATCAACGGCGAGTTCGTTGACTCCGTGGGCGGCAAAACCTTCGACGTCCTGGACCCGGTCTCCAATCAGAATTACGCCACCGCTGCCGCAGGGCAAAAGAAGGACATCGACCTCGCCGTCGCCGCCGCCCGCAACGCGTTCACCAATGGCCCGTGGCCGAAGATGAAGCCCCGCGAGCGCGCCCGCGTCCTGAACAAGATCGCCGACGCCGTCGAGGCCCAGGAGGCCCGGCTCGCCGAGCTGGAAACCTTCGACACCGGCCTGCCGATCACCCAGGCCAAGGGCCAGGCCCTGCGCGCGGCGGAGAACTTCCGCTTCTTCGCGGACCTGATCGTGGCCCAGTTCGACGACGCCATGAAGGTCCCCGGCGCCCAGATCAACTACGTCAACCGCAAGCCGATCGGCGTCGCCGGGCTCATCACGCCGTGGAACACCCCGTTCATGCTCGAGTCCTGGAAGCTCGCCCCCGCCCTTGCCGCCGGCAACACCGTGGTGCTCAAGCCGGCCGAGTTCACCCCGCTCTCGGCCTCGCTGTGGGCACAGATCTTCAAGGACGCGGGCCTGCCGGACGGCGTGTTCAACCTGGTCAACGGCCTGGGCGAGGAGGCAGGCGACGCCCTGGTCAAGCACCCGGACGTGCCGCTGATCTCCTTCACCGGAGAGACCACCACGGGTCAGACGATCTTCCGCAACGCCGCGGCCAACCTCAAGGGCCTGTCCATGGAGCTCGGTGGCAAGTCCCCGTGCGTCGTGTTCGCCGACGCCGACCTCGACGCCGCGATCGACTCGGCCCTGTTCGGCGTCTTCTCGCTCAACGGGGAGCGCTGCACCGCAGGCTCGCGGATCCTGGTGGAGCGCGCCGTGTACGAGGAATTCTGCGAGAAGTACGCCGCCCGCACCAAGAAGATCGTGGTCGGGGACCCGCACGACCCCAAGACCGAGGTCGGCGCGCTGGTCCACCCGGAGCACTACGCCAAGGTGGCCTCCTATGTGGAGATCGGCAAGTCCGAGGGCCGGCTGCTGGCCGGCGGCGGCCGCCCGGAGCACCTGCCGGAGGGCAACTACATCGCCCCCACCGTCTTCGCGGACGTCGCCCCGGACGCGCGGATCTTCCAGGAGGAGATCTTCGGCCCCGTCGTCGCCATCACCCCCTTCGAGAACGACGCCGAAGCCCTCGCCCTGGCGAACGACACCAAGTACGGGCTCGCGGCCTACATCTGGACCCAGAACCTGACGCGGGCGCACAACTTCTCGCAGAACGTCGAGGCCGGCATGGTCTGGCTCAACAGCCACAATGTCCGGGACCTCCGCACCCCGTTCGGCGGCGTCAAGGCCTCCGGCCTGGGCCACGAAGGCGGCTACCGCTCCATCGACTTCTACACCGACCAGCAGGCCGTCCACATCACCCTCGGCTCAGTCCACACCCCTAAATTCGGCGCCTGAATTCCAGCTAGCGCCAACCAGCCCCCTTTCAAAGAAGAGAGAACACCATGACCAACTTTGTCCCCACCCCGACGGTCCCGGCTCCGGACATCGTCCGCTGCGCTTACATGGAAATCGTCGTCACCGACCTCGCGAAGTCCCGCGAGTTCTACGTGGACGTCCTCGGACTGCACGTCACCGAGGAAGACGAAAACGCCATCTACCTGCGCTCCCTCGAGGAGTTCATCCACCACAACCTGGTGCTGCGCAAGGGACCTATCGCCGCCGTTGCCGCGTTCGCGTACCGGGTGAAGTCCCCCGCCGAGGTGGACGCCGCCGAGGCCTACTACAAGGAACTGGGCTGCCGCACCGAGCGCCGCAAGGAAGGCTTCACCAAGGGCATCGGCGACGCCGTCCGCGTCGAGGATCCGCTGGGCTTCCCCTACGAATTCTTCTACGAGACCGAGCACGCGGAGCGCCTTACCCAGCGCTACGACCTCTACTCCGCCGGCGAGCTGGTCCGCCTGGACCACTTCAACCAGGTCACCCCGGACGTCCCCAAGGGCCGCAAGTACCTTGAGGACCTCGGCTTCCGCGTCTCGGAAGACATCCAGGATTCCGACGGCGTCTCCTACGCCGTCTGGATGCACCGCAAGCAGACCGTGCACGACACCGCACTGACCGGCGGGAACGGCCCGCGCATGCACCACGTCGCGTTCGCCACCCATGAGAAGCACAACATCATCCAGATCTGCGACAAGATGGGCGCCCTGCGCATCTCCGATCGGATCGAACGCGGCCCCGGCCGGCACGGCGTCTCCAACGCCTTCTACCTCTACATCCTGGACCCGGACGGCCACCGCATCGAGATCTACACCCAGGACTACTACACCGGCGACCCGGACAATCCCACCATCACCTGGGACGTCCACGACAACCAGCGCCGCGACTGGTGGGGTAACCCCGTGGTCCCGTCCTGGTACACGGAGGCCTCCCTCGTCCTGGACCTCGACGGCAATCCGCAGCCGGTCATCGAACGCACTGATGCCTCCGAAATGGCCGTCACGGTCGGTGCCGACGGCTTCTCCTACACGCGCAAGGACGCAGACAGTGCTGCCGAGGGCTTCAAGCTCGGCGCGCAGCTCTAGGCCCTCATCGCCCTGCCGGTCCCGCATCCCCCAGATGCGGGACCGGGCCCCAGCTTCCCCCACACTGAGCTGCCCAACCACCTGAGGAGCACCCGAATGCTTGACTCCGCGACCATCGAGGCCATTGCCGACGAGCTGCTGGAGGCCGCCCGGTCCCGGACTCCGGTCCCGCGGCTGACGGCCCGGTACCCGGACATGACGGTGGAGGACTCCTACGCCGTCCAGCAGCTGTGGCGGCGCCGCAACGAGGACGCCGGCCGGAAGCTCGTGGGCCGCAAGATCGGCCTCACGTCCAAGGCCATGCAGGCGGCCACCGGCATCACCGAACCGGACTACGGAGCGATCTTCGATGACATGGTCCTCGAGACCGGGTGTTCGGTGCAGTGGGACCAATACACCCACCCGCGGGTCGAAGTGGAGCTGGCGTTCGTGCTCAAGAAGGGCCTGGCCGGCCCCGGCTGCACCATCTTTGACGTCCTCAACGCCACCGACTACGTGGTCCCGGCCCTCGAGATCCTGGACTCCCGGATCGAAATGGAGGGCCGGACCATCGTGGACACCATCGCCGACAACGCGGCAATGGGCGCCATGGTGGTCGGCGGCAACCCGGTGAAGCCGGACGCCGTGGACCTACGCTGGGTCTCCGCGATCCTGTACAAGAACCAGACCGTCGAGGAAACCGGCGTCGCGGCAGGGGTCCTGGACCACCCGGCCAACGGAGTGCACTGGCTGGCCAACAAGATCGCCGCCCACGGGGACGGCATGAAGGCCGGCGACATCATCCTCGCCGGTTCCTTCACCCGGCCGCTCTGGGTGTACCAGGGCGACACCGTCCACGCCGACTACGGACCGTTGGGGAGCATCGCATGCCGCTTCGAGTAGACCCCGACCCCACGTTCCGCGACGCCCTGCGCAACCAAACGGGCGCTGCCGGCCGGCCGCTGGCGGGGATGTGGGTCTGCTCAGGCAGCCCGCTCGTGGCAGAGCTCTGCGCCGGGGCCGGCCTGGACTGGCTGCTGATCGACGCCGAACACAGCCCCAACGGGCTCGAATCGATCCTCGCCCAGCTGCAGGCCGTCCGCGGCTACCCGGTCCAGGCCATGGTCCGGCCGCCGGTCAACGACACGGTGCTGATCAAGCAGTACCTGGACCTCGGGGTCCAGAACCTGCTGATCCCCATGGTGAACTCCGCCGCCGAGGCCAAGGCCGCGGTGGCCGCCACCCGCTACCCGCCGCACGGCGTCCGAGGGGTGGGCTCCGCCCTGGCCCGGGCCTCGCGCTGGAACCGGATCCCGGACTACCTCGCCCGCGCCTCCGAGACCATCAGCCTCACCGTCCAGATCGAATCCGACGCCGCGGTCGCGTCGGTGGAGGAGATCCTGGCCGTCGACGGCGTGGATGCCATCTTCCTGGGCCCCTCCGACCTCGCCGCCTCCATGGGCGTCCTGGGAGAGCAGGAACACCCCCAGGTGCGCGCCGCCGTCGAACACTGCCTAGCCGCCGCCAAAGCGGCCGGCAAGCCCGCCGGCGTGAACGCCTTCAACCCTGCCACCGCGCACCATTACATGGCGGCCGGCGCCGCCTTCATCCTGGTGGGCGCCGATGTCGCACTGCTGGCCCGCGGCTCCGAAGCACTCGCCGCGGAATACGTCCGGCCGGGCCCGGCGGCCCAGCCTGGCAACGCTCCCGCCAGCTACTGAGGATTCCGGGGTTAACCGCGACGGCGGCAGCCACCTGGTGAAGGTGGCTGCCGCCGTCGCTGCGCGTAGGAGCAGTTAGCTGTAGAGCTCGTTCTTGGGCGCGTTGTTCTTGACCTTCTGCCAGCCCAGCCACAGCACCAGGGCGAAGAACGGAACCGTGGCCAGGGTCCAGAGACCCAGGTGGAAGACCTCGCCTGTCTTGCTGGTCATGGTGTCGAAGCCGATCAGCACGGTGATGGCCAGCAGCGCGAGAAGTCCGGCCCAGCTGGTCCAGGGCGAGCCCGGCATGGGCAGGCTGGACACGCGGCCCTTCTGGTGGCGCAGGGCGATCTGGCTGGCGAAGATGGCTCCCCAGGTGAAGATCACGCCGATCGAGGCGGTGTTCAGTGCGAGGTCGAAGGCGTGCGAGCCGCCCAGCCAGATGTTCAGGAGGATGCCCACCAGGTAGAAGGCCGCGATGGCCAGGATGGCCGCGTACGGCACGTGGCGCTTGGACATCCGGGTGAGCCACTGCGGGGCATGCCCGTTGTTGGCCATGGTGCGGAAGACACGGCCGATCGAGTACAGGCCCGAGTTGCAGGAGGACAGCGCGGCGGTGATGACGATCATGTTCATGACGTCGCCCACCCAGCCGAGGCCCATCTGGCCAAACACGGTGACGAACGGGGACACACCGGCCTTGTACTGGTCCGAGGGCAGCAGCATGGCCAGCAGCAGCACGGAACCGACGTAGAACACCACAATGCGCAGCACGACGGCGCGGATCGCCTTGGGCACTTCGCGCTTGGCGTTTTGCATCTCGCCGGCGGTGATGCCGACGAGTTCGATGCCGTTGTAGGCGAAGATCACGGCGTTGAGCACGAGGACCATCACGAGGGCGCCCTTGGGGAACATCCCGCCGTCGTCGGCAAAGAGGTTGGCCACCGAGGCATGGCCGTCGCCCACCTTGGCGTTGGTGACCACCATGAAGGTGCCAACGGCCAGGAAGATCAGGATGGAGCCGACCTTGAGGCAGGATGCCCAGAATTCAAACTCGCCGAACGCCTTGACGCTGAGCAGGTTGACGGCCACCAGCATGGCGAGCGCGGCAATCGCGGACGCCTCCACGGGCACGTTGGGGAAGAAGAACTGGAAGTACAGGCCGATCGCGATGAGCTCGGCGATCCCGGTCATGCCCCAGTTGATGAAGTACATCCAGCCGGAGATGTAGGCGCCCTTCTTGCCGAACATTTCGCCGGCGTAGCTGACGAAGGAGCCCGAGGTCTGGCGGTACATGATCAGTTCACCGAGCGCGCGCATCAGCAGGTAGGCGATGACGCCGGCGATGGCGTAGGAGAAGATCAGCGCCGGTCCCGTGGAGGCCAGGCGTCCGCCGGCACCCATGAACAGGCCAACGCCGATTGCGCCGCCCATCGAGATCATGGTCACGTGGCGGCCGCTCAGGGTCTTCTTGTAGCCCTCGGCGCTGAGGGTCGAGTCGACGGCGGATTCCGCTGGCGCGCTCTGGAGTTCTGTGGGGGTAATTGATGGCACAACGGTTCCTTGTAGGTCGGATTATGGCCGGGACGGGACCGGGATTCGGTGACGCAGCAGTCGGTTTTTTGCCCCGGTGGGGCATCAACATGTACCGAACCTCACGAGAGTCAAACCTTCGCGCGGCTCATCCATCGTACTAGAATTCCCGGCTTGACCGTGACGAGGGCAACAACAGGCGGATACTATTCCCAATTAATGACGCATGATTTTCGAAATCGCCGAATAATGTTCTATTTGGGTACCAAAAATACCGGTGCATCCGGCTGTCAGGCCAGTGCGCCGTCCCTCATCGCGAACCGGAGCCAGTTCCCGGCGCCGTCCCCAGGCCCGTTTGCGCTGTCCCTGGCGCACGTGCTGAACCAGTCCCCCAGCGCGCGGTCGTGGCTGACCATCACCAGTGTCCCCGCGAAGCCGGACAGGGCCGCTTCCAGCTGTTCCACCAGGACGGGCGCCAGGTGGTTGGTGGGCTCATCCACCAGCATCGTTCCGAACCCGCCCAGCAGGAGCCGGGCCAGGGCCAGCCTGCGCTGTTGACCTGCCGAGAGGCCTCCCACCGGGACATGGAATTCGCTGGCCCGGAAGAGTCCCAGGCGCAGCAAGGCCTCCGCGTGCTCATCGATGTTGCCGCCCAGTCCCGCGGCAAAGGCGGGCAGCAGGCGCAGCCCCGGGCGCGGCGGGAGTTCCAGTTCCTGCTGCAGGTAGCCGATCCGGCCGTGCCGCACCACGGTGCCCGTGGCCGGTTCCAGCGTGCCCGCGAGGACGGAGAGCAGCGTGGACTTGCCCGCCCCGTTGGGACCGGTGATGAGGATCTTCTGGGCAGCCTCCACCCGGAAGTCCGACGTTTCCAGGCGGCCAGGCACGGCCACCCCCTTCGCTTCAAGGGCGGGGCCCCCGCCAAGGTCCGCCCGCAGGTCCGCCGCCAGCTTCAAGGGCACCGGCGGGCGGTCGATGGGGTTTGCCTCCAGCCTGCGGAGGCGCTCCTGGGCATTGCGGACCTTGCTGGTGGCCGCCTTTTGCCACGTGCCGGCCTTGAAGTCGAACCCCATCTTGTCGCCGTCGCGCTGGCGGGCGTAGCCCATCCTCCCCGCGATGGTGTCCGCCTGAAGCCGTTCGGCGGCCATCGCGTCCAGCCACCCGTGGTACTGCTGCGCCCAGCGCTGGCGTTCGGCTGCTTTTTCCCGCAGATATCCTTCATAGCCGTTGCCGTAGCGGTTGACCGTCCGGCGTTCGGCATCGACCTCAATGACGGTGGAGGCAACTTTGCGCAACAGGACGCGGTCATGGGAGACCACCACCACGGTGCCGCGGTGGGCCGCCAGCCGTCCCTCCAGCCAGGCCGTGCCGCTGGCGTCCAGGTGGTTGGTGGGCTCGTCCAGGAGGAGGATGTCCGCGGGATCGGCCAGAACGCAGGCCAGTGCCACGCGTTCCTGTTCCCCGCCGGAGAGCGAGCCCAGTGTCCGCATCCGGTCCAGGCCGCCCAGGCCAAGCCGGTCCAGCGCCGCCTCCACCCGGGATTCCGCGGCGTAGCCCTCCCTGAGCTGGTACTGCGTCTGCAGGTTTCCGTAGCGCTCCAGGTCCTCCGCATCCGCGCCGGCCAGCCCGTCCTCCAGCCGGTCCAGCTCGGCCTCCAGTGCGCGGAGCGATTCCAGTGCGGCGTCGATCGCGTCGCTGACGGTGAACTGCTCAGGCATGCCATGGGTCTGGGCAAGGTAGCCCACGCGGCCTTGGCTGACGGCGGTCCCCTCGTCCGCGGCCTCGATCCCGGCCAGAATCCTGAGCAGCGTGGATTTGCCCGCGCCGTTTTCGCCGACGATCGCCACATGCTCACCGGCAGTGACAACGAGGTCGACGCCGGCAAAGAGCTGGCGATCCCCATAACCGTGGGATACGCCCGTAAGGCGGAGATGTTCGCTCAAGGGGTCCTCGCAAGTCGGTGCCAGCCTGCCCGGCGGCGGCTTGAGTCCCCAGTATGGCACCGCCGCCCGGCACTGGGGGCACCGGGGCGCCTGCCGCCGTCGGACTTGCCTGCTGCCGTCGGACGGGCTCACGCGGCAGGCACCACCGCGCAGCCTCGCCTCGGCGCTAGGCTGGGGACATGGGCACAGCTCTCCGCACACCACCCGCGCCGCAGCCGGAGCTTTACCGGTTCTCCCGGCTCGATTTCATCACCGCCGGACTCTATGTTGCGGTGGCCGCCTTCTTCGCCGTGGCAGGCGGGCTGTTGGTGCCGCTGCTGCTGCAGATTTCGCCCAATCCCGCGGTGGCCTCCTACGCGGTGAACCTGGTCTTCTACGCGACCATCGGCGTCCTTGCCCTGACCGCCGCGCACCGCGTTGCCGGCCGCGACCTCCGTGTCCTTGCCACACGGCCCTGGTTCACGGTGCTCATGGTGCCGCTGGCCGTGGTGGCGATGCTCATCCTCACCGCGATCTTCGTAGCCGTCAGCGGGCCGGTGCAGACCTCCGCCAACCAGGCCGGGCTCCAGGCGCTCATGCAGCAGGTACCGGTCTGGCTCATGGTGCCCCTGCTGGTGATCGTGGGACCCTTCGTCGAGGAATACATCTTCCGCCACCTGCTGATCGGCAAACTGAGCCGCCGGGTCAACCTCTGGCTCTGCTGTGCCCTGTCGGTGGTCCTGTTCGCGGCCCTGCACATCGTTGGGCAGGAACAAATGACCCTGCAGGTGCTGATGCCGTACCTCGCCATGGGCGCCGTCCTGGTGTTCGTGTACGTCTGGACCGGGAAGAACCTGATGTTCTCCTACTTCGTCCACGCTTCGAAGAACCTCCTGGCGGTCGTCTTCATTTACGCGATTCCACCGGAGGTCCTGGACCAGTTGCAGCAGGTCCAGGGCTAACCAACCCAACGTGGTGCCACTTCCGGCGCGGGCGCCGACGTCGTAGGTTCTTTCCATGACACTGAACATCCAGATCGCCGTTGACTGCCGAAACCCGCACGAGCTCGCCGACTGGTGGGCCGAAACACTGGAGTGGGCCGTGGAGCCGCAGGATGAGGTTTTCATCCGCTCCATGATCGAGCAGGGCTTCGCTACCGAGGCGGAAACCATGACCCACCAGGGCAGGCTCGTGTGGCGCGCCGGCGCCGCCATCCGGCCGCCCGAAGAAATCGACGCCAAAGCCCCTGCCCGCCGGATCCTGTTCCAGACTGCCCCGGAGGAGAAGACCGTCAAGAACCGCATCCATTGGGACGTCAGGCTCGCCGGCGCGGACAAGGACGCCGCGCGGGCTGCGCTCGAAGCGCGCGGCGCCACCTACCTCTGGTCGGCCAACCAGGGACCGCATTCCTGGCACACCATGGCAGACCCGGAAGGCAACGAGTTCTGCATCAGCTGACGCCATTACTAGACTCGGACTGTGAGCAACGAAATCCCCGCCAAGGTATCCGACGTCTTTGACCCCACCCGGTGGCGCACCGTGTCCGGTTTCGACGACTTCCAGGACATGACCTACCACCGGCAGGTGGAGCGTGGGGCGGACGGCTCCGTGGTCCGGGACCTGCCCACCGTGCGCATCGCCTTCAACCGTCCCGAGGTCCGCAATGCCTTCAGGCCCGGCACCGTGGACGAGCTCTACCGCGCCATGGACCACGCCCGGATGACCCCGGACGTGGCCACCGTCCTGCTCACCGGCAACGGCCCCTCCGCCAAGGACGGCGGCCACTCGTTCTGCTCCGGCGGGGACCAGCGGATCCGCGGCCGTGACGGCTACCGGTACGTAGTACAAGACACAGATGGGGAAACGACAGAAACCATCGACCCCGCCCGGGCCGGCCGGCTGCACATCCTGGAAGTCCAGCGGCTCATGCGCACCATGCCCAAGGTGGTGATCGCCGTCGTCAATGGCTGGGCGGCCGGCGGCGGACACTCCCTCCACGTGGTCTCGGACCTCACCATCGCCTCCCGCGAGCACGGAAAATTCAAGCAGACAGACGCCACCGTGGGCAGTTTCGACGCCGGTTACGGCTCGGCCCTGCTGGCGCGGCAGATCGGCCAGAAGGCCGCCCGGGAAATCTTCTTCCTGGCCCGCGAATATTCCGCCGAGGACATGGTCCGGATGGGCGCCGTGAACGAGGCCGTGGACCACGAACGCCTCGAGGAGGTCGCGTTGAAGTACGCCGCGGACATCGCCCGGCAGTCCCCGCAGGCCATCCGCATGCTCAAGTTCGCCTTCAACCTGGCTGATGACGGCCTGGCCGGCCAGCAGGTCTTCGCGGGCGAGGCGACCCGGCTGGCGTACATGACCGACGAGGCCGTGGAGGGCAAGGAAGCCTTCCTCGAGAAGCGCGACCCCGACTGGTCCGCGTTCCCGTACTACTTCTAAGGCGCGCTGTGAACTCCGGACCCACGAACATCGAGCCCGTCCTCAAGGCGCTGGCTGCTGCCCTCCACGGCGAGGGACCCGCCGTCGAACTCTCCGCCGGGCACGACGGCTCCCCGGAGCTGGGATTCCCTGACACGGCCGGAATCGAGGACGCGGCCGTGGTGGTCCGTACCTCCGGGTCCACCGGCGTACCAAAGGCGACCGTCCTCACCGTCGAGGCCCTGGCGGCCTCGTCAATGGCAACCGCCTTTGCGCTCAAGGGCGAAGGCCAGTGGCTGCTGGCCCTCCCCGTGCAGTACGTGGCGGGCGTGCAGGTGCTGGTCCGCTCGCTCTTCGCGGGGACCAGGCCGTGGGTGATGGACCTCTCCGGCGGCTTCACGCCGGAGGCCTTCACCGCCGCGGCCCTGGAACTCACGGACAAGATCAGGTTCACCTCGCTCGTCCCCACCCAGCTGCAGCGGCTCCTGGACGCGCCCTCGGCCGACACCCTGGCCGTGCTGCGGCGCTTCAACGCCATCCTGCTCGGCGGCGGCCCTGCCTCTGCGGAGCTGCTCGCGGCAGCCCGGGACGCCGGCGTGCGGGTGGTGACCACGTACGGCTCGTCCGAGACCTGCGGCGGCTGCGTGTACGACGGCTTCCCGCTCGAGGACGTCTTGGTCCGGGTGGAGGACGACGGCCGCATCCTGCTTGGCGGGGCAACCATCGCCGCCGGGTATCTTCAGGCCCCCGAGCTCTCGGCCGCGACGTTCATCGAAGAAGACGGCGTCCGCTGGTACCGGACCAACGACCTCGGCGAGCTCGACGCCGACGGCCGGCTCACCGTACTCGGCCGGGCCGACGACGTCGTCATCACCGGCGGCGTCAAGGTTTCCGCCGCGCATGTCCAGGCCGAGCTGGAAAAGCTCGACGGCGTGCGGGCGGCTTTTGTCGCCGGCGTGCCCTCCGCCGAATGGGGCCACGCCCTGGCCGCGTACGTTGCCGTGGCCGACACTTCCCCGGAAGCCCTGGCAGCGTTTACGGACCGCCGGGACGAGACCTGGGGGCACATGCTGGGCGCTTTGGCCCCGAAAACGGTCCTTCCCGCCGCGGACCTGCTCATGCTCCCCAACGGCAAACCGGACCGCCTGGGCATGACGGTCCTCCTGGATGCGCTCCATCAGGGAAAATAGACAAGCAGCTTCCGGCTTCCTGCCGACCATGCACCAACCAACGAGTATTCAACGAACCAACGAGGTACTGACCGTGGCCACAGCCGCACAATGGATCCAAGGCGCCCGACTGCGCACCCTGCCCGCCGCGATCGCGCCGGTGCTGATCGGCAGCGCAGCCGCCTACGAGATGGATTCGTTCATCCTGCTGAACGCCGTGCTGGCCGCCCTGGTCGCCCTGCTCCTGCAGATCGGCGTCAACTACGCCAACGACTACTCGGACGGCATCCGCGGCACGGATGAGGACCGGGTGGGTCCCCTCCGGTTGGTGGGCTCGGGCGCGGCCCGCCCGGAGCACGTCAAATGGGCGGCGTTCGCGGCGTTCGGCCTGGCGATGCTGTGCGGCCTGGTCCTGGTGATCATCACGCAGGCCTGGTGGCTCATCCTGGTCGGCGTCGGCTGCGTGCTGGCCGCCTGGGGCTACACCGGCGGCAAGAACCCCTACGGCTACCTGGGCCTGGGCGATGTCTTCGTGTTTGTGTTCTTCGGGCTCGTCGCGACGCTTGGCACCACCTACACGCAGGCCGGGCAGATCAGCCTCGCCGCCATCATCGGCGCGATCGGCACGGGGCTGATCGCGTGCGCGCTGCTCATGGCCAACAACGTCCGCGACATCCCCACCGACAGGAAGGCGGGGAAGAAAACCCTGGCCGTCCGGCTCGGGGACAAGCATGCGCGTGAAAGCTACGTGCTGATGCTGGCCGTGGCGATCCTGCTGGTGATCGTCCTGGCGCCCGCACGGCCGTGGATGCTGATCGTGCTGCTGCTGATCCCCGCCAGCCTCATGCCGTCCTGGCTCATGATCGCCGGGCGGCGCCGCAAGAGCCTGATCCCCGTCCTGAAGCAGACCGGGTTGATCAACTTGGGCTTCGCCGCGCTGTTTTCAGTCGGACTAGTCCTCAGCCACGGGTTCTAGGACCCGGGCTGCCCGGAATCCTTGGGGCGCTGGTCCGCGCGGACCGCAATGTCGGGGTTCGCGTCCACGAGGCGGTCTTCGGCCTCGGCGTCGGCCACCTCGCCGGCGCTGCGCAGTGGCTTGGCTTTGCCGGAGAACCGGTGGTGCAGCGTCGCGGTGGCCGCGTCACGCTGCCTCTGGAAGAACAGGAAGCTGACGGCGAAGGACATCATCCCGGCGCACAGGGCCGCCAGGAGCACTCCCAGCTGCAAGTAGAGGAAAAGCGCAAACAAGGGCGCAAACAGCGCCAGCCGAATCAGGGTGTATTTGAGGAAAGCCACCCCACAAGTTTAGCCGCCGGGACGGCGGCCGCGCTTCGGCCCTCATCCTCCCGCGCCGGGAACGCCGGCGGCCCGCACCCGCACACAGTGACCGACGCCGTCGGGCCGCCCGACGGCTAGACTGAAGGTATGCTCCGTGTAGTGGTTCCGATCGTCATACTGGTCGTGTTTGTCTATGGACTGGTCGACCTCATCCGGACTGACGCGCGGCTGACCAGAGGCATTTCCAAGACCGCCTGGATCTTCGTGCAGATCCTTCTCCCTGTGGTCGGCGCAACCCTGTGGTTCCTCCTTGGACGCCCCCGCGCTACGGACACCGCCCCGGTGGCCTACAGCCATCCAGTAGCGCCCGACGACGACCCGGAATTCCTGCGCAACCTTGAAATCCGCCGCCGCAACCAGACCGAGGCCGCCAGGCTCAAGAAGCTCAAGGACGAACTCGACGCCAAGGAGCGCAAGCCCGACGCCGGCAACGCCGAAGCCGCAGGCACAGCAGGCACCGGCGACGCCCACGAACCCGGCGACGCCGGGACGCAAGGTACCGACGAGGTTAAATAGCGCGGGGTTCAGTGGCGCGGGGTTCAGTGGCGCGGGGCTAAATAGTCCCTGTTTCCGCCACGGGGACCGCTCACTTGGCAATCCTGTTTGCGGCCAGTAGCCACAGATGGCCGGAATCCCAGCCTCGAAGCGGCCTTCTGCGGCGAACGGCCACCACTCATCCGCTCGCGCTCGTGCTGCCCACGGGGCTTACTCTTCCCCCCACCGTGCCCGCTCTGTGGATAACCTCCGAGCCCCCTCGGCACGGGCGCAGAATCCTCTTATGCGCCAGCCCAGTAAGCTTCCCCCGCAGCTTGGAAACCAGCCCTTCACCGTGGCCGAGGGGCGCGCTGCAGGCCTGAGCCGGCGACGGACCCGGGCCACGGATCTGGTCAGCCCGTGTTATGGAGTGCGCGCCCCGGCCGCCAACCCCGAAAGTTTGCTGGAACGCGTTCATGCCCTGACTGCGGTGACGGGGGCAGTCGTGAGCCACCTGTCTGCGGCCGTGCTGTGGGGCTTCCCCCTTTCTCAGGCCTTTGAGAACGCTGCTGTCGTCCACCTGACAAGTCGGCCGGGCCAGCGGGCCGTGCGCCATAAGAATGTGGTGGGCCATCAGCAGTCACTTGAACCGGACGAGATCGCGCGCGGGAGCAGGGTGAGCTGCACCTCGCCGCTGCGGACGTGGTTCGATCTCACAGGCATGCTGAGCCTCGATGAACTGGTGATTGCCGGGGACTTCCTGCTGCGGCGGCGGAATCCCTTGACCACGATCCAAAAGCTGGACGCATTCCTCGAAAGGAAACAGGGCAGGGCGGGCTACCGGCGCGCTATGCGTGCCCGCGCCCTGATCCGGACCGGCACGGACTCCCCCAAAGAAACCGAACTCCGGCTACTTTTGGTTCGGCATGGCCTGCCCGAACCCGGAATAAACGTCCCCATGTTCGACGAGACCGGCCGTTGGATCCAGGACCCTGACCTCTCCTACGAGCAAGAAAAGATCGCGATTCAGTACGACGGCGGGCATCATGCCAGTCCGGCTCAGCGCCGCAGCGACATATTCCGGGATGAGAACGCCAGGGATGCCGGGTGGCGCGTCGTCGTATTGACCCAGTGGCATTTGACCCCGGTCTCCCGTGGGGTGGAGCCGCCTGCGGTTACCCGCGTGCGTGCGGCGCTGACCGAACGGGGCTGGACTCCCGGCTCGGGTGCGAGGCCAGGCCGACGTAAAAGTGCTCGCCCCTAACCGCCCCGTCCCACACTCATCTGTCCCACACTCATCTGACACGAATGGGCGCCAAGCGGGTTAGCTTGGCGGCCATCTGCGTCAAATCGTGCACTGGGCTGGTGGTTACAGCCCCGAGTAGGAGTGCAGGCCGTTGAAGAACTGGTTCACGATGGTGAAGTTGAAGACCACGCACAGGTAGCCGACGATCGACAGCCAGGCAGCCCGGGTTCCGGTCCAGCCGCGGGTGGCGCGGGCGTGCAGGTATCCGGCGTAGACCACCCAGATCACGAACGTCCAGACTTCCTTCGTGTCCCAGCCCCAGAACCGGCCCCAGGCCTTCTCCGCCCAGATGGCGCCGAACATGAGGGTGAACGTCCAGCCGACGAACGCGATGGCGTTGATGCGGTAGGAGAGGTTCTCCAGGCTGAGGGCGTTCGGTACGAGGCGCATGAACCCGAGCTTGTCGGCACCGCCGGCGGCGATGGTCTTCTGCCGGTGCGACTGCACGAGCTGCAGCGCGGACATGGCGAATGTCAGCGTGAAGAGCGCCGAGGACATCACGGCGATGGAAACGTGGATGATCAGCCAGTAGCTCTGCAGCGCCGGCACGAGGTGGCCCACGGGCGTCCAGAAGGAGATCGAAGCCGCAACCAGCATGATGATGGCCAGGCCGATCACGAAGGTGCCCAGGAAGCGCAGGTCGCGGCGGATCAGCACCAGCAGGAAGACAGCCACGGCCACGAACGCGCCGGTGGTGAGGAATTCGTACATGTTGCCCCACGGCACCCGGCCCGCACCCAGCGCGCGGGTGATCACGCCGGCCGCATGAATGGCGGCGCCGAGGACGGTCAGTGCGACGGCCACCCGCGCGGGGGCACGCCGCTCGCCGCCGTAGCGCATGCTGCCGTCGGCGGTCTGGCCCGCACCCGCCGACGCCCCGCGGCCGGAGACGGCCGACGTCGGACGCTCCGCACGGCCGGCAGGTCCGCTGATGTGTGCATCGGAGCGGTCAGTGGCGCCTCCGGCGGCTCCTGCTCCGACGCCGACGGGGATCCGGGCCGCATCGGTCCCGGCGGCCTGCCCGGAGAGCTCCGCGGCCTTGAGCTCGACCGCGCGCAGCATTTTGCTACTCTTGGCCAGGTCCCAGGCGAAGGCGATGAACGCCACCGTGTACGTGCCGGCCGCCAGCAGCATGAAGAGCTCGCTGTACTGGCCCATGGTTTCGTTGATCGGGAACGACATTACTGATCCTTCTTCGACTCGGACGAGCCGGCTGTTGACTGGATGAAGTCTTCTGCGGGTTGTTCAGTGACGGCGTGCGTGCCGCCGGCTGCCGTGCTGCCTGTTGCCGTGCTGCTTCTTGCCGTGCCGGCGTTGTCCGCCCGGTCATTATCCGCCGTCGCGCTGGGAGCTGGCTGGGAGCCGGGCGCGGTGTCCTCGCCCAGCTGCCATTCGCCGGACAGGAGTTTGCGGATGGCGGCGGCTTCGCCGGCGAGCCGGTGGTCTTCGCCGCGGGCCAGGAGACCGTACTCCACCATGGTGCGGCCGTCCTCGTGGGTGCCCGTGCGGACCCAGACGCGGCGGCGGTTCACATAGAGCGAGGTCACCAGCCCGGCGACGGCCAGGAGCGCGAAGATCAGGGCGTACAGCTGGCCGGGGTTGTGGTGGATGTCCACGCCGATGTAGCGCTTCACGCCGTCGAAGCTGATGGAGCCCTTCCCGTTCGGCAGCGTGTAGCTGCCTCCGGGCGCCAGGACGATGCCCTTGGTGTCCAGGTTGCGGGCGTTGAGCGGCGTCAGTTTCTTGACGTCGAGTTCGAAGACGTTCTGCGGGGAGCCGGCGTCCAGGCCGAGGTCGCCGAAGTAGGAGTTCAGGGTCAGCTGCGGGTTGATCAGCTCCGGATCGCCGCTGAAGGACACGCCCTGGTCGGTGACGAACGCAGTCGGCAGGAAGAACCCGGCGAAGGCGAGCTGTTCCGGCTTGGCGTCCGGGACCTTGATGACCACGGAGGAGTAGTAGTTCTCGCCCTGCAGCTTGGCGACCACGGGACCCTGCATGGCGATATTGCCGGCGCCGTCGCGGATGGTGACCACAGGGGCGTAACCGTTGCCCGTGAGGTACACGCTGGTGCCGCCGAGGCTGAGCGGGTCGTTGACCTTGAGCACTTCCTTCTTGGCGGGCGCGTCCGGGTTTTCCTTCGTGGTCACGGCCGCCTTGAAGTCGATGGGCTGGCCGAATTTGCCCTTCGATTCACGGTCAAAGGTGATGTCGAACTTGTCCAGCTGGACCGAATACGGCTGGAGCTGGCTGCTCTGGAAGTTGGTGCCCGGGGTGAACTGGTCGTAGCCGACGAGCGTGTTGACGAACGTGTCGCCCTCCACCAGGATCCGCTGCCCGCTGTAGCCGAAGAGGCCTCCGGCGGCCACCGAGACCAGCACACCGATCAGGGCTGTGTGGAAGACGAGGTTGCCCACTTCCTTCAGGAAGCCGCGTTCGGCGCCCAGGGAGGGGCGGTCGCCGTCGCGGTCCCGGACGTCCACGCGGTAGCCGCGTTTCTTCAGCAGCTCCGCGGCGTCGGAAATCGCTTCCGACGCCGGGATCCCGGCGTCGGCCGGCAGCACCAGGGTGCCGTATTCGGGGAGCCGGGACAGCCTTGCCGGGGTGCGCGGCGGCTGGGAGCGCATCGCCTTGAAGTGCGCGATGGCGCGCGGGATCACGCAGCCGATCAGCGAGATGAACAGCAGGATGTAAATCGCGGAAAACCAGGCCGAGGAGTAGACGTCGTAGAGCTGCAGCGAGTCCAGGATCTTCCCGTAGTCCGGGTGGTCCTTGATGTACTGCGTGACGATGGCCGGGTTGGCCGGGCGCTGCGGGAACAGCGATCCGGGCACGGCCGCGACGGCCAGCAGCAGGAGCAGGAACAGGGCCGTGCGCATGCTGGTCAGCTGCGTCCACGCCCACCGGAGCATGCCCAGCGGACCCAACGAGGGCAGGACTGCCTCGGACTTCGGGGACTTCTTCTTCTTTACGTTCACGCGCTCGCTCATCAGATTGGCAATTTCACATCGGTTTGGAACCAGTACTGCAACCCGGAGACCCAGGTGCCCCACACGCCGGTGGCCATCAGGATCCCGAGGAGGACCAGGATGCCGCCGCCGGTGCGCTGGATGGCGAGCCGGTGCTTTCGGAAGAAGGACATCACGCCGATGCCGCGGCGCACGGCCAGGGCGATCAGCAGGAACGGGATTCCCAGCCCAAGGCTGTACACGAACGCCAGGAACGCCCCCTTGGCCGCGGACGAGCCGCCGGAGAGGCTGAGCAGCTGGACGGCGGAATATGTGGGACCGATGCACGGCGCCCAGCCCAGGCCGAAGGTGACGCCCAGTAGGGGCGCGCCCCACAGCCCGGCCGGCGGTTTGGCATGGATCTTGGCATCGCGCTGGAGCCAGCCGAAGCCGCCCATGAACACCACGCCCATGACGATCACCAGGACGCCTAGCAGCTGGGTGATCCACCTGTTCTGCGTTCCGGTGATGAGGCTGCCCAGCTGCCCGAAGGCCCCGCCGAGCAGCACGAAGATCACGGAGAAGCCGAGGACGAACAGCCCGATGCCGGCCAGCATGCGCCCGCGCCGTTGCTTCTGCAGGTCGACGCCGGTCAGTCCCGTGACGTAGCCCAGGTATCCGGGCACCAGGGGAAGGACGCAGGGCGAGAGGAAGGAGACGAGTCCGGCCAGCAATGCGACGGGAATGGCGAGCAGGAGCGATCCGTTGAGGATGGCTTCGGCGAAGGGGCTGTTCACTGTCCGGACCGCGCTACTCGGCCACGGCGGAGGCGATGAGGGATTTCAGGGTGCCCGGCTGGATTTCGCCCAGGACCCGGGAAGCGACGCGGCCCTGCTTGTCCAGCACGAGGGTGGTGGGCACCGCGCCGGGCGGCACGAGTCCGGAGACGGCCAGCAGCACGGCGCCGTCCTTGTCGTTGAAGCTCGGGTAGGTCAGGTTGAAGGTCTTGTCGAACGCGTCGGCAGTGGCTTTCTCGTCGCGCAGGTTGACGCCGAAGAACTGCACGCCCTTGCTCTTGAACTCCTGGTTCAGCGCCTCCAGGGAGGGCGCCTCGACCCGGCAGGGGGCGCAGGCGGCGAACCAGAAGTTCAGCACGGTGACCTTGCCGGGGAAGTCCGCCGAGGTGACGGCCGTGCCGTCGAACAGCGTCCCCTTGAGCGCCACCGGACTCTTGCGGTCCGCGACGGCGAATTCGGTCACGGAACCGTCGCCGGCCACGTAGTTCTTGTTGTCCCCGGCCTTGGCCTGCTTGGCGAGGGCGTCGTCCTGGGCGCAGCCGGACAGCCCAAACGCGGCGGCCAGGGCGGCGCCGCCGGCGGTCAGGACATGGCGGCGGGACAGTGGAGTCCCTTCGTGGCGGTTCCTGGCCATGGTCAGGCTCCCGGGGTGCTGGCGGCACCGGGCAGCAGGGCGGCAGCGGGCTCGCTGTAGTCGACCCGCACGAGGCCGCCGGCGTCGTCGAACACCAGGGAGGTCAGGGACGTCAACGTGCACTCGCGTTTGCGCGGGTCGTGCCACAACGGCCTGCCCTCGGCGCTGAGCCGCGTGGCCCAAATGGGCAGCTGGTGGCTGACAAGGATGGCCTCGGCCCCGTCGCCGCCCAGCTCGATGGCCCGGAGGCGTGCATCCTGGACTGCCGCGATCACGCGCGCGGCCTGCACCTTGTACGGCTCGCCCCAGGATGGCCGCAGCGGGTTGTACAGCTTGGCCCAGTGCTTCGGGCGGAGCAGTTCGGCCTTGGAGACGTGCATGCCCTCAAAGTAGTTGGCGGCCTCAATGATGCGGGACTCGGTGGCGATCTCGAGGCCCAGGGCATCGGCGATCGGCTGTGCCGTCTCTTGCGCGCGGGTCAGCGGCGACGCGGCGAGGTGGACAATCCGGGCCCCTTGTGCGGAACGCACGCTGAAGTGTTCCGCCAGCGTGCGGGCCATCTCCCGGCCGAGTTCGGAGAGGTGGAATTCCGGCAGCCTGCCGTACAGGACACCATCGGGATTGTGGACCTCGCCGTGGCGGAGCAAATGAACAGTGGCTTGGGGCATGTCTACCAGTTTCTCAAAGATGACGGTCGATCTGAAATCTTCTACGAGAAGTAGAACTGAGGAGTTTGGAAAAATGTTCCCCGGAGTTGGAATAAAAGATGCAAATGCATGTTTATACTGGGTGAAGCAGTTAGTTGAGAGTTCAACCAATGATGCTTCGACTAACGATCAGACGGACCAACCGCAGTAGAACCCGACTCAAGGAGAATCATCATGGCACTTCCCGCAAACGTCACCACCGGCACCTGGACCCTCGATCCGTCACACAGCGAGATCGGTTTCACCGTCCGCCACGCCGGCATCAGCAAGGTCCGCGGCCAGTTCACCGACGCCGCAGCCACCCTGGATCTCGCCGAGAACGTCACCGACTCCAAGGTCAGCGCCTCGATCAAGACCGCCAGCTTCGACTCCGGCGACGCCAACCGCGATGGTCACGTCCGCGGCGAAGACTTCTTCGACGTCGAGACGTTCCCGGAGATCTCCTTTGTCTCCAACACCATCGTCCCCAAGGGCGACGCGTACGAGCTCCAGGGCGACCTCACCATCAAGGGCATCACCCGCCCCGTGGCCCTCGAGACCGAATTCAACGGAGTGGCCGTCGATCCCTTCGGCAACACCCGCGCCGGCCTCAGCGCCGAAACCACCATCAGCCGCAAGGACTTCGGCCTGACCTGGAACGCCGTCCTCGAAGCCGGCGGCGTGCTGGTCAGCGACAAGGTTGCCATCAACCTGGAACTGGCCTTCATCGCTCCCGCAGCCTAGTCAGCAGCCCAGTAAGGACCGCTTTGGCCCGGTAAGCGCCTTCCGCGGCACCTCACTCCAGCGCCCTGTTTCCTCCCCGCGAGGAAGCAGGGCGCTGCCGTTTCCGGCGCCGCAGCTTCCGGAGTTTCTGCCAGTGATGGGGCCGCGGAGGATCCCTTGATAACGGCACCGCGACAGGCCCGGGAGTCCCCGGATAGCTTCCTAGATATCAAGGAATCGGCGGTCTACAGTGAGAGCCATGAGCAACCCGAGTGATGTACCGCCGCAGCAGCCGGGCGCGCAACCTCCCGCGTCGGGCAACGTCCCGCCAGCCGGCCCAGGGCAACCGCCGGTCAACCAGCCGCCCACGCCGGGGTATCAGGCGCCACCGCCCGGATACCAGGCACCACCGCCCGGATACCAGGCACCACCGCCCGGATACCAGGCACCACCGCCGGGGTACCAGGGCCAGCCCGCGCCTACGGGCGGATTCCGCTTCGAGATACCGGCCGACCGGCCCAGGAACTTCAGCGAGGCCCTGCCTGTAGGAGGCCTCTCCGGCATGTTCAAGGTCGCCGCGATGCCCACTGAACTGAAGGTCTCGTACTGGATCTGGCTTATCGGCGGACTCCTGGGCCTTCTGGGTGGAATCATCGGATTGTTCGGGTCTTTTGTCCTGATCGCCTTCGCGCCGCCAATCGGGCTCCTGGTGCTGCTTCTTGTCATCGTTGCCCTTGCACTGGCAACTGCCCAGATCGTCCTGGCCATGAAGATGAAGGAAGGCAGGGAGTGGGCCCGCTTTGCCCTCACCATTCTTGTCGGCGTCTCCCTGGTGCTCACGATCATCAGTGCCGGCGTCGCCGACGGGCGGGGCGGCGGAAGCCTGCCGGGCTTCCTCATCAGCCTGGTGGCCACCGTGCTCATGTGGCTGCCGAACGCACAGGCCTGGTTTGTCGCAAACCGGGGCCGAATCTAGGCCCGCCGCTCCAGGGGAATCCCGGCCAATCCTGGCGGCGCCGGCCCTTCCCTGGGGCCGTCAGGCCAGGTTCGTGCCGTGGCCGTGATGGAGTTCGAATGAGGGTTGAGAATACCTCTCCGGAATGATCCACACGGCGGCCCGCCCGCGGTACGGTTGAGCTAAACCATGCTGGGGGCAGGGCACGAGCGCTGGTCCCGGTGGCCGATTCAGTGATCGACACGCAAAGGACCGCTTCATGAGCAACCCTCCAGTCCAGCCACCGCCCCCGAACGGCTCCGAGCCGGGCGGGGAGTCCACTCCCCAGTTTGGCCAGAACGCGCCGCAGGCCCCCCAGTACGGCCAGAACGCGCCGCAGGCACCGCAGTACGGGCAGCAGACGCCGCCGCCGGCCTACGGCCAGAACGCACCGCAGGCACCGCAGTACGGTCAGAACGCACCGCAGGCACCGCAGTACGGTCAGAACGCCCCGCAGTACGGGCAGCAGACGCCGCCGCCGGCCTCCGGCCAGAACGCCCCGCAGTATGGTCAGAACGCACCGCAGTACGGGCAGCAGCCCCCGGCCTACGGCCAGTCCCCCTATGCCCAGTACCCGTCCGAACAGCCGCAGGCTCCGGGCGTAGTTCCCCAGCTGGTCAACACGTCGTTCTGGCTGATCATCGCAGCCGGAGCCGTGTGGGTCATCTCCATGCTGGTGTCCCTCGGAACCCTGGACACCCCTGCCGTCCGGGACCTGTTCGAGCAGCAGATGGCATCGAGCGGCACGAGCGTCGATTTCGAGTCCATCAGGGGCATCCTGGTCGGCACCATCGTGGTGTTCGCCGTCATCAGCGCCGGACTCTACGCCCTCGTCGCATTCAATGTCCGCAAGGGCAAGAACTGGGCCCGAATCCTGGGCACCGTGTTCGCCGCTTTGTCAGTCTTCAACATCGTCCCGCTCAGCCTTGCCACCCTGGCGGCGCTGGTCGGGATCGCGGCGATCGTCCTGCTGTACCTGCCCGCATCGTCGCCCTATTTCCAGAAGCGGCAGTCCTTCGCCAACCCCTACGGGCAGCCCGGGGCCCCCTTCGGGAAGTAGCCGCAAAAGCGAACCGTGCAGCGGGCGCGGGAACCGGAAGGCCAAGCCGAACTAGTCGGCGCCCTCCGGATCCTGCGCCCTTTGTGCGTGATAGGCCAGAATCTGCAGTTCGGTGGCCATGTCCACCTTGCGGAGGTTGACCCCCGGCGGGACCTGCAGCATCACCGGCGCGAAGCTGAGGATGCTCCGCACGCCTGCGGCAATCACCCGGTCGCAGACGTCCTGGGCCACCGCTGCGGGCAGTGCCAGGACCACCATATTGGCGCCGGTCCGTTGCAGTACCGGCTCAAGGTCGGCGGCGTCGCTGACCCGCAACCAGCCGACTTCGCTTCCCACCACCATCTGGTCGGCGTCGAATATCGCCACGATGTCAAAGCCCCGCGACTCGAATCCGCCGTACCGTGCCAAGGCTTTGCCCAGGTTGCCGGCACCGACGATCGCGACTTTCCAGTCATGGGTCAGCCCGAGGGCGGCAGCGATGTTGCGGTTAAGGTACTGGACCTCGTAACCGACACCCCGGGTTCCATAGGAGCCGACGTAGGAGAGGTCCTTGCGCAGCGTCGAGGAACTGACCCCGGAGGCCTCGGCCAGCGACTCGGAGGAGACGCGGTCCACCCCGTCGGCCAGCAGTGTGGTCAGGGCGCGCAGATAGATGGTCAACCGGGCCACGGCCGCGGGTGGTATCTGTTTGGCGGCAGTTCCGGCTCCCCCGGGCACAGCCTCGGAAAATGAATCCAGCGAAGTCACTATCTGCTCCATTGCGTCGCGTTGTGCTTCCCACTCTAGAGCCCCCGCGCATCGCGCAACAAAGCAGGCGGGCGTCAGGACGGCTGGCTGAGGACCCGCTGCAGCGTCCGCGTCAGGCGGGCCTCGTCAATCTTCCAGAAATCCCGTTGGACACCGTTAACCAGCACCACCGGAATCTCCTCGGCAAAGCGTTCGCGCAGTCCGGCGTCGTCGTCCACCGACTGCTCCGACCAGCCGATTCCGAGCGCGGCCGTGACGCGGCCGACGGCGGCGCGCGCCTCCGCGCACAGGTGACAGTCAGCTTTGGTGATCAGCACTACATCGGGGACAGACGCGGATTTGGCCATGCATCCACCGTAGCCCGGTGGCCGCTTCCGCGTCGACGCGCGGCGCAGCGCACCGGGAGGCGGGCCTTCCTGCCGCCGCGTCGCGCGCCCCGCGGGCGGCCCGGGGCCCGTCATTGACTAGACTCGTGGCATGCCCGAGGAGAAATACGTCACTGTGGCCAGCGAGCCTGCTGCATCGACGCAGCACGGCGAAGCCGCATTTTTCGACGTCGACAACACCCTCATGAAGGGCGCAAGCCTTTTCCACGTCGCCCGCAAGCTTTACCAGCGCGGCGCATTCACGCTGCCGCAGGCCGCCGGTTTCGCCTGGAAACAGTTCATGTTCGTGCTGCGCGGCGAAAACATGGATGACGTCCATGCCGTCCGCGATTCCGCCCTGACGCTCGCCGCCGGCATCACTGCCAGCGACATAGAGGCCCTGGGCGAAGAGGTCTACGACGAAATGATTGAGTCGAGGATATGGCCGGGGGCCAAGGCCCTGGCCGAGCAGCATCTCCGAGTCGGGCGCAAAGTATGGCTCGTCACGGCCACGCCGATCGAGGTGGCCACCGTCATCGCGGCCCGGCTGGGCCTCACCGGGGCGCTGGGCACGGTGGGCGAGATCCTGGACGGCTCCTACACGGGGCGGCTGGTGGGAGAGATCCTCCACGGCCCGGCCAAGGCGGTGGCGGTCCAGAAAATCGCCGAGGACCAGGGCCTGGACCTCGGCCGCTGCTGGGCCTACAGCGACTCCTACAACGACATCCCGCTGCTGAGCATGGTGGGGCACCCCGTGGCCATCAATCCGGACTCCAAGCTGCGCCGCTACGCCCGCGAGCACAACTGGCCTGTCTACGACTTCCGCTCCGGCCGGCGCGCCGCCACTCTCGGGTTCAAGGCCGCGACGGTTGGCGGGGTCATCTACGGCCTGTGGCGGGGGTTCTCCCGCTTCCGCGGCCCCAGCCGCTAGGCCCGGCGTCTTTTCCGCTGCGGTTCCGGACACGCGCGGCGCGGATCCTGGCCGCCGTCGTCCGATCCCGCAGCCCAAGTCCGTTCCCGCCGCCGCATTCGGACACCGCCGGCAGGAAGGCAAGAAAAATGCCCGCCGCCTGGAAGGCAACGGGCATTTCATGCAGTGCGAAGTATTGCTACTTCTTATTGCGACGCTGGTGGCGCGTCTTGCGAAGCAGCTTGCGGTGCTTCTTCTTGGCCATACGCTTGCGACGCTTCTTAATAACTGAACCCACGAAAGTTCCTTACCGGCTAGATGCAGTACCTGCCTGTTGGGAAGGGTCCGCGGGCTAAGCTGCAGACTGAAACAACTGACAGGTTCTTACAATGACGTAAAACGTTCCTTAACAGGGTACCGCCTCCGCGAGGCACCCCACGACCGCGGGCCCGGTGAGGGCCCAAAGCAGCCGATTGATGTTGTGAATGTTGCCGCGGACTGTTCAGCCAGTCCCGGCGTGACCGTCGTTCCGGTCGACGACGGCACCCTTGAGGTACTGTTCGACGGCGTTTTCCGGAACGCGGTAGGAGCGGCCGAACCGCACGGCCGGCATCTCCCCTGAATGTACAAGTCGGTACACGGTCATTTTTGATACCCGCATCAGTTCCGCGACTTCGGCCACGGTCAAAAAACGGGCCTTGGAGAAGTTGGCCTCCGTAGACATTTCCCTATTCCTTTGCTCCAGCGAACGGCAGCCCCACCTGTTGACATGGCGGTGTGCCGATGCTGAGCCATCAAACAACCATGTGTTAGCAACACTAGTTGCTCATGGTGCCAATGTGAAAGGCTTCCGCAGGAATCCCCACACGATTTCCGCAGGAATCTCGAAATTCCCTACCGCGCCGGCACCACCCTTTCGCGGCTCAGGAACGCGTCCGGCGCGTGCGGGCCGAGGCGGCCAACTGGCTGAGGACCGACGCCGTCACGTCCCAGTCCATGCAGGCATCGGTGACGCTCTGGCCGTAGACCAGCTCGTCCCGATCCGCGGCGGGCACGGAGACGTCCAGGTTCTGCGCCCCGCCCACCAGGAAGCTCTCCAGCATGACGCCGGCGATGGCCCCGGCAGCGGCTCCCGCACTTTCCAGCTGGGAGCCAATTTCGAGGGCCACCTCGGCCTGGCGGTGGTGGTTCTTGCCGCTGTTGGCATGGCTGGCGTCGACGATCAGGCGGGGGTTCAACTGCTTCGCGGCCAGCTTGGCGGACGCCGCTTCAACGTCGGCGGCGGAGTAGTTGGGCCCCTTGCGTCCGCCGCGGAGGATGATGTGCGTGTCCGGGTTGCCGGCAGTGGCCACGAGCGCTGCCCGCCCGTCGTCGTCAATGCCGAGGAACGCCTGGGCGGCGGCAGCGGCGCTGCACGCATCCAGCGCGACTTGGAGGTCGCCGTCGGTGCCGTTCTTGAAACCGATCGGCATCGACAGCCCGGAGGCCAGCTGGCGGTGGATCTGGCTCTCCGTGGTGCGGGCACCGATCGCGCCCCAGGCGACGAGGTCGGCGACGTACTGGGGGCTGATGGGCTCCAGGAACTCGGTGGCTGTGGGCAGGCCGAGGGCGGTGACCTGCCGCAGGAAGGCCCGGGCAGCGCGCAGGCCCGCTGCGATGTCGTGGCTGCCGTCCAGCCGGGGATCGTTGATCAGGCCCTTCCAGCCCACCGTGGTGCGCGGCTTCTCGAAGTACGTGCGCATGACGATCAGCAGGTCCTCGCGGTGCTTCTCGGCCTGGCTGACCAGCCGGCGCGCGTATTCCAGCCCGGCCTTGGGGTCATGAATGGAGCAGGGGCCAACAATGACCAGCAGCCGGTCGTCCACGCCGTCCATGATGGCCCGGACCTCGTCCCGGCCCCGCCCGACAACATCTGCCATGCGGGCTTCCAGCGGCAGTTCCGCCATGAGGTCCTGGGGGGTGGGCAGCGGGGTGAACTCGCTGACGCGCAGGTTCGAGGTGGAGTTCTGGGTGTCGGCTGCTGCTTCGATGCTCATTTTCGGGTCCTGTTCCGGATGCGGAGCGGGCCCTGATCAGAACCCGCCGGAGAAATGGCGAAGGGCAGAGAATGATCTCTGCCCTGTTGGCTCTGAAGGAAAGTTGGATGCGTGTCAGTTAGACGCGGGCCCCTCCAGAGCCAACGAAAAATACGCATACCAACGGTTAGTCATAGCCCCGACCATAGCCCGGGAGCCGCAGCCGGGGCAAACGCCCGGCGTAACATTTCACCGGCACAGGCCCGCGGCAGCCCCCGGCCACGGAGCCGCAAGCCGCCGAGAGAGCAGTTCACGGCAGTGTTTGGCGCCGACACTGCCGCGACGTGTCATCTCGGCGCAGTACCCTGCGACGGAGCCAGCAGCACGTCGACAAGCTGGGTCAGGCCGTCAGCCATGTCGACATCCTTGTCATATAGCCACTGCAGCTGCAGGCCGTCAAAGGCTGCGATCACCAGCCTGGCCAAAACGTCCGGCGCAACGTCCGTCCGGACAGTCCCGGCGTCCTGGCGGCGCACGATGTCCTGGCTCAGTTCCTCCACCAGCTGCGCATACCTGTCCTGGAAGTAGCTGTGGGAATCATGCCCGGGATCATTGGCGGTCGCCGACGCCACTGCGTACAGCGTGGTGAGGCCCGGCTCGTGCCGGTTCCGCTCGGCAACGACGGCCAGCGAAGGCAGCCCTACGTCCCCGGCCCCGCCGACTTCCCGGCTGCGGCGGTCGCGTTCGGCGAGAACCGCCGTCAAGAGTTCCTGTTTGCCGGTGAAGTAGTGGAAGAGCGTTGCCTCCTTGACCCCGACCAGTTCGGCAACGCGCTTCAGGGCAGTGCCCTCAAAGCCCTCCGTGGCGAACACGTCCGTGGCTGTCCGGACGATCTGCTCGCGGCGTTCGGCCCCTTTTGCGTAGGGTCCGCGGGTCTTCGACATTGACATTGGTCCAGCTTATTTCACTTTTTTCAGTAAAAACCTAGTCACACTCGGTTTTTGTGGCTACGATCATTCGCAGGGCCCAACGGAGGGCCACTTTTCGTCAGGAGGCAATGTGGCCGTCAGGACCATCAACCAGGATTTAGCGGCTCAGTCCGCCCGCCAGGCTCCCAGCAGCCTGGACACTTCAAGCAGCAAGGCCCCGCGCGCCTACGTGATCGGGATGCCGATCGCGAGCGCCGGCCTCTGGATGGCGGTGCTGGCGCCGGCCATCGTTGTCCTGGCCATCAAGGTTTCCGAAATCACGACGCCGGACACCCGCGCCGGGGCCCTGAGCCTCGTCGCCGGAGTCGGCGCTGTGGTCGCCCTTCTCGCCAATCCGTTCTTTGGCCGGCTGAGTGACCGCACGACGTCCCGCTTCGGGATGCGCAAGCCCTGGATCATCGGAGGCTCACTGACGGGACTCGTTGCGCTGTTCTTCCTGGGTTCGGCCACCGGCGTTCCGGGGGTTCTGGTCGCGTGGATCTTTGCCCAGCTGGGGTTCAACGCGGCCCTCGCGGCTCTCGTCGCCACCCTTCCGGACCAGGCCGCCCCGTCGGAACGCGGCCGCCTGTCCGGGCTCATCGGCATGACCCTGTCGGTCGGGCTTGTAGCCGCGGCGTTCTTCGCGCAGCTCTTCGACAACGCCCTGCAGATGGCCGTTGTACCCGGCGTCGTCGGGACCGCCCTGGCCATCGGCTTCGCCTTCACCTTCAAGGACCGTGTCCTTACCGAGAAGCCCGCGCCGCTGAACCTCAAGGAGGTCCTGGGCTCGTTCTACTTCAATCCCCGCACCTACCCTGGCCTGGGCTGGGCCTGGCTGACCAAGTTCATGGTCTACGTCGGCTACTGCGCGGCCCTGCTCTACCTGCCGTACTTCTTCACCGACCAGCTCCACGTAGCCCCGTCCCAGGTCACCACCCTGGTCTTCCAGGCGACGCTGATCAGTTCCGCAGGCACGGTGCTGACCAGTGTGGCCGGCGGTTGGCTTAGCGACAGGATCGGCAAACGAAAAGGCATGGTGATCGCCTCCGCGCTGATCATCATGGTGGGCCTGATCGTCATCGCCACCTCCAGCACCACCGACCAGGTCCTGGTGGGCCAGGCCATCGCGGGACTCGGCTTGGGCTGCTTCGGCGCCGTGGACGTGGCCCTCATCGCCGACCTCCTGCCGGGCACGCAGTCCGAAAACGCCAAGACCTTCGGCGTATTCAACATCGCCCAGGCGCTCCCGCAGTCCCTGGTGCCCGCTGTCGCCTTCCCCGTGATCGCCCTGGGCGGATACCCCGCCCTGTTCCTCGGCGGCGCTGCCGTCGGCATCGTCGGCGCCATCCTCGTCACCCGCATCAAAGGAGTCAAGTAAATGAATCCCGCCCTGTCCCCCGCCGTCCTGGCCCTCTCCCCGGATTCCCCGGACGCGGAGGCCCGGATCCGCGAGCTCGCTGCCGGGCTGAGCCTGGCTCAGCAGATCCAGCTGCTGACCGGCGCCGACGTGTGGTCCACGCACGCCATTCCCGAAATCGGCCTCACCCGCGTTGTCATGTCGGACGGCCCCGCCGGCGTCCGCGGCGAGGACTTCGATGAGCGCCACGACTCCGTCTCGCTGCCGTCCTCCTCCGCCCTGTCCGCGACGTGGAGCGTTGAGACCGCCCGCCGCTACGGCCAGGTCCTCGGGCAGGAGGCCCGGCGCAAGGGCGTGCACGCCGTCCTCGGCCCCACCATCAACCTCCACCGTTCGCCGCTGGGCGGACGGCACTTCGAATGCATGAGCGAGGATCCCCGCCTGACCGCGACGCTGGCTGCCGGGTACGTCTCCGGCGTGCAGTCCATGGGCGTCGGTGCCACCCCCAAGCACTACCTCGCCAATGAGGCCGAGACGGACCGTTTTACCTCAGATTCCGTTGTGGCCGAGCGCCCGCTGCGCGAGCTCTACCTCGCCGCCTTTGAAGATGCCATCACTGAAGCCCGCGCCTGGCTCGTGATGAGCTCGTACAACTCCATCAACGGCACCACGGCCAGCGAAAACAAACTCCTCGAGACCCCGCTCTCCACGGAATGGGGGTTCGACGGCGTTGTGGTCTCTGACTGGACCGGTGTCCGGTCCGTGGAAGCCGCCAACGCACACCAGGACCTGGAAATGCCCGGTCCCGTGGGCCACTGGGGCCCCAAGCTGCTCGAAGCGGTCCGCGACGGCCGGGTCAGCCGGGACGCCATCCTGGAAAAGGCCACCCGCATCCTGCGTCTTGCGGCCCGGGTGGGATCCCTCGAAGGTTTCACTCCCGCTGTGACAGGCCTGCCCGCTCAGCTGGATGGTGCCGCCATCGCCCGTGAAGTGGCGGTGCGCGGCGCGGTGCTGGTCCGCAACGAGGGCGGGATCCTGCCACTGGACGCCGCGAAGCTGGGCAGCGTGGCCGTGATCGGCCACAACGCCCAAGAGGCGCGGACCCAGGGCGGCGGCAGCGCCACGGTGATGCCCAAATACACCGTCTCGCCGTTGGAGGGACTCCGGAAGGCCCTGCCCGACGACGTCGACGTCACCTACGTCCGGGGCGCCAAGGTGGCCGAAGGCATCCAGGCGTTCCCGCGCACGTCGCTGCACAACCCGGTATCCGGCGTGCCCGGACTCCGCGTCACGTTCCTCGCAACGGACGGAACGGAGATCTCGGGCGAAGACCGGCTTGCCTCACACCTGATCTGGTTCGGCGTGGGCATTCCCGAAGGCACCGCAGCCATCCGGATGGAGGCCGACTGGACCCCGGAAACGGCCGGCGTCCACCACCTCGGCGTCGGGACGGTGGGCCAGATCCGGCTCGCCCTCGACGGGGACGAGGTCTTCAACGGCGAGCTTGAGGACGACACCGACGTCCTCGGCGCCGCCTTGTTCGACCCGCCCAAGACCGTCCACATCCTTGAGGCCGCGGCCGGCCAGAAGGTCCGGATCGAGGCAGAATACCAACTGCCGAAGCAGCAGGTCATCCCGTTCACGGCCATCCTGCTCGGCGAGGAAACAGTGGTCACCGATCCCCAGGCGGAAATCGACGCCGCCGTGGCAGCCGCACGGAACGCTGACGTCGCGGTCGTCGTCGTCGGCACCAACGCGGCGATCGAATCCGAGGGTTTCGACCGCAAGGACCTCGATCTGCCCGGCCGGCAGAACCAGCTGGTGGAGGCTGTTGCGGCGGCCAATCCGCGCACCGTTGTTGTGGTCAACTCCGGTTCCCCGGTGCTCATGCCGTGGCTGGAGAAGGTGGACGCGGTCCTGCTGGGCTGGTTCGGCGGCCAGGAATTCGGCACCGCGGTGGCTGACATCCTGCTGGGCGCCGAGGAGCCGGGCGGCCGGCTGCCCACGACGTGGCCCGCGGCCCTGACGGACGTCCCGGTCCTGGACACCACGCCGGTCGACGGCAAGGTGGTGTACTCCGAAGGCATCCACATCGGCTACCGCGCCTGGCTGCGGCAGCAGGCCGGCGGCGGAGCTGCACCGGCCCTGCCGTTCGGCTTCGGCCTCGGGTACACGACGTTCGAACTGGGCAGCCCGCACGCTCCGGCCTCCGTTCCCGCCAACCAGGATGTCCTCGTGCACGTCCCGGTCCGGAACACGGGGACGCGCACCGGCCGCGACGTCGTCCAGGTCTATCTGGACCGCGCCGACTCCGCCGTGGAACGGCCGGTGCGCTGGCTTGCCGGCTACGCCGGAACGCACCTCGCGCCCGGCGGCACGGAGAGCGTTGAAATCCGCATTCCGGCACGGGCGTTCGGCCACTACGACGGCGGCTGGCAGTTCGAGACCGGCACCTTCCGGTTGCTGGTGGGCCGCCACTCGGCGGACGATTTCCAGGCCCTGGACATCGAACTGCGCTAGCTTCCTGGCCGGCACCGTCGACTGAACGGGCTGTTGGCGGCAGTGTCCCTCCGCGGGCGCTGCCGCCAACTGCGTTCCGGGCGCGCACACGGGCAGGGAAAGCCGCCGAAACAATAAGGACGAAGGGGCTCGGAAAACATCCCCGCTAGAGTGTTCTGGAGCACACGCTGAAGATCCTGCAGAACCGGAGGCAGCAATGAGGCAGACCGTCCCGCCCGGCAACCCCGAGGCTCCCACCACTCCCAAAGCCACCGCGCCGGACGCTGGGGCCTCCTTATCCGGGCAAGGCACAGCCGCGACGGCCGCCGGCGGGGTCCCTGCCGCGCTGAAGCGCCGCGTGCCCAGGTACGCGGACCTTGCTCCGCTGATGCAGTTCAAGAAGCCGGGGTTCAGCCGGGCCGCCAGGCTGCGCCGGGCAAGCACCATCTGGGACCTCCGCGACATGGCTAAACGCCGCACTCCGCAGGCCCCGTTCGACTACACCGACGGCGCCGCCGAGGCCGAAATCAGCCTCCGACGCGCCCGCCAGGCCTTCCTGGACATCGAGTTCCGGCCCGGAATCCTGCGGGATGTCTCCAGCATTGACCTCAGCACCGACATCCTGGGCGGACCCTCCCGCCTGCCGGTGGGGATCGCGCCCACCGGCTTCACCCGGATGATGCAGTCCGAAGGCGAATACGCCGGTTCCCGGGCCGCCGAAGCCGCCGGCATCCCCTACACCCTCTCCACCATGGGCACCGCGTCCCTCGAGGACGTCGCCACCGCGGCACCGGCGGGCCGCAACTGGTTCCAGCTCTACCTATGGACGGACCGGGACCGTTCGCTGGAACTGATCCAGCGTGCCGCCGCCGCGGGCAACGACACCCTCATGGTCACCGTGGACACCGCCGTCGCCGGCGCCCGGCTCCGCGACGTCCGCAACGGCATGACCATCCCGCCCGCGCTGACCCTCAAAACCGTCCTGGACGCCTCCTACCGGCCCGCCTGGTGGTTCAACTTCCTCACCCACGAACCGCTGACCTTCGCCTCCCTGTCCCGGTACACCGGCACGGTCGCGGACCTCATCAACTCCATGTTCGACCCCACCCTGACCTACGCCGACCTCGACTGGCTCCGCGAGACCTGGAAGGGCAAGCTCGTGGTCAAGGGCATCCAGACAGTCGAGGACGCCCGCAAGGTCGTGGACCACGGCGCGGACGGGATCGTGCTCTCCAACCACGGCGGCCGCCAACTGGACCGCGCCCCCATCCCCTTCCACCTGCTCCCCGAGGTCTCCGCCGCCCTGAAGGCAGACCACAGCGACGCCGCGATCATCCTGGACACCGGCATCATGAGCGGCGCGGACATCATCGCCGCCCTGGCCCTCGGCGCCGACTTCACCCTGATCGGCCGCGCCTACCTCTACGGCCTCATGGCCGGCGGGCGCGCCGGAGTGGACCGCGCCCTGCAAATCCTGGAAAAAGACATGCAACGCACCATGGCCCTGCTCGGCGTCACCCGGATCGCGGACCTCACCCCGGACCACGTACGGATCCTCACAAAGTAGCCGGCCGGCACCCAACTGACTCGCAGCAAAGGCCGTTCTGAGCACCCAGAACGGCCCCTGCTGCTAGCTAGTTGGGTTACTTCTTGCGGCCGAACTTGGGCAGGTTGGCCAGGAGGTCAGCGGCCTTGGTGGCGGCGCGGCCCACGGTCCGCCCGATCTGCTGGGGCATCTTGTCCTCGCCTGCGGTACCGACCGGGATGACGACGGCGGGGCTCAGCGAGCTGCCGGCGGGGCGCCCCGCCAGTGCGGCGGCAGGCTGTGCGGCGGCGGTCTGTGCGGCCGCCTGTGCGGCGACGGCCTGCGCGGAGACGGGTTGCGGGCTGGCCGCCGCAGCCAGTCCAACGGCCAGTCCATCCGGGGCGGCGACGGGGCGGGATTCAGGCAGGCGCGCTGCGGCCGGGTCGGCTGTCGCCGCGGGGCCGACGTCGAACGCCTGCAGCCAGGTGGCGATCCCGGCAAGGGGTTTGGGGTTGAGCGTGTAGAAGCGCTTCTGGCCCTGGGCGCGCATGCTCACCAGGTCCGCTTCCCGCAGGACTTTGAGATGTTTGGAAATGGTGGGCTGGCTTGCTTCAAGCTCCTGGACCAGTTCCCCCACCGCTTTGTCCCCCTTGCGGAGGGCTATCAGAATGTCACGCCTGGTTGCCTCAGCAATGACGGCAAATACGTCGTCTGTCACCATGTCCTCCACACTAGCGACATATACGCCAGATGGCATCCACCAATTGATGCCCCCAAACAGGGTTGCAACCCCGGCCCGGAATTAGTCGAACCAGGGGTCCAGTCCGTGCAGGGGAAAGACTTCCTTGCGGGTGGCCATGATGGTGCGGTCCACC
The DNA here is from genome assembly GCF_056394525.1 of Arthrobacter sp. 10N43. Classification (NCBI taxonomy): domain Bacteria; kingdom Bacillati; phylum Actinomycetota; class Actinomycetes; order Micrococcales; family Micrococcaceae; genus Arthrobacter; species Arthrobacter sp. 10N43. The sequence continues at coordinate 35,322 of NZ_JBFTIA010000016.1, read as the reverse complement.
GCGTCGTTGGGGTCGAAACCCACTTCCCAGGACCGCCACCAGAGGTCGACGTCGTCGCCCATCGCTTCCGGGGGCTCCACACCGAACCGGTCCCCGTACTTGTCTTTGACGTAGCTTCGCCAGTCCTCCGGCACCGGGGTCCGCAGCGGTATAGGGCGGCCGGCGGCGATGGCGATGAGGTGGCTCCAGGACCGCGGCACCACGCTGACCACGTTGTACCCGCCGCCCCCCGTGGAAATCCACCGGTTCTCGCAATAGCGCGCGGCGAGGTTGCCGATTGCCGTGGCGGCCTCGCGCTGGCCGTCCACGCTGATGTTCAGGTGGGTGAGCGGGTCAAGCCGGTGCGAGTCGCAGCCGTGCTGGCTGACGATCACTTCCGGTTCGAACGCGCCAATGAGCTGGGGCACGACGGCGTGGAAGGCCCGCAGCCACCCGGCGTCGGCGGTGCCGGCCGGCAGTGCAACGTTCACCGCGCTGCCCTGGGCGTTCGGGCCGCCGATCTCGTTGGCAAAGCCGGTGCCCGGGAAGAGGGTCAGCCCGGACTCGTGCAGCGAAATAGTCAGCACGCGTGGGTCATCCCAGAAGATGCTTTGGGTGCCGTCGCCGTGGTGCGCGTCGATGTCGACGTAGGCCACACGCCGGACACCGCCGTCGAGCAGCCGCTGCACCGCAAGGGCAGCGTCGTTATAAATGCAGAAACCGCTCGCGCGGTCCCGGGAGGCGTGGTGCATCCCGCCGCCGAAGTTCACGGCCCGCACCGCACTGCCGTCCAGCACGGCAGCTGCCGCCAGCAGGGACCCGCCGGCCAGCCGGGCGCTGGCTTCATGCATGCCGGCAAAGGCGGGGTCATCCTCGGTGCCCAGGCCCCTGGCGTGGTCAGGAGTGTCAGGGTTTTCGCTGACCTGCCGGACGGCGGCCACAAACTCCGGACTGTGGACCGTGCACAGTTCCGCGTCGGCCGCGACGTGCGGAGCCGCGACCGTGACGTGGTCAAGATCCAGAAGTCCCAGGCTGCCGGCCAGCTTCGCGGTGAGCTCCATGCGCTCCGGCGCCATCGGGTGCGAGTGGCCGAAGTTGTAGGCGGTCATGGCAGGAGCCCACACCACCGTCGTCGGCAGCGCGGTCTGAGCGAGTCCGGGCAGGAATGTCATCAATCACAGGCTACCTGAGCGGTTCCCGGCTTCCCGCGCGTGCAAGGGTGCTTCCCCGGCCATTACCCGGCGTTTAGTGGTTTACTACTTGGGGAAGAAGTTTCAACCGAGGAAAAACATGACGCAAAGCCAGTCGAGGTCTACGAGCCCGGCCAGCTGGCAGCCAGGCATGCCGGAGCGGGAAGGCCTGTGGATCTTCACACGCCTGCGCGACTTCATTGACAGCATCGCAAACAGCTCGCCGGCCCGCCTGGCGCTTACGGCCTTCGGCGTCGTAATCCTGGTCTTCACCGTTTTGCTCTCGCTGCCCTTAGCTTCCGCGACGGGACAGGTCACACCACTGCATCAGGCGTTCTTCACCGCGGCGTCCGCTGTCTGCGTCACGGGCCTGACGGTGGTCTCCACGGCTGTGCACTGGTCCTTCTTCGGCCAGCTCGTGATCCTGGTCGGCATTTTCGTGGGCGGCTTGGGCACCTTGACCCTCGCGTCGCTGCTGGCGCTCATGGTCAGCAAGAGACTCGGTGTCCGCGGCAAGCTGATCGCCCAGGAAGCCATGAATGCCGGCCGGCTCGGCGAAGTGGGTACGCTGCTGCGGATCGTGATCGTGACATCCGTGGTGATCGAGGCCGCCCTGGCGCTGACTCTTATCCCCCGTTTCCTCATCCTCGGGGAGAGCTTCTGGCAGTCCGTCTGGCACGGCGTCTTCTACGCCATTTCGTCCTTCAACAACGCTGGATTCACGCCGCATTCGGATGGAATCGTCCCGTACGAAACAGATCTCTGGATCCTCGTCCCGCTCATGCTCGGGGTATTCCTGGGCAGCCTGGGCTTCCCCGTGGTCATGGTGCTGCACCAGAACGGGCTGCGGTGGAAGAAATGGAACCTTCACACCAAGTTGACCATCCAGGTGTCCTTGATCCTCCTGGCCGCCGGGACGGTCCTGTGGGGCTTCCTGGAGTGGGACAACCTGCGCACCATCGGGGACATGGACCTCGGCGACAAGATCACGCATGCGCTGTTTGCCTCAGTCATGCTGCGCTCCGGCGGCTTCAACCTGGTGGACCAGAACCACATGGAGTCCACCACCATGTTGCTCTCCGACGCCCTCATGTTTGCCGGCGGCGGCTCCGCATCCACGGCCGGCGGCATCAAGGTCACCACCATCGCCGTGATGTTCCTGGCGATCACCGCCGAGGCCCGCGGCGACGCTGACGTGAAGATCTATGGCCGCACCATCCCCGAGGGCACCATGCGCGTGGCCATTTCGGTGATCGTCGCCGGCGCTACCCTCGTCTCGGTCTCGGCCCTCCTGCTCCTGCACATCAGCCACGCATCCCTGGACCGGGTCCTGTTTGAAACGATTTCCGCCTTCGCCACGGTAGGCCTAAGCACCAACCTCAGCGCGGAGTTGCCGCCGTCGGGGGTTTACGTCCTCGCTTTGCTCATGTTTGCCGGGCGCGTCGGGACGGTCACCCTTGCCGCCGGCCTGGCCCTGCGCCAGCGCAGCCAGCTGTACCACTACCCGGAAGAGAGACCGATCATTGGCTAGTTCCTCAGGCGCCGTCAACCGCCCCGCCCACAACGCCCCCGTGCTGGTGATCGGGCTGGGCCGTTTTGGCGCATCCACCGCAGAGCAACTGGTCAAGCAGGGCCGGGAGGTCCTGGCCATTGAACGGGACCGCACCCTGGTCCAGAAGTGGGCGAGCGTCCTGACCCACGTCGTGGAAGCCGACGCCACCAACATCGATGCCCTCCGCCAGCTTGGCGCCCAGGAATTCAGCTCCGCGGTGGTGGGCGTGGGCACCTCGATCGAATCCTCGGTGCTGATCACGGTGAACCTCGTGGACCTCGGGATCGAACACCTCTGGGTCAAGGCGATCACGCCCTCGCACGGCAAGATCCTGACCCGGATCGGCGCCAACCACGTCATCTACCCGGAGGCCGACGCCGGCGTCCGGGCCGCGCACCTGGTCTCGGGCCGCATGCTGGACTTCATCGAGTTCGACGACGACTTCGCGATCGTGAAGATGTACCCGCCCCGCGAGACGGTGGGCTTCACCCTCGATGAGTCCAAGGTCCGCTCCAAGTACGGCGTGACGATTGTGGGCGTGAAGTCCCCGGGCGAGGACTTCACGTACGCGCGGCCCGAAACCAAGGTGTCCTCACGGGACATGCTCATTGTTTCCGGCCACGTGGACCTGCTCGAGCGGTTCGCGGCGCGCCCCTAGGGCACAACAGGAAGCGCCGTCGCCGGCGGGCAGGGCCGATCAGCGTCGTCCCGCTGCCGGCCGGGCTGGCTCAGGCGAGCTGCCGGGTGATTTCCGCTGCGCGCGCAGCGGCGGCGCGGGCGCCGTCGGCGATGATGGCCGGAAGTCCCCGCTCGTCGAAGGTGGCGATGGCCCGTTCCGTGGTCCCGTTCGGGCTCGTGACCGCCTTGCGCAGCGCGGCAGGATCCGCACCGGGCTCGGCCAGCATGAAGCCCGCCCCGGCGACCGTCTCGCGGGCCAGCAGGAGCGACAGCTCCGGGTCCAGGCCCAGTTTCGTCCCTGCATCAGCCATGGCCTCCGCGAGGTAGAAGGCGTAGGCCGGTCCCGATCCGCTGATCGCCGAGAGGGCGTCCACCTGGTCTTCGGGAATCTGCACTACCGTGCCGACGGCCGCGAGGATGTCCTTGGCGTGCTGGAGCTGCCCGGCGGAGCAATGGGTTCCGGGCGAGACGGAGACGACGCCGCGGCCCAGCTTCGCAGGAGTGTTCGGCATTGTGCGGATGACAGGCTGGCCGGCAGGGAGCGCCGCTTCCAGCTGCTCCAGGGAGACTGCGGCGGCGACGCTGATGACGATTGTTTCCGGCGACAGGGAGCCGCTGATTTCCCGGGCCAGGTCCGCGATGCCCACGGGCTTGACGCCGAGGATCACGACGCCGGAGCCGGTGGCCGCCTGCTTGTTGTTGTCGGGCTCTTCTTCGCCCGCGATGGCCGTGATCCCGTGGTGCCTCTGGGCCAGTTCGGCGGCACGCTCGGCCCTACGGACGGTAGCGACGATGTCGGCCGGGTCGACGCCGCCGTCGATCAGCCCGCCCAGAATTGCCTCGTTCATTGACCCACAGCCCAGGAATGCGATTCGGTTGCTCATGCCCCCATCATTGCAGTCTGACCTGATTCCCAGCCAGCTCACACCTTCAGCGCAGTCAGTGCACAACTTTGGACCCTAACGTAGTAGATACCTCATTGAGGGTGCGAGTGATGCAGCAGGCATGCGGATGCCTGCGCGGTACCGGCGGTCTGCAGCGGATTTTTTCCATTTTTCCCGCGGCGGACGGCCGGTGCCTTTGCCGTTTAAATGGCCAGTCCCGGCCGGCCAATCCCGGCCGGCCAGTCCCATCCGTCGAGTCGAACCGCGGCGCCGGCCGCCGCGGCGCCGGCCGCCGCCGTCAGGGACATCCGGATTGCCAGCCAATGCACAGGTAATACTCGCCGGACATCCATGATCGGCTACTACCTTGGAAAGTGCCTCAACAGGTGCGAGTGATGATAGCCGGCTCCCCAGGAGCCGGCGGTGCGCCGGGCGATGTGCAGCAGTGTTCCCCCAAGTCCTGCTCCCATCGCCCGGCGCTACTCGTTTAACCCTGTGTTGCTGAGTTCACGCTCTCTGCCCCGCCGGTCTCTGCCCGGCCAGACTCTGCCCTCCGGAGTTTCTCTTCCAGGAACCGGCGTTCCGCGGCGCTTCCAGCCAGCGCCAGGGCCCGACTGTAGGCGCCGGCGGCTTCGGCAAAGCGCTCCAGGCGCACCAGGAAATCGGCGCTGACGGCGTGGAAGAGGTAGTAGTTCTCCAGTCCCAGGTCCTCCACCGCGGCCAAAGCGGCGGCCGGCCCGTGCAGCTCTGCAAGGGCGACCGCACGGTTGAGCGCCACGACCGGTCCGGGAGCGACGGCCAGGAGCTGGTCATACAGCTGCAGGATCTGCGCCCAGTCGGTGTCCCCCGTGGTTGCGGCGTCGCTGTGGACGGCGTTAATGGCCGCCTGGAGCTGATACGGCCCCGGACGGTTCCTGCGCAGGCACCGGCGCACCAGTTCCTGGCCTTCGGCGGCCAGGGTGCTGTCCCAGCGCGTCCGGTCCTGGGTCGCCAGGAGCACCAGTGCGCCGTCGGGGGCGAACCGGGCCGCGCGCCGGGACTCAATGAGCAGCATCAGTGCCAGCAGACCCGTCGCTTCCGGCTCGTCCGGCATCAGGGACGCCAGCAGCCTGCCAAGCCGGACAGCTTCCGTACAGAGCTCCGTCCGGGCCGGACTGTCCGTGGGCCCCGCGGTGTATCCCGCGTTGAAGATGAGGTACACCACCGCCAGCACCGATTGCAGCCGTTCGGGCAGTTCGGCGCCCTGCGGGACACGGTACGGGATCCTCGCATCCCGGATTTTCGCCTTGGCCCGGACCAGCCGCTGCGCCATGGTTGCCTCCGGCACCAGGAAGGCCCGGGCGATCTCCGGCGTGGTCAATCCACCCAGGAGCCGGAGCGTGAGGGCCACTTGGGCCGACCTGGCCAGCGCCGGATGGCAGCAGGTGAACATCAGCCGCAAAATGTCATCGTCCACGTCCTCCACCCCTGACTGGTCCGCCAGGAATTGCTCCTCCGCGGCCGGCGCGGGTCCGTTCCCGGTCCGCGCCGCCGCGAGCAGGGCCGCCTGGGCCTGTTTATCCTCACGTGAGGCCTCCCGCCGCAGCCGGTCGATCGCCCGATGCCTTGCTGTGGTGATGATCCAGCCGGCCGGGCTGGGCGGGACGCCTGCGGCGGGCCAGCGCTGGACCGCCGCAGCAAAAGCATCCTGGACGGCGTCCTCGGCAATATCGATGTTGCCGAACGTGCGCGTCAGGACGGCTACGGCGCGGCCGTATTCGTGCCGGAACACCCGGGCAATGTCTGCCTCGGTCGCGGCGCTACGTACCTCCCGGTCGCCCACAGCAGCGTCCTTGGCCCGGCAGCTAGTGCTGGAAGGGACGGACTTCAACGGGAAGCGTGGTGGCGCCGGCCAGCTTCCGCCCCCAGCCAAGTGCCGCATCGAGGTCCTCGGCCTCGATGACGGTGAATCCGCCGAGGTGCTCTTTGCCCTCGGTGAAGGGTCCGTCGGTGATAAGGATCTCGTCGCCGCTGGGCCTAAGAACCGTCGCCGACTCCGCCGGGTGGAGTCCCGCGGCGAACACCCAGGCTCCCGCGTCCTGCATTTCCCGGTTCAGGACCGCCAGGTCACGCATGATCGGTTCGAGGATTTCCGGGCTTGGGGCGGGGCCGTCCGGCTGGTAAATGCTGAGCAGGTACTGCGTCATTTCGGTGCCTCCTTGTCGGATCAGCCGGCGGTGTGCCGGCCTCTCAGCATTTACACGATCGAGGACGCTACGGATCGACAACGGTCTCGACAACGCCCTCGACACCGCCGCTGCCCGTGCGGTCTCAGGAAGTCTTGTCCGGCGACAGGAGCCGCGCCGGCGGTTGCTCTGCCACATGCGGGGCGGGATCGAGCGGCCCCTCGAACACCAGCTGGTCCAGGCGGCGGAGGATGAGTCCCTCACGCAGGGCCCACGGGCAGGTCACCATGCTGTCGAACTTGAACATTTCAAGGGCCGCTTCGGCGACGAGGGCACCGGCCAGGACCTGCGGCGCGCGGGCCTCCGATACGCCGGGCAGGTGGAGCCTGTCCCCGATTTCCATGGCCGAGATCCGCTGCGCCCAGAGCCCCAGGTCCAGGGCCAGCAGCTCCCGCTTGACGTACGGCCCGGCGGCGCTGGGGGCGGCACCGGCAATCCTGGCCAGGGACCGGAAAGTTTTGGACGTACCCGCCACAAGGTTGGGCGGGCCCAGCTTCTCGAATTTGCGCACCGCAGGTTTGAGCGTGGAGCGGATGTAGCGGCGCAGCTCCTTGATGCTCTTGGCCGAGGGCAGATTCTCGGGCAGCCAGTCCCGCGTCAGCCGGCTGGCGCCGAGCGGAACGGACAGTGCCAGCTCGGGCAGCTCGTCCTGTCCGAGGGCCATCTCGAAGGAGCCGCCGCCGATATCCAGGTTCAGGATGGACCCGGCGCCCCAGCCGTACCAGCGCCGGACGGCGAAGAACGTCATGGACGCCTCTTCGCTGCCTGTGAGCTCCCGGAGGGTGACGGTGGTTTCATGCTTTACCCGGGCCAGGACATCCGCGCCGTTGGTGGCCTCACGGATGGCCGAGGTACAGAACGCGAGGAGGTCGTCGGCCTTGTGCTTGGCCGCGAATTCCCACGCCTCGAGGACGAACTCGACGAGTTCGTGCTGCCCCTCGTCGTCGATGTTGCCGTCGTCGTCGAGGTACTGCACGAGCGACAGCCGCCGCTTGTGCGAGGCATAGGGGACCGGACGGGCGCCGGGGTGGGCGTCGACCAGCAACAGATGGACAGTGTTGGATCCGATGTCGAGGACGCCTAGACGCATGTTGCCATTATTCCCCCCACGGAAGCAGCTGGCCTACAGCAACGGCGGTATTCGCGAAGAATACCGCCGTTGCGAGGGTTACGTCGGGCCTCGGGCTTAGGCCGGGCCGGTGCCCTGTGCCGGCCGATCCTCGGCAGCGTCAGCGTCAGCGTCTGCGTCAGCGGGCTCGTCCGTCGGCTTGAAGTCGCGGCGGATGTTGGCCACGCCCTCCGGATCGATTTCAAAGCCGTACGCGGCTCCCGGGTTGATCACCATGCCGAGCTCTTCGCCGAGGTTGCCGATGATCGCGGCGCCCTGCGTGCCCAGCACGTTCGGGGCGGCGGCGAGGTACTGCTCGGTGACGCGGCTCGGGTGCGAGAACACGGCCAGGACCGGCTTGCCGGAGGAGTTAGCGAGGACCAGCGGTTCCACCTGGGAGTCCGGGCCCTCCAGGGCGTCGGAGCTGACCACGTAGACCTCGTTGTTCAGGAAGGCGAGGATCACGTCCACCGGGTTGGCGTCCGGCTGCTCCCCCCGGGCAAGCTGCTCTTCGAGTTCGTTCAGCGGCTGGTTGTCCAGGTGTGCGGGCTGTTCAGTCATATTCCTACTCGATCACGTCCGCGGCCGGTCCGCAAACGCGAAATCGCCGGAAACCTGCGAATTCGCCGGTATTTTCCGGCGGGCCCGCACGTTTCCGGCGACTCCAGTGTGGCTGTCCTACTTCTTCGCCGGGGCCTTCCGCGCCGGTGCCTTGCGGGCCGTCGTCGTGCGCTTGACCGGGCCCTTGGCCCGCTTTTCCGCCAGGAGTTCGACGGCGCGTTCCCGGGTCAGCTCCTCGATCGAGGTGCTGCGCGGCACGGTGATGTTGGTGACGCCGTCGGTGATGTACGGGCCGAAGCGGCCTTCCTTCACCACGATGTTCTTCTCCGAGACGGGGTCCGGACCGAATTCGGCCAGCGGCGGCACGGCGGCACGGGCGCCACGCTGTTTGGGCTGCGAGTAGATCTCCAGCGCCTGCTCCAGCGTGATGGTGAAGATCTCCTCTTCGGAGCCGATCGAGCGGGAGTCCGTTCCCTTCTTCAGGTAGGGTCCGAACCGGCCGTTCTGCACCGTGATGGGATTGCCCTCGGCGTCCTGGCCGAGCACCCGGGGCAGGCTCATGAGCTGCAGGGCCTGGTCCAGGGTGATGGTGTCCACGCTCATGGATGCGAACAGGGAACCCGTGCGCGGCTTGGCCTTGACGGGCTTCTTGGCCGGCTTCGGCTTGCCGTTCTTGTAGTACTCAACAGGCTGGTTGGCCAGCTGTTCATCGGTCATCTCCGGGATGACCTCGGTGACGTAGGCGCCGTATCGGCCGTTCTTGGCCACCACTGTGTGCCCGGTGTGCGGGTCCGTGCCCAGGACGCGTTCCTCCGGGGCGGCCGTCTCCATGAGTTCAACGGCCTTGGCGGCGGTGAGTTCGTCCGGGGCCAGGTCCTCGGGGACGTTGGCTCGGGCCGCCTCAACGACTTCGCCGGTCTCCGGATCCACCGTCGCGACGGAGCTTTCCAGGTACGGGCCGAACTTGCCGACCCGGAGCGTGATCCCGTCCGTGATGGGGATGGAGTTGATCTCGCGCGCGTCGATCTCACCGAGGTTGTTCACGATGCTGAGCAGCCCGGGCTCGGAGTCCGCGCCGAAGTAGAAGTGCTTGAGCCAGGCGGGTCCGGCCGCCTGGCCGTTGGCGATCTTGTCCAGGTCGGCTTCCATGTCCGCCGTGAACTCGTAGTCCACGTAGTCGTGGAAGTGCTGCTCGAGGAGCCGGATGACGGAGAACGCGATCCAGCTTGGAACCAGCGCGGAACCCTGCTTCCGGACGTAGCCGCGGTCCTGGATAGTGGAGATGGTGGAGGCATAGGTCGACGGACGGCCGATGCCCTTCTTTTCCAGCTCCGCGGTCAGCGAGGCTTCCGTGAAGCGCGGCGGCGGCGAGGTCTCGTGGCCGACGGCGACGATGTCAGAAGCCTGCAGCGCGTCGCCCTTGGCCACGTTCGGCAGCCGGCGGGCTTCCTCTGAGTCGTCATCGCCGCGGCTTTCGTCCTTGCCCTCTTCGTAGGCGGCCAGGAAGCCGGGGAAGGTGATGACGGTGCCGGACGCGGAGAATTCGGTGTCGCGGCCGGCGGCCGTGCCGCCCACTGTCACGGCGCCCAGGCGGATGGTGGCGGTGGAGCCCTTGGCGTCAGCCATCTGAGAGGCGACCGTGCGCTTCCAGATCAGCTCGTAAAGCCGGAACTCGTCGCCGGAGAGCTGCTTGGCCACCTGGGCGGGCGTGCGGAAGGAGTCGCCGGCGGGGCGGATGGCCTCGTGGGCTTCCTGGGCGTTGGCGGCCTTGCTGCTGTAGACCCGCGGCGACTGGGGAACGTATTCGGTGCCGTACAGCTCGGAGGCCTGGCGCCGGGCGGCCGTGACGGCCTCGTCGCTCAGTGCGGACGAGTCCGTACGCATATAAGTGATGTAGCCGTTTTCGTAGAGCCGCTGGGCAACCTGCATGGTGCTCTTGGAGGAGAAGCGCAGTTTGCGGCCGGCCTCCTGCTGCAGCGTGGAGGTGGTGAACGGCGCCGCCGGGCGGCGGGTGTACGGCTTGGTGTCGACGGAGCGGACGCTGAAGTCGGCGCTCTGCAGGCCGGCTGCCAGGGCTGTGGCGAGTTCCTCGTTGACGTGGACGACGTTCCGGGAGGTCAGTTCACCGTTGTCGTTGAAGTCGCGGCCGCTGGCCACCTTGGCGCCGTCGACGGCGGCGAGCTTGGCTTTGAAGGATCCCGAGTCTGCCCCGAACTGGCCTGTCAGGTCCCAGTAGCAGGCGGCCTTGAAGGCCATCCGCTCACGTTCGCGGTCCACCACCATGCGGGTCACCACGGACTGCACCCGGCCGGCGGAGAGGCCGCGGGCCACCTTGCGCCAGAGCACCGGAGAGATTTCATAGCCGTAGAGGCGGTCCAGCACGCGGCGGGTTTCCTGGGCGTCCACCAGGTCCTGGTCGACGTCGCGCAGGTTGTCCATGGCGCGGTGGATGGCTTCCTTGGTGATTTCACCGAAGGTCATCCGGTAGACGGGAACCTTGGGCTTGAGCACTTCCAGCAGGTGCCACGCGATGGCCTCGCCCTCGCGGTCCCCATCGGTTGCGAGATAGAGAGCGTCGGCGTCCTTGAGCTGGGCCTTGAGTTCGGCGACCTTTTTCTTCTTGTCCGAGGAGACCACGTAATAGGGCTTGAAGTCGTTTTCAATGTCGACGGCGAACTTGCCCAGCGGGGTCTTCTTCAGTTCCGCGGGGAGCTCCGAGGGCTGGGGAAGGTCGCGGATGTGACCGATGGAGGCCTCAACAATGAAGCCCTCGCCCAGGTACTTGGCGATGGTCTTGCTCTTGGCGGGAGACTCCACGATCACGAGTTTCTTGCCGGTTTTGGCCTTGCTTGGCACGATGCTCCTACAGAAAAAGGTGGCTCGGGCAGATGCGCCCATACCCGCCTAGTTCACCATATTTTGCAGAATCCCGCGCATCCGGCCGGAAATGACGGTCCCGTGAAGGTGGCTTCCGGCCGAAATGCGACTGGGTGTCTGGCAGTCCTGATGGGCGCTCCGGCGGCGGACTTGAGCCGCTCCGCCACCGGTCTCAGGCCGTGCGGCCGGTGGGCTTCACAGAGGACTTCACGGAGGGCTTGGCGGTGGGCGCGGGTTTCGTTGCGGCCGGTCCGCGGTCGTCCGGAATCATTGACCACATCGTGGCCATGCGTTCGGCGCCCTCGGGCACGTGGTCCGGGTCCTCGAGTTCGTAGTCCTTGAGCAGATCGAAGAGCCTCTCGTTCAGCTCACCGCGCTGGGCCGGGGTCAGGTACAGCAGGTTGCTGGCCAGCACCACCGAAGATGGTCCGTCCACAGCTTCGCCGCGCTGTCGCCGCTCGTCCCGGGCCCTCGCGTAGGCGTTGACGCGCCGGCGGTAGGCATCCAGCTCAAGGTCCAGCACGGCGAATTCCGGGCTCGCCACTCCCCCGCCCGAATTGATGGTGAAGTCCGTGCCGGCGGCCTTCCAGCGCCGCTCCCGGGCGTCACCGGCGGTGGCTGCCGGAACCACGATGCCCCACTTCTGCAGGGCTCGCAGGTGGTAGCTCATGGCACTGGGAGTCAGGCCGGTCTGCGCGGCGAGTTCCGTCGCCGTCCGGCTCACTTGGGTGGAATACAGCTCGGAAATGACCTCCAGCCGCGCGGCGTGGGCCAGGGCGCGGATCGCCTTCGGGTCGGTGATTTCCACTTGCTTCTCCGGACGATGCCGGCGCTTGGTGGCCGGCGGGGCCGTGGTCTCCGCCGTCGGGGTTTCTGCATTCACTCCTCCAGTGTATCCAGCCGTGCCAAACTATGAAAGAAATGCTTGACATTAATTCCGGGACAGGACTAGCTTGCTATTTATGAAACAGACACTTCATAAATCAGTAGCCCCCGCGGCAGCGGCTCAGCCGCTCTGGCGCAACCGAGACTTCCTGATCGCCGGCACGGCACGGTTCGTTGCGACGGCGGGCCTGGGCGCCGTCGTCGTCAGCGTCATGCTGCACCTGCAGAACGCGGCCGCCGCCGGCGAAACGCCGGTCGCCGGGCCCTGGCTCGTGGCCGCGTACCTGCTGTGCTCGGCGCTGCCGCTGGTCCTGCTGGCTCCATGGGCCGGCCGGCTCGCCGACACCATGGACTCCCGGACCCTGGCGACGGCCAGCTCGGCGGTCAGCGCCGCCGCCGTCGCCGGCATGGGGCTGGGCATGCAGTACCTGGAGAATTATCTGCCCGTGCTGTTTGCGATGACTTTCCTGCTCGACGCGGCCCAGGCCGTGGCCGGCCCCACCTGGCAGGCCCTGCTGCCGCGGATCGTTGGCGAGGACCGCACCCCGCGGGCGATGGGGACCATGCAGGCAACGATCATGATTGCGGGCATGGCCGGTCCCGCCGCGGGCGGCCTGCTCAGCGGCTGGGGCGGGACCGGACTGGTGTTCGCCGTGGCCAGCGCCTGCTATGTGGCCATGGGGTTGGGCGCCCTGCTGATCCGGACCCGCCGCGGCACGGCAGCCGAACGGGCCGGCAAGGCGAAGCCCGCGCTGCTGGACGGACTGCGCGTGATCCGCCGGGACAGCCTGGTCTGGGCCCTGGTCCTGGGGGCGATGTTCTTCATCATCGTCGGCGAGGCCACCAATGTGCTGGAGGTTTTCCTGGCCCGCGAGGAACTTGGCGCCACCGAGACGCAGTACGGGCTCCTGTCCGCAGCGTTCGGCCTCGGCATGGCGGCAGGGGCGGCGATGGCCGGCAGGATCCGGACACCCCGGGTCCGGCTGCGCGTGCTGCTGGCCTCCATGACCGGAGCCTCGGCGTTCCTGGTCCTCACGGGTCTGGTCCCCAACGTGGAACTGCTCTTTGTGGCCTACACGGCGACGGGCGCGGCCTGCGGCGTCCTGAACGCCTGCTTCGGCGCGATCGCGATCCTGCGGATTCCGGAAAGCGGCCGCGGCCAGGCGATGGCGATCGTTGGCGGGATGACGCGCGCCGTCTCCATTGGCGCGCTGGCGCTGGGCGGGCTCCTGGGTGCCCTTGTGCCGGTACGCGCCAGCTTCGTGCTCACCGGGGCCGTCGGCGTCCTGGTAGCCCTCGCCCTCACCGCGTACGTCCTTCCGCGGTTCGGCCGGGAGGACGCCGGGGCGTCCGCCGCCGAGTCAGGCCGGCAGCAGGAAGCCGTCCCGGACCAGGTTCCCGACCTCCTCGAGGAGTCCGGCGCGGAACTCCGCGCTGTCGAACCCCTCGTATCCGCCCAGCAGCGCCTCGAGGGCGCCGATGATCTGCCCGACGGAGAGGTCGCCGTCGCACGCTGAGACCAGGCCAGCCAGCTCGGTACTGAGCAGGTTGGTCCGGCGCAGCCCGGCGCCCTGCCGCAGCAGGATGACGCCGGGGTGTTCCGCACCGGGGCGCTGGTGCCGCTCTTCGGTGACGTCCTCCGCGACGAGCAGGTGGGCGGCGTCGAGATCGTGGGCGGCCAGCCAGTCGGCACGCTCGACGGCGGCGCCCAGGTGCGGGCCCACGGGCTGTTCGATCGGGTACGTGATCTCCTCGAAGCGGGAAATCACCTTCCCGGCGCCGTCGGCGGGCCGCCGCAGCCAGATCATGCCGAAGCCGATGCCCGCCACATTGCGGGCGGCGAAGTCATCGAGGTAGGCCGCGTACGAGTCCTGGTAGAGCCGGCGGTCACGGTTTTCCGAGGCGTCCTGCAGCCAGGTCTCGGCATACTGCTCGGGGCCCACCTGCTCGCGCTGGATGAACCAGGCGTCGGCGTCGGGGCTGGCCCAGGTTTGCGGCCGTTCGGCCCAGCCGGAGCCCTCCGTGATCTCCCAGTTGCCCAACAGCTGGGCCGTTCCGCCCGGGGCAAGGACGGAGGGCAGCGCGCGGACCAGCGAGGACACAATCTCGTCCCCCGGCAGGCCGCCGTCGCGGTACGTGAACTGGTCCCTGGCGGACTCGCCGAGGCTGCGGGGCGTGATGACGAACGGCGGGTTAGACACCACCAGCTCGAACTCCTCGCCCGCTACCGGTTCCAGCAGGGACCCGAGCCTGAGGCTGACGCGGGCATTCAGGTTCGCCGGGTCCAGGTGCAGCTCGGCGGCGTTGAGCAGGAGGTTGAATCGGGTGAATGCCAGTGCGCGTTCGGAAATGTCCGTGGCGGTCACGTGCTCCGCGTGGTGCAGCAGGTGGAAGGTCTGGATGCCGCAGCCCGTGCCAAGGTCAAGGGCCCTGGCAACATGGCGGCGGGCGGTGACCTGGACCAGGGTGGTGGAGGCCTGCCCGATCCCGAGGACGTGGTCGTGGCGAAGGACGCCTGCGCGCTGGTGGGCCGCGAGGTCGCTGGCCACCCAGAGGTCCGCCCCGCCCTCGCCGGCGCCGTCCTCGCCCAGGATTGGGTCCCAGCCGTAGGGCCTCAAGTCCACCTTCGCCTGGAACAGGTCCTGGTCGCCGCCTTGGTCCAGGCCCGCCGGTTCCACGTCCGCCGGTTCCACGAGCCCGAGTTCCAGCAACCCCTCCGTGCGGATGCCGGGGAGGGCGGCGTCGAGGGTCTGAGCGCGCTGCGGCTCTGCCAGGAGCCAGAGGCGCACGACGGCGGCGAGCGCCGCCGTCGTCGGCTCCCCGGAGGCGCGCCCGGTGACGATCAGCGCAGGGATGAGCTGGTCCCGGCTAAGCGCCGAGTGCGCAGCCTCGCCGAGCAGTTCCGCAACCCCGTCCACCGAGTAGCCCACGGCACGCAGGTCCGTGGCCAGAGCCTCCAGGAGGCCCGGTAGGTCGCTCCGCGGAGCATCGGGGGTGCCTGCTGTGGGCATTGGGGGCGGGGTTGCGGGAGCCTGCGTTGAACGAGCCTGCGTTGAACGAAACACGGCGGGGCCTTGCGCTGAGGAAGTCACCGGACAAGTTTAGTCCCGGGTTCAGGCCGGAACTTGGTCCGGGGTTCAGGCCGGAACTTGGTCTGGGGTTCAGCCCCGGGCCGTACTGGTCCGGGCTGGACCGGACCGTGTGCGGGTCCGGCTAGAGTTCGGTTTCCGCGTAGATCCTCAGGGCGTCCCGGACGAAGGCCGCGCCGTCGGCACCGCCGTAGTTCG
Source organism: Arthrobacter sp. 10N43 (assembly GCF_056394525.1). Taxonomy (NCBI): domain Bacteria; kingdom Bacillati; phylum Actinomycetota; class Actinomycetes; order Micrococcales; family Micrococcaceae; genus Arthrobacter; species Arthrobacter sp. 10N43. The sequence goes on along the minus strand of NZ_JBFTIA010000016.1, from coordinate 20,096 downwards.
CGGCGAACCGGGGATCAGCCACGTACATCTCACCGAGCCCTGTCACGTACGCCTTGATGTCCGCAAGGGCGGCGTTCCCGCCTGCGGCGGGGGACGCCGGGGTGCCGGGGATGCCCTTGAGCCATTGGACGTGGCGCCGGGCCAGGTCTTGTGCCTGCGCGCTGTCGGCAGGAACGCCCGACGCTGCCGCGGCCGTCCAGTCCGCGCCGAGCTCCCGCGACCGCTCGGTCCAGGCGGCCTTCTGCCCGGCGTCCATGCCGCGCCACCAGGCGTCTGACGTGGCGTAGGCGTCCTTGCCCCACCGCTGCTCGACTTCTTCCCGGTACTGGGTGTGGTCGAAACCGTCGAACATTTCCTCTGCCATGATCTTTCCTCCTGTTTGCAATGCCTCAATGGTGTTCCGGACCGACGCAACCTGCCGCCCCAGCCTGTCCTGCTCCTGCAGCAGCCATGCCAGATGCCGGTCCAGTGCCCGTTCCGCGTCCGCCTCGTTGGCGAGCACGTCCGCGATCGCCGGCAGCCCAAGCCCCATCTCGCGCAGGAGCAGGATGCGCTGCAGGCGGACCAGCGACTCCTGGCCGTAATACCGGTAGCCGTTGTTCCCGGTGCGGCTCGGCCTGAGCAGGCCAATGTCGTCGTAGTGACGCAAAGTCCGGCCGGTGGTCCCGGCTAATTTCGCGATCTGCTGAACGGACCAGTCCATGCCTCCACCTTTCTTATGCCTCGGGCCGTGTCTTCTGCCTCGGGCCGCGTGTTCCTGTTGTTCTGCTGTCCTGCTGTCCTGCTGTTCAGCTGTTCAGCTGTCCTGCTGTCCTGCTGTTCAGCTATGGTTTCTGCTGCGCCTGTTCTCCCGGTGCTGACCGGCCGCTGCCGGCCCGTCCCTTCGACTCTAAACTTTGACGCTGCGTCAAAGTCAAGGGTCCGCGGGAGATGGCGCAAGGGAAGGCCGCGCGGCCGGACGGGGGCGTGCAAGACGGTAAGTTGGAGGCATGATTTTCCCTTCTTTCCGCGCCCCGGCCACCCTCCTGGTCCGGCGGACGCTCACGGCTGCGACCGCCGTCGGCGTCGTGCTTGCCGCAGCGGCCTGCGCCCCAGCCGGTTCTGTTGAGAACGCCGATATCCCCGCGTGGAAGGCCACTGCGCTGCCCTCGGCCCCCGGGACGGTGCTGGAGGATGCCGGCAAGATCCTGAACCGGGACCCGATCGTCCGGTCCGCCGCCGTGCCCGCCGGCACGTACACGCTGACCATGACGTGCGAGGGCGGCGGAAAAGCCTTTTTCGCCGTCAGTCTGGACGGCAGCCAGTTGGCCGAGGCAGGTGCCGCCTGCAACGGCAGCCGTGAAACTGCCCGCATCAAAGTACCGGCCGCGGGCGCGGTACGGCTCAGCACATCCAGTGTGGATGCCCCTCTGATTTACGCCTACCACCTGGTGCCGTCGGAGTAAGACCCGCCCGCAGCGCCTGCTTCACCGGCGTCCGGACCGGCGCCCTCCGACTGGCCCGTCAGACCCGGACCTTTGGCTCTAGCGTTTGATCCCGGGCAACCTTAATCTCAGAGTATGCCAACTGTGCCGGCCAGGAGGGTGCCGCGACGGCGCACCCCGGCTGCCGCCGTGGTGCTCTCAGTTGCGGTGTTTCTTGGGGCGGTCCTGTCCGGCTGCGAATATCAATACAGCGCCGACAACTGGGAAGAAACGACCGCTGTTGCCGCTCCGCCGACCACTGACGCCGCCCTGCCCCGGGACCCCCACCTCAACGAGCCCGTGTCCGGCAAGGAGCTGGACGACTGGGTTCACGACGCACTGCCCGACGCCGAGGGGCAGGTCTTCCATAGGGGTTTCGGGACACTGGAGGCTGACCAGGAGCGGACCGAGACCACAACGGTGCTGCCCACGGGTACTTACGCCCTGACGCTGGCGTGCCGCAGCGCCCTCCGGGTGTCCTTTTCCATCGAGAACGGTGACAGCGAACTCGTGGACCTGAGTCTCCGGTGCGGGACGTCCAGGGTCAACGTGGTTTATCTGCCCGCAGCTGCGGCGCTTTCAATCAAAGTGGACGCGAACGGACCGGCGAACTATGCCTACCGGGTGAACCGAATCTGAGGCTCACGGCCGGCCAAATCTCGAGACGGTGCTTCAGCGACGAGGTGCCGCAGCGAAACCTCGCCTCAGCGAACCGGTGCCTTAGACCGTGCAGCCGTCCGGGCAGCGCAGGGTCTCGGGGCTTGCCGCGCATTCGGCGCAATAGAGCGTCAAGGTCCGGCAGCTCGGATTGGAGCAGTTTTCGAACTTGCTCGTGGGTGCCGAGCAGCGCACGCACTCGCCGATCGTCTTGGCGTCCCCGCTGAATTCGAGGTGCATGCGTTTGTCGAACACGTACAGCGAGCCCTCCCACAGGCCCTTGTCCTTGAAGGTCTCGCCATAGCGGACAATTCCGCCGTCGAGCTGGTAGACCTCCTTGAAGCCGCGGTTCACCATCAGGCTGGACAGCACCTCGCAGCGGATGCCTCCGGTGCAGTAGGTGACGACCGGTTTGTCCTTGAGGGCGTCGTATTTGCCGGAGTCGAGTTCCTTGATGAAGTCGTGGGTGGTGGCGACGTCCGGGACCACCGCGTCCTTGAACTTACCGATCTGTGCCTCGAAGCCGTTGCGGCCGTCGAAGAACACGACCTCGTCCCCCTGCTGCTTCTTGGCTTCAACGAGTTCGTGGAGTTCCTCGGGTTTGAGGTGGGTCCCGCCGCCCACCACTCCGCCGGCGTCGACTTTGAGCTCGCCGGGGGCGCCGAAGGATACTATTTCGTCCCGCACCTTCACGCTGAGCCGCGGGAAGTCTGCCGCGCCGCCGTCGGACCACTTCACGTCGATGTCGTGGAATCCCTTGTACTCGCGGGTGGCCTTGACGTATTGCTTCACGGCGTTGATTTCGCCGCCAACGGTGGCGTTGATGCCGTCCTTGGAAAGGAGGATGCGGCCGGTTAGCCCGAGTTTTTCGCACAGGGCGCGCTGCCAAAGCCGGACGGCGTCCGGGTCAGCGAGGGGGGTGAATCCGTAAAAGAGCACAATCCTGTTCAAAGCCACGTATTTAAGGGTACTGGCTGGGATGGACGGCCGGGCAACAGTCACAATTGGATATGCAAGAGGCCTTCCCCGATCCGGCCCCTGTTGCTTGTGGCACTGCTGGAATACGCTCATCACATGAGTCTTGACGCCATGGTTGAAGACACCACTCACCTGCTGGAAATCTGGGTTGCCGGATGGGCAGGTTGCCGCGGATATGAGACGCGCAGGGAGGGACGGTTTCCTGCGGCCTATCGCGCGGACACCACCCACGAATGGGAATACTTCGCCTTCGACCCGTCCGATTCAGAGTTCGCGGAGCTGGCGGCGAAGACGGCCGAAGCACCGGCACGGGTCCTCACGATCCTCACCAATGACGTGGCCAAGTACACGTTCCTGGCACCGCGGCACGGCCTCCATGTCACTTCGGCTTCGCAGACCATGATGATCGTGGACATGGAGACCCAGGATTCGGAGGACCCGTGGCTTTCGGACGACGACCTCAAACTGGAGACGTCCAGGACGGACGGCGTCCACCACGCCGTGGTCCGTGGAGGCGATGAGGTCGCCGCGAGCGGACGCGTATTTGTGGTCGGACACACCGCCATCTTCGACAACATCGTGACGTCGCCGATGTACCAGCGGCGGGGGCTGGGCAGCTTCATCATGAAGGCCCTGGCGGCCCAGGCCTTCGAACACGACGTCGACTCCGGGCTGCTGCTCGCCTCCCTGGACGGGCAGAAACTCTATTCGCACCTCGGCTGGCGCATGGTGTGCCACGTCCTGATGCTGTCGACGTCGGAGGAAGGCTCGGACCTGTCCGTCGGTTGACGCTTGGCGCCTCTGCCCGTCGATGGAGGCTCAGCACTTTGTCCGTCGGTTGAGGCGCAGCGAGCGCCCGCGGCGCCTCCAGGGCGCCGGCTGATGAAAGGCCGCAGCGCACGAGGGCCCAGGCTGGGGGAAATATGCAGTTCCGCGTGCGTTCCCCGATGGGCTTCGACCGCGCCCACGCCGCAGTGTCCGCTGTGCGGGCGATTTGAGGCCGGATGAAAGAATATGTGAGTGAACCCGCATGAGTCCTTGATTCCGTTGCTGGGCCGAGGCCCGGACCCGGAACAGCTGCGTCATGTGCGGACGATCCCGGCCCGCCAGGCCGTCAACGCGCCGTGGCCGGAGTGGACCCACCCGGATCTCGTGGCCGCCTACGGTTCCCTGGGCATCCACGAGCCTTACCTGCACCAGGTCCAGGCCGCCGAGCTGGCCCATGCCGGGGAGCACGTGGTGATTGCGACCGGCACGGCGTCCGGCAAGTCCCTGGCGTATCAGCTGCCTGCCCTGGACGCGATCCACCGCTCCGAGCTCAGGGTCCTGTCCGATCCCGGCAAGATCCACGACGACGGCGCAGTGACCCTCTATCTGTCCCCCACCAAGGCGCTGGCGGCCGACCAGCTGGCCGCGATCCGGGCCCTGAAGCTCCCCACCGTCCGGGCCGAAACCTACGACGGCGACACCGACCCCGCATCCCGGCGCTGGATCCGGGACCATGCGAACTTCATCCTGGCCAACCCCGACATGCTGCACTTCGGCATCCTCCCGAACCATGCCTGGTGGGCCAGGTTCTTCCGGCGCCTCCGCTATGTGATCGTCGATGAGGCCCACAGCTACCGCGGAGTCTTTGGCTCCCACGTGGCAAACCTCATGCGCCGGCTGCGTCGGATCTGCGCCTACTACAGTCCCGGCGGCTCACACCCCGGCCCGGTGTTCATCGCGGCGTCGGCCACGGCGTCTGACCCCGAGCGGTCCTTCGGCAGGCTGATCGGCGCACCAGTCCGCGCCGTTTCCGACGACACTTCGCCCCACGGGTCCACCACCGTGGCGTTTTGGGAGCCGGCCCTGACAGATGTCCGGGGCGAAAACGGCGCCAAGGAGCGCCGGACCGCCGTCGCCGAAACCGCGGACCTGCTGGCCAACCTGGTGTCCTCCCGGACCCGGACCATTGCGTTCATCAAGTCCAGGCGCGGGGCGGAGACGATTTCCTCCATCGCCAAGCGCCTGCTCGACGAGGTGGACCCCAGCCTGCCGCAGCGCGTGGCCGCCTACCGCTCGGGCTACCTGCCGGAAGAGCGGCGGGCCCTGGAAAAGTCGCTCCGCTCGGGTGAACTCTTGGGCGTCTCCAGCACCTCCGCGCTGGAGCTGGGCATCGACATCTCCGGTCTCGACGCCGTGCTGGTCGCAGGCTGGCCGGGCACCCGCGCGTCGTTGTTCCAGCAGATCGGCCGGGCCGGCCGCGCCGGCCAGGACGCGATCGCGGCCTTCGTGGCCAGCGACGACCCGCTGGACACCTACCTGGTGAACCACCCCGAGGCGATTTTCGACGTCTCGGTGGAAGCCACGGTCTTCGATCCCTCCAATCCGTATGTCCTGGGCCCGCACCTGTGCGCCGCGGCCGCGGAACTTCCCCTGGGGTTCGCCGAACTGGAGCTCTTCGGGGCTACCTCGGAGAAGCTGCTGGATCGGCTGGTTGTGCAGGGCTACCTGCGCAAACGGCCGGCGGGGTGGTTTTGGACCCATCCGCAGAGTGCCGCCGCGATGGTGAACCTCCGGGCCGACGGCGGGGGCCCGGTGAGCATTGTGGATGCCGATACCGGGTCCTTGCTCGGCACCATGGATTCGCCCCAAACCCACTACCAGGCCCACACCGGCGCCATCTATGTCCACCAAGGGGACAGCTACGTGGTGGAGGACCTGAACGAAGACGATCACTGTGTGATGGTGCGCCGGGCGAACCCCGACTACTACACCACCGCCCGGGACGTGACCCAGATCGAGGTGCTGGAAACGGAACGCACCACCCAGTGGGGCGACGTGGCCGTACATTTCGGCGATGTGAAAGTGACAACCCAGGTGGTCTCCTTCCAGCGCAAGGCGTTGATTTCCAACGAGATCCTCGGTGAAGAACCCCTGGAACTGGGCGCCAGGGACCTGTTTACCAAGGCCGTCTGGTTTGTAGTGGACAACCGCTCACTGACCGGTGCGGGCCTGATCGAGGCGCAGTTCCCCGGAGCCCTCCATGCCGCCGAACACGCGGCCATCGGGCTCCTGCCGCTCGTGGCATCCAGCGACCGTTGGGACATCGGCGGAGTGTCCACGGCCATTCACGCCGACACCGGCGTGCCTACGATCTTTGTCTACGACGGCCATCCCGGCGGGGCCGGATTTGCCGAACGCGGCTACGACAAGGCCAGGGTGTGGCTGACCGCCACGCGCGATGCCATCAAGGCCTGCGAATGCGAGTCCGGCTGCCCTTCCTGCGTCCAGTCACCCAAGTGCGGCAACAAGAACAACCCGCTCGACAAGGGCGCTGCCGTCACGCTGCTCGACGTGCTGCTCAACGACGCCACCGACCTGATGTCCACCGGCAGCGCCGTCCCAGCCGCGGCCGGGAGAACGGGCGAAAACCCCGCCCAACCGCTCCGCGCCTGACCCCGCCGCCGCGCCGATCCCGCATCTCAGCGAGGGAGCGGTCCCTCGTCTCAGCGAGGGGGTGGTCCCGCTCTGGCCAGCCCAGTAGCCCACCCCAGGAACGGTCCCGCACTGAACTCGGTGCGGACCTGGACTGTGGCGTCTGGGCCTTCAGCGCAGGCAAGCATCGAGGCTTTGTTCTTCAGCGCGACTTCCCGGGCCACGGCGCACGGTTCGCCGGACGTGATTCCCCGCGCGGCATCCGCGGCAGCCAGTGCCGCGAGGTCGGCCGCCGCCGCAGCCCTCGACGCTGCGACGGCCGACTGGGCCAGAAGCAGCAGAAAGGCCATGGCCATGATGACCACCAGTCCGAGTCCCAAGGCCAGGACGGTCCCGGACCCCCGCTCTGAAGGCGGGAAGCGGCGCGGGTCCCGGGCCGGAGACGGATTTCGGGTCCAAGGCCTGCTGGCCAGGGAACGTGCGGGCGGCATCAGGCCCCCAGCCGCGCGTCGCGGGAGGCGCCATACACCGAGGGTTGAATTGCCGCGCCAGGGGCCTCGGGACGCGCCCAGGCAGTGGCGCTGAGGACCCACGGAACAAGGGCCCCGACAGCGCCGGGAACCCGGCCAGTGACGGTGACCCTGCCCCACTCGCCGTCGAGCGCCACCTCGGACCCTGCCGTTTCGCCGGCAAGCCGGCGGACGATGTCTCCGACCTCGCCGGCCGCGGCTCCCCTCGCCAGTGCACGGGCACCGCCGCGGGCCGCTTCTTCGACGCGGAGCTGGGTCACGCCGGCCGCCGACCCCGCGAGCAGCAGGGCAAGCAGGAGGACGACGGAGGGCAACGCCACGGCGAACTCGGCAGTCACAGCCCCGCGGCTCTCGGCCGATAGGGGCCACCTCCTCTGGCCGCCGCTCGCCTCACCGCGCCGGACGGCCGTCATGGCAACGCGAGCGCCGTCCGGATGAGGTTCAGGAGGAATCCCCGGACCTCATCGCTGCGCATGATGAACACCAGGACCCCGGCGAACCCCACGGCCGCCAGGGTTGCAATGGCATATTCAGCGGTGGCCATTCCCGATTGCGCTGAAGGCGGTCCTGTCCGTCGGTGCTGTTGCACGGGGACCACCGAGCTAGCGCCGGGATAGATCTCGTACACCTCGGCATCACCGTCCTCCCCTGTATCGACGCGGTGTGCGGCGGGCGTGTCCTGATCGATTGACATCTGTTTTCCTTCCATTGTTTTCCTTCCCCGGGACACCGGCATGACCGCCGGTTGATTCGACTCTCCCGGCTGGGACCTTGCGTGGTAACCCGTGAGGTTCGCCAAGTGGAAAAACATGCCCGCAAATGGCACCGCGGCGGGCTGTGGAGGAGAACTGACCGGGAACTGGCCGTTCGGCCGGACCGCCCACGGAAGTGCAGCGCCGTGCCTGGGCCGGCCCGGCGCTGCCCGCGGCCCGCGCACAGAACTGAGCCCGAGGGGCGGCGGTCCGTACTGCGACCCCAGGCCCTCGGGCTCAGTTAGTTAGACAGAACCTCATACAGGCGTCTCTAGGGCAGGAAATACCCCGCAAGGTCGGCGATGAGCTGGGCTGACCCCTTGGACTGGTTGGCCAACGTTACCTTTCCGTCAGGGCCGATCGGGACCGAGACCAGGTTCGGCACTGTCTGTCCGATGGCGAAGTTCAAGTTGGACGCGTTGGGCAAGCCGGAGCCGGACGGGTAGGCGGTTACGAACCCGAAGGACTTGGGCGAGGTGACCGTCAGGTTGAAGACTGCTGCCAGTGCGCCGGTGGGGACGCCGTTGGCACCTGCAACCTGGAAGGACACCCCGCCGTTGGCTGCGACCGCGAAAGTACTCCGGGTGTCGAGGATACGGGTGGGGCCGACGGCCTTGAACGCACCGGTGGCCGTGGGAGTCCCTGGCAAGTAATAGCCTGCGACGTCGGCGATCAGATGGGCCGAGCCCGCGGACGCGTTGAACAATGCGACCTTTCCGTTAGCGCCCACAGGAACCGTGACCAAATTCGGCACCGTCTGCCCTTCGGAGAAATTCAGGTTGGACGCGTTGGGCCGGTTGGCGCCTGAAGCGTAAGCGGTCACGAAGCCTAGGCGCTGCGCCTGGGTCACAGTCAGGTTGAACACCACCGCGGCCACTGATGCGGGGATGCCGTTGACGCCAGCGACCTGGAAGGTCACAGGAGTATTTGGGCCCACCGCCGATGCGCTCCTAGTGTCCAGGAGCCGGGAGGGCGAGATGCTCTTGAAGGCTCCCGGCGTCGTGGCTGCGCCGGTCACGTAGTAGCCCGTGACGTCGGCGATCAGTTGTGACGTACCCGACGACCGGTTGAATAGGGTGACCTTTCCGTCAGCGCCTACAGGTACGGTGACCAAATTCGGCACTGTCTGGCCCTTGGCGAAATTCAGGTTGGAGGCATTGGGCCGCTGCGTGCCGGAGGCGTAGGCGGTGATGAATCCGAAGGACTTTGGTTGCGTCACCGTGAGGTTGAATACGACGGCGGATACCTTGGCAGGGATGCCGCCGGCCCCCGCGACTTGGAAGGACACAGCTGAATCCTTAGCGACGCCCACACGAGAGGTGTCCCTGGTATCCAGGAGCCGGGTCGGAGAGATGGGGCTAAAAGTTCCGGGAAGCTGACCTGCCGACTTTCCGGCCTTGATGACGACGTCGTCAATGTAGCTGTCGCCGGCCTGCCGCCGGTGCTCTGCGCCGAGTTGCATCTTGGTGACTGCGGTAAATCCCGTGGCGACCTGCTTGTTGGAGTACAGGAGTTTGCCGTCGAACCACACCTCAATCGTGGTGGCGGATCCGTTTGCCACGACGTGGGTGACGAGGTGGTGCCACGTGCCGAGCGGGACGTTGACTTTCATCGGCGTGTAGCCGAGGGTTCCGTCGGGCGCCGCGACGCGCAGCCACAGCGGCCCACCGCCGCCATTGGAGCGGTACACGTCCACGAAGCGGGTGTTCCCGTTGAAGAAGCGGAAGTATGGGACGTTGTTGCCTGCGACGCCCTCCTGGATGACGTTGAACCAGCCGTCGGCATAAACCTCATTGCTGCCGGCAGGAAGGGGGGCGGAAAAATTGGCCACCGAACCGGCCGCCGTGGTCACGTGCACGTGTGCCGAGCAGCGGCCCGAGTGTTGCTGGGCGGAGGAAACATCGGCCGTCCCGGTCCCGGCCGTGAAGGCGGCGCTGAACCCGGCGGTCGTGAGGGCTCCCGACTCGAAGTTGGTCGCAATCACCGTGGTGCCCGGGTACTGGTTCGTCGGTTGCGGCGCCCCCGGCTGACAGGTCGGCACGGCCGCGGACGCCGGACTGGAACCCACCGCCAAGCCGGCCAAAACGAATAGGTTGAGCGCTGCAAGGACGCCCACTTTATGCAGTCGAATCATAGATCTGCCCCCCTGGCATGGCCCCCACTCGGTACGAGACCCCAGAAATATCCGAGGTTCGAGGCGCCACAGAAGCGCTGTGAGAAGCCGATGCACGAGACCGCTCATACTCCGACGGTGCCTGTCCCAACGGTATCCCCCAACAACTTGAATAAACCTTGGCCCGCGAGTCGCCGCAGGCCCCCTTTTCAGGACGGGAGCAGCCCCAGCAGCACGGGCACGACGCCGAGGCACACAAACGCCGGCAGGGAGCACAAGCCCAGCGGCACAACGAGCTTCACGCCGAGGGCCGCCGCGCGCTGCTCCGCGGCCCGGTTTCGTTCGCGGCGCAGCCGGGCCGCCTGGGCGTAGAGGAGCGCCGAGGACGGCGCGCCAGTGAGCGCGGCGAAGAAGAGTGCGTCCCGGAGGGCAAGGAGCTGGGGCGCCTGGGTGCCGGAACTCCGCCACGCCGCGTTCCAGTCCGCTCCGATGGCCAGAGCTGACACCACCGGCCGGAGCTGCCGCCCGAGTTCCGGTGGCGCTAGGGCGGCGACGAGTTCGAGGGACCGGCCAAGGCCGGCTCCCGCATCCAGCATCGCGCCAATCAGTTCCAGCATCATGGCGGTGTCGCGCAGGCCGGCGAAGCCGGGACGTCCGCGCCGGCCGGCGTCGCGGCCCGCCGGATCGCCAACTGATCCGTTGGCCGGGCCCAGAAACTGGCGCCGGAGCCTCCGGCTGACAGGGCCCGGGCCGGCGAGGAGCATGGCTGCTGCACCGGCAAGGCCCGTTGCCACCACGAAGCCGCCCAGTTCGGGGCTCACAGCGGCCGCGGAGTCACGGTTGGGCTTCCGCCGCGGCCCGGACCAGCCAGGAGGACCACAACCGGCCGACGGCGGTCAGGACCACACCTGCGGCCAACGCTGCGAGCCCCCACGGATTGCCCAGGAGGGTCGCCACGGGGTCCACGCCGAGCAGCAGGCCGAGGCCCAGGCCCGAGAGCGGCAGCCAGGTCAGGAGACGGACGGTTGCCCGCGGCCCCGCCAAGGCCGTCTGCCGGGCGGACTCGGCGTCGTCCTCCGTCTCAAGGTGAGCGGCAAAGCGCGCCAGCACCTCGGCAAGCGGGCACCCGGTGGCCTCCGCGGTGTCAAAGCAAGCGGCGAGCTCGCCCCACACACGCACGTCGCGGGGAGCCGGGGCGCTCACCGCCCCAATGGCGACGACGACGGTGGTGCGCCCGCCGAAGGACCCCGTTGCGACCTCGCGCCGGATGGCAGCGGCCACGGAGGCCCCGCGCAGGGCGGCCGCTCGTGCGGCCGCCACAACCCTGAGGGACTCCGGGCCGAGCGCCGGCCCAGAGCCTTCCCGGCCCCGGTCCTGGCCCCAGCCATGGCCAGCCCCAACCGGGATGTGGCCCGCGGTCCCGTCCCGCGCAGCGTCCCCGCCGTACAGGACCCATAGTTCATCCCACAGCCGGGCCGGAATGCGCCCTCCCCTCAGCAGCGCGGCCAGTTGTTGGACCACCACGGTCAAGGGGACTGATTCCGTCCCCGCGGATCCTCCGGCGCGCAAACGGCCGACGGCCCCGCGGGCTCTCCCGCCGGCTCCCCGCCCCAACATCGCCCGCCCAAACATCCCCTTCGCAAACATTCCTCGGCCGGGTATCCGCCGGCCGGGTCGCGGATGAACTCGGGCCCCGGAACTCCGCGGGCCTGTGCTTTGCAGTGACCGGCGGACCCGACCGCGGGCGGCGTGGGGCGAGGGCAAGGCCAGCCACATGGCGAGGACCAAGACAATGATCAGCAGGGCGGTCATCGCGGCGTCCGCGGCTGCGGGGGTTCATGTCCGGAACCCGGAATCAACGCGGCCGGCCACGCCGCCTCCAGCCCGGACGGATCCGCACCGGACACGCCGGGATCCAGGCCGAGCCGGCGCGCCAGCTGCGGCCAGGCCCGGCCGGAGCGGACCTGGCCCCCGTGGAGTTCCAGGGCGGCGGTGACGGCTAGGCCCGAGTCCTGGGCCTGCATGATTCCAATGCTCGCGACCTGGCGCCCGGCCTCTGTCCGCTCGACATGCACGACGGCGTCGATCGCGCTCGCCACCTGCAGCCGCACCGCGTCCTGGCCCATGCCGGCGAGCGCGCCCAGGGCCGCCAGCCGTGCCGGGACGGCCGCCGCCTCATTCGCGTGAAGGGTCCCCCCGCCTCCCGTGTGGCCGGTGTTCATGGCCGAGAGCAGCTCACGGACCTCCGCGCCGCGGCATTCGCCTACCACCAGCCGGTCCGGCCGCATCCTCAGGGCCTGGCGGACCAGTTCGCCCAAGTCCACGGCGCCGCCGCCCTCGAGGTTTCCGTGCCGGGACTCCAGCGAGACGACATGCGGGTGGACCGGGTTCAGCTCGGCGGCGTCCTCAATCAGGACAAGCCTCTCCCCCGGGTGGCACAGTCCCAGCAGCGTCGCCAGCAACGTGGTTTTCCCCGAGCCGGTGGCGCCGCTGATGAGGAAGCTCTGCCGGGATGCCACCATGCGTTCGAGCACGGTCTGGACCAGATCCGCGGACGTCCCGGTCCCGAACATGCCGTCCCGCCGCAGTTCGGGCATGGAGAACACGGTAGCGCGGCGGATCCGCACGCTCAGGAGGGTTCCGGCCGTCGAAATGGGCGGCAGTACCGCGTGCACCCGGTAGCCGCCGTCGAGCCGGACGTCGACGCAGGGCGAACCGTCATCCAGCCGCCGGCCGCCGGCCGCCACGAGCCTCGCGGCAAGGGCCCGGATCTGCGGCTCCCCGGAAAAGGCGACCGGAGCCTTTTCCAGACCCCTGCCGCGGTCCAGCCAGACTGAGTCCGGCCCATTGACAAAGATGTCCGTCACGGCGGGATCCCGGGTGAGCGGTTGCAGCGGGCCCAGGCCGTTCAGTTCCGCACTGATGCTCTCCACCGCAGCCAGCGCGCCGGCCGTGCCCAGCAGCCGCCCACTGGCCTGAACCGCAGCCGCGACCCGCGACGGGGTTACGGGCGAGGCATCGGCCATGACGGACTCACGCACCGATTCCAGCAGTCTCTGGTCGAGAAATCCCTGCGAGCGGCGGCGGCCCGAGGCCCTCCTGGAGGGCCGGTCCGGATCGGCGGGTTCCACCGCGGCATGGCCACTCATCTGGAATCTCCCCCGTTCAGGTCAAGAAGGCCAGCGGCGAAACGGCGGACGGCGCGCTGCCGGCCGGCTTCGAGCAGGCGGCCCACTTCGGTTGCCGCGGCCAACCCCTTGATATCCGGCATGATCCCGTCGAGGGCCAGGCCCACGGAGTCGGCGATCAGCGGCGCCTCCAGGGCTGCGCCCGGACCGGCCCGGACCACGAGCGCGGTTTCCACCGCGGGAAGCTCCCGCAGCAGCCAGGCCGTGGCGACGGCGGCCCGGATCCGCGCGGGCGCAACCACGAGGATCCGGTCACATTCCCTTGCGAAGGACCGCAATGCCTCCCGGTCCCGGCCGATATCCAGCACCACCAGCTCGCAGCCGCGCCGGGCGGCGTCGAGAACCGCGGTGACGGCGGTGGCGTCCACAACTGCCGCACGGTCCCGGACGCCAGGCCACGACAGGAAGGAAAATCCGCCGGCGACCGGCAGCGCATCCTCCAGTTGGGCTGCGTCGATGCTGCCGCTCGCCCCGGCCAGATCCGGCCAGCGGAGCCCATGGGTGTCCTCGGCGGCCAACGCCAGCTCCAGGCCCCCGCCCCAGGGGTCGCCGTCAATCAGGAGCACCCGGGCACCGGCCCCGGCGGCGGCCTGCGCAATCCAGATGGCGGCCGTGGTGGCCCCTGCACCGCCGCAGCCACCGGTGAGCCCCAGGACGAATCCGCCGGCTTCCGGCGCGCGGGACCGGCTCAGGTATTCAGCCAGCCATGCGGCCGCGTCCGGCAGCACCGCGACGCGTCCGGCCCCGACGGCGGCGGCCAGGTGCCACAGCCCGTCACCGTCGCCGTTGAGGCCGACGAGCACCGCGGGCGCCCTCCACCGGGGCGGCAAGTCGCGGATGTCGTTGCCAACGAGCACGGTGGCCGCAGCATCCCAGAACGGTGCCGCATCGGCAACATTCTGCACCGTCCGCAGCTGGCCCCCGGCCGCGGCAACGATGCGTTCCACTTCGCTGCGCAGCACATCGACCCCGGTGACGAGCAGAATTTCCGCGGATTCCCCGGGGATCCAGGGCACCGGATTCTGCGGAGGCGGCGAGCCTGGCCCAGGTTGCTGGTGCCTGTTCATGCTGCCACTGTGCCCCGCCCGGAACCGCAGGGTAACCGCCGTCGTGGGCTATGTGGACAAGCCTCGCGGCTGTCCTGAACCCGCCGCCCCGGCACGCGCACGGACCATGCTTCGGAGCAGGGCAGAATTGACCCTATGTACCTGCTGCTCGCCGCCCATGCCGACGGCGCGGCGCTGCAGCAACTCACGGCAGATGGCAGCCCTGAACCGTCCAATCCGGAACCGCGCGTTGTCAGGCCCGAGGACCTGCCCGGAGTGGTTCGCGGGCTCGAGGAGCGGCACCCGCGCTGGATCTGGCACCGCACGCAGGACTGGTATCCCGCGCTGCTGCGCGCCGGGGTGGAACTCGAACGCTGCTACGACCTGACGTTGTGCGGTTCGATCCTGGCCCACTCGGAATTCACCGCCCACACCGGCTATGCGCAGGCCGCAGAGAAGCTGACGCAGGACGACGAGCTGCCTCTGCCGTCGCGGGGGCTGCAGCCCCCTCCCCCGCCGCCCGAACAGGGGGCCCTGTTCGATGCCCCGGCCCCCGGGCATCGCCCCGGCCAATCCCTTGAGGCCCTGCGCGCCGAGTACGCCGCGCAGCAGGAGGCGCTTCGCAACGCGGGGACAGCCTCCGGCTCGGCCGTTGTCACTGATGCCGGCCGCCGCCAGCGGCTACAGCTGCTGCTCGCGGCGGAATCCGCCGGGGCCATGATCGCGGCCGAAATGCAGCACACCGGGGTCCCGTGGCGCGAGGAACTGCACGAGCAGATTCTCGCGGATTATCTCGGACCCCGGCCGGCGCCGGGCCAGCGTCCGGCCAAACTCGAAGCGCTCACCGCCGAACTCCGGCGGCTGCTGCAGTCACCGGCGCTGAACCCGGACTCCCCGCAGGATCTCATGCGCGCCCTGCACCGCAACGGCATCGAAGTGAAGACCACCCGCCAATGGGAGCTCAAGGAATCCAGCCACCCGGCGATCGAGCCACTGCTGGCCTACAAAAAACTGGCTCGCCTGCATGCGGCCAACGGCTGGGCATGGCTGGACATGTGGGTGAAGGACGGCAGGTTCCAGCCCGAATACGTGGTGGGCGGCGTGGTGTCCGGACGGTGGGCGTCCCGGGGCGGCGGCGCACTGCAAATCCCGCGCCAGATCCGCGGCGCGGTCCACGCCGATCCCGGCTACAAATTGATTGTTGCCGACGCCTCGCAGCTGGAACCGAGGGTGCTCGTGGCCCTCGCGCAGGATGCCAAAATGGCCGAGGCCGCCCGGGACAAGGACCTCTATGCCGGCATTGCGGCGCAGGGCTTCGGCGGTGACCGGGCAAAAGCCAAGGTGGCCCTCCTCGGGGCCATTTACGGGGCGACCACGGGCGAGTCCGGGCGGCTGATGCCCCAATTGGCCCGCACCTACCCCCGTGCCGTCGGCTTCGTCGAGCAGGCCGCCCGCGACGGCGAGGCCGGCAGGACCGTCACTTCCCGTCTGGGCCGGAGCAGCCCGCCGCCGTCGGACCGCTGGCTGCAGAGCCAGCAGTCCACCACCGCGGAAGAGCAGCGCCGGGCTGACGCGATCGCCCGCTCACGCGGCCGCTTCACCCGCAACTTCGTGGTCCAGGGCTCGGCTGCTGACTGGGCGGCGTGCTGGCTCGCGGAACTGCGACGCCGGCTGCGCACCATGCGGGCCGAGGGCGCCGCCACCGGCGAACTGGTGTTCTTCCTGCACGACGAAGTGATGGTGCACTGCCCTGAAAGTGCCGTGGCGGATTGCATGAAGGCGATCGAGGATTCCGCAAATGCCGCCAAGGAGCTGTTGTTCGGCCGCATTCCGGTGGAATTTCCGGTCAGCGTGGCCGTAGTCGACTCATACGACAACGCCAAATGAGTGGCAGAGGTCACCACCTGTAACGTACCGGTCGGTAGCGTTGTGTGGGCTCCGTCACCGGGCTACCCTCGAAAGGCCGGCAAATTTCCCGAAGAACTGCCGGCATTGCAAAGACGCAAGGAATTGGGGAGGCATTGGTTTGGCTGGCATTTTTGAGATCGCGCAGGCTGGCGACAAGGCTTATTTCTTCAGGCTGACGGCGGCAGACGGCACGGTAGTGGCCGTGTCCCCGCTCTTCAGCTCCATCAAGAGCGCTGCGGCGGGCATTAATGCCGTGCGCGAGAACGCCGCGACGGGCCTGATTGTGGATCGGTCCGGTATGCACAGGAAAGTAGCCACCAGCAGGTCGGCTGTCCGGGCTGTTGCTCCCCTGGCGGGCAGCGCGGTAGCTACGGGCTAGGGACCGGCACTACCGACCGGCTTTCGGATCGGACCGGCGGATCGGTGCCGGCGGAACGAGTTTCACACATCGATCCCGTAGAGCCGCGTGCGGTCCCAGGGAACGGCCCAGCCCAGCTGTTCAAAAAGCTGGTTCAGGATCATCCCGGTAAACCCCCACACCACCACGCCGTTGACAGTGAAGGCCGGGCTCTGGAACGACTGGCCGGCTCGGCTGACCGTTGCCAGCACCCGGTTGTCCGGGTCCAGCAGGTCCCTGACCGGGACACGGAACACCTGCGCGGATTCACCATAGTCCACCACCCGGACAGGCGACTGGGCGGCCCACCAGGCCAGGACCGGGGTGACCAGGAAATTGCCCCGGGGCAGCGCCAGTTCGGGCATCACTCCCAGGACGTCCACGCCCGCAGGGTTCAGGCCGGTCTCCTCTTCCGCCTCGCGCAGGGCGGCATTGACGGCGGACTCGCCTGGGTCGATGCCGCCGCCGGGGAAGGCCACTTGCCCGGGATGGTCCTCAAGGGTTTGCGCCCGCTGCAGCAGCAGGACGTCCAGATCGGCTGGAGCGAGCAATTTCTCGGACACCGCCGGGACATTATCGAGCGCGCCAAAAAGCATGAGCACGGCGGCCTTGCGGACCCGCTCGCCGGGTTCGACGACGAGTTCCCGCCAGCGCGGATCCGGTGCCGGAGCCGTGCCCGCCTTCACCGCCTCAACGAGTTCGACGAGGTCCTGGCGCGCGGTCACCGCTGCTTCCTCTGCGATTCCATCCGGATTTCCGCCGCGCGGTGCGTCTCGGCCTGCAGCCGGGCCAGCAGCTCCTCCTGCCCCGGGGCGAGTTCGTACTTCAGCAGTTTCTTCGCCTTCGCCGGGTCGGTTTCGCCCATCCCGTAGCTGGGACACCAGTTGGCCACCGCGCAGGCGCCGCACGCAGGCTTACGGGAGTGGCAGACCCTCCGGCCGTGAAAGACGACGCGGTGCGAGAGCATGGTCCAGTCCTTAGGCTCGAACAGCACGGCGACGTCGGACTCGATCCGGACCGGATCATCCGACTCCGTCCACCCAAGGCGCCGGGCCAGGCGGCCGAAGTGGGTGTCCACCGTGATGCCGGGAATGCCGAAAGCGTTGCCCAGCACGACGTTTGCCGTTTTCCGCCCGACGCCGGGCAGCGTCACCAAGTCCTCGAGCCGGCCCGGCACCTCGCCGTCGTACTCGTCCACTATCCGGTTGCACAGCGCCAGGACGTTTCTGGCCTTGGCGCGAAAGAATCCGGTCGGTTTAAGGATGGCCTCCAGCTCGGCCGGATCCGCCTCCGCCATCAGCCGCGCATCGGGATA
Source organism: Arthrobacter sp. 10N43 (assembly GCF_056394525.1). Classification (NCBI taxonomy): domain Bacteria; kingdom Bacillati; phylum Actinomycetota; class Actinomycetes; order Micrococcales; family Micrococcaceae; genus Arthrobacter; species Arthrobacter sp. 10N43. Next base: position 2,329 of record NZ_JBFTIA010000016.1, on the reverse strand, counting down.
GCGCGCGAACAGCAGGGGTGTGATCTGGTTGACCAGCACATCAGTGGTCTGCGCGGACAACACCGTGGCTATGACCAGCTCGAACGGGTTGCGGAAATCCAGCTCAGCGTGGGCGTAGGGGTACTGCTCGGCCAGCGCCCGGTTGATCCGGCGCGCCCGTCGCTTGAGCGCCAGGACAGTTTCCCCTGACGCCCTCGGGGCACCGGACGTGGCGCCCGATTCCGCGGTGCCGGATTCTGTGGTCACGGGATGCGGCTAACCGCGTTCGATGTTGCTGAGATCCCGCAGGACGCCGAGCCGCCCGTCGGTGTGCTGGACCAGGAATTCGCTGCCCCGGTCCTCTAGGGCAAGGACCCAGCCGCCGGGTTCAATGACGAACGCCGGAGCTCCGGTGCGCTCGTCGGTGGCGGTGCGGGGCTGCGCGACGGCGAACCAGAACGCCTCGTGCACGGGGTGGACGTGGTCCTCCTCATGCCGGCTGGCAGGATCGACGGTGGCGCCGATGGGCTCCTGCGGCCGGGCCTGTTCCTGCGGCCGGACTTGGGGGTTGACAGTGGTGGGGGCGCTGCCGCCCGAGGGTGCGCCCGACGTTGCCGGAACGCCGGCGGCCTGGGTCTGTTCCGCGGCCGGCGGGGTTTTCTGGGCGGCAGCCGCGGCGCCAGCTGCACCGGCGGCGGCAGCACCGGCAACGGCGGGTGCCGCGGACGCGGATGCCGGGATGCCGGCGGCCCGGGTCTTTTCGGCGGACGGGGTTGCCTCGGACTGGGTCTCTTCGGCGGGCGTCGCGGCCGCTGCCGGCCCAGTGGCCGACGTCGTCGGCGATGCCGATGACGCGGACGACACGGGGGTGGCCGCGCCGGCTGCCGGCACGACGCCGGAGATCTGGGTTTCCGGCGCGCTGGACGCGGCACTCGCCGCAGATGTTTGGGCTGACGGCACAGCCGGCGTAGTTGCGGCCGACGCTGCGCCGCCGCCGAACGGGCGCTTTGCCCAGCCCGCCGCGGCTGCGGCTGCCCCGGCAGCCTTCGACTCGCCTGTTCCCGCCGAGGCCTTGGCCGTTTTGGGCACCTTCGGCGGCTTGGGCGCACGGGGCTTTCGCACCGGGACAGCCGCTTCACGCGCCGCCACGTGGGCCGGCGCTTCCTCACGGTCCAGGAAGTCCCCGGCGAAGAACGGGATCCAACGGGCCAGGACGGTGGCCGCAAAAAGCCCCACGGCACCGAGGAGGGCTATCAGCATGCTCGGCAGGAACGCCCCGGCAGCCGCGAGGAAGAAGAAGGCCAGCGTGAAGGACGCCACCACCGAAGCGAACTGGTCGATCGACAGGGACCCGATCCGGATTTTCGTCGTCGGGCTCAGCCGGCGGGCCACGAACAAAGCGGTGACAATCAGCGGCAGCACAATGCCCAGGCCCAGGAAGAACAGGCTTCCGAGGTTCCACAGGTTGTAGGCGAAAGCGAACATCGGAATCAGCGAGGCGACGAAGAGCAGCAGCGTCGAGCCGAAGACGGTGAGGTCACGGATGGTGAAGGCACCAAGGACTGCTTCGTTCCTCTTCGCGGACTTTTTGTCCACCGTGAAGCGCGGCGTATCCCCGAACCCGGCGGGCCCCGGCTGCGCCGTTCCGCCCTGGCCCTGGGCGGGCGCCCGGAGCTGTCCGTTGTCTTGCTCGTTCATTCCGTATCTCCTTAGCATGGCGGCGCTCTGGACAGCGCCGTCTAACGGCAGGCAAGGACAGTACCGCCAGCGGGTACTGTCGCCTCCATCGGATGTCACAACTTCATCTCAGCCTAGCCAAGTGGGTGGCCGATCACTAGCTGACAAGCCGAGGGCGGACACAGCAGAATTCTCCCGTTTTCCGAATCCCGGACGCTGCATGCCGAAGCACCGCCCAGCGCCGCCAACAAGCCACCCGGCGCTTAACAAACACCGCTCACGGCACCCTTTGTGACTGGGCGCACGTTTGGTCGGACCCACGTATTAGTGTCTATTCCAGACAGCTCCTGCGGCACTGCCGACGTCTGCCACTGCCCGACGCCGCGCATGCGGCCCGGTGCGGAGGCGACGCGAACGGCCGCTCAGACCGGATCGATGAATGATGAGGTTCACCATGTCCCAGCAGACACACGGCTCCATGGCCACGCCGGCTCCCAACGGCGATGCGTTTGAGAATCTGTCGAAGGAGGACCGGCGGTTCGCGCCTTCGGCGGAGTTCGCGGCGAATGCGGTGGTGACCGCGGGTGAGTATGCCGAGGCCGACGCGGACCGGCCCGCGTTCTGGGCGAGGCAGGCCCGGGAACTGCTGGACTGGTCCCGGGACTTTGACCAG